>JBOGHK010000124.1:0-53508 GCA_050744325.1 Acidimicrobiales bacterium
GCCGCTGACCATCCTGATCGCACCACCGCTCTGTTCTAGTGCAGGTGGCACGGCCGCGGAAGGTCACCTCGGTAATCTCTCTCGGTGGTGGGCACTGCACGATCCGACTCAGGAGCAGCACCGTGCCCACGACCAGCTCCAGCACGGGCCACACGACCCGGCCCATCGAGCAAGTCCGATGCCAGCCGTTGCTCGGCGTCATCGCCGGAGTGATCGTCGTCGGTCTCGTTGCGCTGGTCGTGACGCTGGTCCAGGACCGCGACGCTGCGTCCACCCCGTTCGACACCGCCGTCGCCGCCGCCGCTGGCAGCGCCCTCCCGAGCTTCGAGGATCCGACCGCAGATCCTGCGATCGGCCGCGTAGCTCCCCTGGTCGAGGGCACGGACCGCGACGGCAACGCCCTGGTCGCGCCGGCGACGGGTCAGGCGACCGTGCTGCTGTTCGTCGCTCACTGGTGCCCCCATTGCCAGGCCGAGGCCCCCGTGGTCCAGGACTGGATCGAGCACGGCGAGCGACCCGAGGGCGTCGACGTGGTCGGGGTGTCGACCGCCACCCGGTCGAACCGGCCGAACTATCCGCCCTCGGCCTGGCTCGCCGACGAGGAGTGGACGGTCCCCACGATCAGCGACGCCAGCGGTGTCGCAGCCATGGCCTACGGCGCCACGTCCTTCCCGTTCTGGGTGGCGGTCGCCGCCGACGGCACCGTGGTCGAGCGTCGAACCGGTGCGCTGCGCCCGGGCCAGATCACCCAGCTCGCGCGGGTCGCTGGCCGCTAACCCGACCAGCTCGCGTCGGGGAGCTGTTGCTCGGTGTCCAGGGCGTCGGCGAACAGGTCGCCGTGCTCGTCGACCCGCTTCAGCACGTCCGACGCCTCGAACACCAGCGCCTCGTCACCGGCCGACGCCGCCTCCACCTCGTCCCAGCTCAGGGGCGTCGAGACCGTCGGCCGGGGCTGCGCTCGCAACGAGTACACGGCCACGGTGGTCTTGTGCCGGCTGTTCTGGCTCCAGTCCACGAACACCTTGCCGGGGCGCTCGGCTTTGCGCATGACCGAGGTGACGGCATCCGGACGCGCCCGCTGCAGCAGCCGGGCGACGGAGTGCGCGAACGCCGAACAGTCCTCGTGGGTGTGCGGCGTGTTGAGCGGCACGTAGACCTGCAGCCCCTTGCCACCAGAGGTCTTGGGCACAGCGACCAGGTCGAAGCGCTCGAGCACGTGACGGATGTCGAGCGCGACGTCCGAGCACTCGCGCAGACCGGCGGGTCTGCCGGGGTCGAGGTCGAACACGCACATGGTTGGTGCCTCGATATCGCCGCCGCGGGCCATCGGCGCGTGAACCTCCAACGCGGCCATGTTCGCGGCCCACACCAGCGCCGCACGTGAGTCGAGACAGCAGTAGTCGATGCCGCCCTGGCGGTCGCCGGGCCCGAGGACGGTTGCCATCCAGTCCGGCCGATGGCCCGGGCACCGCTTCTCGAAGAACGACCCGCCGTCGACACCGTCCGGAAAGCGGCGCAGCGTGACCCCCCGGTCCTCCAGGTGCGGGACCATGACCGGCGCGATGCGCGCGTAGTAGTCGATGACCTCGGCCTTCGTGACACCGGTCTCGGGGTAGAGCACCTTGTCGAGGTTGCTCAGCCGCAGAACGCGCCCGTCGATCTCGACTGCAGTCATGCGCCCGGGACACTAGGCAGAGCGCCGCTTGGCTGCCCTCTCGGGCTTGTCCTCCTCGGATGCCGGCGTGCCGGCCGTCGGATGGCGCTTGCGGGACTCTTTGGCCTCCTTGACGCTCTCCTCCAGCGCGGCCATCAGGTCGACCAGCTTCTCCTCGGCCACCGGCGTCGGCGGAGCCACCAGCTCCTCACCCGCGGCCTTCCGCTCGACGAGGTCGAGCACCTGGTTCCGATGCGTGTCCTCGAACTTGCCGGGGTCGAAGTCCTCGGTCAGCGAGTCGATGAGCTGGCGGGCCATCCGCAGCTCGCGGTCGGAGATCGACACGTCGTCGACGCCTTCGAGCTCACTCATCTCGGCAGGGTCGTTGACCTCGTCGGCATAGACCATGGTCGACAGCACCAGCACCCCGTCGTCGGAGCGGAGTGCCGCCAGGTACTGCTTCGAGCGCATGACGAAGCGCGCGATCGCCACCATGCTGCGCTCCTCCATCGCGCGGACCAGCAGCGCGTAGGGCTTGCGGGCCGCCTTGTCGGGCGCCAGGTAGTAGGCGGCGTCGTAGAATAAGGGATTGATCTCGGCCAGGTCGACGAACTGCTCGATCTCGATGGTGCGGCTGGCCTCGGGATCGAGCGTGGCCAGCTCGTCGTCGCTGATCAGCACGTACTCGCCCGACGAGAGCTGGTAGCCCTTGACGATCGTCTCCGCGGGGACGTCGTTGCCGTCGGCGTCGGACACCTTGCGATAGCGGATGCGGGCGCCCGTCCGGCTGTCGATCTGGTTGAACGAGACGTTCTTGCGGGAAACCGCGTTGTAGAGCTTGATCGGGATGCTCACCAACCCGAAGCTCACCGCGCCGCTCCAAATTGCACGAGGCATAGCGACCAGTATTCCCGAACAGAACGAGTTCTAACAGCACACGTACTCTGTGTGTATGCGACGTCTGGGGATCGTGCTGCTCGTGCCGCTGCTGGCTCTCGTCACCGCGTGCGAGCAACGACCGCCCGGCAGGCCGAATCGGCCGAGCCTCAGGCTCAACGAGATCCAGGTGCTGGCGTCGCACAACAGCTACCACCTCGAGCCGGAGCCGGTGCTGTTCGACGCGCTGCGCGAGGTGCTCGGCGATGCCGCAGACGGCCTGCAATACACCCACCTCCCGCTGACCGACGAGCTCGACCACGGGGTGCGCCAGATCGAGCTCGACGTCTTCGTCGACGACCCCGATGGCGGCCGGTACGCCGACCCCAAGCTCGTGCCGCTGCTCGGCCTCGAACCGGCGGACCCCCGACTGTCCGAGCCGGGTCTGAAGGTGTTCCACATCCAAGAGGTCGACTACCGCTCGACCTGCCCAACCTTCGTGTCGTGCCTCGAGGAGGTGCGCGACTGGTCGGACGCCAACCCGAACCACATACCGGTCACCATCCAGATCGAGCCCAAGGACGACGCGGTGGCCGATCCACTGAGCCTCGGGTTCGTCCAGCCGGTGGCCTGGGACAGCCCGGGTTTCGCCCAGCTGGAGGACGAGATCCTGTCGGTGTTCCCCGACGACCGGGTCCTCACCCCAGGCGACGTGCAGGGCCAGTTCTCGACGCTGCGCGAGGCTGTCGAGCGCGGCCGCTGGCCCACGCTCAACCAGGCCCGCGGCCAGGTGATGTTCACGCTCGACGACGCCGGCGAGGAGCGCGAGGCCTATCGGGCACTGCATCCGGAGGCCGAGGACCGGCTGGTGTTCGTCGCTGCAGAGCCGCCAGCCGACGACGCAGCGTTCGTCGTGGTCAACGACCCGATCGACGATGCCGACCGCATCCGGGAGCTGGTCGAGCAGGGATACATCGTGCGGACCCGCGCCGACGCGGACACCGTGCAAGCCCGCAGCGGCGACACCACGCAGCGCGATGCGGCCTGGGCCAGCGGCGCGCACTTCGTGTCGACCGACTACGTCGTGCCGGACGACCGCTTCGACACCGGCTATGTGGTCGAGCTGCCCGGCGGTGGCGACCACCGCTGCAACCCCGTCACGGCGCGGCGCTGTCCCTGAGTCGCCTCAGGGGCATCCCCGATAGCCCGTCGGGGAGGCGCGTCTTACGTTCCTGCAATGACTTCAATACTGTCCGCGCGGGGCGTCCGGAAGGTGTACCGAACCGGGGCCCAACACGTGGAGGCCCTTCGGGGTATCGACCTCGACATCGCCGAGGGGGAGCTGGTCGCTGTCATGGGGCCGTCCGGCAACGGCAAGACCACGCTGCTCAACTGCCTTTCCGGGCTTGACGACATCGACGCCGGCACGGTCCATGTCGACGGCGTCGACCTCCACCGGCTGAGCGACGCCCGGCGCACCGCGCACCGCGCCGCCCGGATGGGGTTCGTGTTCCAGGCCTTCAACCTGGTGCCGGTGCTCTCCGCTCGCGAGAACGTCGAGCTGCCACTGCTGGTCAACGGTGTCCGGCCGGGCGCCGCACGCAAGCGGGCGCTGGCGATGCTCGAACGGGTGGAGTTGGCCGAACGGGCCACTCACCGCCCCACCGAGCTGTCGGGCGGCGAGCAGCAGCGGGTGGCGATCGTGCGGGCGCTGGTGACCGAGCCGGCGATCGTGTGGGCTGACGAACCGACCGGCAACCTCGACAGCCAGACCGCGGCGTCGGTGCTCGAGCTGCTCCACGACGCGCACCGGGCTGGCCAGACGCTGGTGCTGGTCACGCACGACCGCACGATCGGTGCCACCGGCACGCGTCTGGTGCAGGTGCGGGACGGCCTCGTCACCTACGACGACAGCCCTGACGGAGCGGCGACGGAGACCCTTGCCCCACCGGCCCCACCCGTCGCCGAGGCCGTCCGATGATCGGGATCCGACGTCGCAACATCGGCCGCATGGCCGTGCGCAACATCACCCGGCGCCCGCTGGAGGCTGTGATGGTCGTTGCTGGTGCGGCGCTCGGCACCGCGATCATCACCGCGGCCTTCGTCGCCGGCGACACCTTCGACGCGTCGATCCGCGACGTCGGCCGGACCCAGTTCGGCCCCATCGACGAGACGGTCCGGATCACCGACGCCACCCGGCTCGACGAGGTGGCAACGGCGCTGGGCCGGCAGCCGATCCCCGACACCGACGGCACGCTGTCGATGCTCGTGAGCCAGATGGCCGTGCGTGCCGGCGACCGTGCCGAGCCGATCGTCGGCGTCGGCGAGGTGGACTTCGACGCGGCTCGGGCCTTCGGCGACGACGCTGCCGCCACCGGCCTGGCCGACGCCGGGCCGACACCTGCGCCTGGTGAGGTGGTCGTCAACGAGATGCTGGCCGACGACCTCGCGGTCAACACCGGTGACACCGTGGAGACCTTCGCCTACGGCCGGCAGCGGGCGTTCACCGTCACGACCGTCGTGCCCCGCGTCGGGCTCGCCGGCTACAACGACGTCTACGTCGCGCCCGGGACGCTCGCCGGGTGGGCGACCACCGGCGGGTCCGCCGCCCCGGTGGACGCAGTGCCGCCGGCCGGCGAGCTGCTGGTGTCGAACGCCGGTGGCGTGTTCGACGGCAGCGTCCACTCCGAGAGCGTGACCGCGGCGCTGGAGGAGCGGGTCGACACCCTGGCTGGTGTCGAGGTGATGGAGACCAAGCAGGACCTGCTCGACGCCGCCGCATCGGACGGCGACGAGATGCGCTCGATGTTCAGTGCCCTCGGGACGTTCAGCATCGCGGTGGGGGTGCTGCTGCTGGTCAACCTGTTCGTGATGCTGGCCGAGGAACGCAAGGCCGAGCTGGGAATGCTGCGGGCCGTCGGCATGAAGCGGAACCACCTGGTTCGGCTGTTCGCCCTGGAGGGCATGCTCTACTCGCTGGTGGCCGCGGCCGCCGGGGCGCTGGTCGGCATCGGGGTCGGGCGGGCCATCGTCCTGGTGATCAAGCGGATCCTGGCCGACGAGGTCGCCGAGGACGGGCTGGCCGTCGTGTTCTCGGTCAGGCCGTCCAGCCTGGTCGTCGGCGCCGTCGTCGGGTTCGTGATCTCGACGCTCACCGTCCTGGGCACGTCGGCGCGCATCTCCCGTCTCAACGTGATCCGTGCCATCCGCGACCTGCCCGAACCGACCGAGCGCCGGACGTCGCGCCTACGACTGGTGCTCGGTGCGCTCGGGATGGCGACGGGCGCGCTCGTCCTCAACCTCGGTGTCAGCGGTGACTCGGCCATCCCCGTGCTGATCGGGCCGGCGCTCGCGCTGCTGTCGGCGGTGCCGCTGTTCGGCCGATGGCTCCCGCGTCGCGTCGTCGTTGCGGTGGCCGGCGCGCTGGCCGCGCTGTGGTCGGTGGCCGCCCTCGAGATCGTGCCGGACGCCTTCGAGGATGCCGGCATCGAGATGTTCGTCGTCCAGGGGCTGGTGCTGGTCGGTGCCGTGGTGGCGCTGCTCGCGCAGGGTGACCGGATCTGGGGCTGGGTCGCCGACCGGCTCGCCGAGCGGGGTGGCCTTGCGGCCCGTCTCGCCGTGGCGTACCCGATGGCCCGCCGGGCGCGCACCGCGATGCTTCTGGCGATGTTCTCGCTGATCACGTTCATGCTGACGTTCATGTCGGTGCTCGGCGACGCCTTCGTCTCCGAGGCGCCCGCCATCGCGGAGGACCAGAGCGCGGGGTGGGATCTCTGGGTCGATTCGTCGCCGAGCAATCCCGTCAGCCAGGAACAGCTCGAGGCCGACGAGGACGTGGCCACCGCGGCGACGTTGACCACCGGCTTCACCGAGCTGTCGACCGACAACACGGACGACCCCGACCACTGGCCAGTCACCGGCCTCGACCGGGCCGCGCTCGAGCCAGGGGTGGTGGTGCTGGAGGCGCGACTCGACCGGTATCCCGACGACCGTGCCGTGTACGAGGCCATGATGGCGGACCCGACGCTGGCCGTCGCGCCCGACTGGCTGCTCGCCGAGGACAGCGGACCGACCGACGGCGACGGCCTGGACGTCGGCGACTCGATCAAGGCCGCAAACCCCACGACCGGCGAGCAACAGGACTTCACGCTGATCGGGATCATCGAGGAGGACTGGTCCGACAACGGCCTGCGGATCAGCCGCGAAGCCGCCGTCGGCCTGCTCGGCGACGTCGCCGTCGAGAACCGCCACCTGGTGCGGGTGCGCGCCGGGGCGGACCCCGAGGCCGTGGCCGACCGGCTGGAGGCCGACTGGATCACCAACGGAGCCGAGGCCACGACCTTCCTCGGGATGGTGACCGACGAGGTCCGCGAGACCCAGGCGTTCATTCGGCTGTTGCAGGCCTACATCGCGTTGGGACTGGTCGTCGGGGTCGCCGGTCTGGGCGTGGTGATGGTTCGGGCGGTGCGGGAGCGGCGGCGGCAGATCGGGGTGTTGCGGGCCCTCGGCTACCCGTCGGCGGTCGTACGGCGGGCCTTCCTGTCCGAGGCCGGCTTCATCGCCCTGCAGGGGATCGTGCTGGGGATCGGGCTCGGCCTGATCACCTCGTACCAGACGATGCGGAGTGACGCCTTCGAAGAACCGTTGGCGTTCACCGTGCCGTGGATGGCTCTGCTGATCCTGTTCGTGACGCCCGCAGTGGGCGCCATGGTGACGGCCGCGGCGCCCGCCACCCAGGCCGCCCGCATCCAGCCTGCAGACGCCCTGCGGATCGGCGAGTAGCCGTCGTTCTGGTCGCGCTCACCCCCGAAAGGCGCGCCGAGCGCGACCAGAACGATTCAGACGAGGCGGCGGTCGGTGGCCCAGCGGGTCAGCTCGTGACGGCTGGACAGCTGCAGCTTGCGCAGCACCGACGACACGTGGGTCTCGACGGTCTTGGTCGACACACCGAGCCGCCGGGCCAGCTCCTTGTAGGTGTAGCCCCGGGCGATGAGGCGCAGGACCTCGCGCTCGCGGGGTGTCAGCTGGTCCAGCTCGGGATCGACGGCGGCTCCCGCGGGAAGGTCGCCGGCGAACGCGTCGAGGACGAAGCCCGCCAGCCGTGGCGAGAACACAGCGTCGCCGTCGTCGACCCGGTCGATGGCCGAGGCGAGGTCGTCGGCCGAGATGGTCTTGGTGACGTAGCCGCGGGCACCGGCCCGGATCACACCGATGACGTCCTCGGCGGCGTCGCTGACCGACAGCGCCAGGAACACCACGTCGGGCTGGTCGCGGCGAATGGCCTCGATCACCGCGCGGCCGCCGCCACCAGGCAGGTGGACGTCGAGCAGGACGACCTTGGGCCGGGTGGCGCGGATGCCCTCCACCGCCGACTCGACGTCGATGGCCTGGCCGACGATCTCGAACCGCTCGGACAGCTCGGTGCGCACTCCGGAAAGGAACAGCCGGTGGTCGTCGACCAGGAACACCCGTACAGGACGGTCGTGCATCCGCTATTCCTCTTCCTCGGGTGCCGTTTCGAGTGGCAGCACCACAACGACCTCGGTGCCGTCGCCGGGAGCGCTGCGCACCGATGCGATGCCGCCGTGCCGCGCCATGCGGCCGATGATCGAGTCAGCTATACCCCGGCGGTCGCCGTTGACCTCGGTCGGTTCGAAGCCCTTGCCACGATCCCGCACGTAGGCGCTGACCATGTCAGGGGTCACCTCGGCGTAGACCGACACCTCGGGCTCGCCGCTGTGCTTGGCCGCGTTGACCACCGCCTCGCGGATCGCAGCCGCCAGTGCGTCGACCCGGATGTCGAGCGGAAGGTCGCCGACCGTCACGACCCCGACGGTGACGTCATGGTCGGCTTCGACATCGTCGCTGACCTGGTCCAGTGAGGCTGCCAGCGTCATGGGCGCCGCTGTCGTGTCCGGCGCGCGATCGTCGAACAGCCACGCCCGTAGCTCACGCTCCTGGCGACGGGCCAGGCTGCGGGACTGCCGGGGCGAGTCCGCGCGGCGCTGGATCAGCGCGAGCGTCTGGAGCACCGAATCGTGGAGGTGCGCCGCCATCTCGGCGCGCTCCTCGCTGCGAATCCGCTCGTGCCGCTCGGCACCGAGCTGGTTGAACAGCGTGCGGATCCACGGAGCGAGGATGATGCCGACACCGAGGATCGTCGCAAGCACCGCCGCGCCGACGGTTCCGACGTCGGACAGCGCCCTGTTGGCTCGGAAGAACCAGGCGAGACCACAGATCAGCAGTAGGCCCCCGGCGCAGAGCCGCAGCCAGAACCCCTTGCCGGCGATCAGGCCCAGGGGCTCGCCGATGGCCCGCCCCGCGAGCGCCCGACGCCAGCGCGTCCGCTCGACCTCGTTGGCCCGCGCCCACACGACCCCCAGCCCCGCCGCCGCCAGCGAGGCCGGCCACACGACCCCGTCCGGGAAGGTCGGCAGTGTCGACCGCAAGACGATCAGCGTCCCGAGGGTGATGCAGCCCACGGCCACGGCGTTCTTGAGGCTCGCCCGCTCGCGGCCGACCGCGGCGTCGCCGTCGGTCTGGCCCGGATAGGACTCCCGCGCGGGAAGGATCACCCACGCCGTGAGGTAGATCGCGATGCCCGTGGCGTTCGCGAGTGCCAGCAGCACCGCAGCCAGCCGGACGACGACCGGATCGACGCCCAGCCAGCGCGCGATGCCGGCACAGACGCCGGCGACCACACGATCGTCGCGGCTTCGAACGAGCCCCTCGGGCAACGGCACTCCATCATGATGGCAACGACGAGGGGATTTCGCCTCCGGGAGCTGGTCGGGGACATCCCTGATTGCCGCGTTCGGCCCAGCCCTCGATCATTGGGCCCATGGATGACGGCCGCCCCGAGAGGCTGTACCGCGAGCCGGAGGACAAGAAGCTGGCCGGTGTCTGCAGCGGCCTCGCGGACTACTTCGGCGTCGATCCGACGATCGTTCGGCTGGCGTTGGTGGTCATCGGTTTTGCCAGCGGCTTCGCGGTCGTCGTCGCCTACGTGATCGCGGCGATCGTGATCCCGACGCGACCCGAGACCGTCGCCCGGGTCCGTGCGCCGGCCAGCTCGCTCACCGCCAACCCGGCGCGGAGCAACCTCCTCCTCATCGGCCTGTTGGTCGCGGCCTCCCTGATGCTCGTCGGTGGCCAGTGGTCGTGGTGGTGGTTCGAACCCCCGGTGCTGGGCGCCCTGCTCGTTGGAGTCGGCCTCTGGCTGCTGTACGCGCGCGGCGGGCGGCCGATCGAAGAAATTCCAGCCGGTCTCGCCACGCCCAGTGATGACATGACTACGCTGGTCGGTGAACCGGTCGCAGCGGGTCCTCAGGCCGAGGTTCCTCCCCCGATCCCGCCCTGGGGGCCGGCTGCTCCCCTATCTCCCCCCGTCCCGCCTGCGCCACCTCATGGCTTTCCTGTCGGCATCGCCGCGGTGTCCCTGATCGTCGCGGGGTTCGTCGCCCTGTTGGCGGTGTTCGGCCTCTGGGACGTCGACCTCGAGGAAGCCATCGGCGTCGCTCTGCTGGTCATCGGGGCCGCGTTGATCGTGGGGGCCTGGCTGGGCCACTGGCGTGGCCTTCTCCTTGGCCTCGGCTTGGCGTGTCTGGTCGTGCTGGCGCTCTGCGACCTGATCGACGTTCCCCTGGACGGTGGCAGCGGCGACCGCGACGTCGTGGTCAGCTCGCTCGCCGACCTGGAGCGCCTGGACATCACTCAGGAGCTGCTGGCCGGTGAGCTGGTCCTGGACCTCACCGATGCGCCGCTGGGTCGGTCACAGGTGCCGACGACGCTGACGGCCGACGTCGGCATCGGCACCCTCAACGTGTACCTTCCATCAGACGTCAGCGTCGACCTCGACATCGAGGTCGGGGTGGGCGGCAGCAAGGTCGACGGACATGAGGAGAACGGGGTCGACATCGACCGTTCGGAGGTCTTGGACGGTCGGCCCGGCGGGGGACGCATCGAGCTCGATCTGCACGTCGGGCTCGGCGAGGTCGAAGTGGTCCATGAAAGCGAGGTGTCCCGTGGATAGGCACCCGTTCGACCCGGTGTCCCTGGTGCTCGGGCTGGTCCTCGCGATCGCTGGGACCATCGCCGTCTCGGGCGGGTCGATCGTGGAGGACGGCCGCTGGTTGCTGCCGGTCGGCCTGATCGGCTTGGGCCTCGCGCTCGTGGTCCAGGCTCGGGCGTCTGGCAAGCGGGACTGATGGTGCGGTCGAACTAACCTCGGGGGGTGATCCGCCTCGATGCCGCCACGGTGCTGCTGCAGTGGGCGGTCGGCGGGCTGCTGTTCCTGTGGGTGACGACCCGCTCGCGCGAGGTCGGTCTCGGCTACGGCTGGCTGCTCCGGGGCATCTACCTGCTGGTAGCTGCCGGCGCGGCTGCAGTCGGCCTCTGGGTCGATCCGGTACCCGTGCGTGAGGCATCTGCCTTCGGTGTCGCCGTGGCGGGCGGCGCAGCGCTTGCCGTCTCGGTCGTTCGCCGCAGGGCCGGCGTCCAGGGCGAGCACCAGCGCCGTGAACGGCGCGCCGAGCGGGTCCGGGCCATGACCGGCACAACAGGCGCTGACGGCGACCCCGAGGCCATCGCCGGTGGCGGCACCGACGCAGAGACCGAACCGCATGCAACCCTCGACACCCGTCGCGACGAGCCGCGTCGCGGGCGTGAGTTCCATCCCGGTCTCGACCTCATCGCTCCGCTGGTCGGGGTACCGGGCCTGATCGCCGCGGGCGTCGCGGCGGGCGACCCGATGGTGCTGTCGATCGCCCGGGTCCTGGTCGGCGCGGCGTTCCTCGGTGCGGTTTCCGACGCCATGCTGCTCGGTCACTGGTATCTCGTGCAGCCGGGCCTGACGAGGCGCCCACTGCTCGAGCTCGTGCGCTGGACCGGCTGGGTGTGGCCCGCTGAGGTCGTGGTGATGCTCTGGCCGATCGGCATGGCTTCGGTGTGGAGCGGGTCGGTCGACGACGGCTGGGGCGGGATGCTCGGCTGGTTCTGGGTCGCCTGCGCGGTCACCACGATCATCCTGGTGCTCGTCACGCGGGCCGCGCTGCGCGAGCGCTACTACTCAGCGGTGATGGCCGCGACCGGGCTGCTCTACCTGGCGATACTCACGGCTTTCGGCACCGACCTGGTCGCGAGGGCCGTCCTGGCGAACTAGTGGCGGTACGGCAGCTGGCCGCTCGGCACGCCCGTCGGCGTCGGCGCTGGCGCTGGCGCTGGCGCTGGCGACTAACCGTCGACCACAGCGAGCCCGTGGTCCACCCGGTTCAATGGATCGGGACCCCCGTCGGACGCCACGACGATGTCCTCGAGACGGAGGCCGAAGCGCCCGGGGATGTAGATGCCCGGCTCGACCGAGAAGGCGTGCCCGGCGGCCAGGGGCGTGTCGTTGCCGGCGACGATGTAGGGGTCCTCGTGCTCTTCGACACCGATGCCGTGGCCGGTCCGGTGGATGAACCGGTCGCCGAACCCGGCGTCGCTGATGATGCGCCGAGCGGTGGCATCCACCGCGGCACACGACGTGCCGACGACGGCCGCGGCGACCGCCGCCTGCTGCGCCACCTGGAGGACGGCGTAGGCCTCGGCGACCTCGGGCGACGGCTCGCCGATGTGCACGCAGCGGGTGATGTCGCTGCAGTAGCCGACGCCAGTGCCGTCGAGCATGGTGCCGCCGAAGTCGCACAGCACGACCTCGCCGGACTGGACGACGCGGTCGCCCGCCTCGTGGTGGGGACTCGCCGCATTCTCGCCGGCGGCCACGATGGCGAAGTTGACGTGCTGATGGCCGGCCTCGACGATGCGGCGGCTCAGGTCGGCGGAGATCTCGGCCTCGGTTCGCCCAACGAGCGGAATGCGCCCTCCTTGGAGGTCAGCGGCGATCGCGTCGACCGCCGAGCCGGCCCGGCGCAGAGCTTCGATCTCGTCGGGGTCCTTGCGGGCGCGCAGCGGACCGATCAGCTCGCCGGCCAGCCCGAACACCGCGTCCGGAAGCGTCTCCACGAGCCCCAGGACGAACCGGGCCCAGGTGCGGTCGCCGATGGACACCTTGCGGGCAGACGGGCCGACCCGCGATGCGACCAACGCCAACGGATCCTCGGTCTCGTCCCATGCGATGACGCCGAACAGCTCGGGACGCTCGACGACGCGTGGCGCCTCGAGTCGGGGGACGAGCAGGGTCGCGTCGTCGTCACGCGGGAGCACGAGCATCGTGAGCCGCTCCAGCGGCATGGCCGTGTAGCCCGTGAGCCAGGGCAGCTCCGGCCCCACCGAGAGCAGGGCGACGTCAACCCCGCGCCGGCCCATGCTGTGCCGGACCCGGTCGAACCGATCGGCGAACATGCGCTTGAGCTTACGGGCCAGGTGACGCGGGCTCAGAGGCCCTGGCGCTCACAGGTCGGCGAGACGTGGCACCACTGGCCCGCACACCTTGTCGACCCACTCGTCTGGTTGATCGGTCGACGGCATCACCATGACCTGGTCGATGCCGAGCGCCGCGTACGGCACCATCTCGGCGACGAAGGCGTCGGTGTCGCCCGCCGCCAGCGAGCCACCCTGGTAGAGGACGGTCTTGCGGATGGTGCTCTCGTCGCGGCCGACCGCGTCGCAGTGCCGACGCAGGACGTCGAGCTTGCGGGCCACCTCGCTGGTGTCGGCACCGCCGAACAGGTTGCACGCGTCGGCGTACTGGGCGACGAGCCGTAACGTCTTGCGTTCACCGCTCCCCCCGATCAGCACCGGCGGACGAGGCTGGCTGATCGGCGCTGGCTGACACAGGGTCTCGGCCAGCTGGTAGTGACGCCCTTCGTAAGGGCCCACGTTCTCGGGGTCCCACATCTGGTGGCAGATCTGGAGGGTCTCCTCCAGACGCTCGAACCGTTCGGCCACGGGCGGGAACGGCACGCCCAGACCCTGGTGCTCGCGGTCGTACCAGGCGGCACCGATCCCCAGCATGGCTCGACCGCTGGACAGCACGTCGAGGGTGGCGACGATCTTCGCCAGGAGCCCCGGGTGACGGTAGGTAACGCCGGTGACCAGCAGGCCGAGCTGGATGGTGGACGTGTGGGCGGCGAGGTATCCGAGGGTGGTGTAGCCCTCGAGCATCGGATGCTCGGCCGGCGCGATCTGATCCATCTGGAAGTAGTGATCCATCACCGAGAGCCAGGTGATGCCGACGGCCTCGGCCGCTTCGCCCGCCCGAGCCAGGGTCGGGGCGATCGACGTCGGAGCGTCGGGATAGTTGAAGCTGTAGACGTGGATGCCGAGTTCCATCGGAACGGAACGTACGACTTCGAGCGCGCTCTAAGTCAAGGACTCCGCTCGGGCCGGGTTCCCACCAGGCCACCGACCAGCATCGCCCCCCGAACGAGGATGGAAACGACGGCCGGCCGTATGAAGTTGTCATAGGAGCATGCCCTGCTGTTCGGTGGGGTGGTGGCTGTTGCGTGTGGGGGATTTCTGCCTCGACGGATTCGCGGCTGCGGCGTCGGCAATCAACCCCACCCGTGACTCGGACAGCTGACCGCGGCGGACAGCAACCTCGACCGCCGGGCAGGCCCCGAGATTCTTGGAGGTCCTGATCGCCTCACGCTCGACCCGCACCGAACGACCCGACCGACGGGCCATGAACTCGGCAGCCGACCGGCACCCCGCCGCCGACCACTCCGAGGTCTCCGGCATCCGCCGCGCCAAGAGCAACTGACCCGCCACAGCAAGACGGTGGATACGCCCCAGCGCCTCCGACAACCCCACCACCCCAGACACCGGCACCGCATCAGGCAGGAGACTTGCGACCAGACCACCCAGCACGTCGGCCTGGCGGCGAACCTCGTCGATCGGGGTCGGCTGCCCGGTCGTCGCTTGCATGCGACCATCATCCTCAGCGGGTGTGACAGTTGGGGTCTCCGGGGCATCCTCAGCCAGAAATAGATGGAGTATCTGAATCAACCGCCGCCAGCACGCCCGCCGACGCCGCCCCACCGCCCTCTCCTCGGCTGGCGTAGCGGGGTCGAGCACGAAGGTCGCCGACCACTGCCGCCGATTCCTGCCGCCCATGCTCGCGTGCCACACGTGCTCGTCGAACACAATGACGTCGCCGGGCTCGGTCTCGAGAACGTGACTCCGAAACGGCACGCACCGCATCGCGCCACCGCTCGGCGTCCTGGAAGGCCTCGCGGTACATCACCTCCTGGAAGTGCCGCTGTGGTACGGCGTGCGACGCCGGCAGCACGCGCAACGCTCCACTGGTCGCGTCGATGCGGTCCAGGTAGGCGGCAACCTTGAGACTCGGTGTCGAATCCCAAACCGGTGTCCGTGTGCCAGCTCGCGGCGTCGAAGAACACCGTGTGTTGTGCCAAGGCCAGCAGCACCGGCACGCCGAGGAGCTGCTCGGCCAGCGTCGCGAACCGTCGGGCCAGCGCCAGGCTGACCGGCGTGAGCTCGCTGGTAGCCGGCACGTAGTGGCCACTGATGCCGCCGTCGTCGTCCGGGTCGTAGCGCAGGTAGCGCGGGCCGTGGCATCCGAGACGACCCGGTCGGCCTCCTCGATCAGGGCCGACAGCGTCGCCTGGTCCAAGGCGTGGCACAGCACGACGAAGCCGAAAGCCGTGAAGTGTTCGGGGTCGGCATCCTGGACGGCGTCGACCGGGTCGGCCGGCGCCGTGAACCGGTCGGGCCCGTTGGGCCGAACCGGCTGATCGGGCGAGACTGCCGGCGCCCGGGTGAGCGTGACGGCACGACGTTCAGTGGGCATCGGAGGGTCCTCCCGGTCGCTCGGTGATCGGCACCTGGCCGGCCCGCACCACTCGAGCTGACGCACCGAGCTCGAGCAGCGAGACGAGCGTCGGGGAACCGGGGGTAGCGTTACCGGGACGACGAGGAGGTCTCCGATGACCACCACCGAGCACCTGCGGCCCGTCGAGCGACGGGTGTTGCGCTGGGCTGAGAGCGGGCTGACCGATGCCGAGATCGGCCGGCGCTTCGGGCGTGGTGAACGGTGGGTCGTGCAGGTGAGGGCGCTCGCCGCTATCGAGCGGGCACCCGCCTCGAGCCGCAACGATCGGTTGCGCCCGCTCGAACGGCGCCTGCTGCGCTGGCGCGAGCAGGGGCTCGACCACGCCGAGCTGAGCACCCGCTTCCGGCGCAGTCCCGAGTTCCTGGCCCGCGTCGAGGGCTACGCGCAGTACAAGCTGGCCAGCTCGGGCTGACCTCTCGTCGTCACCGCGTGTCCACGAAGGAACCGCCGATCGACCCCTCGGGCCGGAGCGCGAGCAGCGGCTGTCGCCCCCGCGAGTGGATGCCGTTGCTGACCGCCCGCGTCCCGGCGTCGTACTCGGCGACCTGCTCGTCGCTGCACGCCGTGGCCGAGCACGTCCTCGCGGCTGCGCTGCACCAGGCGACCGGACGGATCGGGTTGAGGACGACACCCGGCGGCTTCGGCACACCCACCTTCACGCATGACGGCGTCGAGCGCCAGGTGCGAGTCGAAGGCGTCGACCTGGTCGTGGTGGAGGACGGAGAGGCACGGCGCACGCCGTTGCTCACAATCGGCCAGGCGGCGGGCGTCGTGGGTATCGAGGCCGGCGCTCCGGCCTCGGTGTATCCCCCGACCACCCCGCTGGAGGCGGCCGCGCCGTTGAACGTCGATCCGGAGGCCGCCAGCGTCGTCTACGAGTGGTTCCATCTGACAGGGGCCGCCCTCGACCAGCTGCGCGACGCGCACGCAGCACTGCAGCCCCCGGTTGCCCAGCTCTGGCCCGAGCACTTCGACCTCGCCATCGTGATGGACGACGTGAACTACGGCGGCTCCCCCGGCGACGAGCTGCACAGGCTCCCCTACGCGTACGTCGGCCCGTGGGACGACGAGCACCTGGACGACGGTTACTGGAACGAACCGTTCGGCGCCAGCCTCCCGCTCAGCGCGGTGCAGTCTGCCGCTGACCTGGTCACCTTCTTCGAGCGGGGGTTCGAGCTGGCCCGATCGAGGTGACCGACACGAGGCGCCAGGCCTAGCCCGGCTCGGAGGAGTCGCCGGCGCCGCGGTCGTCGAACACCAGCCGGACGGTGCACGCGCCGTGTGCCAACGGCACGGCGCCAACGCCACGCCGGCGCGTCGCATTCGGTCGTGGACCGGGCATGCTGCTGCGTCGTGATGGCGGCGTAGGCCCCGGGTGCGCGGACTCGCTGCCAGGGGCGCGCAGGAAGGACGTGGAGGGCGGTGTCGACGAACAGACCCCTGGTCGGTGACGTGCCGATGCAGGCGACAGTGACCATCCCCAGCCGATTCGTCGGCCCACCGGACTCGGCCCACGGCGGGTACGCGTGCGGGGTGGTGGCAGCCGCCGTCGGGAACGGACCGGTCGAAGTGACGCTGCGCCGGCCACCGCCGGTCGACCGACCGCTGCAGCTGGTCAGCCAGGTGCGCGGCGCCGAGCTGCGGGACGGCGATCTGCTGGTGGCCGAAGCGGTCGAGGCCGATCCAGTCGTCGACCTCCCCCGGCCCATCCCGCTCGGCGAGGCGCGACGCGCCGCAGAACGCTTGGATGCCCACCGGTACGCCGCCAGCCATCCGTTCGCGACCTGCTTCGCCTGCGGTCCAGGGCGCGAGGCCGGCGACGGCCTGCGGATCTTCCCAGCCCCAGCCGCGCCTCACCAGGTCGTCTGGCCCTGGGTTCCGGACGACTCGCTCGCTGCGGCCGACGGGCACCTCGCCTCGGTGTACCTGTGGGCCGCGCTCGACTGTCCCAGCGGACTTGCCTGGATCCACGACGAGCCCGAGGTGGGGCCGCACGTGCTCGGGCGGATGACCGCGACCGTGCATCGGCGTCCGTCGCCCGGCGACGAGCTGGTCGTCGCCGGCTGGCTGATCGCCGTCGAGGGCCGCAAGAGGCGGTCAGGGGCAGTCGTCTGGGATGCCCGAGGCGGCGTGGTTGCCGAGGCACTCGCCCTGTGGATCGCCCTCGATGTGGGCAAGCAGGCCCAGTTCCGCACGGCGGGATGAGCACGCGGTGAGCACGCGGCCACCCGGCTGGCCGACGCCGATGGCTCGCTCGCGTAAGGGCTCCGCCTCGGATACGGTGCTCCACCGGTGTCTCGCACTCGCCGTATCATCGTCGTCGTAGCCGTCGTGGCCGTCGTCGGCCTCGGGATCGCGGGCGCCGTCGTGGCGGGCGGGTCGGGCGACGACGAATCGGACAGCGACGCCGACACCGACGACGTACGCACCGTCCAGCCGGGCGCTCCCGGCGAGGACACCGAGGAGCTCGACGACGACGAGGCCGCCGGGATCGAACCCCCCGAGCACGGGCCGGCCGACACCGCGTTCATGCAGGACATGATCCTCCACCACCAGCAGGCCCTGGACATGGCGACGCTGGTCGAGGACCGCACCGGTCGGGACGACCTGCCCTTGCTGGCCGAGCGGATCATCTTGTCGCAGGAAGCCGAGATCGACCTGATCGAGGAGTGGCTCACCGACCGGGACGAGGACGTGCCCGACGAGGACGAGCGCGCCGACCACGGCGAGCACGAGGGGATGCCCGGCATGGCCACCGAGGAGCAGCTCGAGGAGCTCGAGGCGGCCGAAGGCCCGGCGTTCGACCAGCTGTTCCTGGAGCTGATGGTCGCCCACCACCAAGGGGCCGTCACCATGGTCGAGAACCTGTACGCCGCCGGCGCCGGGCTCGAGCCCGCAGCCGACCAGCTGGCTCGATCGGTCGAAGCCGATCAGAACATCGAGATCCGGCGCATGCAGGAGCTTCTGACCACCCTCCCCTGACCCGCTGGCCCAGCAACGAACGGGCCCGAAACGCGAGCTGGCGTCGCTCAGCTCGTGATCAGGAGCTGAGCGACGCCAGTTGCAGAGCTAGTGCCGTGACGGCACTAGAAGCTCAGTCGAGCGACGAACACTGGCCAGTCGCCAGCCCACGCACGTCGTTCGCCGCACCCAGGTTGATCGGTGCCGGGCTGTTGCCGCTGCAGACCAGCAGGCCCCGGACCGTGTTGTCCGAGACGACCGTCTCGATGTCGCCGGTCCGGTTGTTGGTCAACACCGCCACGCCATGGAGCGACGAGTCGACCACGGCGACGCTGTGCTTCATGCCGATCGCGGTGAACGCGCCCCGCACGTCGGTGTCGTAGAGGTGCAGCGCCTCGCCACCGATGCCGGCCACGCCGCCGCGGATCTGCGAACCATCCGACAGCAAGGACCCACCGGGCAGGATCACGACCGCTCCGTTGATGGTCGCCCCGTCGAGGCAGGTCGGCTCGTCGATCAGCAGCGTGCCGCTGCGTCGGTCCGTGATGGTGGACGTACAGGTCCGGGCGAGCTGATCGAACCGGGCTCGGGCCACGTTGAAGCTGGGCTCCCAGGTGTACGCCGTCTGATGCTGGGCGTTGAACTCGTCCTGGTGGACCTCCTCGGCGGCGCCGACCTCGGCGGCGGTGAGGTGCTCGCTCGGCACCAGCCCGAACGTGTCGAGGCCCCGGGCGATCTCCGCGCCGTAGATCTGGCCGTTGTACCACTCCACCGACCAGAACCCGCCGAGCACGAGGTTCGTGGGGCTGATCGACCCCCGGTCGAAGAAGCCGATCTCCTGCGGGTTGGCGGAGTCGGTGAAGTCGAACATCGAGATCCCGCCCTGGTACCAGCCCTGGGCGATGATGTCGCGGCCCGGCACCGGCACCAGCGTGCCGATGTGGGCGACGCAGTTCTCCTGGAGGGTCTGCGGCACCGGCAGCTTGTAGTAGCTGGCCAGCTCCATATCACCTTCGACGACGTCGAAGATCGCGTTGGCACCCCACTCGGGTTGGTCGGTCTCACGGCAGCGCGCTCCCGTGCCGCCGCCCCACTCGTCGGTGAAGACGATCGTGGACCCGTCGTTGGTGAACGTGGCGCCATGCCAGTAGGCGAAGTTCGGGTCGGCCACCTCGTCGATGCGGACCGGGTTCACCGGGTCCGAGATGTCGATGAGGATGCCGTTGCCCTCGCAAGCCCCAGCGGCCAGGCCGATCTCGGGGAAGGTGGTGATGTCGTGGCAGGCGTCGGTGATCGGCGTCGGCCCCCACGGTGCACCGGATGGGTGGTTCGGCGTCGGCGGCGCGTTCTGCAGGCCGTCGAGGGCGCCTGTCTCCGGGTCCTGGAACAGCCGTGGCCCGCTGACCACCGCGGCGGTCCCGGGTGCCGCCAGGGGCACCTGGATGACGTCGATCCGCCACCGGGACGGGTTCTCGCCGTCGGGCGGGTTGTTGTTGCACCCGGCCAGGGTGGTCTCCGGGCGGACACCCGCGGTGCCCGACACGTAGACGTAGAGGTTCTCGCTGTCGTCCGGGTCGGACAGCAGCGAGTGGGTGTGCGAGCCACGGCAGGTCTGGACCGCCGCGATCTGCACCGGGTTGGTGATGTCGCTGATGTCGAAGATCCGGACGCCCTGGAACCGCGTGCCCACGGTGGGGTCGGTGCCACAGTCCACGCGAGCGCGGGACTCCTCCACCGACATGAACAGCAGGTTCCCGCGCACCGACACGTCACCCTGGCCACCGGGGCACACCACATTGGTCACGTTGACCGGGTCGGTCGGATCGGAGATGTCGTAGATGTTGAACCCGTTGAAGCTCCCTATGAAGACATGTTCGCCGCTGAACGCGATGTCGGACTGCGCGAACGCGAAGCTCCCCGGGTTGGCCGGGTCGAAGAAGCCCGGTGGTCTGTCGTCGTGGTCCAGCATTTCGAGGTTGCTGATCGCTGACTCGGCGTCGAGCCACCCTGGATCGAGCCCGATGCGCGGATCAGGCTCCTCCTGTGCTGCCGCGCCCGACGGAGCGATGCTGATCGCCAACATTGCTGCCGCTGCCGCGAAACCCACTGCCCGCCACTTGTGACCGGGCCTGCCCGCCACTTGCCGTGCCATCCGACGTCTCTCCCCCTCGCTGCGGACCCCCCTCGGCCCCTTGCGCAGCGGTCGTCATTGGTGAGCTGAGATTACCAGTCGATCCTGAGAAACAGCTAGGGCGTGTCCTGCGGATCGCTAGCGCGGGGCTTCGGGAACGCCGGCGGCTCGAAGGTTGTCGGCGAGCTCGTCCGGGACGGTGACCTGCCAGCCATCGCGTGCGAGCTGCGCGCCACTCAGCTGGGCCTCTGCCTGTTCGCCTCCGTAGGAGAACCGGAAGATCCACTGCTCGCCTTGGTCGAGCACACTGGCGAAGGACTGTTCCGTCCCGGGTTCGAGGACGCCGATGCCGAGCCAGCCGTCCCGCTCGCCGTCGGTGACGGCCACGTTCACGTCCCACGGATGCGGGTTGTCGACCGTGACCTGGTCGACGTCGTCCGGCTGGCGGAGCGCCGGGATGAGGAGGGCCATGACCACGGCGTAGACCACGCCGGTCATGGCCAAGCCGAAGACGTCGGTGCGGCTGATGGAGCGCGGTTGCGACGCGAGTCGAGTATTCATCGCGGTTCCGAATCGGGCGAGGAGCGGAGGCCTCGAGAGCGCGCCTCTGGGCGCGGCTCAAGACGACACGAAGGCGGAAGGGCTTAGCTGCGGTGAGCCGGAGGCGCTCGGAGCGCCGCCAGCGACGACCGCAGCAAGGGCGGAGCAAGCCGGTAGTCCTGGCTCACCAGGCGCCACCAGGCCATGGCGAGGACCCCGAGACCGGCGAGCGTGGCGAACGCGAGGCCTGCCGGCTCGGCCTTGTGCGGGTCTGCGATCGAGAGGGGATGGCTGTCGACCGAGCGCAACCGCACCGCGACCGGCACGACCGAGGCCGGCGCCGCATCGACCAGCGCCACGTTCGATCGCTGCGGCACCGCGCCATCCACGGCGACCTCCAAGCGCAGCTCGGGCCCGCGCAGCAGCACGCCAACCAGCATCGCTGCCACAGCACCTGCGACGACGAGCCGGGATCGCCTACCGATCATCCATGAAGACGGTAGCCGCCGTCCGCCGCCGAACCGCCGATCCACTCGACAGCACGACAGGGCTCACCGCAGGCGCAGCGGGTCCCGGGTTGCCGTGCGACAGCCTCGGGCGGCAGAGTTCCGACGCCGCCTGGCGTACCACCAAAGGATGCGGGATGACCAACGACAGCGAGCGGTTCGAGGTCCAGCGGACGATCCCGGCAGATCCGGCCGCGATCTTCCGGGTGCTGTGTGACCCGCAAGGCCACGTGGCGATCGACAGCTCCGGGATGCTGATGGACGCGACCGGCGAGCCCGTGCGCGCGGTCGGCGACAGCTTCGTGGTGCACATGGACCGCGAGGCCCTCAACGACTACCCGCTCGGGCGCTACGACGTGACCGTCACGATCACGACGTTCGTGCCCGACCGTGAGATCGCGTGGACGATCCTGGGCCAGATCCGCCCACCGATCGGTCACGTCTACGGCTATGCCCTCGAACCGTCCGAGGACGGCACGGTCGTGACCTCGTACTACGACTGGTCGTCGATCGACCCGGTCTGGAGGGAGGCGAGGGTCTTCCCGATCCTCTCCGAGGGCGCCCTGCGCGCCACCCTCGGCATCCTCGCCCGCACCGTGACCAGGAACACCACGGTGGGCGATGCAGGCACCAGCCCACCGCCCCAGTAGACCCTGGCGGTCAGGATCGGGCGCGGTGCACCAGCGAGGTGCCGGCAGCAGCCCAGAGGGCAGCTGCAGCGGGCCACCACGCCCCCGCCGCGGCCCCGACGCCGAGGTCGTCGATCGAGCCACCCTCGCCGCTGGCGCTCACGACCAACCTGAGGACGATCCACACGACGACGAGGGTCGCCACAGCGATGCGGCTCGGCACGACCGAGGCCCCGCCGAGCATCGCCAGCGCCGCGGCGACCACGCCGAGCAGGGCCACGATGGTGAGGACGGCGAACAGCTGCACGACGCCGTTCTCGGCATCGCTCGCCTGTCCGGGCAAACCTGCGAGGGACGTCATGGCGGCGTCCTCGATCTCGTCGCCACTCTCGCTCACCTCGCGGTACGAGCCGGCCCACAGGGACAGACCCACCAGCACGACCATTCCCAGGGCACCCGCACCCGCGACCGCGGTCACCAGGATGCGCAGCTGCGACCGGATCTCGCTGACCTCGACGCGCAGCGCCCGAAGCTCAGGCCTGAGGTCCGTGCGTGTCTCGTTCATGCGATCACGGAGCGTACTGTCAGGTCGATCGCCGCAGTCATCGCTCTCGGCGACCGTGCGCCAGAATGCCTCGGTGGTCCTCGTGGAGGCCTCGGCGTCACGCCCCGGCTCTGGTTTCAGCGGGTGCCCGAGCCGAAGACGGCGAAGAACCGCTGCCACGTCGACCTCGCCGCCGACGATCGCCCGTCAGTGCAGACCGAGGTCACCCGCCTGAAGGCCCTCGGCGCCAAGCTGATCCGCCCTCCCCAGGAGGAGTCCGGCATGTTCTGGGCTACCTTCCAAGACCCCGAAGGCAACGAGTTCTGCATCGGCGCTCCATAGAAGACGAGCCGCACCTACTACTGACGAGCACACGTCGTGCTGTCACCGGCAGGTGTGGTCCTACCGCAGGATCGCCGCCAGCGCATCGAGGACATCTGGCCTGCGACGCGCTGTTCGCTGGCGGTTGGCGCCGCTCCTAGCGTTCGAGGTCAACCTTCCATTCGCCGCGCTCCCGCACAACGCGGACCTCGTCCCTTGCCGTAGAGCCGTCCATCGTGCTGGTTTCCACTTCCACGATGGCGATATCTCCATCTTTCGTGGGCCCTTGCACACTGGAGGTCCGGTACCCGGTCGCCGGGTCGCGGGCCCCGGCTGGAGAACCACCTCCGCGCCCGCTGGCCCAAAGGGCCGTTGCGATAGGTCACCTTCAGCTGCGACAGGTTCTCCCAGACGCGCCGTTGCTATCGACGCCTTGTTCATGAGCGAGACGATGACCCGGTCCCGCAGCAGCCGGGCCACGACGTGGTTGCCGAGGACGAGGTTGCTCGCCGCGCCGGTCGACTAGCGCTTTCGCGGCCACCGGCCGCCGTTCGGCTTCGTTGCTGTCCAGCAGCTCAGGTTCGGCGGTCCCGTGGAGGACCATCGCGAGCTTCCAGGCAAGGTTCCTGGCGTCACCGATGCCGGTGTTCATGCCTTGACCGCCGAAGGGGCTGTGGACATGGGCGGCGTCACCGGCGAGCAGGATCCTGCCCTGGCGGTACATCTCGGCGAGCCTCCGGTGGATCCGGAACGACGTCACCCATTCGGTGCCGCGGATCAGCGACGGGTCGCAACCAGTCCGTTCTCCCAGCAGGCGGGCGACCTCGGCGAGGATGACATCGTAGGTCATCAGGCCGGCCTCGGTTCCCGGATCGGCGGTCGGCGCCATGAGCCGCCACAGGTCCTGTCCGGGAAGCGAAAGGCGCCGAACACGCTGTCACCCTCGAGCCACACGGAGATCGAATGCCGTGACAGGGGCAGGCCGGCGTGGACATCGACGAGCAAGAAGCGCTCGGCGAGCGGTACTCCGGGGAATCCGACGCCGGCCAGCCGGCACCCGGCTGTGTGCCCCGTCGGCCACCGTCCGCGAGGCCCACCACGACACCATCCGCATCCTGCTCAGCAGTCGCCACTTCGCAACCCGACGCCGCCAGGAGTTCGTCATCGGTGGCTGGCAGCCAGGCGAACGAGGGCTCAGCGGCAAGCTCGGCAGCCTCCTGGTGGGCGGGTTCGGATTTCATCATGGGGACAACGATGCTCCAACCAGCCGTCGCTGTCTTGAACGACCACCCCCGCCGCGCTCATCATCGCCTGATCGCAGCGCGATACTTGGCGGCCGGGGCATGACTGACGAGCGGGAGCAGACATGACCGACGGGACGCCGACCGAATGGCTTGATCTTGCCGACGCCCTGAATGCCCTGCGCGGCCAGCTGGTCGAGGCGCAACAGCGGGTGGGGCACAGCCCGATCCACTTGTCGGTGGAGGAGGTGACCGTCGAGCTCGGCCTCGAGCTGCACCGGTCGGCAAAGGGCGGCGGCGGACTGCGGTTCGGTGTGGTGAGCTTGGATGGTTCGGGGGAGCGCGCTCGCCGGGCGACGCACAGGGTCAGCGTGCGTCTGACCGCCCACACCGACGAGGGCGGCCTGGTCGAGGTCAGTGACGAGGACGCTCGCGAGTGATCCAGGCCGGACCGGACCCCTCGCGCGTCGTCCAGGTGCGGGTTCGGCCCTTGTTCGGCTCGGGCTATCTGATCGGACGGAGCCTGGTGCTGACCGCCGCTCATGTCGTGGTGGACCGCGACGGTGCGCCGTCGGCCGCGGTCACGGTTCAGGCGCCCGGCAGGGCCCCGGTCGACGGGGCGGTCGTGTGGTGGCGTCACGATGAGCGCGGCGATGCAGCCCTGGTCCGGACCGCCACAGCCGAGCGGGCGTCGCCGCTGACCGAACCGGCGACTCGGTTCGGTTCGTTCATCTCCGCCGAGCCGAACCAGCAGGTGGAGGCGATCGGGTTCCCGCGCCAGCAGAAGTTCGGTTCGGTGCGCGACCAGGAGCACTTCGTCGGATCGCTGAGCCCGCAAACCGGTGCGGTGTCCGGGCACTACGAGCTGACCAGCGCGACGCCCTTGCCCCTGCCGGCGCCGGGCCAGCTTTCCTCGCCGTGGGCGGGCATGTCCGGCGCGGCAGTGTTCAGTTGCGGCCTGCTCGTCGGGGTGCTGCGCGGCGACCGGCAGGCGCGGTCCGGTGCGCGCCTCACAGCGACGACGCTGGCCGAGCTCGTGGCCGACGAGGCATTCCGGCGCACGGTGGCCGAGATGGCCGGCTGGGCACCCTTGTGCGAGCCCGTCGAGCTGTCGAGCTTCGTCGAGTCACCCCACCCGAATCGGCAGGTCCGTTCGATCGCGTCGCTGCTGCGGGCGGACGCCGCCACGGTCGAGTTTCACGGCAGGGAGACCGAAGTCGAGCAACTGTCGGCGTGGTGCGAGCGGCCGGAACCGCTGTCGGTCATGGTCGTCACCGGGCGAGGCGGCGAGGGAAAGAGCCGGTTGGCTCGGCAGTTCCTCAAGCGGCAGCGATCCCGCGGGTGGACCACAGGCCTGGTCCGACCGGCGGTCGCCGACGACATGGTCAGCGAGGACCGGTTCGCTCCGATCGCGAGGGCCAGCGGACCGCTGCTGCTCGTCGTCGACTATGCAGAGAATCATCCTCGGCTGGTTCGCGCCCTCTTGCGCTATGCGCGAGCCGCCGCGGGACCGGTACGGGTTCTGCTGTTGGCCCGAGCACGCGGCGTGTGGGCGGAAGCTCTGGACGAGCCGGATGTCGAGGTACGTGACCTGCTGGCGGACGCCCGAGAGCTCGTGCTCGGCCCGCTCGCCGCCGACCGGGACGACTGGGACAGGTCCTTCCGTCGTGCCGTGCTGGACATCGCGCGGGCCTTGCCGTCGGTGCCGGACCACGAAGCGCCCGACTGGCTCGCCGCCGCAGCGCGGGTCGTCCCGTCGGTCGGGGAGCTCGACCTTCGGCAAGGCTCGGCGCTCGGCATCCAGATGACCGCGCTCGCCCAGCTGCTGCAGCAGCTCATGCCGGTCGCCGTGGAGCCCGGCGAGCCGGTCGAGAGGACCGTGCTGCGGCACGAGGAGGCGTACTGGACGCAGAGCGCTGCGCGCCACGGGCTGCGTGGGCTCGATCGCGCCATCAGGCGTTGTGCCGTGGCCGTGTTGCCGCTCGTCATCGTGGCCGACCGGGATCGGGCCGTGCGGTTGCTCGTCGCGCTCGGTGTCAGGAGCACCGACCGGGCCCGGACCGCGGCGGGGTGGCTACGGGAGCTGTACCCGCACGGCGACGAGCGATTCCTCGGCCTGGTGCAGCCGGACCGGCTCGCGGAGTTCCTGCTGGTGGAGGCGTGTGCGGCGGAGCCTGACCTGTTGACCCGGGTCGTGTCCGTCGCCGGCGACCTCCCTGACCCGGAGCGCCTCGTCCACCTCGACTCCGGGACGGCGGCCACCTTCGGTCAGATGTGGGCTCTTCGGGAAGCGGTGCGTGCGGCGCGTTCGCAGGCGCAGTTCGGCACGGAGGTCGGGCCACTGCTGGCACAGATCGAAGGCACGGCGAGTGGACCGGCCATCTCGAATGAGACGCTGGCGTGGACAGTGGCGAACATGCGGTCGCTGCCCGAGGCAGGCCAACGACAGGACATCACTCGGAACCCGGATGGCAGCCAGACGGTCACCAGCGTCCTCGACGCGGCGTCGGCCGCCTTGGAGATCGCCGGTTACCGCCGAGGCGTGCACTCGTTCGTCGCCGACGACCTACGCCAGCAGGGTTTCGTCCACATGCTCCACTCGATGACGCTGACCCAGCTCGACCGGCAGGAGGAGGCCCTGGAGGTGAGCGCCCGGGCGGTCGAGTGCTTCCGCTCGGCACCGGGCGCCCAGGCGGACCTGGCCGACGAACTGCATCGACAGGCGGGGCTGTTGGTGGGCCTGGGCCGGGACAGGGAGGCGATTGCGCCGCTGCAGGAGGAGGTCGGCCTGCGCGCCGTCACGCGCCCAGACCAGCTCGCACCGGCCCTGGACAGTTTGATCAACGTTCTGTGCCAGATCGGACAGCTGGGTGCGGCCGTTCCGTACGCTCGGCGGGAGATCGAACTCGTGCGACCGCAGTCGCCCGCACCAACCGAGGACAACGCCCGGTCCTACGTGCGTGCCCTCGGTCGTTGCGCGGAGATCCTCGCGGATATCGGCGATCGTGCTGAGGCGCTGGACCACTGTGGGCGTGCCGATGAGTTCATCTCGGGTCTGCCGATCGGCATCGTCGACGCCCTCCGCGGAGATCGCGCCCTCCTGGCCGGAGTGCGCGCCCGCATCCTCTTGGACGCCGGCGATCTCCCCGGCAGCGTGGCCGCATGGCTGGAGAGCGCACGCGCCTGGCGACGACTCGACGAGCCGTACCTGGACCAGGACCCTGTGGCGCGCGTCGTATCGAGCCTGAACAACGCCGCGTTCGGGTACGCGCGGCTCGGCGACCACACCCGTGCCGTGGAGGTCATCCGCGCTGCTGTCGAGCTGGCGCTGGGGGACGAGGGCGAGCCCCTGCGTCGCGACGATCCCGGTCTGTACGAGTTGGCGCACGCCACGTACATCGGGTACCTGGTCATGGCGGGGCGTCCCGGGGACGCCCTGTCGGAGGCGGAGCACCTGTGCAGCCGCGCGACGCCGTCGAGCACCCTGCCGCCGTCGTTCGCCAACAGTCTGCGCGAGGCGTCGCTCGCGCTGGCCCAGGCGGGCCGATTGACCGATGCCCTGCGAGCCAGCCACCTCGCGGTGGCCACACTGCGTACGGTCGAGTCGGTCGACCAGGACCACTCGATCCTGCTGGCCTCGACTCTCTCCGACCACGCCGCCAACCTCGTCGAGACCGGCGGCGCGGTCGAGGGTGCGCAGATCGCCGCAGAAGCGGCGGCCGTGTGGCGGCGGGTGTGCACGACGAAGCCCCGGCTACGGATCAACTTGGTGACCGCGCTATCCAATCAAGCCACATGCCTTCAGGCCGACGGGAGGTACAGCGAGGCGGGAAACGTCTTCGCGCTGGCCGCCGATGAACTACGGGCTCTGCTCGCTGAACGCCCGGAGCACGGTCCGATGCTGCTGCACCTGCTAGCGGCCGAAGCGTCTTGTCGGCGTGCGACCGGCGACGCCCGCAGACGGCCTCACTGACCACCAGATCGACGGCACCCACAGCTCTGTCGAGTTCGTCGGTCGCCATCTCACGACCACCAAGGTCCGCGGCAGCTTCAGCGACCTGGGTGGCCACATCACCGTCGGCGAGGACCCCAGGGACTCCCGCGTCGGGGTGGAGATCGGTGTCGCCAGCCTGAGCACCGGCAATGCCGACCGTGACGACCACCTGAGGAGCGTGGACTTCTTCGACGCCGAGAACCACCCGACGATCACCTTCAGGTCGACGTCGGTCGAGGCGCTCCCCGAGACCACCTACGAGCTCGTCGGCGAGTTGACCGCACGCATCGAGCTGAACGTGCAGGCCATCGCGGCCGCGGCCGGCGTGGGAGAACCGGGGAGAAGAGGTGCGATGACCGAGTTCCCGCTCGTTTTCGGGCTCGACACCTTCGGCGACGTGACCCTCGACGCCGAAGGACGCCCGCTCTCCCACGCACAGACCATCCGCGACGTCGTCGAACAGGGCGTGTTCGCCGAGCAGGTCGGCCTCGACTTCTTCGGCATCGGTGAGCACCACACCGACGACTTCCCGATGTCGGCCGCCGATGTGGTGCTTGGCGCGATCGCGTCGCGCACCGAACGCATCCACCTCGGCTCCGCGGTCACCGTGCTGAGCTCCGACGATCCCGTCCGGGTCTTCCAGCGGTACTCGACCCTCGACGCCGTCTCCGGGGGCCGGGCCGAGGTCATCCTCGGTCGGGGGTCGAGCATCGATTCGTTCCCGCTGTTCGGCTTCGACCTGGCCGACTACGAGCAGCTCTTCGAGGAGAAGACCGACCTGTTCGCCCGGCTGCTCGACGGCGGACCGGTCAGCTGGAGCGACACGACGCCGGCGCTGCAGCGACCGACGAGCAGGCCAGGGAGGAGTTCTGGCCGCACTATCTTGCGGTCATCCGACGCGTCAGCAAGACCCGTGGCTTCGTAGTGCCCACGGCCGACCAGCCGGTCGAGCTGGCGCAGCCACAGCCGTGAGCAAGGGACCGGCGGTCGCGGTCGCCCGCTCGCCCCAGATCGTGGTGGGGGCGCGGCTGAGGGAGGGCGCGATCCTCGCCGAGGGTGCGGTCGTTCGCTGTTCGGGCGGCGCCGTCGAGGTCGGCAGCGGCTCGGCGGTGCTCGAGAACTCCGTGGTCGTCGGCCGCCCCGACATCCCGACACGCGTCGGCCGACGCAGCACGTTCGGGCATCGTTGCCTGGTCGTGGGCGCCACCGTCGGCGACCTCTGCGAGGTCGGGAACGCCTCGATCCTCATGCCTGGCTCCCCGGTCGGTGATCGGGTGTTCCTCGGCGAGGGCACCCTCGTCCCCGCTGGGGTCACGCTTTCCGACGACGTCGTCGCCGTCGGCCGACCGGCGCGGGTGATCCACCGCGCCTCGGCCGCCGACCTCGACCGACGACCAGCGAACAAGAGGCCGCCAGCCGGGCCGCGGCCCGGGGGCGCTATGGCCGCAACGCCCTGGTTCAGGGGGCGGCGGCGGAGCTGTTCAAGGTGTGGGCGGTCACCGTCCGGGCCCCGGGCGCGGCGCTGGGTGCCCGCATCGTCCTGTGCCTCCACGACGAGCTGCTGGTCCACGTCCCCGAGGAAGATCCGCGATCCCCAGGTGGAGTTCGGCCACTACTGGGCCACGTTGCAGGACCCCGAGGGCAACGAGTTCTGCGTCGGCGCTTCGTGAGACGTGATATCTTTACTCTTATGGGAGAAGTAAAGGAACGGCGCCGTCGCGGCACGTCTCGTATCAGCTCCAAAAACCAGGTGACGATCCCAGCTGAGGCTTTGCGCGGGGCCGGCCTGAAAGTCGGTGAGCGAGTGATCGCTCGGGTGGAGGGTCCAGGCCGGGTCGTTCTCGAGCGTGAAGACGACGTGCTTGCGGAGTTCGCCGGCAGCCTGACCGGCGTGTACGAACGCGATGAGCTCCGGACTCTGCGCGGCGAATGGGAGTAACCGTCCTCGACGCAGGCGTGCTCATCGGTTTTCTCGACGCCACCGACCTACACCATCAAGCAGCCAAGAAGGCGCTGGCGACTACACGGGACAATGGCGACCGGATCGCGTTGCCAGCGTCCGCCTTTGCCGAGTCGTTGGTTGGCCCAGCGCGCCGAGGCAAGGAGGCGGTCGGTGAAGTTCAGCAATTCGTCAAACGGCTTCCAATCGATGTGATCCCGCTCGACGAATCCATCGCGCTGGAGGCAGCTGAACTACGTGCTCGCCACGGAGGCCAGCTCAAGCTGCCGGACGCGCTCGTCGTCGCGACAGCGCACGTCCTCGATGCCGACGTGCTCGTCACCACGGACAAGGACTGGCCGTCGCGAACCAAACTCCGATTGCGAGCCAAACTCATCCAGCTTTGAACTGGGTCGTGGTTCTTGGTTGGCACTACTTGACCGAGGTCAACGTCGTCAAGAACCGGGTGCACTTGGATCCGGTGGCCGAGCGCATGATCAGCGACGGCACCGTGCGGCCGCCCGCCGAGGACGGCATGCCCAATGTCATCCCCGACCTGGCCGATGACGTGGCGAGCCTGTCGGACCTCGTGATCGCCGACCGCGACATGCCCTAGCGACAAATCACACTGATGTAGTTACGCCCGTGTAGGCTACAGCTCTACTGTAGGCAAGAGCAGCGAGGCTGAGCGGAGGCGTGATGAATGATCGACGGGACGCGCTGGACTACTTCGACGTCCAGGGTTCGACCGAGATGGTCACCAGGACGGAGCTGATGCAGTACATCCGGGAGGCCGGCGAGCAGATCAGCGGCCGCAATCTCACCTTCTACTCGTCGGAGGGCCTGATTCCCGCGGCAGTTCGCATCGGCTCCCGAAGCGGCGCCTATCCGAAGATCGTCTGCGAGCTCTTGCGGTGGATCATCCGGTCACGCCGACAGGACACATCGATCGACGCGATCAAGCAGCTGCTCCCCCTTTGGGTGCTCTTGGCCCAGAGCCGGCGCAGCGGCTGCATCGATCTCAGCGAGATCGAGCACCTGGCGCGAGCGCACGTCACCCTGCCGGCAGCCAACCGCATCGTGCCCCTGCTGATCAACGACATGATGATGAGCCGCTGCGACGGCGGTCGCCAGAAGACGTTGTGGGTACTCAAAGACGGCACCACCGTCATCTCCACCGAGCATGACCCGCTCACGCTCAGCTTCGTCCTCGCCGAGCTCGATCCGGTCAGCGGGCTGGGTCGTGAGGTCGCCTTCACCCAACTGCGTCTGCCGGGCATCGTCGAGGTCCAGGCCGATGATCCCAAGACCATCGTTCTCGGCATCCCGAAGGGAATCCGCCTGTGCTCGGGATCCGAATCAGCACATGCTGCCGCACGCTCGTGTGCCACCGCCGAGCGTGAGCCTGCCGCTTGCTCGGCCTGAGAGACACCGCATGTTGGGCCTCCTCGGCGAGAGCGTTCCGGAGTCGGCTCGCGGCGTCCACTACGTGATCGGTGCCGCTGTCCTTATCGACCCGGCGCAGCGGGACGAAGCTGAAGCACGTGCACAGAAGCTCATCGATGGCCGCCGTCGCGCCTTCCACTGGAAGGACGAGGGCACCTTGCGTCGGTCGGCGATGATCGACCTGCTCGGCGAGCTCGACCTGGGCATGTTCGCAGTGATCCACCATCCCGTCGCAGCGAAGCGTCAGGTCGACGCCCGCCGGCGATCGCTACGCACGCTCGCCTCGGTCCTGTGCCGTGAGGGGGTCGACGACATCCTCATCGAGTCACGTGGGATCCAGGACGCCGGGGACCGGCAGACGTTGGTCGAGGCGGTCAACGACGGCGTTCTACCGACCAAGCTGACGTACTCGTTCGCGGACAAGTCGAACCCGTTGATGTGGCTGCCCGATGCGGTGGCGGGTGTGCTCAGCGAAGCCGAGTGCTGCAAGACCAGCCAGTGGATCGCCGATCTCCAACGTCAGGCGACGATCTTCGAGGTCCGTCGGCTGGACGCGCACGAGCCCCGGCTCCCGTCCTAGGCGGACCTACCGGTCCCTCGGCTCAGGCACTCCGGGGCTCCACTTCCGAGGGCTCAACGCCCTCGGCATGGATCAGTATGCAGGGAATGTCGTGACCGGGCAACCACCGAGTTCGGCCGGGACACGATCCACCGGCGTCGCCGCTCTCGAACCGGAGCGTCTGACGCCATGGCCAGGTCACCAGGCTCGATCCCGGCCTCGGCCGGAATCTCGTCGAACCTGCATCCTGCGCTAGGCGCGGGAGTCCCGCGACGTCAGGCCGGTCCGAGGAGGTCCCAGCGGTTGCCGGCGATGTCGAGGAAGACGGCGAAGCGCCCGTAGGGCTCGGTGCGTGGTGTCGTCACGAACCTGACACCGGCCGTCGTCATCCGTTCGTAGGCAGCGTCGAAGTCGTCGACGTGGAGGAAGAAGCCGACCCGGCCTGCGACCTGGTTGCCGACGGAGGCGGTCTGGTGCTCGCCGTCAGCGCGTGCGAGAAGGATGCCGGTCTGGGCTCCGGGAGGCCGGACGACGACCCAGCGCTTCGGGCGTCCGTCGTTGGTCAGCGCGGGCGAGTCTTCGACCAGTTCGAAGCCGAGCGCGTCGACGAAGTACTCGATGGCCGGGTCGTAGTCGTCGACGACGATGGCGACGAGGCTGATGTGCTTGGTCGTCATGCTGTTCTAGATCAGAGCACGTGCTGCTGGCTGCTGCGTCGGGCCGCGCAAGGAGCGCTCGAAGGGTGGCGGCGGTTTACGCTCTGCGTGGTGGATGGTGCGGTGTCGCTTGGTCGGCTCAGGTTGCGTTGGGTGAGGGTGACGTGGCGGGCGCGCTCGAACACCTGCGAGAGGCTGTCGCGGCCGGTCCGAACCCGGCGGCCCGGGAGCTGTTGGGTGGCCTGCTGTTCTTCGACGACGATCTGGTCGGCGCGCTCCGGGAGCTGGAGTTGGCGTTCCGGGAGTGGAAGCAGGCGGGCGAAGCGAGGGCCGCAGCGCTGGTCGCAGCCGCGCTCGCCGACCTGCACTCGTCGGGATTCGGGAACCGGGTCGTCGGGCGGGGCTGGGTGGCCCGGGCAGGGAGGCTGCTCGCTCCCGAGGGACGATGCGTCGAGCTGGGCTACGTCGAGCTGGCGGTGATCGCGTGCGAGACCGACGACGTCGACAGGCTGGAGCTGGCAGCAGCGCGGGCCTTGGAGCTGGCGAACGAGTTCGACGACTCCGAGCTGGAGGTGCGCGCGCTGGCCGACAGCGGCTACGCGATGGTGGTCCAGGGCCGCATCGCGGAGGGGTTCGCCCGTCTCGACGAGGCCATGGCGGCACTGTCGGCGGGCGAGGTGCGCAACCCTGCCGTGTTGGGGATGAGCTACTGCGCGCTGTTGGCGGCCTGTGAGCGCGTGGGGGACGTGGCCCGGGCCGAGGAGTGGACCCGGGTGGTCGCACAGACGTTGACCGAGCCGCTCGGCGGGCGACCCCGAGGGATGCACGCCCACTGCCGGCTGGTCTACGGGTCGGTGCTGTGCACCGCGGGCCGGTGGCCGGAAGGTGAGGCCGCGCTGCTGGAGGTTCTGGGCCCGAACGGGACCGTGTTCCTGGCCCACCACGCCGAAGCCACGGCACGGCTTGACACCTCCCTCGCTCAGGCCGAGATGCTCGGCGATCTCGGCGACGGGCATGTCGAGCAGGTAGTGCAACACCACGACCTCACGCTGACGGCGGGGCAATCCGCGCAGCGCTCGATCGACATCGACCGACACCGGGTCAACCGGTGGTATCGACCGCTCGTGGTCGCTGTCATGAACTTCGCGGCGGAGCTTGCGCCAGCGGCTGCGGGCCAGGTTCAACGCAGTGGTCACTACCCAGCGGTCCAACTGGTCGACGTGGTCCCGACGTTCCCAGGCCCTGGCTAGCGCCTCGTGGACTGCATCCTCTGCGGCAGCGTGGCTCCCTGTCACCAACATGACGGCACCAACGATTCGGCGGTATGGCCCGTCGAGAAAGACCCGCAACTCGTCGTTGGTGAGTCGCACTGCCACGACCGTAGGACGCCTCAGCAGCCCCTCCGGTTTGCCCGGTCGGCTGCTTCATCTGTAACTCAAGCTAGGTGCTGATGGTCCCCCCAGTCGGTCAGGCGTCGTGATGAGGTGCATTGGAATGTGTCGCGGCCTGGGGGCGGTGCCCGAACACGAACAGCGTGACCTCTAGCTGGCCGATCTTGGATGGTTGCGAACGCAGGGCGGCCGTGCCCGCGTCGATCTCTTCGTCGGTGAGCGCGGTGAGCATCGAGTCGGCGTGTCGCATGCGGGTGACCCATCGGGCGGAGTCGGCGTAGGTCTCGGTCCACTCGAGCACGTCGCGGCTGTCGATCAGTTCGAAGCCGTGCCCTTCGAAGGCGGTCGCGAGCTCGTGTTCGGTGTGGAAGCGGGTTTGCCACTTGGCTCGCCCTGGAAACTCGTCGGCCCACGTCATCTCGGTGCGGCCTGGCGCATAGGTCCGCACGAGGACCCGGCCGGCCGGATCGAGCACGCGTTCGATCTCCGCGAGAGCCCGGTCGAGGTCAGCGAAGTGGTGCAGGGCCGTGGAGATCCACACCACGTTCATGGTCCTATGGCGCAGCGGCAGGTCTTCGGCCACTCCCCGGATGAACGTCACGCCTGGGTCCTTGCGGGCGACGGCCAGGATCATGGCGGCGGACGGTTCCAGCGCCACGACCGTGGCGTGGGTCCACCCCGGCCAGGCCCGAGCGAAGATCCCGGTGCCGGCGCCAAGGTCGAGAAGCCGCCTCGTGCCTGCCGGCAGGTAAGGGCGCACGGCATCTCCCCAACGGGCGAGAACCTGGGCCGGCAGCGCGCGGCCCTCCTCATACAGCGCGGCGACTCGTTCGTAATCGACCAGTTCCTGCGAACGCCGGCCCATCGCGCCTACCTCCCTTCGCCGGTATGACCCGGATCAGGTTCCAACGGTCGTCGGCCGCTTGCCGACCTCTCAGCCCGGTACGTCGGGCTCCCGTGTGGTCGGGCTCACCATAGACCGGCTCGCCTGACGCCACCGCCCGCGGCCTTCGCCCTGTCAAGCGGTCTGTCAGTCATGGGTCAGCGGAGCAACGCCCGGAACCTGTCCTCGGCGGCTTCGCGCAGCTCCCGCAGCGCCTGCCTGGCTTGGGCCGCGGCGCTCGGATCGGCCCGGGACAGGCCGCTGGCGTCGAACTCGTCCTCGTCGAGGACGAGAACCCGCCCTGGGCCGTCGGGGACCCAGAGATCCAGGTCAAGATCAACCGACACGATGGAGCCAGGCGCGACCTCGGCGGGTCGGGTGACGTCGCAGTACCAGCCTTTGCGACCCAGGACCGGGTCTCGGACGTCGGCCACCGAATACCAACGGCTGCGCCAAAAGTGCTCGACGAAATGGTCGTCGGGCTCGAACTGGACGTAGCCCAGATCCAGTGGCACCGAACCGGAGAACGGCCCAGCCACAACCACGTGGTCACCGTCGTCTGACACCACACACATCGGGTACACGATGTCCTGCTTGGCCGGTTTCGCCCGCCGGACCAGGACTCCCGAACCCAATGACAACGACTCCACAGCGATCCGTCATTATCGCCTCTGCACGTCAGGAGCCGTCACGCTCCATTGCCGGGGGTCGCCGGTCATGGTGCGAACGACGGTGACAGCGGCCGGCGCTGGTGTCTGGCGAGTGACGGCAAGGAGCGTGCGGGTGATCCCTAGCCATTGCTCGGCGACTGTCACCAGCGCACCGATGTTGCCGAGGACGAGGTTTGGGACGATGGTCGCGCCGTGGCCAGCCGCGACCAGCTCGAGGAGTAGGCGGTTGTCCGAGATGTCGCCGGTGACCTCGGCCTCGATCCCTGCGCCGCGAAGGATCTCTCGCGTCGCGGCCTCACACCGCGTCCCTGTGCCGTTGACCAGCCATGGGATGCCGGATGGGTCGGCGAGGGTCGTGCTGGCAGGCAGTGACGGTAGTAGGAGCAGACGCAGCTCATCGCTCGCGATCGGGGTGTATTCGAGCCGGGGATCGCGTTGACGCTGATCTCTGGGATACTCCTGGACGATGGCGATGTCGATGTGGCCGAGCCGGAGCTCTCTGAGCGCGGCCGCGTCCTCGGCTTCGGTGATTTCGAGCGTCACGTTGTCGTGGAGCTTCGCCAAGTGCGGCGTGATCAGCGCGGCCAGCATCGCCACCAACAACCGCCGGGTGGCGGAGCACCCGGGAGTTCCAGACCGTCAGGGCACTAGTCCGCCGGCGGTGGGGCGAGGCGCTCATCCACGTCGGGGATCCACGTGGCGCACTCGAAGGTGTGCACCACGGCCTGCCCGCTCCGCTTGTGGCCACCGCGCAGCGCCAGCGCGGCCAGCACCGCTAGAGCCACGGCGGCAACCGGGGCGGCGACGTGACGCTGCACGCCCGTCTCGGCCAGTGCGACGAACGAACCGAGGATGAAGGCGGCGCTGCAGGCCCGCAGCATGATGCCGGTGGCTCGCGCCCGGTCGACCTCGGTGGCGGCCTCGGGTGAGACCTGGCGCAGCCCGGCCAGCAACGTGTGCTCGTCGGCCTGGATGAACGGGCGCGTGGCCAGCGTGGGATTCCGGCGCCGGAACTCCTGGCGGTGGTCGTCTGTCGTCGAGCGCGGCATGGGCAGACCATCGACGCACCACCGCATCCCCGGGCCCAACGTCTGCCCGAGCACGTATGAGCTCACCAGAGCCCCGGTCAGCGCCATGGTCGTGTCGAGCCCGGCGAGGTCCTGCCATTCGACCCAACCGAACCGCACCGTGAGGTACAGGGTCGCCGCCAGGTAGAGGGCACCCGGTATGGCGGTGGCGAAGACGTCGTAGATGCCTAGAGAGAAGTTCATCGCGCCCGCCCCCTTCGCTCGCCCGAGGTGGCGCCGAAGCTAGCGGTCAGAGAGGTCGGCCGCCGGGAGCTGACCGCTGGCGATCAGGGGTTACCAAGGGCCTCCACGCCGCGGTTCGAGCGTCCTAGTGTGGTCAGGGCACTAGCTCCGCGAGGATCTCTTCGCCGTGGGTGACGCCGATGGCGTGACCTTCGCCGCGATAGATCGTCATCGCGAATGTTCGTCGGGAGCCGAGGACGGCGTCGAGCATTGCCGGGGATGTCAGGTAGTCGAGATCACCATGCCACCAGCGGACAGGGGCCGTTACCTCGTCGAGCTCGAAGCCCCAAGTCTGGTTGAGGAGCAGCACGTCGTGGACTGGTCCTTCGATCCCCGATCGGACCGCTTCCCGGCGGCAGGCCAAGAATTGGGCCTGCACGTCGGGGCGTGCATACACGGGTCCGTCAGGTTCGGGCTTGGTAGCCATGGCGGCAACCGAGCCTTCGACGTCGGCCACCAACGCTTCGATGTGCTCCCGGGCTCGTCGGCGTGCCGCTGGGGGGTCGGTGCGCACGAGCGCGGCCATCTGGTCGGCGTCGTAGTGGTCCGGCGGCAGGACTCCGGCGATGATCCCGACGCGCGTCAGCCGATCAGTCAACGTCACACCGCAGGCGAGCGCATAGGGGCATCCGGCTGAGATGCCACCGACGGCGAACTGGTCGATCCCGAACCTGTCGGCGAACTGCGCTACGTCGTGGGGCCAGTCGAGCATGGTGCGGTCGGTTGGAAGTCGGACAGCCCGAATCCAGGCCGGTCCAGGCCGATGAGTCGCACGCCCAATCGCCCTGCCGCCGACTCGCCAATAGCGCCGAGCCGCGACATCCCGCCACCGTGGAAGAACAGCACGGGTGCTCCGGCCGGATCACCCCATTCGGCATAACCGAGGAGTCGTCCGTCACCGAGACGGACCGTTCCTTCGTTGTCCGGTAGCCACGGCTCGGGCACGTCAGCGTTCTCCATGGTGGGTCGAACTTGAGTAACTCGGCGTGGCCGTCTGTCGAGGAGTCGTCGGCGAGGTGAGGCTCCAGGAGGATGGCCGCCGGCCGGTGTCCTGATTGGAGTCGATCTAGGTGTTCTGGCCTGCGGGCAGGTGTAGTGGCTGGCGGGGATGCCAGGTAACGGGGACGCCGCGCATGAGTAGCGCGCAGTCGAGGGTGGCGGTGCCGGGCGGGAATTGGTCGGCAGAGTCGAAGAAGGTGGAGCGCACGCTGGTGACCCGGGCTGGATGGGCCTGCCAGGCGTTCGTGCGCAGCTCGAGACCGTCGAGCTGATGGCCTCGTCCGGTAGCCGAGTAGCCCACGGAGCCCTGCTGGAAGAACGCCGACGCCTCGTCGACGTCGTGGAAGAGCCGGCTATCGCCGAGATTGTCTGCGGGCTCGACGACGACGTCGACGGACACGGTGCGGTCGGTGCTGACGAATGCCACGCGCAGAGTGTCGGCGGTTTCCTGATTGGTGAACTTGGCGCGGTGATGTTCGCCGGGGAAGAGACGCCCGCCGATGAGGGCGTTGGGCAGCGATCCGGTGTCACGTCTCGGGATGTAGACGCCGGTGGCTGTTCCGTCCCGCGACTGTGGGTCGTCCCATTCGACTGCGATCCGGTGGGCGGCGTTCTCGCTGCGCAGTCCGACCTGGCGTGGCCATCCGTTGGGCCGGAGGTGTCCGAGGCGGATGAGGCAGATGCCAGCGACCGCCCAGCCGTTGACCAGCTGCGGCCGGAAAGGCGCTGGGATCATCGTTCCGACAACGCCGGGATCGACCCGGTAGTTGACCAGGAGGCGGCGTTCCACGATCCCTTCGATCACTGGCAGCTTCATGATGTCTCGGCCGCCGTGCCGCGTCGACGGCGGCGGAGCACGATCTGGTCCGGGCAGACGAGTGAGAGGAAACCACCGACGCACAACGCCAGCCGTTCCTCCACCAGCGAGTAGTAGATCCGGTTCGCGTCGCGCCGTTCCTGCACCAAGCCTGCGGACTTGAGGACGCCAAGATGCCGGGAGATGGACGGCCCGCTGATCGGGAAGCGAGCTGCGATCTCGCCAGCACTCAGCTCACCAGCTCGCAGATCTTGGAGGATCTGCCGGCGGGTCGGATCGGCGAGCGCTCGGAACACCCCTGCCTCGACCCCGCCATCGACAGATGCCATGTATAGCTACTTAGCAAAGAAGCTACATGGCGAGCAAGCGGGCCAGGCTGCCAATCACCTCTGGCGAGCCCTGTCCTACCCTGCCGCGCGGTGCTCAAGGTGAGGCGCACGACCGTTGCCGCTCTCGTAATCGCCTCGCGTCACTCAGTTGCAGCGACGATGCGGGGTCGGGGGACTCCGGTGGGCCCCGAGAGGTTCACGGCGCTTCGGCAACGTGTCGGGAACATCTTCGATCTGCCATCTAGCGACGCCATTCGGTCCGGCCGGATACGTGTCGAAGTGCACGACGAGCCAGCGCTCGACCAGGCCGTAGAAGCGCAGTGGTCAGTCGTAGCTGGTCGATACCGTGATCCACGCGCGGTCGTTCACCGTGACCGCGGTGAGGTCGAGCTTCGAGCCGCCAGCGTCGTCGCCTCGGACCGTCCGCACCGCGACTCCGTCGACCTCGGTGGCGTCCTCGTGGACGTCGGAGCCGAACCAGTCGTGGACCTGTGCGGCCAGGTCGGCCAGCACGCTGTCGATGTCGCCGGCGACGGCAACGATCGCCGCGTAGTTGGTGGCGTTGCCACCGGTCGGCCAGGGTGCGATCACCGCGTGCGCGCCCTGCGGCAGGCGTAGTGACAGCACCGACCCGCCGTCATCTGGCGTGATGCCATGACCGAGCCGCTCGCCGGGCCCCGGCGGTGCCGGCCAATCGTCGGGGAGGGGCGAGTCGGGCGTCGTCGTCGGCGGCGCCTGCAGCACCTGCAGCGACGAAGTCCGCGCCGGCGTGTCGAGTCCCAGCGGCGGGCCTGACAGCTCTCGTTGCGTCGCGGGCGAGAGTGTCCGCAGCGGCTGGGTGGCTGGTGGGGCCACGACGGTTGGCGGTGGCGCGGATGGCGCCGTGGTGGTCGCGCTGGCCCCGGGGTCGAGCCGTCCCAGTTCGACGGTGAGCAACGATACGGGCCGGTCGGTCTGCGACCCAGACCCAGCCGGGACCACGCCCCGCCACGTCACAGCCCACAGCCAGACGGTGTCGCTCGTCCAAGCCCGGCCACACTCGACCAACCCTTCGGGCGGCACGTACTGGGTCGCCTCGCACCCCGGCGCGTAGGGCCACTCCTCGTACGACTCCAGACCGAGGTTCGAGGCTTGGCGCTCTAGGTCGTCGAGGACCGCGGACATGTCACCGACAACCAACAAGAACGCCCGCCAACCGGGGGTACCACTCCCCGCACGTCCCGGCGCGGTGACGAACGGCTCGAGAAGCACGTCACCGAGCAGAACGGTCCCTGGTGGGATCGCCAGCCCGTCCGCCAGCTCGCCGTCGGTCCGGTACGCCCCGGCCAGCACCGGCACACCCTCGACATCATCGAGTTCGCCCCCGGCGACGGCATCGTCATCGTCGGATTGGCGAGCGACCAGCACGCCAGCGCCTGCGACCACGAGCACAGCTGCGACCGCGACCGCCAGCACCCCGCGGCCGTGCCGACCGGATCCGACAGATGAGGGCGACCAGTCCGTCACCGACGCGGACACTAGGGCCTCCGTCTCGTCCCCATGGGTCGCCCTGCCTGAACCTTCGCGCCTTGTCCGCCGACTGGAGGCGATGGAGTGGTTCGCGACGACCATCGCGCAGAGCCGTCAGATCAGCGACAACCTACGAACCATCAATTGACCCCGGGCACGCCACGGCCGAGGCGGTCGAGCGGTTCGACATCTGGTCAAAGGGACTTTGAGACACCTTGGCGCCCGGCTAATCATGCCGTCCATGATCTCACTCGCGCGGCACCGCCTGACCCATGCCGAAACCGGCCCGGCGCTGCGCGCGCTGTGCGAGTGGACGCCAGCCGATGCCCCGGGCGGCGGCCTCCATCCCGGAGACGTGGGGTGGCATCTGCGGTTCGACGACGCGGCCGTTTTCCTCTGGATTGATGATGTGGCACCGGTGGCAGCCGGCTTCCTCGACGGCCCCGTGCTGCGCGTGACTGCCGTGCCCGGCGCCGATCTCGGGGCGCTCGCGGCCGATGCCGAGGAGCTGCTCGAGCCCGGCAACGATTGGTCCGACGGTCTGCCTGTGCCCGGGTGGGAGCTCTCGCAGGAGGAGCCCTGGCTCGTTATGTCGTGGACCCCACGGCCGGTGTCGAGCCGCGCCGAGCCGGTCGGTGAGGCCGCTGCGGCCGACCGGGTTCTGGTGCAGCTGTCCGCCTTCGCGGGATCCACGTTCACTGTCGAGCGCTGGCGCACGATGAAGAGCTCCCCGGCGGGCGGGCTGGCCGTCGAGGCGCTCGTGCGCACGCCCGCGGGTGAGCCCGCAGCCGCCGCGACCGGATGGTTCGCGGGCATGGGCAGGTGCGGGCTGCTCGAGCCGGTCGGCACCCATCCGGACCATCGCGGGCACGGCCATGGGCGCGATGCCGTGCTGGGCGCGTGCGCGGCTCTCGCCCATCGGGGTGCGAGCGCGGTCGCCGTCGCGACACCGTCCACAAACGACGCAGCGGTGGCGCTCTATCGATCGGCCGGGTTCACCGTCGTGCGCGAGCATCGCGATTGGGTTCGCGCTCGACGAGCTTGAAGAGCGCCCACGCCTTCGCCCGGGTTGAGCCTGCGGTGCCGGCCCACGCGCAGGTCGCCCAGCTTGATCGGGCCGATGGACGTGCGCACCAGGCGCAGCACCGGGTGGCCGAGCGCGTCGAACATACGGCGCACGATGCGGTTGCGGCCCTCGAGGGTTCGTGCAGCACCGCCGTACGGTGGAGCCGTGATCCTGCCCGAGGACCGCGACCCCCGGTTCATCACCATCCGCCGCGGGGGGACACTCACGGACTCCGACCATCGGCTCTTGGCTCTGTGGGCGGCTACCTGCGCAGAACACGTTCTGCACCTCTTCGAGTCCGCGCAGCCGTCGGACCCCCGGCCCCGCCAGGCGATCGAACAGATTCGGGTATGGGCGCGAGGCGAGATCAGGATGTCCCAGTCCCGCGCGGCCGGCGGCCATGCGATGGCTGCGGTCGCGCAACGAGATCTGCTGGTCGGTGTTCGAATGCTGACGGTGCTGCCGTGGCCGCGCCCCATCGAAGCACCACCGACGGTGAACGGCACGATTCAGCGCGGACATGGCTCCCGCGCCGAAGGTCACGTTGGCGTTCAGTGTGATGCCAGCGGCAACGAAAGTTGGCTGTTCGCCGGGTGGACGGTGAGGTGGGTTCCGGGGAGCGGCCGCAGCGTATGGTCGAAGTCGGTCGAGACGACGACCAACCCGATCCGGTGCCCGGTGGCGAACACGTAGTCGTCGGGCTGCAGATCCCAGCCGAAGGTGTACTCCATGCCCTGCTGCAGTGGCCGGCTCCGCCTGAGCGACGTGCGGTTCTGCGGGTCCATCCAGCCGCTGGTCACCATCACCGGCGGATCGACGCTCCCGGTTGGCCCGTAGTCGACCAGCACCGCGGTGAGGTTGGCGGCGTAGCGATCGTCGATCGACGCTCGCAACGTGAGCTCCGGCGTTCCAGAGAGCTGCATCGGTGAGGCAAGCTCCGGCGTGAGGTAGACGAGCCGGTTGGGGTGAGCCTGGTCAGGGTTGCGGATCAGGTCCGCCTCGACGTCCAGCTCGCGGCCGCGGTCGACGAAGCCCTGCCATGGGCGCGGACCCCTCGGCGGCGTGAGCGTCAGCGTGCCGGGCTCGGTCGCGTTGGGTGCCCCCAGGTGGAGCGTGGTCGGCACCGCACCTGGGACCGGCCAGTCGGCGTACTGCTCGTGCGTGCTGTCCGGACGTTGGACCGTGGCGGATGGCTCGTCCATGATCCCGTTGTCGATCCCGTACAGCCAGTGCCCCATCCAACGGTTGAGCGTGCGTTGGAACCCCTCAGCACCGGCGCCGCCGGGACCGCCGTGGCCACCGTTGTGCAACCAGATCTTGCGCGGCACCTGGTTCTCGGCGAGCGCACCCCACCAGGATGCGAACGCCTTGGTGCGGACGTTCCAATCCTCCAGGCCGTGCACCACGAACACGCTCGCCTCGACCCCGCCCGCTCGACGGACGTAGTCGCGCGCCCGCCAGAAATCGCTGAAGTCCCCGGTCACCCGGTCCTGGAACTGCGCCAACCGGTCGGTGACATGGCGGCACCTCTCCAGCCGTGCGTCACCCTCGGTGAAGAAGGCGAGGATGTCCATGTCCTCGCCCTGGAACGCGTTTTCACCGACGCCGGATCGCTCGGAGTGCGGCGCGACGACAAGCCCGTTGGCGCGGTAGTAGTCGTACCAGCTGGCGATCGCCGACACCGGCACGATCGTCTCCAGGCCCTCGACACCGGTGGTCGCGGCCATGTTGGGCAGTGTGCCGTTGTACGACACACCCGTCATGCCGACCTCGCCGGTAGTCCAGTCAGCCTGGACCGGCTCACCAGCGTCGTTCCACGCCCTGGCCCGCCCGTTGAGCCAGTCGATGATCGCCTTCGTGCCCAGCGTCTCCGCCTGGTCACCAATCGTCGGGCAGCCGTCGGAGTGGGCCGTGCCGATGCTCTCGCCCAGCACCACCGCATAGCCACGCGGCACCCAGTAGTTGTCGAGCGAGCCAGGCAGGTCGGGCACCTGCCTGGTCCGCTGAGCGGTCAGGGTGTTGCCGGCGGCTACAGGCGGAATGCCGCTGCCACCAGGCTGGATGAACTCCTGAGGCAGCACGTCGAAGTCGACGTTGTGGTTCGGGAGCCCGCCCGTGCCGAAGCGATAGGGACTGTGCTCGAAGATGACCGGCACATCGATGCCGTCGGTCTCCGTCTCACCCGGCCGGCTCAGCGTGAGGTGGACTCGGTCGCGCCTGCCATCACCGTCGCTGTCAACCTCGGTCTCTACGAACACGCTCTCCTCGATCGCGTCGTCGAGCGAGAAGACCGGCTGTGTCTCGCCGTCCTCAATGACGAGCCAAGGCGGCGGGGCGCCCGAGATGTCGCCGGACGCCGGCGGCATCGCCGCCAACGAAACCGCAACGACGACAGCAACCACCAGACCTGCGAGTCGCGAACGCATACCCATCCCCCCTCGGGCGCGTCAACCGGTCGCTTCTCTGTGTACTAGGCCACCATCGCCTCCGCCAGAGATGACCCCGTCGGGCACGCTCCGCGACAACCGACGGCCGCGTGGAGCGGTCACATTAGCGACACCTAAGAGCCGTCCACGGACCATTCAGCCGGGCTTGGGTTGCAGAGGTTCATCGGGCGGGAGCTTGGGTTGTAGAGGTCGTTGGTTTCTGCCTGGTTCATAGAGCGTGGTCCGGTGGCGTGGGGCAGGCGACGGGCGTGGGGGCGGTAGCCCGATCTCCCAGGCATCTCGGCTGGTCGCAGACGCGGCCCCGAGATCTCCTGGTCGTTTGCGGACTGGCTGGGAGACCTGACGGCGCTGCGAGCTGCACGACTCGACCCACCCCGACAGGTCGGTGCGGCGACGTATTTGGGTCATTGTTTGGTTTCTGGTACGTATCTGACCCGACGCTGGTAGGTAACGGAACGGGCTCTCTGAAAGCTGCCGCCGTCGCGGGCGTCGCGTTCGTCGATGCCTTGGCTCAGTGTGGGTGACCGGGAGCCAGGCTCGCCACCAGCGGATCTATGCTGAGGTCCGCCAGGAACAGCAGGTCCTCACTCGGCACCAGTGCCCGCAGTGCAGCCAGGACCGCGGTGTGGTCACCGGCGGCCACCTCGTCGGCATGCTGCCGGACCGCGTCGACGAAGGTCTCCACGTAGTGACGCTGCCCGGCGAGGAGCTCGCGGCCGCCGGCTGGCCCGTGTCCCACGTGGAGCGTCACTTCGGCGGGAAGCTCGGCCTCGAGGCGACCGAGGGCGTCGAGCCACCTCTCCCAGCGCCCGTCGGCCAGGTAGGCGTGCGTGCCGTTGTACGCGACGTCACCAGCGAACACGATGTGGTCGTCGAGGTACCACAGGCTGTCGACGTGCGACTCGCCGGGCCCGACCTCCTGCACGGTCAGGCTGAGGCCCCCGAGGCGGATCTCGTCACCGTCCTCGACCAGCCGGTTAGGGAAGATCCTCGCGGTCGGCCACTCGTCGCCCATCATCGGGCCGACGACGGCGTCCTTCTCAGCATCGTCTCGCCGGATCACCGCATCGACCGCACTGGTCGCGACGATGGGTACGTCATCGGTCACGATGCCGCCAAGCCCGGCGTAATGGTCGGGGTGGGGATGGGTAATGACCACCCCCGCGAGGGGCCTGCCTGTCTCGTCGATCGCGGCACGCACCCGCGCCGCGTCGGACACGGTCAGCATCCCGTCGACCACGACCAGGCCTTCAGGGCCATGGACCAGGAACACGTTCACCTTCATGGCCTGGCCCTCGATGCGGTCGATCTTGATAGACATGACACGTTCCTCCGCGTTCGGCGCCATCAACCTCTTGTTGACAGCTGGCAGTCGCAGCGCGGACAAGCCTGGGCACGCACCACGACCTCGGCGAACTGGTACAGAGCGAGCAGCACGTCGTCCCCCGAGTGTTCTCGACGATGTCTTCGGCCAGGCGCACCTCTGAAGGTCTCTGTTCTTTGGCGTACACCCAGGCCAACAGGTTCCCTCTTCCCCCTCCTGGGGGGACGACCCTTCGATCAAGTTCGAAAGGTGGCGATCGGATCCCACCTCTCATGGCAGCGACATGACCACGAAGCGCAGGGTCTCCGGGTCCCTGTAGCTCGCGATCAACAAGCGCTCGGCCTCGACTGCTGACAGCTCGACCAACGCCTTCATGGACTCAACGTTGAGCCGCTCGTGGAATACCCAGTTCCGCGAACCAAGAAGTAGAAGTCGTCCACCAGCTTCGTGGTGTCCTCCAGCTGCCGCTCGATGTCGAGCAATCACCTTCGACGACGGTGGCGTCAGCTGGTTTCGCACTGGCGGTCTCCGTGCCGCAGCGTGCCCCGCACCAGGAGCAATGGGAAGGCCGCGCCGAGCGCGAGGACCACGACGTTGGTCACGTCTTCCGAGGCCGACAGACCGGGCGCCGGGTTGGCAGCGTGGTAGATGAGATGTGGAATCGCGAACGCCGAGTAGCCGGCTAGTCCCAGCAACACGCTGCGCTGGTCGCCCCACCACGCCGCCAAGAGCAGCACGACCGCTGTGGTCAGGAACCCGGCCCCGGCATCGGCGGCCAGGTGGGCGTTGAACGGCGGTTCCGCCGCGACCAACGTCGGGCCGACTCCCGGGAAGTTGTCGAACCAGTTCGAGGCGTCGACCAATGCCCATGCGCCTGTGACGAACTGAGGGACGGCGAGGGCAACGAGGCCGAGCCGCACCCATCGGGCCACGACTGTCGGCGAGCCGGAGATGGCGGTCATATCGAAGACTTAGACCGCGTCGTTCGTTGATGTCGACCCGACGCTTGATCGGACGAGCTTCAGCGTTCCGATGCATCGCGCCGGCACCCGGTCAGTTGTCGTGTTGGGCGAGTGGGGTGGCGGGGTTGGTGGTGCCCCAGGTGCTGGTCTTGCGGTAGTAGGGGTCGAGGCTGCGGATGTTGCGCCAGCGGCCGTGGTGTTGGAAGCGGGCGACCGCCTCGAGGCGATGGGACTCTCCCGGAGTCATCCGGCTGCGGGCGCCGCTCCGAATGTTGTGCCGGTGGGTTCAGTCGCAATGGAAGGAGCCGACATGGCACCGAGCATGACCTCGACCACCCGTATTCGTACTGGCCGCCGGATCGCTGCGGTGGCAGCGGCCATCTTCGCGGTCGTCTCGCTGGCCCCGTCGGCTCCGGCCGGGGCCGATCCGCGGCCGGAGCACCAGCCGCAGCAGCCGCAGCCGGGGTCAGGGTCGGAGACGCCGGCCCAGGGCTACACCGGAGGCGGCCAGGGGTACCGCCTGGACGACGGCCGGTTCCGGCAGATCGCGGTGCCCGGCGCCACCGGCACGCTGCCGTTCGGCAACAACAACCGGGGCCAGATCGTCGGCTTCTACGACGACGCCAGCGGCCGCACCCACGGGTTCCTGTGGGACCGGGGCCGATTCCGGACCATCGACGCACCGCGGGCCTCGGGAATAACGCCTGAGGGCTTCTCGGGCAGCGGCGCCTTCGACATCAACGACCGTGGCCAGATCGTCGGGGCCTACGTCGGCAGGGATGACCGAGTCCACGGCTACCTGTGGGACCGGGGCCGCTTCCGGACCATCGACGCCCCTGGCGCGACCGACTCGAACGTCTTCGGCATCAACAACCGCGGCCAGATGACGCTGCAGGCCTCGTCTCCGGACGAGCTGTCCCTGAACTTCTTGCTGGACGACGGCGAGTTCACCCGTATCGAGGTCTCCGGCGCCGAGTTCACGCTCGTGCACAAGATCGACAACCGGGGCCAGGTCGTCGGCGTCTACATCCGCGACGGGGTCCAGTACGGCTTCACGTTAAACAGGGGCCGCTACCGGACCGTCGAGTTCCGCGGCGCCGACGCCACCGGCCTCAACGCCAGCAACGGGCGCGGACAGATCGTCGGCTACTACATCGACGGCGACCTGGCGGACCCGAACGCCGTCGTGCACGGCGCCGTGCTGGACCGGGGCAGGCTCCGACTCTTCGACACCCCCGGCCCGTCCGGAGGCCAGGCGGCGACGAGCGCCTACGACGTCAACGACCGTGGCCAGATCGTCGGCGGCCGGCTGCCACAGGCCGCCGCGGCCGCCGCGGCCGCCGCGAGCTAATACCCGGCCACGATGGCGGGTTTGACCACCTCACACCTTCCCCCCGGAGTTCCGCAGTTGATGGGCACACAAGGCGTCCGATCGGCGCATAAGCCCAGCTCGCAGCGCTGCTCCGGTCGGAAGGGGTCCGAAATCGTGGGCACACGACTCTGATGCTCCGTGGTCAGACTCGACTGCGCTTCGCAGGTTCAGTAGCGACGGGTAGGCGCAGAACGATGCCGCCGTCGTGGGACGACAGCGGCTCAGGGGGTGTAGGAAAAGTGCTGGCCATCATCATCCAGGGGTCCTGGTGCCGGCATCGCTGATGGCGAGGTGCTGGGAGGGGTTGTGCTTCCCCCAGGTCTGCTTTTGCGGTAGTAGGAGTCGATGCTGGTGATGTTGGTCCAGCGGCCGTGGCGTTGGACTTGTTCGCGGGTGGCGCCGGCGTCGAGGGCGTCGGTGACGAACCCGGCGCGCAGGGAGTGGCTGGCGTAGTCGCCGACGAGCCCGGCGGCGCGGGCGGCGCGTTTGACGATCTGGGAGGCGCCGTCGCGGATGATTGGCTCGAGCACGTCGAGGGGGCGGTCGAGACGTACGAAGACAGGTTCGTCGGCGCGGGGTTGGCGGCAGAGCATCCCGGTGAGCGCGGTCCGCCAGGCTCCGAGCGTGGTAGCGGGGCAGAGCAGCGGGTTGGGGTTGCGGGCGGCGCCGACGGTCTCGCCGCGGCCGAGTTGGTCGTTCTTGGCTCGGGGGACGGTCCATTCAGTCGGCCTTGGGTTGCAGAAGTTCGCAGTGGCGGGGCTTGGGTTGCAGAACCGGCCGGGCCGTGACGTGCGCTTCGGTCGCTTCCCCCGGGGGCCGGATCTGGACGCTGTCGCTAGGACGGTGCTTCCTCGCCCTCTGCGTGACGGACCTGGTCTCGGCCCTCGGCGAAGCGGATGGCCTCGTAAACGATCAGTGCCACCATGAGACCGGCCGTGACGCCCAGGGTGACGAGCGCGCCCGGCTCGTCAGCGAACGGCACGAACACGAGCAGCCCGATGGCCATCATGGCGCGCTGCTTGTTCAGGGTGTGGAGGTTGCGCCAGCGGAAGGCGACGTGGGCGAGCAGGTACACGGCAAGACCTCCGACCAGGGCGAACGCCGTCTCCTGGTGGAGAGGCTCGTCGACGTGGGCGAACGTCTCGTGGAGCCCGAAGGCGATCAGCACGACCCCGGTGACCATGGGGAAGTGGAGCAGCGAGTACGAGTCCCGTGCCATCTCGTTCTGCTCCTTGCCGACGGGCAGGCTGGCCAGGCGCCGCTCGGCGACGAGGGCGACCACGTCGAAGTAGGCCCACCACATCGCGGCGGCCAGTGCTGTGGCGAAGACCGCTGCCGTGATCACCCCTGCATCGACTCCCGCCTCGGCACCGACGGCGATGGCGACGATCGACTCGCCCAGAGCGATGATGAACACCAGCCCGTGACGTTCGGCGAAGTGGTGAGGTGCGAGCTTCCAGCCTGCGGACCCGAACAGGTAGGGCCCGAGGACGTCGAGCGCCAGAGCCGAGGCCCACAGCGAGATCTGCGCCGCGCCATCGGTGAAATGGGCGACGACAAGCAGCCCGATCCCGACCGCGGTGCTCGGCACGAGCCCGGCCCACACCGATCGACGAAGGTCCGGGGTGTCACGGCTCGCTACGTGGAACAGCGCGAGCTGGCCGACCCGCACGACGCCGTAGGCAACCGCGAACGTCAGCCCGAGGTCACCGAACGCGTCCGGGATGCACAGGGCTGTCACGATGACACCGGCCATGGCCAAGAAGATGGCCATGCGGACCATCCCCTCCTCGGGGTTGACCACGCTGGTGAGCCAGGCATAGCCGACCCAGGCCCACCACACCACGCCCAAGACGAGGACGCCTTTCGCCAGGCCCTCCCACGTGGGGTCCTGCACCATGAAGGCCGTGCACTGGGTGACGGCGAGCACGAAGACGAGGTCGAAGAACAGCTCGAGGAACGTCACCCGGTCGCCCTCGCGGAGCACTGCGCCGATCCGCCGCCCGGGACGGGTGACCGAAGTCGCCATCGCGGAAGAGACTACGGTTGCCGGCGCCGGGACCATGCCGGTGCCTTGGGCCGGTGAGCCGGCCAACCGTCGGGGTAGAGCCAGCCGCGTAGCAGCCGAGTGATCCGGGGCATCACGAGCCAGGTCATGATCGGGACGGTCACCGCTGTGGTGATCCCCAGCCTCGGCACGAGGGCGAGCCCCTCGATCAGCGGACCGAGGACGATGACGACGAGCGTGATGAGGGGGAAGATGGTGAGCCACGTGAGCAGGGCCATCTTGTACGGCGGCGGTGGCGAGGTTCTCGGTCCGCCCGGAAGTGTGAACCATGTTTCGAGCCCGGTCAGGAACTGTGTTCGCATCGGGCCGAGCACGTGCGGCTCGGCGCGCTCGACCCAGGTGGCGCGCTCGTCGGAGTCGAGCCAGGCACGCAGGTGCTCGCCCGTGTCGAACCGGTAGACGACCCGGTAGTCGCCGTTGGACGCGCTCTCGGGGCGGAACACCTCGACACCCAGGTGGCCCGGAAACCGGCTCGCCGCGGCGATGATGTTCTCCAGGAACTGCTCGTAGAAGGCCTCGTGACCGGGCTTGACCCGGCGGGTCACCGTTGTCGTGACCGGGCCGTCGGTGCCATCGGGCGGCGAGCCTGAACCCTCGTCTGGTGCGCCCTCGTGGCTCAACCCAGCCCCTTGTCCTTGAACTGGAGCAGCCCGATCGTGTTGCCGCCTGGATCGACGAACCAAGCCGACAAGGCAAAGCCGACGTCGGCGACGCCGTCGATCGTCTTGAGGCCGGGCTCGTCGTAGTCGACGATCTCGACACCGCGGGCGCGCAACTCCGCGACCTCCGCAGCGACGTCGGCGACGCGCCAACTCGCCTTCGTCGTCTGTTCGTTGCTCGGGCTGCTGGTGTGAGTGACGACCAGTCGGCTGTCGCCACCGCACGAGAAGGTCACGAACTCGTGGCTTTCGATCAGGATCTCGAGCCCGATCCTGTCGCCGTAGAACTGCTTCGCGGCAGCCACGTCGGTGGCCATGAGCATCACGTCTATCGGGTTCTCAGCGAGCATGCGATCTCCTTCCCAGGATCGACCGAACACATGACGTTCTGCGGCTGCGAGGTAGTCGGCAAGGACCGGAACGGAGTTGACGGAAGCGGGCGAGGCGCTGGTGCCGGCCGCCGGGTCCGGGGTGCGTGAGCCCGCTGCCGGACTCGATTTTGGTGACACGAGTCAGATGCCCAGCGCAGCGATCATCAACCGGGCCGCCGCAACCCCCGAGTACTGCTGCTGGCCGGTGACAAGGTTGCCGTCCCGGACGGCATGGGCTTTGAAGCGTCCATCGACGATGAAGTTGGTGTTGTCGAGCTTGCGGGCCTCGTCTTCGATCCAGAACGGCTGGATGCGGCGGCCGACGAAGTCGTCGGCGAACTGCTCTTCGGAGTTGGCGAAGCCGGTCCAGGTCTTGCCCTCGACTAGGAGGCTGCCATCAGAGCTTCGGGCCCTCAGCAGGACCGCGGTGGCATGGCAGATCACCCCCGTGACCTTGCCGGCCTCGTAGAAGCCGGTCAGGACACGATGCACCTCGTCGTTGTCGACGAAGGTGAACAGCGGACCCTGGCCCCCCACGAACAGCACCGCGTCGAAGGCGTCGATCGCCACCTCGCCTAGCGCCGTGGTCGCCTCGACCAACGCGGCGTGCCGAGGCGACTCGATGAAGCCCAGGCTGATCAGGTCGTGGGCCGAATATCCGCTCTCATCACGCGGATCGCTCCAGGAGTCACCCCGGACCGCCCCGCCGTCAGGGCTGGCGATCACCACCTGGTAGTTGTGCTCGGTGAACTCCCACCAGGGATGGGTGAGCTCGGACCACCAGAACCCGACCGGCCAACCCGTCACATTGGAGACAAAAGGATTCGAGACCACCATCAGCACCCGCTTGGGTCGGTCGGGGTGCAGGATGTCAACCGTTGCTGTCATCGCCGGTACCGTCACGTGGTCGGCGCGGTGATGTGCAAGTCGCAGATGCCTGGCTCGGGTCGGGCTTCGACACCCATCCGGTCGAGTACCGCTCGGTACTCGGAGCTCGGCATGTCGTACACATCGATCGTCGTCACGACGGTCATGAACGCTCCAATCACAGGATCCGGGGATGCTGCCGGTCGCCATGTTGCGATCGATCCCTCAGTCGTAGCCAACAAGGATCAAGGTGGGGTGCGACAAGCTGCGGTTGTGCGCTGGTAGCGGCGCCGCTAGACCATCCCGCGTGCCGGGCCCGGACCTTCGTCAGATGCGCACCTTCGTGAAGGTCGCTGAGCTGGGAAGCTTCACCGCCGCCGCAACCCACCTCTTCGTGGCCCAGCAAGCCGTGAGCCAGCAGGTCAAAGCCATCGAGCAAGCGTTGGGCGTGGCTTTGCTGCGGCGCACCCCGCGGGCGGTGATACCCACGGCGGCCGGCGAGGTGTTCCTACGCGAGGCCAAACGCATCCTCGCCGCCGCCGATCGACTGACCGATCGCACGCTGGCGGCGGCCCGGGGTGAGGTCGGTCCTCTGCGAGTGGCGTACACCCAGTCCGCGGCGTTCGAGACCTTCCCCCAGCTCCACACCGCACTGCAGGAAGCGCTCCCCGGACTGGACATCCACGCCCGGGAGGTCTTCGCCAGCGACATCCCCGCACTACTAGCCAACGGCGGCTTCGACATCGCCGTCGTACCGCGCTTTCCCCTACCCGACGGCCTGGCGTCGCAGCCGCTGCGTGAAGAAGGCTTCCTGGCCGCGGTGAGTGAACACCACGCGCTGGCCGGCGAGGCCACCATCGACCTGGCCGATCTGCAGGCCGAGCCGTTCGAGCTCTGGCCCCGGGACATGGCGCCTGGCTACTACGACGCCGTCATGGCGGCGTGCCGAGCCGCGGGCTTCGAACCCCGCCTCGACAAGTCGGCAGCTGGCGTCATCGTGTGGGGCAACATCGCCGAGGGCGGCGGCGTGGGTCTGGTGATCCGCTCGCTGGAACCCCAGATCCCCCGCGAAGTGCGACTCGTCCCCCTGCGGCAGCGAGCGCACCTCGCCGTCGACCTCGTCTGGCCCGACGATCCCGTATCCTCGGCCATCGAGCGCTTCCGCGAACTGGCCCGCGGCGTAAGCGACGCCCACAGCTGGCTACGAAAAGGACAGCCCACCGAACGAACCGTGTAAGCCTCATCAAGCGCCAGCTCGGCGCTCTGGATGGCAACGTCACCCCGCCGGCCGCGGGGTGGAGGGAATACGAGGGTTCAGACGACCGGGTCACCAGCCCACCTATCGTCGACTCGGCCGACTCACCCTCTGCGCGTTAGCGACAACGCCATCGCCCGCGCAGAGCGGTCACATCAGCGACAACCTAAGACCCGTCTATAAACCATTCTGTGGGCTCGGACTTGAGTAACTCGATGGACGGGAAGGCAACCATGGGCCTCGCTCGGCAGGCAGTTCTGCCGGTCATGTCGACCGACAGAGGGTCTCCTGACCGTTGTGGGACGCCGCGTCACGGGTGGGCTTCGAGCAGCCGGTATTGGAAGTACTCCCTGAAGCCGAGTTCTTCATAGATGTGCCGGCCCTTTGGCGAGGATGCGAGTACTGCGGTCTCCACTCC
>JBOGHK010000125.1:0-14532 GCA_050744325.1 Acidimicrobiales bacterium
CCGCGACCGCAAGAGCCTCGGGCGACGTCAGGTCCTTGAACACCTCGTCGGCGCCGGCCGCGGCGAGGTCGTTGACCGTGCTCGCACCCGTCGCGACACCGACGGCCCATGCGCCCGCACCGTGGGCGCCTTCAATGTCGAACGGCGTGTCGCCGATCACCACCACCCTGTCAGCCACCAGGTCGACTCCGTACTTGTCGCATGTCCGTACCCGTGCCAGACGAACGAGCTCGGCCCGTACCCCGTCGTCAGAGCCGTAGCCACCGACGTCGAAGTCGAGATTGGCGGTGAGGCCGAACGCCTGGAGCTTCGTCTCCGCGATCGAGCGAATGTTGCCGGTCGCCACCGACTGCACCACGCCCTCTCGTCGTAGTGCCGTGATCGCGTCGTGGGCACCCGGCAAGGCCCGCCCAACCTGGCGCATCCTGTCCTGGAGGTCATGGGCGGCCAAGCCGAGCGCATCGTAGAAGGCGTCGAACTTCGTCTCGGCGACACCGTTCAGCGTCAGCGTGTCGACAAGGATGGCGTGCTCGGTTCGCCCGGTCATCTCCGCCAGCTTGTCCAGCGGCCGGCCGGTGACCTTCTCGAACGCCACCGCGTAGATGTCCCGGCTCACACCCGAGACGTCGACCAACGTCTTGTCGACATCCCACAAGACCAGCGCTTCGACCAGCATCGGTCTAATTGCCGGTCGACGGTTGTGGCCCACCGGTTGACCGGACCTCGGCCAGGATGCTGTCAGCTCCCTTCGCCAGCAGATCATGGGCGAGCTGACGGCCAATGTTCCCGGCGGCTTCCGGATGCCCGGTCGCCTCCAACCGCACGAACCAACTCCCGTCCAGCGCCGTGACCTGACCGACAAGCCGTAGCTGTGTCCCATCGACGCTGGCATACGCGCCGATCGGCACGCTGCACCCGCCGCGAAGCGCAGCCAGAAGCGACCGCTCCGCCTCCACGGCGGCGCCCGCGCCAGGATCGTGGACAGCCGCGAGCATCTCTCGCACGTCGGAATCGTCGGCCCGCACCTGGACTCCGAGAGCACCTTGGCCCGGCGCCGGTGGGAACTCCTCGGCCGACAGCCGTTCGCCGATCTCGCCAGCCAGCCCGAGCCGCACCAGCCCCGCCACGGCCAGCACGACCGCATCCAACGGCGACGATCCCTTAAGCTTCTGGAGCCGCGGCGGCACGTTGCCTCGAATCGGTGTCACACGGACGTCCGGCCGAAGCGCCAACAACTGCGCCGTCCGGCGGGGCGAGCCCGTCCCCACGCGAGCACTTGGCGGCAGGTCCCGAAGCGACGAGCCACACAGCGCGTCCCGTGGATCAGCCCGAGGCGGCACCGCCGCAAGCGCCAGCTCAGCGGGCAACAACGTAGGAAGGTCCTTCAACGAATGCACCGCCACGTCGATCTCCCCGGCGAGCAGTGCCGACTCCAACTGCGTCGTGAACGCCCCCTGCCCGCTGTCGCTCAACGCCCGCAACTCGCTCTTCCGGTCCCTATCACCGCTGGTCATCACCACCCGATGACGAAACACCACATCGGGACAGGCGCGCTCCAACGGTCCCAGCAGCTCCCTCGTCATCGCCTTGGCAAGGTGACTACCCCGAGATCCAACAACGACCGTCCTCGGCACCGCCTCATCCTCGCACGCTGCTCACCGGGCGACGTACCCGAGGCTGCCCGCCCTACCGGACGCCCGGTTGACTAGCTCGCCCACCCACGCCGCCAACGAGTCTGACTCCCGCTTCGGGTCGAAGCCATGCTCGGACGCTCAGGGATGTGGGCAGGCCGCTCGTCCCCACGAACCACGTTCCATCACGGACGACAAGCGTATGGCGCCATGATGTCGGAGATCCCGCTCAAAGGGTTTTCTCCTCGATGACCGCTGCAAACTTGATCAGCGACTCGATGTATCCCAAGGTCTCGTTGATGCCCGGGTCGTATCTGGTGGGATGCGCGGCTTGGTTTCTCGTATGCAAATGTCCGTGGAGGGACTTCATCTGGCTATGCGTAAGAAGCTTGACCTTCTTGCCCGCTTCGATGAGTTGATGCTCCTTGATGTTCTCGCGTAAGTCCTCAAGCGTCTTGTGGGTAGCCCACTTGGGGTACCCAGCATGAACCTTGGCGAGTCCATCGCTCGCTAGCTTTTCCTCGAATAGGTCCATTAGTGCCGCCCAAGCCATGACATGAGCAGCGAGATAGATCTCGTTCTGGGCGCAACGGAGTGCCTGACGAAACAGCACTTCCTGGTGGAGGTCGAGTGCGGTCAGCAGATTCAAGACGTCACCAAGTTTGATGACACGGGACTGATGAGCATCCTCATAGGCCTCAAGAAGTGCATGTGCTTCGGCTTCGAAGATCGCAGCGCGCTCGATCAGCCTAGGCTGGTGATCAAGCATTCTCGTCGAGCAGGTGCTTCCGCATGGACGAGAAGAACTGCTCAAAGAACTTCGCGTCCGCAGTTGCAGGAATCTGTAGTTCGATGTTGATTGTGATTCCGCCAACGCTACTGAGGTTGACCTTCGGGGTCGGAGTCTCCTGTGTTTGGTGCTGTAAGCCCGATCCGTTGTTCTGTTGCTGAGGGTCGGGGGCGGGGGCCTCGCTCAACCTACTGTTCGAGAAGTCGGCGAGCGTTATCAATGTTCTGAAGGTCTTGAGCGATCTAGCCACTGTCTTCTCGGACGCCTTCGGCTCCGCGCCGCGCGCCCAGTCGCCGAATGTGGTGTCCGACTGCACGTGGCCATCCGGGTAGAGGTCGAAGAACCCGCTCCACGCCTCTTGGATGCCTAGCGCAAGAACCTTTGGCGCTCTGGCCGTATGGCGGTAGTCGTGCCACCTCTGCTCCGGCTTCCCTTGCTTGTCAGTGAAACCGAGGTGCTTCATGAGGCCAGTGAGCATTTGATCGTTCGCCCCGGAGAAGCCAGTCTGCTTGAGGTACGCGTTGTCGAGGGGGTCAGGAACCTTCACGGTCTGAATCTTCTCCAAGAACTTCAGCAGGTTCCCAGTGTTGAGGACGTAGGGGAGTGCCACCGCCATATCTCCTTGCTTGGTCAGAGCGTGCCAGAGGTCAACGACACGCCTCCACGATTAAGGCTGGCACGTCAGTAAGCGTGGATGGTGGATCCCCCAGCGACGGCGGTTCTCCTTCGTTGGACCGGGCATCACAGGCTGAGGCCGCTGGCGGCCGGCGGTTCGCGCTGTCCGAGCTGGTCGAGCCGCTCGCGGATAGCGTCTCCCCGTTGGCTCGCAACGTCCAGGCGCAGCACATCTGACCTGGGGATCGACCGTGTCCGCAATGTACGACTCGGTCCTCCGACACGACTCAGAGGGCTAAAGCCCTAGGCGGACCGCAGAGTGACGCCGAGGCGCCACACGGCGTGGTGGTCGGCGTGGACGCTGGGTGGATGCATCCACAGCGCACCAGCACCGCCCTCCGTCAGCTCGATGATCTGGGCCGCGAGCCACCGCCAGAGCGTTGGCGGTGGGCGGTCGCCAAGCTGCAACCGATCGGCCGGGTGGCCCTGCCGCCCGAGGCCCGGGACGCCATCGGGTGGTCGCGGGAGGAGACGGTTGTGGTGCGGGGCCGCTCCAGGCGCCTCGCCCTGGTGGTACGCCGCGACGGCCCGGGCGCGGCGTTGGGGGTGGACGGCCGGGGCCGCATGTATCTGCCGGTGTGGCTACGGCGCGGCGACGCGGTGCTGGTCGGTGCTCGGGTGGACGCGACCCTGGTGGTCATCGCGCCGGTCGGGGTGCTGGATGGTATGGGTGAGCTGGTGGTGGGGGAGTAGGGGTGATCGCGGGCAGCGGGCAACGCTTGTCCTAGTCGACGCCAGCGCGCTTGTCCTAGTCGACGCCAGCGCGCTTGGCGTGGGCGTCGGGAGCCTGGGGACCGTGACGTTCGGTCCGCTCCGGCGGTGCCGAGCTTGGCGGAGCACGTGGCCGCGGTGGCGCCGACCTTCACCGAGGCGACCGCGGGGACCTACCGGTCGTCTTGGCCGTTGGCGGTCGAGCTGTTGGGCGACCGGCCCCTGGCCGAGATCACCGTCGTCGACCTCTGGGCCGTCGTAATGGAGGCGGCACGACGGGCCCAGCGGCACCGACCCGGTTCCTCGGGCCGCTCGAGCCAGGAGACCTGTGTCGCTGCGCTGCGGGCCCTGTCCGCCCGCGCAGTGGACGCCCGTCTGGTGGCCATCGACCCGGCTGCCGCGCTCGCCAAGCCGCGGCGGGTCCGGAGCCGGCGGCGGGCGCTGAGCGACACCGAGCTGGCCGAGCTCATCGGCGCTGTCCGGGCCACCAGCAACGACCCCGACCTCGACCTGCTGTTGGTCCGCTTCCACCTCGAATCCGGCGCCCGCCGCCAGGGCGCCCTGAACCTGCGGGTCTGCGACCTCGACCCGACCCGGTCCACGGTCTGGCTGCGCGAGAAAGGCAGCGACCGCGAACAACCCCTCTCGCCCGCGCTCGTCGGTCTCCTGGGGCGTCATGCGGACCAGCGCGGCGCCCGATCCCCCCACAGACCCTGTCTTGCGGTGCGGCAACGGCCGCCCGATCACCGCCCGGCGCTACAACACCATCTTCGACCGGGCCCGCACCTGCCTGGACTGGGCCGACTGCACCCCGGTCTCCGCCCACGTCCTGCGGCACACCGCCATCACCGCCGTCGGTCGCCTGGCCGGCTACCCCGCAGCCCAAGCCTTCGCCGGCCACACCCCACCATCGGTCACCGGCCTCTACATGCAAGCCAGCATCCAAGACCTCGCCACCGCCATCGCCATCCTCACCGGCCAACCCCACCCACTCGCCCAACCAGCCTCGACGGAAGGCACCCGTAGATGCCACCGCCAAGCCAGATGACGCCCTGAACGGAGGTTGTCCCGGTAGTCGTGGAAGTTGAGGTGGCGGTCCGCCGCTCGAGACCTGCCGGCTGGTAGGTGTCGAGCGACCGCCAAGTCACTCCGACAAGAAGGGGACCACCACCCATGACCAAGAACTACCAGACCAAGACCGCTTCGGTGGCGACCGCCGTGGAGGCGGCGATGCCCGAGGCGGTGAGCGTGAGGCTGGCCGAGCTGGCGGGGTCGCTTCGGGAGGGCCTGCTGGCGCTGGCTGTGGGCACCGGCTTCCAGGTCATGGACGCGATCATCGACGAGAGCGTCACCGTGTTGGCCGGCCCGAAGGGCCGCCACGACGCGGGGCGCACGGCGGTGCGTCACGGCACCGAGGACGGCTCGGTCGTGCTGGGCGGCCGGCGGGTGCCGGTGCGCCGGCCCCGGGTGCGCACCGCGGACCGGGCCGCCGAGGTGGCCGTGCCGGCCTACGAGTTGTTGTCGGCGACCGACGTGCTGTCGTCGATGGTGCTTGAGCGCATGATGGCCAAGTTGTCCACGCGCCGCTACGCGGCGGGTCTGGAGCCGGTCGGTGCCGGGGTCGAGGCGACGGGCCGGTCGACGTCGAAGTCGGCGATCTCCCGCCGGTTCGTGGCCGCCACCGAGACCGCGTTGGCCGACCTGCTCGCCGCTGATCTCAGCGAGCTCGATCTTGTGGCGTTGATGATCGATGGCGTGCACTTCGCCGATCATCTCTGCGTCGTGGCGTTGGGGATCGGCGTCGACGGGACCAAGCATCCGCTCGGCCTGGCCGAGGGGGACACCGAGAACACCACCGTCGTGGTTGACTTGCTTGCCGACTTGCGCGACCGGGGGCTGAACACGACCCGGCCGATCTTGTGGGTCCTCGACGGCGCCAAGGCCCTCGTCGCCGGCGTGAAGGCGGTGTTCGACCATCCCGTGATCGCCCGTTGCCAACTCCACAAGATCAGGAATGTGGAGTCGAAGTTGCCCGACCAGCTGGCGTCGACGGTGGCCCGCAAGATGCGCGCCGCGTACCACAACCCCGACGCGCTGGCCGCCGAGGCGACGCTTGAGGATCTCGCCCGCCAGCTGGCCAAGACCAACCCGGGCGCGGCGGGAAGCCTGCGCGAAGGGCTCGCCGAGACGCTCACGATCACCCGTCTCGGTGTGCCACCGACCCTGGCCCGGACGCTGCGGTCGACCAACGCGGTGGAGTCGATGATCGAGATCTGCCGGGACCACGCCACCAACGTGAAGCGCTGGCGTGACGGTCAGATGGCGCTGCGCTGGTGCGCAGCCGGGATGCTCGAAGCGGCCAAGCAGTTCCGTCGCGTCAACGGCTTCCTGCACCTCCCCGCCCTCCGCGTCGCCCTCAACCGTCACAGCGCCGGAACTGTCACAGCCCCGTGCCAAGATGACCACGTAGCTGCCTGAACATCACCGGGCCGCCACCGAAGTTCCACGGAACTCGGGACATCCTCACCGGCGGTTCGGTGACGCGCTTGGTGGGCTGCACGGCCGGGCGTCCTGGCTCTTTGGGCTGCGCTCGTCAGCCGGTCGAGATGTCCCGGCCGCGGGCCCGGACGCGCTCGAGCCGTTCGCGGGTGTCGGGTGCGATCGAGGGATCTGTCGTGCTTGGCCAGCTGACTACCTCGTTGGCGGCGTGGGTGAAGAAGCTGTCGATGGTCTCCAGGAGGCGGGTGGTGATGTCGATCGCGAGCGCGACCACGTGCAGCCGCTCGGGATACATCGGTCGACCGTGGAACTCGATCCGGTCGCGGTTGGGGCCGCCCACGTGATGTTCGAGCATCGACAACGGACCGCCTTCTTCGAGGTACTCGTCGACGAAGCCGAGCATCTCGCGCTGCATCGACCGTGCTGCCTCGGCGGTGGCCTGCATCGCGGACGTCAGCTGTGAGCGACTGCCCTGGTCCCCGAAGAAGGTGCGAAGGACCCCTTCGATCTGAAAGTGCGGCTCCTCGGGGCCGGTGGCCAGCCACTCTGCGAACGCCGCCCGCCCGGCGTCGGTGATCGTGTACCGCTTGCGGGTGCGACGACCGGCGGGTTCGTGCTCGACGGTTGCCCAGCCCAGGTCCACGAGCCGCTTCTGCTCGCGATAGAGGTGCCCTTCCGAGGACTGCCAGATGAACCGCAGGCTGCGCCGGACCTGCTGAGTCAGCTCGTAGCCGGTCCACGGTCGCACCGCGAGCATGCCCAGGAGGCCGAACGTAGCTGGGGACGCATTGACCATGGACCCAGACTACTCGCATTGCGAGTAACTAGCGCGTATGCTCAGGCTGATCCTCGACAGGGAGTGGGCACATGGGCATAGGGCAGCTGCGGTGCCAGGTGATCGACGTCAACGACCTCGCGGTGGCCGAGGCCTTCTGGTCCGAGGTCACCGGCCTTGCGGTCATCCCGTCGGTGTACCCGGGCCGCTACTCCTACCTCGGTCAAGCCGACCCGTGGCGACACCAGGTGATCCTCCATCTCGTGTCCACGGCCAAGAGCCAGGACGCGAACCGATCCCACGTCGACATCTGGGTCAGAGACGTGGACAAGGCCATCAGCCAGATCGAGGCCATCGGAGGAACCCTCAAGAAGTCGCCGAGCATCTACCCGAGACCGCACTCCTACCCCGGCGAGAAGCCCTCGATCGACTGGGCGGTCATGCAGGACCCGTTCGGCAACGAGTTCTGCGTCATCAGCGTCCTCACATCCGACGAGTCCTACGCGGTCGCAGCAGCCGGCGAGACCGGTACCGGCGACGACCACCACTGGCGTGTCGCAGCGGGACGAACGACATCCTGACGACGGAAACCTCGCAGGGTTCTGGCGCTCAACGACCCACCTGAACGGAGCAAGCAATGAGAAGCAGACTGGAAGACCTGCCGATCGAACTCAAGCAGGGAGAACTCGTCACCCGCTACGTGGAGTGGGGCGACATGGCCATCCGCTACGCGCACGTCCCCGCCGGAACCGATATCACCCCGGTCCTAGAAGGCCTGCCCGGCGATCGATGCCCCAGCGAGCACTGGGGCCTCGTCCTCAGCGGGGCACTCACGCTCATCCACGATGACGGCACGACCGAACTCACCAGCGCTGGCGAGGCGTACCACTGGCGAGCAGGCCACACGGCCAAGACCGACGAGGGCGCCGTCTTCCTCGAGGTCGGCCCCACTGAGACCATGCGCGCGTTCGGTGACCACGCGAAGGCGAAACCTGGCTGACGATCCATCCCGGTAGCCGCCTGTGCGGGTGAAACCCCCGCCTCGGGACGCCAGTCATCGCCGCGCGGCCTCTTCTCCTGCCGGCAATCGCTGCCTACCGCGGGCGCGGAACGCGAGCGTTCCAAGCGCGGCATACCGACTGCCCTGCGATCGTGCTGGGCGCGCCCGATCGCTCGGCATCATCGCCCCACGATCTGATGCGGCGTTCGGGCGCCGTCACCAACGGCCAGTGGCCAACACGAGGGCGTCCGGGATCGCCGATTCCGTACGGCGCGGCCGGTGCTCGATCGGTCTCTTCGCCCAGCTCGCAGACCTGCTGGACTCACACCGTGAGCCAGACCCGGCTGATCCTTACCTGCGGGTTGCCCGGCGCGGGCAAGACCGCGCTCGCAAGGCAGCTTGCGGCGGAGCGGAGGGCTGTGCGCCTGACAAAGGATGAGTGGCTTTGGGCCCTTGGGTCGAGCCCATGGGGCAGAGGTACGGGTGAGAAGATCGAACAGGAGCTGTGGCGCCTTGCCCAGGAGATCCTGAGCCTCGGCCTGAGCGTCGTTCTCGATTTCGGGCTCTGGGCGCGGGTCGAACGTGACGAGATGCGCAAGGTGGCGCGTGAGCTTGGTGTCGGCGTCGAACTGCATTACCTGGACATGCCTGCCGACCAACTCTGGCGCCGCATCGAGACAAGGAACTCGGCGCCACCCTGGGACCGCGAACCGATCAGTCGCGCTGATCTCGATGAGTGGCTCCTCGTCTTCCAGGCCCCCGATGATGCGGAGCTGGCGTTGTTCGACACCCCACCTTCCGCCTGAGCCGCTTCCTCGCCGGCAGGTTGGAAGTGCAGGTCGACAGCGAGGGTCGCTCTCGCCCGCTGATCTGTCGCGACCGAGCCCGCGGTGCCCGGTGACCCAGTGCGCCGATTTGGAGCGGCGGCGCCTGCCGGCGTGGCATACCTATCGACGGTGACGTGCGGCTACCTGGTGCCACATATCGCCAAGCGTTCTCTACCGGTCCCGTGTGACCGCATGCCCCGATTCGGGGCGCGGCCTTCACCCTGCGCCAGCGAGGCGCTCGTCGTCAGAACGCGCCGACAGTGTCTGTGAGATCCGCGCCGAGACCGTTGAGCGCGCGCGACAGGAACCAGGAGCTGAGCTCCAGCGCCTCATGGGGAAGGCTCGTGTGACCGCCTTCCCATGCGACGATGCGCTTCGGCCCGGGGAACGCTGCGAACAGCTCAAGGGTGCCGTCGACGGAGAACACCTCGTCCTGGGCCATCGCGAGCTGGAGCACGTCGACACCTGCCAGCCGAGCGGCACTGTCGACGACCATCTGCCCTCTGACGCGAAACTGTTCCTCTTCTTGGGCGAGCCGGGCCGGGTCCGACTCGTCGACGAACCTCAAGACGTTGGGCCCGAAGACTCCACCCACACCGAACACGGCTGCGCGCACGGCGTCGAGGCCTGCACACACCGGTACGCCCAGCATCGTCCCCATCGAGAATCCCACGTATCCGAGATCGCGCGGCCGGAGACCGTCGATGCTGCTGACCTCGTCGAGCGCGGCTCGCCAGTCGTCCGTGAAGTTCGTGATGGTGGCGGGGTCGACGAGGCCACGTCGGATCAGCCGATCCTGCGCACCTGCCTGGCCATGAACCGGCGGTCGCTCACCGTGGAAGGGACCGTCACTTCGGATCGTCCTTGCCGCCCCCACCGCCGTGACCGAGCATGACGACTGGCAAGTTGGCGTCCCAATCGTCGGCGTGAACAACGCGCCGGGCACAGTCCCAGTCGGCCCATCGGCAACGACGCGCCGTTGTAGCGCGCCTTCGATCGCGTCGGGTGCGCCGATCATCGGTCAGTCTGCTCGGCCATCACCTCAGTCTCGCGAGTCCATCGGCGAGCGCAACCGATCGACGGCACTGGTCAGCGATCTGGCGCGCCATAGTGCCGGCCGATGACCCGGTACGGCGACTCCGGGATGCGGGTGATCTGCGGGTCGTGCCCGCGGTCGCTGAAGCTGGCTGTCCCTGACCCTTCGAGGGGACGAGGGCAGCTGGCGGATGCGACACTTGCTCCGTGCAGGACGTCGAAGTGGACGGACTCCGGATGACCTACGAACGACAGGGCACAGGCGATCCAGTCGTCCTCGTGCACGGCTATGTCGGAGACGGCCGTTCGACCTGGCGGCCCCAACTCGAGGGCCTGGCCGGCGAGTTCGACATCGTCGCGTGGGACCTTCCCGGCGCTGGTGGGTCCGATGATCCACCAGAGGCCTTCGGAATGAGTGGCTTCGCGAACGCCTTGGCCGGGTTCATCGGCGCACTCGAGTTGGACTCCCCGCACGTCGTCGGCATCTCGTTTGGCGGAGCGACCTTGATCGAGTTCTGTCGTCGCCATCAGGGTGTTCCAGCCACGGTCACCCTCGTGGGCGCGTATGCCGGCTGGGCTGGTTCTCTAGCCCCGGATGAGGTGGATAGGCGTCTCAACCAGGCACTGGACCTCTCCTGCCTCCCGCCGCAACAACTCGTTGACGCTCTGCTGCCAACGATGTTCGCCAAGTCGGCTCCGCCGGATGTCGTGGCGGAATTCGGGAGGGCTCTCGCGTCGTTTCACCCGCCCGGACTGCGGGCAATGGCGCGAGCGTGTACCGAGAACCTGAGTGAGGTGCTCCCGACGATCCGCGTTCCCACGTTCCTCATCTACGGCAACGAGGACACCCGTGCGCCAACCGGTGTCGCCGCCGAGCTGCACGGCGCGATTCCGGGCTCCGAACTCGCACTCTTGCCGGGCGCCGGCCATGTCTGCAACGTCGACGCAGCCGAAGCCTTCAACTCGACGCTGCGCCGCTTCCTCCGGAAGCACACTCCTCGCTGACTTTGATCGGCCGCAGACCGGCCGGGCGTACTGAGGTCTGCGTGAACGTGGCCCATTGCAATGCGCGCCCGAACGACGGCTCTGGGCGCGTCCGGCAAAGATGGCAGTGTGTCCCAGAACGCCCGGCCGCCCCCGCGTCCAACATGGCGAACGTGCGATTTCGGGGCGTACAGAACGCGCACGCATAGCGCAGCCTCGCTGACGCTCGGCCACAACCAATGAGCGACTCGGCGGTCGTCGGGGTGGTTGGCGGGCCGGCGGAGCCGGCCCTGTGCCCTTGCAGGTCGTGGGGGTGAGACTTGCCGTGCTGGCGATGGCGGGGAGGTGCGGTGGTGGGCGCGTTCGAGGAGCTTCATCGGGATCGGGTCTGTGGCAGCTTGGCGATGTTCGACCGGATGATCTTCAAGGGTCATCTCAATCGGCTCTTCCCGGATGGCAGTGTCCGCGTCTTGTTGTGGAAGATCGGCGTGCCGCTCACACAGTTCGGCAAGTGGGCCCACGGGGCGACCGAGGCTATCTGCGTTCACGCCGAGCAGATGGCCGACAAGGCGGGCCGACCGTGCTTGTACTTGGAGGACAACGCGACGGCGGCGACCGGCAACAGCAAAGAGGACATGGCCCGACGCATCGCCGAGCGGGACGGGATCACCGAGGGCCTGGTGTGCGTGCTCCGCGCACTCGAGCCGTGCTGGTCCTTCGACCTCAAGCGCAACCACGCCACCCACCGCCTGGAGATTGTGCGGCGACGGCGCCGGTGCATGCACCTCTACTTCTATTTCGTGGACCCTGAGTTCGGGTTCATGCACATCAAGATCCAGACTTGGCTGCCGTATTCGATCCAGGTGTACATCAACGGCCGCGAGTGGCTGGCCCGCCGCCTGGATGAGGCCGGCGTCGGTTACCTGCGCCACGACAACACCCTGCTGCGCGTGGAGAACCTGGAGAGGGCCTCCGAGTTGTGCGAGCGCTTCGCCCACAAGGCCTGGCCCCGGACCCTCAAGGCTTTTGCTCGGCGCGTGAACCCGCATCTAGCGCTGATCACCAAGATGGGCTTCGGTGACTACTACTGGGTGCTCGACCAGGCCGAGATCGCGACTGACGTCATGTTCACCAGCCGCGGCGCGCTCGCCGAGGTCATGCCCGACCTCGTCCGCCACGCGTCCTTGAACATGTCCTGCCTCGACGTCGTGCGCTTCTTGGGCCGCAAGCTCCACCCGTCCCTGGCAGCCGAGGTCATCACCGACGCCAAACGCCGGCCCGAGGGCTGGCGGGTCAAGCACCGCCTGGCCCGCAACTGGGTGAAGGTCTACGACAAGGTCTCGGTCCTGCGGGTCGAGACCACCATCAACAATCCGCGCGAGTTCCGGGTTCTGCGCGTCTTCACCGACGAGCATGGCCGGCGCGAGCGGCGGTGGTGCCCGATGAACAAGGGCGTGGCCAACCTGTGGCGCTACTTCCAGGTCGGCATGGGCTGCAACCGGCGCTACCTGGAAGCGCTCGCCGCGGCCCCTCTCAAAGGCGAAGGCGTCGCCGCTCTCGACGCCTTGTGCCGGAGCTGTACCAAACACGGGCGACACCACGCCCGCTTCGACCCCCTCCGACCCGCCGACCGCGACCTCTTCAAGGCCGTCCTCGCCGGCGGGCACACCATCAACGGCTTCCGCAACCGGGACCTCTGCGCCCGCCTCTACACGCACCCGCCAGCCGATCAGGCCGACGCCCATCGACGACGAGCCCGCGTCTCACGCCTCATCGCCAAGCTCCGCGGCCACGGTCTCGTCGCCAAGGTGCCCCGAGCCGGCCTCTACCGAGTGACACCGAAGGGATGCCGCATCCTCACCGCGGCGATCGCTGTCCGCGAGGCAACATTCCCCGACGCCTACCTCGCCGCCTGACAAAACGTCACGCACATCGCGCAAATCTCGGGCGGTAATTCAATAACGCCGGCCGGGCGGGCACCCGCTGACGCGACATATCGGCAGTGTCTCGCGGGACCCCACCGTTGGCTTGACAGACCCTCAGTAGGTCGAGTGGAGCCCGAACGTTCGAAGTTCTCGAAGCTGGGTTCGACCGGGGGGTCTGGGAGTCGGTAGGCGCGGAGTCGGGTGTCCCGGTCGATCGGTTCTGGCTGCCAGCCGGTGTTGACCTCGAAGTAGCGCACGGCGGTGGCGACCGATGGCCAGTAGCAGTCATCGAGGATGACCAGTCCGCCGGGGCGTACGAGTTCGCGGAGGAAAGAAGAGGTCGACGAACACGTTGTGGAAGATGTGGCTGCCGTCCACAAATGCGGCATCTGCGACGAAGCGGTCGGCGAGCAGTCGGGGCAGGGCGAGTTGGGATCGTTCGGGCATCAGGGAACAGATGTCGGCGACGCCTGCGGTGATGATCGCGTTCCATCCAGCGTCGTGGAATTGGTCTTGGAAGGCGTCGATGATCACGTGCTGCGGGTTGTCGGTTCCTTGGGAGACGAGGGTTTCGGCGATGGCGAGGGCCGAGCTTCCGTAGGCCAGGCCGATCTCGATCACCACCTGAGGGCGTTCGGCGAGCAGGAGGTCCCGCAGTACATCAGCGTCGCGGTCTGGGACAGACACACGATCGAAGTCGCCGTCGGTGCGGACCTCGTCGGGACCGAGCTGTGCCTGTTGGCGCCGCATGCGTTGAACGCCGCCCCAACAGCTCGGGGTCAACCGGCATGGTCCGAGTATTGCTGAGCGCGTCGGGCTCCGGCGCACCACACCGAGGTCCCTATGTGGGTTCAGCTTCGGCTGTCACGTCACCCTCTCGCCCAGGCAGCTGGCGCCAGTTTGGGCCGTCGCGATGGGGCCAGTTGCCTACGTCAGAACCACTGGTCGTTCGGCGGCTGATTTCGGCGGCGTAGTTGGTCCAGTCGCCGCTGCTGGCGCGTTGCCAGGCGACGGCGACGCTGATGTGGATGCCGAGCATGCGGGCGAGCAGGGCGGCGGGGAGTTCGGTGGCGAGCTGGAACAGTGCGGTGGAGCGGGCCTGAGCAGCGCGGAGGCCGATGTGGCGGAGCCGTTCGGCGAGCCCGAAAGGCGCTGATGGGTTGGCCGGGTTGTCCGCCGGGGAACAGCCACGGCGAGTCTCGTTGGTCGCCGATGGCGGCGTGGCCGGTGCGGGAGGCGGCGAGATCGCAGATGAGAGTGGCGAGTGGCTCGGGGAGGTCGACGGGTTCGTCGCCGAGGCGCAGTTGTGTGCGGGTGTCGTCGGTTTCGACGTGGTCGACGGTGAGGCGGCTGATGGTGGCGGCCGTCTGGGCGTAGAACAGGACGAGCAGGCCGGCGACGCGGTCTTCGGGTTTGAGGGTTTCGTCGTGGAGTAGCCAGCGGGCCTGATGCCAGCGGGTCTCGGTGTCGATGACGCTCGAGGGCCCAGCCCACTTGGTTGCCGCGAATTCCAGCTGGGTCAGTTTCTGGTTCCTGGCCCAGCGGACGAAGTTCCCGGCATTGACGCGGTGGGTGGCCTCAGGGCTTGCCAGCCAGGTTTCTAGGTCACCTTGTCGCGCGGTCGCGAGGGTGAGGCCTTGCGCGGCAAGCCAGTCGAGTAGAACGGTGGCGGCTTTGACG
>JBOGHK010000126.1:0-36807 GCA_050744325.1 Acidimicrobiales bacterium
CAACCACAGGTACACGAAGTCGGTGTCCTTCAACGACCGCTTCGCGAACGCGGCGGCCTCGTCTTGCCACTGCGCGGTCAACCGGGTGACCGTCGACGCGGACAGGCCCGCGGTCGAGCCGAGGAACTGCTCCAACGCCGGGACGAAGTCCCCGACGACAGGCCGTGCAGGTACAGCAGCGGCAGCACCTCGGCGACCTGTAGGGACTTCCGCGCCCAGGCGGGCAGGATCGCCGAGGAGAACCGTCGTCGGTACTATCGACTCACCGACGCCGGGCGGCGAGAACTGGCTGAATTCCTGTCGGAGGCGCGATCTGAGCTGCGCTTTGCGAGCTTGTTTCCATTGGCGGGAGAGCTGACGTGATCGGGCCGGTTGAAATGATCCTCGACTGGCGTGCCTTGCTGATGGTCATGGCCGTGTTCGGTTTCCTTCCCGGCGTGGTGCTTCGGATACTCGTTCTCGCGTATCCCAAGGGGCATCCCCGACGATCCGAACTACTTGCGGAGCTGTACGCACAGCCGTACGGCGCGCGCCCTCTGTTTGTAGCTCACCAACTCGAGACGGCAATCGCCGACGGCGTCCCGGCCCGTTGGCGGGCATGGCGCGCAACTGGATACCCAATTCCGCTCGTGCGGCGCCTCAGAGCGTGGCGCCGCAGTCACCTGGCGACCATCGATGAGGTCATCGCCGAGCAACTTGAGCAGGACGAAGTCCTGGTACATATCGACGGCAGCTCCTTCCGGTCGTTCGTACTAGGAAACCCGCTCCTGATGGTGCTGACGATTGCCGGGGCCTTCGCGACGGCCCCGCCCCTTACGTCAAGCGAGCCGTCAGCATCGGGCAGGCTTCTAGTGCTTGGGTTCGCCATAACAATTTCGGTCGTGTCCGTGAGGCGGATGCAGCACCAGGCAATCCACTACGCTGTGACGAACCAGCGGCTGCTGCGGATCTCGGGCGTGATTTCTCGTGACGTTGTGTCCGTGCCCTGGTCCGAGCTTCACGTTTTGGACTATCGCCGCACGCTAGCTGGCGTTGTTGTTGGCTACGCCGAGCTGTTCGTTGAAACGAGGTCGGGGAGCACACTGATGTTCTCCGACATGAACGACCCAGCTGCATTTGTCAGGCGAGTTCTTGAAGTCGTGACGCACAAAGTCTCCAACCTTGGCGACTACACACCATCCGTGACGCGTGGGGAGTGGAAGAATCTGGCGACACGATGGCGCGAGCGAAGGAGCGAACTAGTTCTGTGGTGGCCTCCATCTGTGACGGGGCAAGGTCCGGCGTGACGGGAGCGCCGACGCTTACTCCCTGGACAACGGAGCTGTCCGAGGCTTCCCACCTGCCTCTGTCCTCGATAGATCCGTTGGATCGAACTCGCTCGCTTCAGATCTTGGACCTGAGATGGGAAGCCCAGGTTCTGTACAGAGGCGGCTCGTAGCTGCTGGGCCGTTGGTCGGCGAGCAGAGCCTGGAACGAGCTGAGGCCTTCGCTCGTGGTCAAGCCGATAAGTTCGGCGAGTCGGCGGACTGTGACGTAGTCGGCGCCGCGAGCGGCTGCTTCGGCGGCGTAACCGTCGACTGTTGCCAGGTCATCGTGGCTTGCCTGACGGGCCGATCTTGAGCGGAGGCGGACTGCCTTGTCGGTTTCGTACTTGATCTCGTCCACGCCTGTGGCTCTGGTGACAATGTCGGCCGCCTCGGCGAGCGATGTGCTGGAGCGGAGCAGCGCGGCGGGGGATGGCGCGGCGGCCTTGTGGGCATCAACGCTGTACGCCTCGGTGGTGTCGTCGGTCAGGTAGACGCGGTGTCCGCCGTCGCGTGTCTCGACGCATCCACGGGCGCCGTTGGCCGCGGCGGCCAGGAGCCCTGAGGCTTCTGACGGGTGCCAGGCGAAGACGCCGAGCACGTCCGCGAAGGTGTCGGCGTCAAGGGAGCCGATCGGGTGGGCGTCGAGGTCGGCAAGCCGCTCTCGGACCATGGTCTCGTCGAGTTCGCCGTCGATCCCTGGCCCGAGGACGATCAGCTGGCAGGGCAGTTCGGCGAGGGTGCAGGCAGCGAGGGCGAGCATGTCGGCGAGCGGGCTGCGGAGGTTGGGTTCGTCGCCTTGGGCGATGATGTCGCCTCCGACGTCGACCACCCCGAGGCGCGGCGCACCGAAGTGTGCTGCGGCCGACTTGACCTGCTCGGCCATGCCGATGGCGCCTTCGGTGGGGTCGAGGAGCAGGATGCGGGACGGGAGGTCCCCGGCGAGGCGAGGAAGTGTCGAGCCGGCGGGAGGACGGGCGACGGTGGTCGGCAGGATTTCGAAGATGTTGGGGGCGAGCTGGGACAGCCCGTCGAAGTCAGCGTAGGACCGGGGTCCGGGCAGGGGGTCGACGAGTAGGCGATCCCAGGAGTAGGTGAGGACGGGCGGGGCGGTGTCGAGTTGCAGGGTCGGCGCGAGGGCGGAAGCCGTGATGGCGTCACCGCCCCCGCCGGCGGCGACGAGGAGCATGACGGTCAGACTATGACCTGGTTGTTACAGTGGCTAGTGGCATAGATCACTTGTCCGATGGTGGGGTGCCGGGTGCCGGAGTTGCAAGAGGTCCTTCCCAAGTATCTCCAGATCGCGGGCTACATCCGGGATCAGATCGTCCGTGGTGACCTCGGGCCTGGTGACGAGGTCCCGTCGGAGAGGGAGTTGGCGGCGACCTGGGGTGTGGCTCGTCCGACAGCGACGAAGGCGTTGGAGGTCCTGCGCACGCAGGGATTGGTCGAGTCACGGCAGGGGTCGGGCACGTATGTCCGTCGCCCGGCCGCGGCTCCGCGGGCGCGAGAACGGTACGACCGTGCCCGCGAGCTGGGCACGATGTACTCGCCGGCGGAGTCGGTGGAGTTCCTGGCTACCGAGCTGACCGCTGGGCCTCCACACGTCATCGAGGCGCTTCAGCTGAGCAAGTCCACCGAGGTGATTCGCAGGGTGCGGCTCATTCGCCATGAGGTGGACGGGCCGATCGAGCTGTCGACCTCGTGGTTCCCGGGCAAGCTGGTCGAGGCGGCGCCTCGTCTGCTCGAGGGCGAGCGCATCCGCGGCGGCACGGCGCCCTACGTCGCCAGCGCTACCGGCCGTCAGTTGGTCTATGCGCGCGACCAGGTCAGCGCTCGTCTGTCGACCGCGGTGGAGCGTCGCTGGCTCGGTCTCCCGCGTCCGTCCGCCGTGCTGGTCTATCGGCTCACCGTTCATGACGAGCACGACAGGCCGATGCAGTTCGATGAGGCGACCTACCCGCCGGATCGCTGGACGTTCCGCCAGGAGTATCCCTTCCGCATGCCCTGAAGAGCATCGACTGCCAGGGCTCCGACGGCGGCGCCTTGACGGCTCAAGTGGCATATACCACTATGTGGTGAAGTGGAACATGCCACTTGAATGGAGGGGACAGCAGGGTGATGACGCGGGCAGCCGAAGAGGCTTACCGAGACGCCCGACGCCGCGCTGGGGCCACCAGCACGGTCCGGTTACGCCTCGTCGAACGCCGTCTGCGAGCCAGGGTCGACTGGCTGAGCCGACCTGAGCTCGCAGCCCTGTCTGGCGTACGGGACGAGCTGCGTGCCCGGGGCATCTCGGTCCCGGAGCTGGGGGCGAGGCCATGACGGCTCATCGTGTGGTGGTCGAGCGGGACGGCCAGGGTTGGAAGGTGCGGGTCGACGACTTCAGCAGTGTGGGTGCGCTGCTGGCCCGTGATCTCGCTGACGTGGAGCCCCGGTGTCGGAAGTTGATCTCGGAGTTGTCTGGCGAGGGACTGGACGACATCCATCTGGAGATCGAGCTGCGGCTCCCACCGGTCGTCCAGGACCGGCTGGACGTGATCCGTCAGCACTGCGTCGACGTCGAAGCCGAGTACGAGGCCGCCATCGCTGAGCTGATCGAGTTGGGCTTGTCGTTGAGCGACACGGGCCGGGTGCTGCGCCCGTTCCGCTGGTCGCCTCGGCCGCTGGTGGTGACGAACGCCGAGGTGGCCGAGCATGGTCTGGCCAACTACCCGAACGCGGTGGGCTTGGAGTGGGATGACCATGGCCACTGCCGCACCCTGAAGTGCCGAGCCCACGTCGAGGCCACACGCGCCGAGTACCAGGAACTCCCGCCCGACGGGGAGAACGCGCTGGTCTATGCCCGGGACGGGTTCGCCTGCGACTTCTGTGACGAGGTCGATCAGTGATGGGTGCACAATCGCGGGGCCTCGGGGGAGGAGGAACCACCAACCAACAACGTCACAGCTATGCGCTGACCGGTTGGGACGGTCAGGTTTCCTGCACTCACCTCCTCCGGGGCTCCCGCACCGGGTACGGCTCGGGGGCCGTAGCGTGAACCCCCGAGACATCGACCCGGTGATCGACACCACGGTGGCGCATCCTTCGCGGATGTACGACTACCTGCTCGGTGGTGTCGACCACTTCGCCGTGGACCGCGCCGCCGTGGACGCGGCGGCGGACACCGTCGGAGGGATCGACAACGCCAAAGCGACGATTCGGGCCAACCGGGACTTCCTGATTCGCGCCGTCCGCTACCTGGCCAGCGAGGCTGGCATCCGCCAGTTCCTCGACATCGGCACCGGGATTCCCAACGCCGACAACGTGCACGGCATCGCCCAGCAGGTCGCCCCCGCCTCGAGGATCGTCTACGTCGACAACGACCCCATCGTCCTCGCCCACGCCCACACCCTGCTACGCAGCTCTCCCGAGGGGGCGACGTCGTACGTGTTCGGTGACCTGCGCAACCCTGACGACATCGTGCGCGAGGCCACCGCCACCTTGGACTTCGCTCAGCCGGTCGCCGTCGTGCTGGTGGCGATTCTGCACTTCTTCCCCGACACCGATGATCCCTACAGCATCGTGGACCGGCTCCTCGACGCGGTCCCGTCGGGCAGCTACCTGGCGCTCTCCCACCTGGCCTCGGACATCCAGCCTGACGAGATGGCCGCTCTGGCTAAGCGCTACGCCGACGACGAGACCATCCAGGAGGCCTTCGTCATGCGCAGCCACGCCGAGGTCTGCCGGTTCTTCGCCGGGCTCGACGTCATCGAGCCCGGCGTCGCGCCCCTCGACGTGTGGTGCCCACCCCAAGATCCCCGTACCGACGGCTGGCAGAACCCCATCTGGGGCGGGATCGGACGCAAGCCATGAGGCGGCTTCGACGGAGAGTGCGCCGCGGGGCCGATCGTCGACAGGACCGGCCACCGCTGCGGCGGATCGTCGTCGACCTCGACGACACCTTCGCCTCGCTGTGCGAGGCGGCGACACGTCATGACTGCGAGCTTGGCGACCTGGTCGCTCGCGCGGTGGCCGACAGCATCTGTTCGATCATCGGCACCGAGGTAGCCCATATCGCTATCGGCGAAGGGGACGAGCTGTGATCCGCCGGTCCGTCGTCCTCCCGCTGCTGGGCCGGATTGGCGAGCACACTACCCGTGGCACCTGGCTCGACGCGTTCGTCAACCATCGGCGACAGCGAGCGATCAGCCGGCTCAGCGACCGGGACCTCGACCGCCTCAACCGCATCCGACGACCACCACGGACACGGCCATGAGGCTGAGACCTCGCAGGCTCACCGAGCACGGGATAGTGCCCTCCAATGCGAGGTTGATCCCGGACGATCCTCGGTGCCGCCTTGCCGGCCACCGAGGGCTGCGCTGGACCGAAGAGACCGATCACCCCAAGCGGGGCGCGACCCGCATCCGCATCGTCGCGGCCCAATGCACCGACTGCGGGCACCCCCAGCAACGGGTACGCGTCGTCTACCCACCCGATCACGTCATCAACGTCGTCGGCGCAGGTGCCGATGATCGAGGAGGGGACAGCACCGCGCCAGATTGCGAGGGCGGTGGTGCTGATGGGTGACCTCTGGCGGCTCCTCGGCCAACCGCTCAGCGCCCTGCGGTCAGCGCGGCACGCAACGAGTAGGCGTTGTGGCGCGTCAGGCTGGGGACTGCATGTGACCTGCACCGATGGGCAGGGCAAAGCGGTGTGTCCACTGTGCACGCGGCCGGTGCCAACACGGGCCGAGGCGGTCAGTGGGCGTGCGATTCGCGGCATCGAGGAGCACGCCGCATGACGCGATCAACACGAGGGCCGGACGCCGAGCCAAGCACCGGGTGACGAGTGCTCGACCTCTTCGACCGGGTCAGCTGGGAGGAGACTCATGCAGGGAGCGATGACCATGAGACGAAAGCGCAAGTCCATCTCGGTGACCGTCGACCTCGACCTCTTCGAGGCTGGGAAGGCCGCCGTCGCTGACGGACGTGTCTGGAGCTTCAGCGCTCTCGTCAACGAAGCCCTGCGCCACCATCTCGCGAACGACACGCGCCACGCCGCGACGGAGACGCCCGACCGGCACATCGCCATCTACGGCGGCATCGGACACACACCATGACTCGCGGCCGTGGGAGAGACGCCATCAGCCAGCACGCCGAACGACCTGCCGCCAGGGACCATGGTCGGATCTAGGGAGGCCAGGGATCGGAGGGGGGACGAGTGGGCAGGATCACACTCATCACCGGAGGGCATCGGGCCGGTAAATCGGACGTTGCCGAGCATCTTGTCGGCGCTGGCCCTGCGACCTACCTGGCCACGTTGGTCCCTGAGGACGAGAACATGCGGGCGCGGGTGGCGCGTCATCAGCGTTTGCGGCCGGCGGCGAGGTCGTTGATCGAGGAGCCGTTCGAGGTGCCTCGGGTGCTGCGGGACGTTCGGGGCACGGTGCTGTTCGACGCGTTGAGCCAGTGGGTCAAGAACGACGTGCACGGCGTGAACACCCGCGAGCTGGTCGACGCGTTGGAGGGCCGGGATGGGGACACGGTGATCGTGACGGCTGAGGTCGGCAGCGGGGCGCCGGGTCGAGATGTGGAGGAGCAGCGGTACTTCGACCGACTCGGTGAGGTCAACCAGGCGGTGTCGAAGATCGCGGACGATGCCCTGCTGGTGGTGATGGGTCGGGTGATCGAGCTGCCGTTCTGGGTGGCGGGCGGTCACGAGGTCGTGGAGCTGGAACCCGAGCTGTGGACGTGACGAGAGAGGGGTGAGCGATGGCCGCGACGGAGACCGGGGCGACGATGTTCCATCCGGCGAGCATCGGTCGATGGGGGCTGACGGCCGACGAATACTGGCTGTTCCGCCACAACGGGTTCCTGCGACTACAGCACCGTGTGCCGGCCAATCACGTGGCAGCGATGCGCGAGGTGATCGACCGCGAGATCGCACGGGCCTCGCCGCCGTTGCGCCGCAACGACGCCGGACAAGTCCACCGCCTCGACCGGCTGTTGGACCGCAGCCCGGTGTTCTTGGATGTCCTTCGACTGCCGAAGGTCATCGACCCGTTGAGGAGCCTGTTGGGGCCGAACCTGTTCGTGCTGCGGAACCGGCACAACCACGCCACGACCAACCGGCCGGGTGACATCCCGTTCCGGCTGCACCGGGACATCGTGCAGTGGAGCCGCCCGGTCGTCACCGCCATCGTTCACCTGGAGGAGACCCGCGTCGACAACGGCTGCACCCACGTCGTGCCTGGCAGCCATCTCGCAGCCTTTGCGGGCATGGCCCCGGACGGCGGCGGCGGGAACTGGGCCGACGACCATCCCGAATACCAAGCGTTCGGCGGTCAAGCCCTTCCCGTGCCCATGCCGGCCGGGGGTGTGCTGGTGTTCGACAGCCTGCTGTTCCATTCCGTCGGCACCAACACCACCGGGGGAACCCGCATGAGCGCGGCCTTCGCGTTCCACAGCACAGATGAGCTGGACGACTCCGCTCAGCCTCAGCGGGTGCTGCTGTGCGGCGAGCGCATCTACAAGGGCAACGACCGGCACTACCCCCCACATGAACCGTCGCCCCACGGTCACGTACCGGTCGGTCGTCACTCGGACGCCTGACGGCGGCGCGGTCGTCAAGCGGGTGGCTGGCGAGGAACGGCGACCGCTCCTGCCGAGCCGGTGGGAGTCGTTCACCAACGAGCGGCGCATCGGGATGCTGCTCGCCGAGACCCCGCCGCCTGTGTCAGTGCCGCGGCTGCTCGCCTTCGACCCGAACGGCGGGGTTCTGGTCTTCGAGGCCGTCGACGGCGCACCGCTCGGACCGAAGCGCCCGGCCCGGCTCGCCAGCGGCGATCTCGACCGGGCTCTCGAGGTCGCCGATGCACTGGCGGGCTTCGATCCCCGTCGGAGCTGGTTCTACGGGCTGCCCGTCCGGGCGCACCTGGACCACCACCGCCGACACAGGCGACTGTCGGACACCGAGACAGAGCGTCTCGCCCGGCTTGTTGATACTGGTCAGATCCGGTGGTCGTTCGCGCATGGCGACTTGTCGCCGCGCAACATCCTCAAGCGGCCGGACGGGTCGGTGGTCGTGATCGACTGGGAACGGGCCGGGCTCTACCCGGCCGGCTACGACTACGCCTTCCTCTGGTACACAACCGGGGCTGTGGCGGGCGCCCGGTCCCGGATCGAGGCAGCAGTGCGCGACGCCGACCGGCCGAGCTTCCTGCTCTCCGCTCTGCTGATCGCCCTGCTTCACCTCGACCGGCCGACAACGCCCCCACGACACGGTGAGACCGACCGCGAGGTAGCCCGTGCGCTCGTGGGCAGGCTGCTCACAGCAGGTTGAGATGGTCCAAGCACAGGTAGCCCACCTCCACGTCGGTCAGCCTGCCGGCACGTAGCTGCGCCCGGAAGTCCAACAGCGACAGTAGGACGACCTCGGTCTGCTCGGTGCGTGTGTTCTTCGGTTCGCCGATCTTGTGGCAGTCGGTGGCGACGTAGCAGTACCGGACCATGGTCGAGTAGGCGTCGTCGATGCAGGTGCCGACGAACTCGAAGGTGCCGTCGTAGCCGGTCTCTTCGAGGAACTCCCGTCGCACCGTATCGAGCGGGTGTTCGTCGGGGTCGACAAAGCCGCCCGGCAGCTCGTTCAGGATCGCTTTCGGTCCTGGCCGATACTGCTTGACCAGTATCACTTCGCTGTTTGGGGTCAGTGCCAGAACACCTGCGGCGGGTCCTTCGGCCTTGATGTAGAAGTCCGCTGTTGTTGTGTCCGGCAACCGGAAGTCGACACGTTCAACCACTCGGGAGAACTCCTTGAACACAACCGTTCGGTCGAGTTCGTCCCATTCCTCGATAGGAGCCATGCATCAGCCTTTTCGACTTGTCTCGTCATTGAGACACGAGGGGTGTGTTCAGGAGCAGGACAGTTGCCTTGTCCTCCACCATCCTTGCACGCCACCTGACCGACCGATGTTGGTGCACCTCGACCACCGGCCAGTTGAACGGAGACACGGCGAGGTCGACGGGACGCATGTCGCCCATCTCGATGTCCTCGTTGACCGCCAGCGCCGGGGCTATGGGCTCGGCCGACGGCAGGGGGTGGGCATCGACGGTGTTCGTGACGAGCACATGGCGATAAGCCGCAAGACGGGTAGCGAACTGAGCGATGACCTGGTTCGGCCAGTGCTGGAACACGTCCTTCACGAGAACCAGGTCCGCCATGGGTAGCGGATCATGGAGAACGTCGAGCTGCTGAAACCGGACACTGGCAGTCTCGTAGCGGTGCCTGTTCGTCTCCACGACCGATGCGACAGCATCGACGCCGAGATAGTCCACACCGGTCCAATCCACCAGACGTGACGACTGCCAGTCACCGCAACCGACATCGAGGACGCTTCGCACCATCTCGTCGCGCAGGAACCGTTGCAGAAATGACCGATACGACGCGGTATTCGCCGGATGCGATCCCGAACCAGAACCACCGGTCCACACGCCGTCGCGGTAGATCGCCGAAAACGTGGCTTCCACCTTCTCCATCACGACACCAGCCTCCTGACCCATCATGACCGGTCTCACGTCGGGCTACAGCCCGATGGCGCCGCGGCGGGGTGGGTCGATGCCTGGTTCGTGGCGGCCGGCGGCAGGTTTCTGGTCGAGGTGGTCGAGGAGCCGGGCGCGGTCGGGGTCGTCGATGCGGAGCAGCTCTCGTTCAAGTTGGTGGATGCGGCGCGCGCGGTCGGGGTGCTGGTCGAGCCAGTGCCGGCGACGACGGTCGTCGGGCTCGTAGCTGCTGATCTGCCGTTCGGTGTTGGTGATGTCTTGGTCGAGGGCACGGGCGGCGGGCCGGACGATGGCGGCTCGCTGCTGGTGGACGTCGGCGAGGGCTTGTTCGGCTTGCTGCACGGCCGTCTGGGCGCGGCGCCGGTCGAGTAACCGGGCGCCCTCGACCCGATCCCGTGCCGTTGCGAGCCGTCGGTGGGCGTCAGCGACGGCTCGGACGGCTTGGCCTTGGGGGGTGTCGCGCCAGCGGCCTGCGCCGGCGTCGAGGTCGGCGCGGTCTTGTTCGAGGTGGCGGAACCGGGCGCGGGCGGCGGCCAGGTCGCGGGCCACGTCGGGCGGCGCGCCGTCGTTGAGGCGGGCCAACTCGGCGATGATCTCCTCGCGTCGGGCCGGTGGTTCGGCCGGTAGGGGTTGGGTGCGAGGGTCTTGGCCGACGGCGGTGGTAGGGGTGAGCCAGGGTTGGTCGCGGTCGGTGGACCAGTCATCGGTGATGTCTTCGATGGCTTGGTCGAGGTTGTCGGCGACGGCGTGGACGGTGGTGTGGTGGCGGGCGCGGGACATGGCGACGTAGGCGAGTTGTCGGCCGCCGCCTTCGGCGACGTAGTGGGCGCGGTCCGAGGTGGCGCCTTGTTCGCGGTGGACGGTGAGGGCGTAGCCGTGGTCTAGGTGGTCGGCGTCGAGGCTCTCGCCGGACAGGACCACCTGGCGGCCGTCGTCGGTCAGCAGGGTGAGCGCCCGTGTCTGGTGGTCGACGTGGATGACCTGGCCGCGTTGGCTCGTGACCAACTCACCTTGGGGGTTGGGGGCGAGCGTGACGACCTGGTCGCCGACGGCGTAGCCCCGTCCGCCGGGCGCCACCAGGTCCTCACCCTGGATGAGGCCGAGGTGTTCGGCTTTGATGCGGGCGAACCGGTTGAGGTCAGCGACGGTCTGGCGCCGCCACGCCAACATGAGCGTGTCATGCCCGGCCAGCGTGTCGGCCGCCCACGCGTCGACCATCCCGTCGAGGGCCAGGGGCCGCTTGGGGCTGATGGTGATGCGGTCGTGGGTGGCGTAGAAGGCGACGGCGGCATCGATGTCGCCGTGGCGGAGCTGAGCGAGCGCCCGGCGTTCAGCGGGGTCGGTCTGGCGGACGTTCTCACCCATCACGGTGACGATCTCGGGGTGTTGTTGGCAGACCGCGGCGAGGGCGCCGCCGGGCCCGACCGCGGGCAACTGGCGGGGGTCACCGACCAGCACGACCGTGGCCCTGGTGCGTTCGGTGTGCCAGAGCAGCCGGGCCAGGTCGACATCCGCGGTCATGGCCGCTTCGTCCAACACGAGGACCGTCCGATCGGTGAAGTGGAGGCGGTCGTGGTCGAGGCGCCACAGCAGTGACCGCATGGTGCGGGACATGACGTCGGCCTGGCGGCCCAGGGTTCGGGCGGCCTGGCCGGAGGTGGCGGTGCCGACGATGGTGTAGCCGGCGTCCTCGAGTGCTCGGCTGGCGGCGTCCAGGGCGCTGGTCTTGCCCGATCCGGCCACCCCGACCACGATCTTGACCGCGCTGTGGGGGCCGCAGATGCTGGCGATGGCAGCCTGTTGGCCGGCGGTCAGCGGCCGGCCCACCTCGGCGGCTTTGGCGGCCACGGCCCGGTGCACGGCGTCGCTGGCGACGGTGGGGCCGGCGTGTTGGATGAGCCGGTCGATCGTGTCAGCGATGGTGTGCTCGTTGGCCAGCACGGCGGCGGCGGTGTAGGGCTGCTGCCGCGCCCCGGACACGCCGATCAGCGGGACGACCTCAGGTGAGGCGATCACGCGGTCCACGACGCGGTCGAGTTCGTCGGGGTGCCGTCCGTAGAGCCGGGGGCCGATCTCCGCTATGAGGCGGCTTCGCGAGAAGACCTTCCAGCGGGTCAGGAACTCCTCGCCGGGGTCCATCAACTCGCTGGTGAGGGCCTCGATCTCGGCATCGGTCAAAGCTGGGAGCAGCCCTGTGCATTGCTCACGGGCGGCGTCGAGGGCGGCGGCGAGGTCGTCGATGGTCCAGCCGTGGGCTTCGAGCTCGGACCGCCAGCGGGGCAACAACTCGTCCACCCCGGTGAAGCGTTTGACGGCGCGGGTGCGGCGGGCGGCGATCTTGCGTGCCCGGTACCCGGTGTAGCCGTGCTCGTCGATGTAGTCGTCGATCTCGTCGCGGCGCTTCGAGTAGATGTCGCAGACGGCTGGGGGGATGCCGACGATGCGCCAGTCCCGCGCCCGACCCGAGGTGCCGGGGTCGAGTTCGATGGCGTACCCGAGTTCGATGGCCTTGGCGGCGCCGGCCATGCGCCCGGCCATGCACGCCGCTTCGCCGAGGTCGCGGACCAGGGCGGAGAACAGGCCCTTCCAGCCGCCCTTGGCGTCGAGCATCCAGGTGATGTTGGCGATCAGGATGTGGTCGTGCAGCTCGGGGTCACCGGCCCGCGAGGTGCCATGCCGGGTGACCGCGTACAGCACCCCGGTCGTGCGGGTGACCACCGCGGCGCGGCCACGCCGCCCGCCGAAGGTCTGCATGTCGGCTTCGAGCCGGGCCAGCGTGGCGTGGGTCTGGGCGTCGAGGATGGCGTGCATGTCCTCGGCCCGACCGATCACCCCCAGCAGCGACAGGGACTTGTGCGCGGAGACGACGATCTCGAACCCCGGGCGCGTCGTCTTCACCAGTCGTTCCCCCGTCACAGGGTGACGGACCCCGCCGGGGCCGAACACCGCCCGGAACGCCTCCGGGGTCACCTCCCCCGACAGACCGAGCCTCTCGGCCACCTTCCCGGCCCAGCGCAGTGGGGTCTCCCCGCGGGTGCCGTAGTAGTCGAGGGCTTGGCCGGGGTGGTCGTCGGCCCGACCGAGCACGTTGTCTTCGTGATAGGCGACCGAGTCGGCGCCCATGACCGCGAACCACGCCACAGGTCTGCGCTCCTCTCAACACGAAGTGTTGAAGTTGCGTCTTGGTCGTTTCGTGCGTGTATCGCGTCGCGTGGAGCGCGTATCGGGACAGCGAGATTTCGAGATGTGAGCGTCGAACGTGAGCGAGTCCGTCGTCGATCTCGCCGTCGGTCGCGGTGTGCATCGCGTCGGCGTCGGGCGAGTGGCGTGGAGATTTTGTTGCGCGTCGTGAGAGAAAACCGGGCCTCGGGTTGCTTTAGAGAGGTGATGGCCACCAGCGCGCCCGCCCGGGCGGCGGATTTCTTGGGACGTTCTGGGCCGCCGCGCGGCCTAGGGAAGACGTGGACAAGTCCCGGCGAAGAAATCGGCCCGCAGATGTGAGATTCCGGTGCCGCCAACGGCCTAGTGAGCCATACCGACCACGACGACCGGCAGGAGACCGATGACCAGCAAGAACACGCCCACCAGCCTCACAGCGGACCAAACGGCCGGCGACCCCGCCGAAGTCGCTGTGACGTTTCGGACGACTCAGCGGCTTTAGGGGGAAACGAACTCGACGGGCACGACCTACTGGAGACGGACCTGCACGAAACCCGTGGCTCAGACGGCCTAGTCCTCCAGGAACGTAGACCACCGCCATGTCCGGCCCCCGGACGGGGGGTACCGGAGATGGCTGGCGACCTAGAAGAAGACCGGTCCGCCAGCGGACCGCACAACTGAAGAACCGGGCGCTCGCCTTCCCGACACCAGGGTGTCAGGTGGGTCTGGTTCAGCGCGCCCTTACACGCATTTCGACGGAGGTCAACAGGAGCAATTCACAGCATGACACATCCGGCAAACACCAGGCACTCGAACGGACGCAATAGCACGCTCGACCACGCCCGGCCGACCCGACACCGCTGGCGCGCCTGGACCAACCACGCACCCGCGCTCGCCGGCCTGTCCTGGCAGCGCTTCCGCGGCGAGCTGCGCCACAGCACCGCCGACCGCCAAGACGAGCTGCTCGCCGCACTGGCCCACATCGCCCACCGGGATCCCGCCGCGATCGACGTGCTGGTCGCCTGTCTGACGCCCGGGCTGCGCGCCCGCATCGCACGTCACGCACCCGGCCTCCCGCCAGATGACGCGTGGGCCATCGCCGCCGCCGGCATATGTGCCGCCGCCACCGGCCCCGACCCACCCACGTCCCTGGTCGCCAGCCGGCTCCTCGATGCCGCCAAACGACACCTCCAACGCGCCGTTCGCGGCGAGGTCGCCTGGCATCGCCAGGCCAACGCGCTGCCCGTCCGGGAGGACGCCGGACATGACGGAGAGCTGTCCGGCGGGCTCATCCTCGCCAGTGCGGTCTCAGCCGGCGTCCTGCGCCGGCACGACGCCTGGCTGATCTACACCACGCGAGTCGTCGGGCACTCGCTTGGCTATGCCGCCCGTCGGCTCGGCCTCGGCTACGAGGCGACCAAGAAACGGCGCCAACGCGCCGAGGACCGCTGGGCCACCTGGTGGGCCGACGATGCCGAATCGGCGGACGCCAGGAGGGGTGTGGCGTGACGCCCGACCGACCCGACCACGCCGGCACGCCGTCCAGGGAGCTGGACCGAGCCATCCGGCAGGTGATCGAACGAGCCCCGCCACTCACCGGAGACCTGGCCGACCAGCTGCGCTGCCTGCTCCCACCCCCACCCAGCGACCAGACCGGAGGAACTGCCGATGCGGCATGAGCACGGCGATGGTTCCCTGCCGCGGCGACGCGCCACCGGTCAGCACGACGTGGTCGTGGGGTTGCCGCTTCGGCATTGTTGTGCCGCTGCCCCTCCTCGGTCCCGGGGATCTGGGGTGTCGTGCTGTTCCGGCAACACCGGGGTGGCTCGAGGTTCCGGACACTCTCGGTGTGATCTCGCGTTGCCGGGATCGCAGCAAATCCCTAACGATCGAGGGCGCGGCCGATGCAGCGTGAGCACATCACCCACCGCGCCGCTTCTGACTACTGGGCTCTTCCTACGGCTCTTCGTTCAGCGGTATGGCGACGTCCACCTCTTCGGCACTCGGAGGTCCGAACTCAGTGATTCGATGCTCAGGTAGAGGCTCCTCGCACGTACCTTCCCCGCCGCACCTTGCGACGGCGTTGCTCAGCCCGACTGTCCGAAAGGGCTCGCCCGAGTCGTCAATCACAGTCGTCCCACTCCGTCCCTGCGACTGCCATGACAGCTCGACCTTCCACTCGCAGTCGCACCTGAGCGCCCAGGCGGTGACGGAGAACACCTCTGCCTCCGAGGCCGAGACGTGATACGGGAATCGCACAGGCTGCCGCTCTTGCTCACTGACGTCAGTGATGCCCCGGTCGGCTGGGTCGGAGAAGTACGAGACGACTTCCGGGGGATCCGGATCAAGGTCGACCCCCAAGTACCGGAAGGCGCCAGTATCGCCGCAGGCGTCCTGGAGCAGGACTCCCGTCGGTGCCTCGCGGCGCTCAACGACCTGGACGTCCATTCCTGTCAGAACGACGTCAGCCTCGGTCCGGCCCTGGACAGTGAAGCGGAGGACGAGCGGCGAGGCAGGTACTCCACCTTCGCCAGCGGGATGCTCTGGCCAATCGAGGTCGGGATTGACCTCCGGGAGGAAGTCGATCTGTTCGATCGGCCGGGCAACGAACCACGCGTCGCAGTTGCCCTCGAAGGTTTGGACGGCAACTGTCAGGGGATCTTCGTTATCGGCTGCCGAGCTTGGCTGATCCGCCGGTTGCTGGGCTCCCGATCCTCCGTCGTCCCGTTGAACCCAAGCGATGGTCACGGTGGCGATAAGTCCGACAACCGCGACCGTGACACCGATCTTTCCCCATCGCACGTCCCGGCGGGCCAAGCGAATCTGCTCGCGATGACGACGTTCGTCGGCATCGCCTCGTGCCAGCAGCCGCTCGAAGATGCCCACAACCGTGCTCCTCGTCCGCCTCGTGCGGCCGGACACCGTAGCTCGCTGCCAGATGTCCGGGTGACGCCCGAAGGGGTGATTCGAGAAAGGCCGAGGCGTCGGCTTAGCGCATCGGCGGCTGCCGTCCCGTCTGCCTGCTCGTCGGGTTCAGATCGTGCTGTCCTGGGCGGTCTTCCAGGCGACGCGGTCGGCGATGGGGGCTGGCCGGCCGGGGACGGGGTTACGCAGGACGCGCAGCTCACCGAGCACGTGGGGGACGAGCAGGAGGCGGGTGATGCGCCGTTTGGCGGACATGGGTGCGGCGTTCCAGCGTTGGTGTACGTCTTCGCCGGGTTCGATCAGGCCCCGCAGGGCCGAGGGTGTGGACAGCTCGGTCTCGCGGGCTTCTGCGGCTGCGAGCCGGGCGCGGATCTGGGGTTCGGCCCGGGCGGCGAGCATTGGGGTCAGATCACCGCGGCCGACTTGGTCGGCGAGGTCGTCGAGCTCGGCGCGGATCTGGGCTACTTCGAGACGGGCGGCCTCCAGGTCGGAGTCGGTGCTGTCGTCGAGGAGTTGGGCGATGTTGTCGGGGCGGGACAGGTACCCGAGCATGGCGGCCTCGGCCACGTTGTCGAGATCGTCGGCTTTGACTCGCACGCAGCCTTTGGTGTGGCACACGTAAATGCGGCTGGGGGCGTCGTTGCGGTAGCTGGCCGACAGGTACCGGCCACAGACATCGCACACCACATGGGGCTGGCAGGACAACAGGTACTTGCCTCTGCTGGGCCGGGTGGTCTTGCGGGCCGGGTTCGACAGGATGCGCTGCACCGCCAGCCAGGTGCGCCGGTCCACCAGTGGTGGCCATTCGGCTTTGGTGTAGGTGGCGCCCTGGCCGCGGCGCCGCTCGTTGTCGGTGGCGCCGGGGGCGTGCACCCGTTCCCCGACGTAGATGTGGTTGATGGCCATGGCGCGGAGTCGTTGGGGGGAGAAGCGGTGCCCGGAGCGGGTGCGCAGGCCGCGATCCTCGAAGTCCAGGGCGATGCTGCGCAGCGAGTGCCCGGCCCGGATCCGCGCGAACACCTCCCGCACCACCGCGGCTTCGGCGTCGAGGGGTTCTTGGCCCAACAGCAGACCGGTGCGCTGGTCATAGACCCGCTGGTACCCGTAGGGGATGCGGCCGTGCGGGCGGCCAGCGGCGGCGTCTGCGGCCCGGCTGCGCCGCAACCGGCCCGAAGTCTTGGCGGACTCGTATTCGGCGTCGACCGCGTCTTCGAGCAGGCTGCGCCGATCCCTGGGGTTGGCCGGGTCATAGATGCGGCGGTGCTCGGTCACCGCCACCCGCACCGAGCGGGCCTCGAGCAGGTCGAGCAGGTCGACCCACTCGCCCACCCGCCGCGAGCCCCGCGAGGACTCCCACAGCACCAGGGCGTCGGCGCCGAAGCGGTCTCGGCGCAGGTCACCGATCAGCTCACCCCAATCGTCCCGAGCCTTCTTCGAGTACCGCGACGCCGACACCGCGTCCGAGTACGGGTCGGCCCACTCCCACCCGGCCCACACCCGCCGGTTGTCGTCCTGCTGCTCGCTGTTCGAGCGCTCCCGGCCCGAGCGATCGAAGCTCACCCGCAGGTACTCGCGGCCGATCCGCACGTCGACATCCGTATCCACGTCTGCTACGGTACCAGTGAGGAAGCTCGTAGTCCAGGAACACGTTGAGGTGGGGGCGGTGCCGGCCACCGGCGTGGTCGTGTTGGTGGTCCAGGAAGTGGCGCAGGATGTCCACGAGCGCGTCGGCGCGGCGCCGTGCCGGAGTCCGCGGCGGCTCGGCGTCGCTGTCCCGGGTCAGGGCTAGGCGAAGCGCCGTGTGCAGGAGGGCGCCAGCCTCGGGGTCCAGGCTGCCGGAGATCTCGCGGCGGCCGTCCAAGGTCGCCGATACGTGCAGGCTGCGCTCAGGGCCCTCGGGGTCACCGCCGTTGTCGGGATCGTCGAGGGCGTCTTTGGCGGCCTGGGCCCACTGCTGCATCGCGGTCGACACGTCAGCGACCGGCATCGCGGCCAGGACCGGCACCAGCTCGCGCTCCGCGTCCGCGAACAACGAAACGATCTTGTCGTTGAGGTTCGCCACGATCGCTTGCACCTGACCCGACGACAACGTCCCGTCCGCATAGGCGCGGGTAGTCACGGGCAGGTCGCGCAAGCGGCGCCCGGTCCGAGCCAGGGTCGCGGCTTCACGCGACGACCGGTGGGCCTGGGAACGCAGCCACGCCGTCATCGAGGTGGCGCCCACGTCCCGCCATGCCCCCACCGCGTCGAACTCGCCGACCGCGACGGTCACCTTCGCGGCCAACCGGTCCGACAGTTCCAGGCAGCGCACGAGCGCAGCGGCATCCACCGGGATGTCCAGTTCCTCGATCGTGTTGTCGAGTACCGCTGCGGCCTGCTCGAACACCTCCAGATCGTACACCAGTTCGTGCACTTGTAACCATCGTTATGTCATGTAATGACACCGCTCTCGGCTCGACTACCCGATCAGACCTCCTCGGCCGGCTGGAGTATCCGACGGTGGAGCTGCTGGGTGGCCTCTGAGGGGTCGACGCCGAGGTCGGCAAGGGTCTCGAAGCACTTGAGGAGGCGTCGGTGGGCGGTCGACCGGTCGCCGCGGACGAGTGGCGCACCGACGAGAACGGCATAGGCCTCCTCGGACCACGGGTCGACCGCCAGCGCCTGGAGGGCGACCTCCTCGGCCTGCTCACTCCTCGCCTGACCGAGCAACAGCTGGCCGGCTCGGACCGCCCCCGCGACGAAGCGAGCCCGGTAGCGCTCGCGCGCCAACACGAACCAGGGGGCCTCGGCCAGGTCGACGTGGAGGTCGCCACGGTAGAGGGCGACCCCGTCGAGATAGTGCTCGAGGGCCAGTGACGGCGCACCGGTGTCCTCGGCCTGCGCGGCGGCCTCGAGGTGCCCGTCGAAGTCGTCGACGTCCACCCGCAGGTGCTCCCCGCTGACCAGCCGGACGCTCGGCCCGTCGAGCCGCACGAGATAGGAGGGCTCGCCGCTGTCCCGCCACGGTTCGAGCAGCCGGAGGAGGCGGTTGAGCGTGACGGCCAGGTTGTTGCCCGCGGCGCGCTCGTCGAGATCCGGCCACAGCACGGCCATGAGCTGGGAGCGGGTCGTCCGCCGGTTCGCCACGAGGAAGCCCAGCAACGCCTGAACCCGCTGGCGGCGCAGGTCGGGATCGACGACCTCCTCGCCGTCCGGACCGTCGCGATGCAGGCTCAACGGCCCGAGCACCGCCAGGTAGGTCGACCGCCGAGGTGGCGCCGGCGATGCCAGCAGCAGCGCCTTCGCGGGCTTCGCGAAGCGGGGCTGGCTGGTCAGCGCGCGCACCGTCGAACGCCCGGGAGGTCCGAGGGTCTCGAGCAGGGCACGCCCCTCGGGCCGCCCCGCGGCTGCCAGGCCGACCGCGAGCTCGGCGGCGTGCTGGTGGTGGAGCGCCCCGCGCACCACCCCGAGGTCGGGAAGGCGGAGGGACTGCAGGCTGGACAGGCTCTCCCCCTTGCGCACGGCGACCACGGCCGCAGCCAGGTTGCGTGCCGTGACCAGGCTGCTCTGCCGCAGCGCCGTGTCCCAGTGCTTGCGGGTCTCAGGCACGAGCACGTAGCTGAGCGTCACGGTCTGTCGCCACCAGCGGCGGTCGAAGCCGCGGTCGAGGCCATGGGTGTCGATGGCTCTCTCCAGGGTCACTGTCGCCTGGGTCTCGTGGCCCTCCGCGAGCTGCACCGATGCCGCCGACAACGCCGTCGCCACGGCGGCGTGCACGGACGGCGTGCCGCTCGCGGGTGGTGGGGCCGCGGCCATGGCCTCGTCGAGGCACCGGATCGCCGCCGCCACGTCGCCGAGGTAGGAGTAGGCGATGCTCGCGGTGCTCATGCCCACGTAGAGGTTGGAGGTGACGCCGCTGGCCCGGGCGGCGCGCAGGACGGCGGGGATCCGGTCGAGCACGACGTCGATCCGTCCCCGCGCCCACCACGTCATCAGCTCGAGGGTGTCCAGGATGTAGCGCATCGCCGGATCGGTCGTCGGAGCGAGGTTCTCGAGGATGCCGTAGGCCGTTTCGGCCTCACCCCGGTAGAGGCGGACGAGCGCCGCCAGGCAGCTGGCCAACGCGTCGAAGGCGGGATCGAGAACCCCCGGCTCGATGCGGCCGAGGTGTTTGAGGACCACGGCGTCGTCGCCGCTGATGTCGCCGGCGAGCGCCCATCCGAACTGCTCCAACGCCCTGGCCTTGGGGTGGCCGGCGGCCTTCAGCTCGAACACCCGGGGAGCCACACCGACGAGCAGGCTCAGGTCCTGCCGCCACCACGCCAGCCGACCGAGCTGCGCGATCGCGGTCAGCTCGCCGTCCGCGTCGCCGTCGACACGGCATCGCTCCACGGCCTGTTGCAGCGGCTCGATCGCCCGCGACGGCACCGTCAGCGCCGCGTGCAGACCACGGGCGAGCGCACCGGCCGACGACGCCCGGACGTCGGCGGGACAGGCCGAGATCCAGCGCTCGAGCTGGCTCGCGGCCAACCGCTCGCTCGCGAGGCACGCCGAGCGGAGCACCTCCGGCGCAACGTCCCACAGGCCGGCGGCCTGGATCAGCGCGAACGCGTCGTCGAAACGGCCCCGTTCGACCAGATGTTCCGCAGCGCGGCGCCGGATGTCCGTCCGGTCCTCGGCGCTCAACGCTATACGTGGCGCGGAGGCCCACAGCCCGTGGGGGACGTACCAGCCGTCGGCCGCCCGGGTCACCAACGGAACGCCGTCGAACACCTCGGCCAGCTCGACGGGTGTGCGGAGCGCCGCCGACACCAGCTCGTCGTCGGCCCCACCCAGATCGCACACCACCGCGAGCACGTGGCGACGCGCGGCACCGAGCGGTTCGAGCACCTCCTCCCAGAGGTACGCCTCGGCGACGCCACTGCCGACGCTCGCGGCCAGCTCGGCCATCGCCGGCCAGCCGCCCGTGCCCTCGAACCGCTGGGAGTCCAGGCCGCGGTGGTCCGCGAAGGACAGCAGCTCCTCGTCCGAGAAGCGCAGGTCGTCCTCGGCGAGCTGCAGGACCGCTCCCTGGCTCTGGTAGCGGCTCAGCCGGACCGGCGGTTCGGACCGGCTGGCGAACACCACGTGGCCGTTGGCAGGCAACGCGTCGATCAGGTCGGTCAGCCACGCCGCGCCGGTCGACCCCCGCGGGAGCACGTGGACGTCATCGAGGACCAGGCACGCCTCGGTCGGCGCGCGCTGCCACAGCGCGTCGGCGACCATGGCCGGTGCGACCGACGACGTGTCGTCGACCAGGCCGTCCGCCACGTCCCGGCCCCGGGGACCCACAGCCTTGGCGATCACCTCGGCCAGCTGTCCGGCATCGGCGTCGCCGGGCTCCATGCCGATCCAGACGTCCTGCCCGCGCGGCGCGAGGCGATTCTCGGCGATCGCCTGAGTCAGCACGGTGGTCTTGCCGAACCCAGGCCCGCCGGTGACCGAGGTGACCCGGTGTTGCCACCTGCCTGCGAGCGACCGCAGCAAGCGCGGCCGACGAACCAGGTCCGACCCAGCCTCCGGTGGGGTGTACCGGAACGAGCGTGACATCTCGACCGCTTACCGTACGACATCAGGCCCGGTCACTCGCGGCCGCGGCCGCGGTCGTCCGTCGTGCACAAGCGCCGCGGTGCCAGTGGCTGCCATCGTGTGACGTCCTACGCGATCACGGGATGCCTCACGCGGTCGTATCCGCCACTGTAAGAGGCATGTCCGACACGCGCAGCATCCAAGCATCGGAGATCGGCGACCGACAGGCGCCCATCAGACCGGAACCTTGGCTCGGCGACGTGCTGCTGCTCGTCATGGCGTCGGTCATCACCGTCCTCCTCACGCTGCTCGTGTCGCTGCTGGTCGCCGGCGCCTGATGCCAGTCGGGCACGCGACGCGCCTTCGGACGCTGCTCCACTGCCTCCAACTCCTGGGAGCGGCGCCGACCGCGGCCGGCGAGCTGAGGTCCTCCCCCACCCAGCTCGCCGCCGCGGACCGCCGACAGCCCATCTCGTGCCCGGACTACGCGATCACGGGATGCAGCCTGCGGCGACGACCTCCACGCTGGCTGGGCCCATCATCTCCGGTCGACCGTGGCCCGGGCCGCTCGAGGTCCCCCCTCCCCAGCCCGCCCGCAGCCCAGGTCGCGGTCGCCGGGATGCCCGGCTGTCATCGATGCGAGCCGGTGCCGCGCTCGACGACGATCCGGGTCAGCTGGACCCGGGATCGGATCGCGAGCTTGCGGAAGATCTGACGGAGGTGGAAGTCGACCGTGTGTCGGGACAGGTACAGCCGGCTCGCCGCGGCGGCATTGGTGTGACCCTCGGCGACTGTCGTGGCCACCCGCCGCTCGGTATCGGTGAGGCTCCCCCAGCCGGTGACCGGGCGCGTTCCCAACGCCCGCTGACGGCGGAGGCCGTGGACGATCCGGCCGACACGGGCCGCATCCCGGTCAGCGCCCGAACAGCGGTAGGTCGCGAGGGCCTCCTGCAGCCAGGGGCCCGCAGCACGCCGGTCGCCGTGCTCAGCCAGGGTCCGGGCGGCGTCCTCGAGCGCCGACGCCCGGGCCCACGGATGGGTGAACGTCTCCGCCGCCTGCACCAGGGTGCCGGGGTCGCTGTCGTACAACCCCCTCGTGTGCGCGGCGTTGGCCTCGATGGCCGGCAGTCCAGGGTTGGCCGAGGCGAGGTGGTCGACGCACTGCACCACCGCCTCGGCGCGAGCGCGGTCGCCGGTGGCCATCGCCGTCCGCACCAGCCACCCTGCTGCCCCCGGCTGGTCGACCAGGAACCGCCGGTGGTCGCGCTGCTGGTCGACGATCTCGCGGAGGATGTCGATCGCGCGGCCCTGTTCACCGCGGGCCGATGCCACGCGCGCCTCGGTCCACCGGTAGGTGCCTTGGCTGAGACCGCCCGAGCTGTCGGGAACATCGTCGCGGCCACGCCTCAGGTGCCGCTCGGCACCGTCCAGGTCACCGCGCTGGAGCGCGACGGACGTGAGGACCCACTCCGCTGCGGGGACGAAGAGCCTGGTCGCCAGGCGCTCCGAGACCTCCAGTCCGAGCGTCGCGTCGCCGGCCGCGTCGTCGAGCCGCCCGGCGGCCAGGTGCACCTGGGCCGACGCGGTCATCGGACCGGCAGCCCACGCATGGTCATCGAGCCCCTCGACCTCGCGGCGAGCCGCCTCGATCGTCGTGTCAGCCTCGTCGAAGAGGCCGAGCGTGGTGAGGATCGGGGCTATGCGCAGCCGTGCATGCAGCCCTCGCAGTGCCGTGGGGCCCTGGTCCACTCGCTGAGCGGCGGCGGTCAGGAGGCTCAGGGCATCGGCGAGCCGCCCGTCGCTCCACGCCATCAGACCCAGAACGCTCAAGGACACGGCGAGAGCCGGATCGCCGGCGGGACGCTCCGGGCTGGCCAGGATGGCTTCGGCGCAGTGCCGGGCCCAGGCCATGTCGCTCAACGTCGTCAGCGCGGTCGCCCGGTCGACATCGGCAGCCACGCACAGGTCGTCGGGGACACCGTCCTCCTGCAGGACGGCCTCTGCTTCGAGCATCGCCTCCGCCGAGCGACCACTCATCAGCAGGATCGACACCAGCCTGAGCCGCAACCGGGCGGTGACGGTCGCGGGTACGCCGTGCTGGCCGAGCAGCGACAGGGCCAGGTCCCGGGCCTCGGACAGGCGACCGCAGGTCACGAGAGACTCGACGGCCTTGGTCGCGCGCCGAAGCTGATCTTCGGCGATCCTGTGATTGCGATTCGTCCGTGCCGGTCGATGAAGATCGCTGCGCTCCGCCATGAGCCCAGCGTGCGCAGGGGTGTGGCCTTCGTGCCACGTCCTCACAGGACGAACGTCGGCGTCGGCTTCGGCCACTGTGCGCAGTGCCGAGGGTGCGGATCGAGGTGACAAACCGAACACACAACGCGCGCGCGTCGACAACACGCAGGATGAGCGTTACTCTCCGTAGTAGAGGTCAGGTCATCGCTTCACCGTGTGCATCCGTCCGGCCACATGCAAGGTCCGCAGTGCCGAACGGGAGAGGGTAGTGAAGGATCCGCTGGAGTCAGGTCTGCCGGGAGTCAGCCTGCGTCGGGGCGACCACATATGCGCTTTCCACCTCGGGCGCAAGGAGGGCCACGACCTCCTCGAGTCCTTCGTCCGGGCTGGCCTGCGCGCGGGTGACCGTTGCGTGGCGGTGGTACCGCCCGCGAACGCCACGGGGATCCTGACGCATCTGCCCAATGGCAAGGAGCTGGCCGAGCAGCTCATCGTGGCCGACCCGGCCGACGCCGACGAGCTGCTTCTCCCGGTCCCCGCCGAGCAGTCGATCGAGGTCGCAGCGGAGGCCGGCGGCGGAGGAGACGGCGGTGGCGGGATGCACCGGCGCATCGTGACCGACCTCGCCTGGGTGTCCGACCTTCTCCCGGACGGTCGCAGCCTGCTGGCCCACGAGTCCGAGCTGGACGACCTGGTCGGCGAGTCGTCGGATATCGCCGTCTGCCTCTGTGATCTCGAGCAGGTCGACCCCGAGACGGCCCTGGGCATGCTCGTCTGCCATCGCCAGACGCTGTTCGGGGCCCGTTCCTTCACCGCCCCGTACTACCTGCCGGCCCCGATGCGGCACCGCCTGCAGCTCGACCGTGGCTCCCGGTCCGACAGCCTCCTCGCCGTGTCGGCGCTGATGGGCGCCACCGACGACCTGAGCCGGATCGCGGCGCTCGCGGCCAGAGCCGTGACCTCGCTGGGATCGATGCACGCCGACGGCCTGTACGTCGCCCAACGCTGGTACGCAGTCGCTGGCCCGTGCACCAGTCCGGTCGTCCGCGACGTCGTCGAAGCCCGGCTCCGCGACCTCGGCGTCGCCGGCGGGCCGGTGTCCGTTCCTCACGAGGCCTGGAGCTGGGCGCTCCCGCTGATGGGACGGCACCGCCACCTCGGCTACCTCGTGGTGGGCGCGGAGGCCGAGCCACCGCCGGACGGCCAGCTCCTCCTCCGGGCGCTCGCACAACAGACGGCGTCCTCGCTCACCAACGTTCGCCTCCGCTACCGGCAACGCACCCTGTCCAGCGAGATCACCCACCTCAACGCAACGCTTGCGGATACCAACGCTCTGCTCGAATGGAGCACCGTCGTCCGCGAGCGCCTCAACGAAGGTGCCGTGGCGGGCAAGGGACCAGCGGGGATCGCCGAGGCGCTGCACGACATCACCGGGTTTCCCGTCGCGGTCGAGGATTGCGACGGAGGCCTGCAGGCCTGGGCCGGACCCGACCGCCACCGGCCGTATCCGGCGGGTTCCCCGGCTCGGCGCCAGAAGGTCCTGGACCGTCTGCGGCATACCCAGCGGCCGGTCTGGGACGACGGCCTGCTGTCCACCACCGCGGACCACGCCGGCCAGGTCGTCGGGATGGTCACCCTCGTGGACCCTCGAGGAGAAGCCGGGGAGGGCGAGGCGATCGCCCTCGAGGATGCGGCGATGCTGGTCGCCCTCGAGCTCGCCCACCAGCGCGACCTCGCCCGCACGGAGGCCCGACTCGGCCGCGAGGTGGTGGAGGAGATCCTGGAGGGCGGCACGGACGAGAGCACGCTGCGCCGTGCGAAGGCCCTGGGCTACGACCCAGGACGCCCGCATCGGGTGATCGCGGTCGAGCCGGCGCCCGGCGCCCGGCCGTCGGCTGGGCCCTTCTTCCACGCGGTCCGTCGCGCGGCCAGGAACACGGGCCTCGGCACGCTGGTGGTCAGGCACGACATGACGACGATCGTGCTCTCGACGGCAGAAGCGGCCGACAAGGCGTCGTGGGACGCCTTCCACGCCGCGATAGTCGCCGAGCCCGGCGGTGGACCGTGCCGCATCGGGATCGGCGACACCTGCAACGATCCGGGTGACCTTCCCGGGTCCCTCCGTCAGGCCCAGCTGGCGCTGAAGTTCCAGGCTGCGTTCGGGAACGCCGAGCAGGTCGTCGTCTTCGACCGGCTCGGCATCTACCGGATGCTGGCCGAGATCGCCGAGTCCGCCAGCGTCGACCGCTATGTCCAGGAGTGGCTCCACCCCCTGGAGCCACTCCTGGACTACGACGCAGCCAACGGGTCCGACCTCGTCCCGACCCTGAGCCACTACCTCGAATGCGGTGGGCGCTACGACGCCACCGCCAAGGCGTTGGCCATCCACCGCAGCACCCTCAAGTACCGGCTGCAACGGATCAAGGACATCTCGGGTTGCGACCTCGCCGACGCTGACACGGTGTTCAACCTGCAGCTCGCCACCCGGGCCTGGCGCACGCTCGTGGCCCTCGGCGACTGACAGTCCGCCTCGCGCCTGGTCGCAGAGGAGCCTGGCGTCTCAGGTGACCAGCTTGGCGGCGGTCTGGCCGAGCAGCTCGACGTTGTCGGGATCGTGGCCGTTGGCGGGCAGGTTGCAGGTGAACCCGTCGACGCCCAGGTCGAGCACGGCCGCCAGCTTCTCGCCGACGGCATCGGGATCGCCGACGACGAGCCTCGCCTCGATCATCTGGCGGGTGGCGTCGTCGGCGGTGTCGAGATCGATGCCGCGTTCGCCGAGATAGCGCTTGAGGTCGGACTGGGCCTGCTCGTACGTCGGCGCGATGCAGACGGTGCGCTGCACGCTCACAGTGATCTCGCTGCGGTCGCGGCCCAGCCGTTGGCAGTGGGCAGCAAGAGCATCGAGCTTGCGGGGGATGTCGGTCGGCTCGACGATCAGGTTGGACTCGTCCGCGTACTGGGCGACCATCCTGAGGGTCTTGCGCTCCCCGCTGCCGCCGATCATCACCGGGACCCGGCCGACAGGGGGCGGCTGGTTGATCGCCTGCTTCACGGTGTAGTGCCGACCGGAGAGCGTGGGGCGTTCGTCCCGCAGCATCGGGATGATGATCTGCAGCGCCTCCTCGAGCTTCTCGAAGCGGTCGGTGAACGACCCGAACTCGAAGCCGAGGGCCTCGTGCTCGAGGTCGAACCACCCTGCACCGATGCCGAGCTGGGCCCGACCGGACGACACGACGTCGAGCGCGGTGACGGTCTTGGCCAGCAGCGCCGGGTTGCGGTAGGTGTTGCCGGTGACCAGGGCGCCCAGCCGAACCGTCGATGTGCGCTGGGCAAGTGCTGCGAGCAGCGTGTAGCACTCCACCATGTAGTTCTCGGGTGGGCCGAGGACGGGCAGCTGGTAGAAGTGGTCCATCACCAGCACCGTGTCGAACCCCGAGCGCTCGGCCGCCTCGGCCTGGCGTGCCACCGCCTCGAACAGTCCGTCCGGGCCGACGCCGGGATAGGTGAAGTTGGGGATCTGATAGCCGAGCCTGGTCACGAGGTCGCCTCCTGTGCGATCGCTGCACCTACGGGGACGGTACGAGTTCGAGCGCACTCTAAGTCAAGCGTCGCAAGTGCTCTCGGGGTCTCGGTGGCGCAGCCTCAGCCCCGCTGGCGGCGGCGGGCGTCCAGGCTGCCGGCTATAACGGGCGACCGAGTCGCTCGGGCGGCCAGGCCTACGCTCACATGGACGTGAACCGAGAACCTGACATCCCTGCCGCACCGTTGGACCCGCCCGCCGAGGAGCGGCGCTGGCTGGAGGGCGTGGCCGAGCTGACGCCCAGCTTCAGGGACACTGCGCCCGAGCTCGAGGCATCGGCCACGCTGCCCGTCGAGAACCTCCGGGCGTTGCACGCAGCCGGGCTGGACACCGCCTTCCTGCCCGTCGACCTCGGGGGCGCTGGGGCCTCCATGCGCTGCTTCGGCCGCGTCGTGGGGGCGATCGCAGACGCCTGCCCGTCGACGGCCTGCATGTGGCTGATGCACATGGGCGCGGCGATCGGTCTGGTCCAGATGGCGCCGCCCCCTGCCGACGAGATGTTCGCCACCGCCTTGCGGGACGGAAGGCGGTTCGCCAACGCCCTGTCCGAACCGACCGGCGGCAACCTGTTCCTCACACCGCTCCAGACCGCGGAGCCGACCGGCGGGGGCTGGACGCTCACCGGCGCCAAGCGCTTCGTGTCGGGCAACGAGATCGCCGACCACATGCTCGTCAACGCCCTCGTCGACGGGGTGCCCAGCTTCTTCGGCATCGATCCCGACGACACCATCACCTCCGTCGACATCTGGGACAGCATGGGCCTACGGGCCACCCGCAGCCAGCTCCTCACGTTCTCCCACACACTGCTGCCCGCGGCACGTCGCTGCCGGCCTCCCCGGCCGACCGACACCAACCCCATCCCCGTCGGCCTGCCCTGGCTGTCCATCGGCGTCGCCGAGGCCGCCCTGCGCGCCCTGCGCGACCATGCCCGCGACCGGGTCGTCCCCACCACCGGCCAGCCCCTCGCGCACATGCAATGGGTGCAGTTCGAGACGGCCGACGCCTGGGTCGGCCTGCGCGGCGCCCGGCTCCTGGCCGACCACGCCGCTTGGCTCGCCGACCACGCCGCGGCGAGCTTCATACCGGTGGCCTTCGAAGCCAAACTCGCCGCGAACCAGGCTGCCCGCCAGGCCGCCGACCTGGCCCTGCGGGCCGCAGGCGGTTCGGGCTACCTCAAGAGCTCGCCGATCGAACGCCACTTCCGCGACGCCCAGGCCGGCGGGCTCATGGCCTACTCCACCGAGGTCTGCCGCGACGTCGTCGGCAAGGCCATCCTCGGGGTCGGGACGACCACGGGACCATCGGCCGTCACCTGACCTCGTAGAACGCGACGTCGTCCGTCGAGCTTCAGCCGATCACGATCGCTGCCACGGCGAGCATCCGTGCACGACAGGCGCATGGCAGAGCCTCGGTACGGTCACGGCCGGGGGCCGAGGATCGCGTAGGCCCCGGTGCCCGCGGCGCCGAGTACCACCGCCGTGATCACCGCCGCGCCCGATGCAGCTGGCTGATCCGGCCAGGTGAGGACCTGCGCGTAGCCGGGCTCGCCCGGCGTCGGCCAGAACTGGTGGAGGATCCCCGGAGCCGCCATGGCCCACAGGATCGGTGGAACCCACGCGCGGCTCGCGCCGAGCGTCGTGGCGGCGAGCGCGACCAGCCCGCACGCGCCGACCGCGTTGCGGGCCACCCCGCCGACCTGACCGAGCGAGTGGCCGGTGAGTGCGGTGGCCGCCACGATCCCGAGGACCGCCGCGACGACGAGCGCGACGTGCGCCGCGCGCCGGGGACGCCAGTCGATCGCCGCCGTGCGCTCCAGGTCGGTGTCTGCACCGGCGAGCCCGTGGCCCGCGACCGCGGCGCCGACGACGGCGGCGGACAGGCCCAGGGTGCGATCGACTCCTGGGTCGTCGAGGGCGGTGGCGACAGCCCAGAGCAGTGCCGTGGCGCCCGCCGCCGCTGTCAACGTCTCGGCGACGCGACGCGACCGCACGTACAGCACGAGCGCGCGGGCCGATCCGCGCGCTCGTGCTGTACGGGACAGGCGGTGACGCGGCCGGGCGCCGGGCGGTCCCACGCCTGGCCATCCCGCGCCGGTTGCGCTCACGAGGCGCTGCGGTCGCCGACGAGGATGTCGAGCCGGTCGCCGTCGTCGCAGTCAAGCTCTGCCTGCCGTAGCGCGGCGACGCGGGCCCGCTGCTCGTCGGCGGGCAGGGCGAGCAGCGCCTCGTAGGCGGGCCCGGTGACGCTCGTGGGAGGCAACCATCCCCAGTAGTCATCGACGGCCGAGGGCGCCAAGGGCTCCTCCTCGAGCAGCCACGCCGCCGCGATCAGGCGAGCGGTCGTGTACCGGCCCGAGGTGGCAGCAGCCGGGGGTGTGTCGGGGCAGATCAGCGTGCCGGCCCCCATCAGCAGCGTCCACAGGAGGTCGCTCTCCGTCTCGCGCACCCGGCCCGACACGCCCGGGATGAGCTGCGCGTACAGGGTGTCTGCTCGCGGCTCCGGCGGTTGGAGGTCGGAGTCGTTCGCGAGGTAGGTCTCGACGACGGTGGTGGGCGCCTGTGGGAGCTTCGCCGACATGATCGCCAGAGCCTCCTGGCCAGGCTCCCGCAGCTGGTCGAGGACCCGCGCGTGCACCCGGCGCACACATACTCGTGGCTCGTCGGGCGTGCACTCCAGGGCGATTGCACCACGGTCAACGGTGACGGCTTCGTGCAGGTAGCGCGGCAGCAGCAACCCGGCGACGGCCAGGCCGACCACGACGGGCACGACAGCCGACAGGCGCGCGTAGCGCGTCGCCACACACAGGACGAGGCACGCAACCGCGAGCGCGACCGCCCACGCCACCTGGGCCAGCTGTGCCCGTCCGGTGAGGGTCTCGAAGGCGTCGAAGCCCTCGCCACTCGACGGGTTGAGCAGGAACGTGGCGGGATACCGACCGTCGGTGCGGCCCTCCGGGTCGGTGAGGAGGGCGACGTACACGATGGCTACGAGGCCGAACACCACGATCAGCGGCGGGACCAGCCTGCTCGACACCACCCGGCCGCAGGCGGCACCGAGCCAGACCGCCGCTGCCAGGTAGAGCGCCATGACGACGACGGCCGCGGCGACCGTGACCGGGACATACGTGCCGACCACGAGGCCGTAGACAGCGAGCCCACCGAAGACGCCGAGGAGCCCGGCCACCGCACCGATCCCGAGCGCCACCGCCGTGTGCAGCAGCCGCTGCCATTGTGGGCGGGCAGTGGTGGCGAGCAGCTCCGAGGTGCGCGAGCGGCGGTCGCGGCGGGCCTGCGAAGCGCCGACGCCCAGTGCCAGCGCCAGGAGAAACGCGAGCTCGGTGCGCGCGTCACCCACGACGATGGCCATCCCCTGCCCGCCGACGCTGCCGGCGAGGGCGGTGAGCGGGAGCGAGATCGCGGCCGCCCACAGGGCCGCGGTCCGCCGCAGCTCGATGCGCAGGATCCGGCCGGTCACAGCGCCTGCGCCTGTTGCTCGCGGTGCAGGCGCATGATCGCCGAGTACCCGCGCTCGGTCGCGCTGTCGCCCGACTTGCTCTCGCCACCGGCGGCGGCCAGGTCGACAGGAAGCCCCTGGAAGACCAAGCGTCCCTCGTCGATGAGCATGACGTCGGTACACGCGGCCGCGACGTCCTCCACCAGGTGCGTCGATACGAGCACGCACGTGTCGGCGGCCAGCTCTCGCAGCATGGAGCGGAACTGGAGACGCTGGTCGGGGTCGAGGCCCGCGGTGGGCTCGTCCAACATCAGGATCCGCGGGTCGTTGACGATCGCCTGGGCGATGCCGGCACGGCGCAGCATCCCGCCCGACAGGGTCCTCATGCGGTGGTCGGCGCGGTCAGCGAGACCGACCCGCTCGATGGCGCGCTGCGCCGCGCCGGTGACCGCGTCGTCGGGCACCTCCTTGAGCCAGGCGAGGTATGTGACGAACTCGCGCACGGTGAACCGACGGTAGAAGCCGAACTCCTGGGGGAGGTAGCCGAGCTGCCGGCGGATCAGGCGGAGGTTGGTGCGTTCGTCCACGGTCCGCCCGAGCAGGCTCAGCGTGCCGGCGACCGGGCGTACCACCGTGGCCAGCGCCCGCATCAGGGTGGTCTTCCCCGCCCCATTGGGGCCGAGCAGGCCGTGCACGCCGTCGTCGAGGGCGAGGTCGAACCCTTCGATGGCGACCCGGCGGCCCGCTCGGACCGTCAATCCCTCTGCGTGCACCGCCGACGTGGACGTCGTCGGGGCGATCTCCTCGGCGTCGACGACTCGTGCCATCCGTCTCTTCCTTCCTGGGCCCACATCCCCTGTCAGCTCTCTCGTCGTTCGGCTTTGCTTTCGCGCGTCCTGGTCCGTCAGTGCAGGTCCGCCGGCCAGGTGTACAGGCGCCGTCGAGCCACCAGGAGGGCCGCGGCCCCCACGAGCGCCGCGAGCCAGGCGGGCCGGCCCGCGGCGTCGAGCACGACCGGAGCCCGGTCCAGCCACACGCTCGGGCCGACCACGACCACCGCCCAGACCAGGGCGAGGCCACGGGCGGCCCGGTGCAGCCCGACGAGCTCGCCCAGGGCGAGCGTGCCGGCGCAGAAGGCCAGGCACGGGAGCAGCCACCGGGCCGGTGACACACTGACCAGCGCGCCCGCGGCGGCGAGGGCGGGGATCACCACCGCGAGCACGGCGAGCGTGCGGCGCAGCACCAGGTCCAGACCGGCGCGGGGGCTCGCGGCCACCAGCTCGTACGCCGGGTCGAGGCCGCGCGACCAGGCGGCCGAGACGCCCGCCAGCGGGGCCACCGGCGCCACGAGGAGCACGAAGGACGGGAACCGGCCGGTCGCGCCGTCGGCGACGTCGAGTCCCACCGCCACGGCCACGACCAGCACGGTCATGAGGAGCCGGGGCAGCGTCGCCGGTGCGGTCCACGACCGGGTCCACCGGGCGGCGCCGCGCGCCAGGCGGCCTCGGGCCGGCGTCTGGGCACTGCGCTCGACATCTGCGGAGAGCCGTGCCCCCACCTGCTGGAGCAGCGCCGTCAGCTGCGGCGGCGTGCCGTGCTCCACGACGTCGGCCAGCACGCGGCGGCAGGCAGCACAGAGCTCCAGGTGCGCCTCGACGGTCCAGGCCGCGTCCTGCGTCCCGGTGCCTAGGGCACCGGCCGCATACCGTTCCAGCAGGGGCCGGGAGAGGTGGCTCGTTACGGTCGGGTGGCCTCTGGTCATGACAGCACCTCCCTGAGCTCTAGACGCGCCCTGCGGGCGCGTGTCTTGACGGTCCCCTCCGGAACCCCCAGCAGCACCGACGTCTCCCGGACGGTCAATCCGTCCAGCACCATGGCCTGCAGCACTTGACGCAGCTCGGGGGCGAGCTGCTGCAACGCCGACCACAGCGGGTCGCCGACCATCGCGTCCAGCGCCGTGTCCTCGGCCGCGGGGACGGCCTGCTCCGGTGACGCGGGTCGCAAGGCACGCCCGTCGCGGCCGCGGCGGCGGAACGCGTCGACCAGACGCCGGGCCGCGATCGTCCACAGCCAGCCGAGCGCGCTGTCGCCCGCGCCGGCGCCGAGGAACGCCCCCGCAGCCCGCCACACCGCCAGGTAGGAGTCCTGCAGGACCTCGGCGACGACCTCGTCGTCGGCGCAGCGGCGTCGCAGCCGTACGGCCAGCCAGGGTGACGTGCGGCGGTAGAACTCCTCGAATGCGGCCCGATCGCCGCGCGCGACCAGCTTGAGGAGCTCCCCCTCGTTCATCGTCACCCCCTTCTAGACGATGGCGACCGATCGAACGGTTCTCGCCCCGCAGCCCACCTGCGGTGCTCCGGACGGCGGGTCAGGTCGCGGTGTCTCCGGCGACCCCTGGCGCCGGGATGTCGGCGGCCGCGAGGGTGGTGAGCTGTTCGTCGGTCGGGCCATCGATGGCCACCAGGCGGCTTGCCTGGTTGGCGACCGCCTGCTCGAACAGGTTGCGGGCGAGCCGCCCGTTGCCGAACCCCTGGTCGCGTGGTTGGGCGGCCAGCCAGGCTCGGACCGCGACGCGGGCTGGCTCGTCGAGGTGGTAGCGGCCCTGTTGCCCCAGCGATTCGACGATCGCCACCAGCTCGTCGTCGCTGTAGTCGGGGAAGTGGATCGTGCGCGGGAACCTCGACCCCATGCCGGGGTTGGCGTCGACCAGAGTCGCCATCTCGTCGGGGTAGCCGGCGAGGATCACGACCACCCGGTCGCGCCGGTCCTCGACGAGCTTGACCATCGTGTCGATGGCCTCGCGCCCGAAGTCGTTCTCACCGCCGCGGGCCAGGCTGTAGGCCTCGTCGATCAGCAGGACACCCTGGTCGGCCTGGTCGAAGGCGTCGACGACCCGCTTGGCGGTCTGACCGACGAACCCGGCCACGAGCCCGGCCCGGTCGGCCTCGACCAGATGGCCCCGCTCGACCACGCCCAAGGTCCGGTAGATCTGGGCCAGGAGACGGGCGACCGTCGTCTTCCCGGTACCGGGGTTGCCGGTGAAGATGAGGTGGCGGCTCTGGTCGACGACAGGAAGGTCGCGCTCCCGGCGGATCTGCTGGACCCGTAGCAAGTTGGCCACCAGGCGCACCTCGTGCTTGACCTCCTCGAGACCGACGAGGGCGTCGAGCTCGTCGAGCAGGTCGTCGAGATGACGCGCCGGGCGCAGCGCGTCGGTCGCCACGTCGTGGTCGACGCCACCTCTCCGGGCAGGATCGTCGGCGCCCAGGCGTGGGACCGGCACAGCCCCGATGGCCCGGTGGACCATGGCACGGAACCCGTCGATGGCCTCCAGCTCGGTGCGGGTCGGCACCAGGTCGATGGCTGCCACGACGTGGCCGATCTGGGCGCCGAGCCGGGCGTAGCGGACGGCGCGGTCACCGCCATCGCCGGCGTCGACCCTCACGAGCACGTCGAGCAGTGCCGAGGGGTCGTCGAGGGCCGAGCGACGCTCGACCAGCAGGCCGGCCTCGCGCACGTCGGCCGGCGCGGCCCGCGCGAGCTGGGTGGGCATGCGGTGACCGAAGGTCGAGATCAGCGCCCACAGTTCGTCGTCGGTGTGTCGCTCGTCGGCGTCGATGAACCCGCAGGACAGGTTGTAGGCGTCGAGAACGACGTCCGAACGCAGGCGGCCGACGTCGACTCCAGGCACGGTGGCGGCAAGGTCTTCGATCGCGGGGACGAGCTCGTCGACGAACGCGCCCACCGCTTCGTCGAGCGTCGAGACGCTGGTCATCCGACCTATCCCATCACACCACCCGCCGACCCGTTCGCCACGGCGGGCTCGGGCGGCTCCGCTTAGCCTCGATCCACATGCCCCCACCCCGCCGCGCCGGATCGTCACGGCCGCGACGCTCGTGCCACGTGATGGCACGGGATCGCGGGGCGGTGGCACGCCTTCAGGGCAGTGGCTGCGGCACGGGATCGCTCCGCCTGAGGAGGTCGCCATGGGCATCCGGTCTCGAGTGACCAAGGCCGCACTGGCCGCCGTGACGATCGCCATGTTGGCGTTGACGCCGGCCTCTCCCGCCCAAGCCATCCATCGCGGCCAGGACGCCCGCATCAGCGCCTACCCCTACATGGTGTCGCTGCGCCTGGCAACCACGCCGGACAGCCCCCGCTGCGGCGGCACTCTCATCGAGGCCGACGTCGTCCTGACTGCGGCACATTGCGTGGCCGCCGTCCCGCAGGGCGGGATGGTGGCCGTGGTCGGCGCGGACATGCCGGACTGGCCGAGCGCTCCGCGTGTGGGCACGCTGGGTCACGCCGTCCCCGAGACGTTCGACCTGAGCGTCGACAACCGCGACGACATCGCGGTCGTCCGGCTCGCCACCCCGCAGTCGACCCCCACCGTCGAGCTTGCCACCGTCGAACCACAGGTCGACGACCACGTCCTGACCGCTGGGTGGGGCTGCACCAACGCGCCGCCGGTCTGCGAGGTCATGGCAACCAGCCTGCAGGCCAGCCGCCAGAAGGTGCTCGACGAGGAGGCATCATGCGGCACCGACGTGTTCTGGACCCGACCCCTTTACCACGCACCGACGACGATCTGCACCAAGGGCGTCAGGTTCAGGTCGACGATCAACCGGGGAGACTCGGGCGGCCCACTGCTCGTCCGTGGCGAGTGCGGCGGTGGATACCAGCAGGTCGGGGTCACGTCGCTGGGCTCGGACAGCACGACCAGGCTCTACGCCGGGTTCACGTCGATCCCCGTGGAGGCCGACTGGATCGCCGACGCGATCGAGTCGTTGCCGGAGACCTGAAGGGGACGGCCGCAGGGCACGCCCGGCGGCACAGCGAATCGGTCCTTCGAGCGATCAGCCGGTCTCGGCGTCGTGGACGAGGAGGGCGACCTGGACCCGGTTGCCGGCCTCGAGCTTGTCGAGGACAGCGGAGACGTGGGCCTTGACCGTGGGCACGCTGAGGTAGAGCCGCGCGCCGATCTCGGCGTTGGAGAGTCCCTCGCCGATGGCGTGGGCGATGTCGAGCTCGCGGGCGGTGAGCGTCGCGAGACGCTCTCGTGCCGCCTGGGCGCGGGGCTGGGTCGCGACCGCGGTGGCGATGAGCCGTCGGGTGACCGATGGCGAGAGCTGGGCGTCGCCGGCGGCTACCCGGTGGATGGCGCTGACGATGTCGGCGGGAGGCGTGTCCTTGAGCAGGAAGCCGGCGGCCCCGGCACGCAATGCGTGCAGGATGTGCTCGTCGGTGTCGAAGGTCGTGAGGACGATGACCTCGGGCGGCTCGTGGGTGGCCCGGAGCGCCTCTGTGGCGGTGAGCCCGTCGGTGCCGGGCATGCGGATGTCCATCAGCACGACATCGGGCCGCAGCACCTCGGCCTGGCGGCAACCTTCGGCGCCGTCGCCGGCTTCGCCGACCACGACCAGGTCCGCGCGGCGGAGCACGCCGACCACCGTCCGCAGCTCCTCCAGCGCCAGGTGGGCGCTCGACCGGACCACCCCCGCCGCTCGCGCGAGGTCCTCGGGCGCCGAGGTCGGCCGTAGCTCGACGGCGCCCGCCTGCAGGCTCAGCATCGACAGGCGGTGGGCGAGCGCATCGTGCATCTCAGTGGCGATGCGGGTGCGCTCGGCCCGGCGGGCCTCGGCGATCCGGGCGCGCTGGTCGGCTTCGGCCCGCTCGGCCCGTTCGGCCAGCGACGCCAGCAGCTCCCGCCGCGAGCGCCCCAGCCGACGGCTGCGAGGGTGAGGAGTGCCCCCACCACGGCGCTGCCGGCCGCACCGAGGCTCTCGTCAGGGAACACGACCATCCCGACCACGGCGGAGACGACGTACAGCACGGCGACGGCGCTCTGCACCGTGTTGACCCTGGCGGTGGCACCCTCGGTCCTCGGCATGCTCCCAGGCTGGTGGCAGCGCAACGTCCTCAGCCTGTTCCCCGGGCCGGCATCGGACAGCCTGACCGTCGGCCACCTGGAACCGTCCCACATGTACCTCCATCCCCTGGCCGCCGCGCTGGTGGTCGTGGCCTGGCTGGCGGCGCTGCTGGCGCTCGCCCAGGCCTCGTTCTC
>JBOGHK010000127.1:0-5977 GCA_050744325.1 Acidimicrobiales bacterium
CGCAGGGCCGCCTGCGGCCGGCCCACCGTCGGTGGCGTCGCTGGCATCAGCGGCATCGGCGGCGTCCGTGGCGCCACTGGCGTCAGTGGCGTCGCTGGCATCCGTGGCATCGGTGGCGCCGGTGGCGTCCGTGGCGCCGGTGGCATCAGCGGCATCGGTGGCGCCGGCAGCCTGACGCTCGGCTCGGGCACTCGGACCCCCCGGGGACGGCGCGGTCGGTGAGCCCGCCCGTGACGAGGTCGACCGCGACTGCCGCGAGCCGCGGGGCGACGCCGGCGTGCCGCCACCACCTGACGCCCCAGCTCCACCAGGCGGGAGTGCGTCGCCCGAGCGGACGGCGGTCTCCAGGCGTTCCAGCCGGGCGATGATCGCATCCACGCTGCGATCCGCTTCCGGTCGGGTCACCCGGACCAGCGCAACTTCGAGGACGATCCGCGGATCCGGCTTGCGCGACAGCTCGGTCAGCGCTTCGCCCAGCACGTCGAGAGCCCGGGTGAGCCCCGACGCCCCGAGCCGCTCGCCCAGCTCGGCGGCACCAGCGCGCTCGGGTGCCGGGAGGTGGTCGCCGGCGACGCCCATCACCGCGAGGAAGGCGTCACGCAGCCGACCGATGACGGCTTCGCCCAACCCTCGGGGGTCGCGCCCGGTGGCCATCGCGTCGGCGACAGCCACCAGCGCGGCACCGGCATCGTTGGCCGCGAGGGCCTCGACGATGGCGTCCACCGGCTGGGTGTCGGCCACCACCTCGCCGAGGGCAGCCACCTGGTCGAGAGCCGAGAGCGTGTCGCGGGCCGACCCCCCACCGAGCCTGACGACGTGCGCGACCGCTTCGTCCTCGTCGTCCAACACCAGGCCGGCGTCGTGGATGACGTGGCGTACGTGCTCGGCCAGGACGTCGGGTGGCAACAGGTGGAACTCGAACTGCTGGGTGCGGCTGCGGATCGTGGGCCGCACCTTCTGCGGGTCGGTGGTGGCCAGCACGAACACCACGTGCTCGGGCGGTTCCTCCAGGGTCTTGAGCAGAGCGTTCTCGGCGCCCTGGCTGAGCATGTGGACCTCGTCGAGGATGATCACCTTGCGCTTCCCCGACGTGCCGAGCGGCACCCGGTCGAGGAGGTCGCGCATGTCGTCGACCTTGCTCTTCGATGCCGCGTCCTGCTCCAGCAGCCAGTCGACGACCAGGCCCCGTTCGACAGCCATGCAGTTGTCGCACGCACAGTCGGGTTCGCCGTCCTGGGGCGCCGCGCAGTTGAGGGCCTTGGCCAGGATCCGTGCCGTCGACGTCTTGCCGGTGCCCCGCGGCCCGCTGAACAGGTAGGCGTGCCCGACCCGCCCCTCGCGCACGGCCTTGCGCAGGGCCCGGGTGACGTGATCCTGGCCGAGAACCTCGCCGAATCGCTGGGATCGATAGCGGCGGTAGAGCGATTGGTAGGTCGATGCGGCCATCGCTCGCCGATGCTACAGAGCGCCCTGACCCACGCTCGCCGGATCCGCCCGGATCAGGGTGCGCGACCTCCGGGCCGCCGCGAATCCGGCCTGGCAGCGAAGCGCCCGTGCTCACTGGTGACGGCCAGGCGATCTGCGGCACACCGCAGAATCCGCTGAGAGCTGCTGCCTCCCGGCCCTGACTCGGTTCACGGGCTGCAGTTGCACAGGACCCGGCCGCCACCTGCGAGCACGGGCGTTCGGACAGGATAGCCTTCGCGACCCTGAGCACGGTCCCCGAAGAGGCGAGTCAGACGGGATGGCGCACACGGAGGGATGCGAGAGCGGACGAATCGGCACGCCTGGAGAGCGTGTGTGGCTCCGGCCACCGTGGGTTCGAATCCCACTCCCTCCGCCAAGTCACTCCACCTTGGTCCAAGGTTGGCAGAGCTGCGAACTGAACCGGTCGCCCTCACCGAGCTCGACCACGGCCGGGGGCGCGTCGCCGGGGTACAGCTCGGCGTGGCTGTCGATCACCTCCTCGGCGGTATGCGCGAAGCCGCGGGCGTGGGTCCATGTGCACCGGGCCGAGTCGGCCACGTTGGACTGATAGGTGCCGGGCTCGACCTGGTCGCCCACCACCCAGTCACCGTCGGTGAAGGTGGTGGCCGGCGGTGCGGTCCGGGGCACGTAGGTCTCCCACACCCCACAGTTCTGCGAACTGAACGCGGCGTCCTCGGCCGCGATGTCGACCACCGCCTGGCCGGCGATGCTCTCGGCCGCAGCGACTGGCTCGGTGGCCTCGACGTCGGCGAATCTCGTCCAGTCACAGTCCCCCGCTACTCCGACCGCGATGTAGCGGCCAGGCTCGATGTCGCGTCCGACGACATGAAGCCCGTCCTCGAAGCTGTCCGCCGGACCGGGCGGCGACCCGGTATCCGTGGGCGGAGGCGTCGAGTCGGATCCGTCGGTTGCGGGGGGCTCGACAGCCCCACCGTCGTCGTCGGAGTCGTCGGAGCCCACGACGCTCATCACTGCCACTGTCGCCAACACCGCGAGCAGGGCGACGACGAGATCGCGCCGCCACCGGGCGACCCTCCCCGATTGTTGTCGTGGAGGCCCTGGTCGCTGCTCGGCATCCTCGGATGATCCATGCCTGGGAACGCCCGCCACGGTTCGTACCTCCCGTCCACCTCACGTGCGCTCCGTCAGAGTACGGACCGCCTCGCCGCTGCGCCCCACGATGCCCCCACTGGCTGGAATGTCGGCCGGGCCGCGACGCGGTTAGCTTCACGAGTCGTGGATCTCGACCAAGCGATGGGTGTGGCGTTGGAAGAGGCCGCAGCCGCCATGGATCACGACGACGTGCCCGTCGGAGCGGTCGTGATCCACGACGGCGCGATCGTCGCCCAGCGGCACAACGAGCGCGAGCGTTTGGACGACCCCACAGCGCACGCCGAGATCCTGGCGCTGCGTGACGCGGCCTCGGCGACGGGTTCGTGGCGCCTCGAGGACATGATCCTGGTCGTGACGCTCGAGCCGTGTCCGATGTGCGCCGGCGCGCTTGTCGCCGCCCGGATCCGCCAGGTCGTGTTCGGTGCCGCCGATCCCAAGGCCGGTGCCTGCGGATCGCTGTACAACCTGGCGGTGGATCCCCGCCTGAACCACGAGGTGGCGGTCGAGCAGGGCGTGCGTGCCGACGAGTGCGGCGCTCTGATCACGAAGTTCTTCGCCAACCTCCGCTGAGGAGGTCGTCTCAGGCGTCGACCGAGACGATCTCGCCGACGGGCACGATGACGTCCGCATCCTCGACGACCAGCCACACGCTGCCGCGGACCGAGGACAGCAGCACGCCGCGCAGGGTCCGCGAGACCGTGCGGACGGTGACCGGCGAACCGAGGAGCGAGCGCAGGCGACGCGCTGTCGCCGGCTTGGGATCCATGAGGGCTGTGCTCATCTGTCCTGCCTCCTTTGCCGCGCCGGGCGGGTGGTTCTCCCGCGACGGTCGCGCCAGGGCAGGGTCTGGGGGATCGGGGGAATCCCGGGCCTGGCGCCTACGCCTGGGGGGTAGTGCCGCGTCAGGCAACGTTGGCATCGTCTCACGCCGGCCAGATGACGTCTCTGGCGGTGTCCTCGGCCTCGAATTCGCTGGTGGAGTCCTTCGGCCTGCGTCCTTGCCAGAGCCGTCCCTGGCTGCCGTGCAACGGGCAAACGTTGCCAGACGCGGCACTAGGCGGCTGGGAGCGAGTAGGCCACGTCGATGGCGAGCCGGTGGAGGCCAGGGTTCTCGTCGACGGGGCGGTCGCCGCCGCCTTGCCGTCGGTCGTCGGGGCCGCAGCGGACCCGGCCGCCGGTGTAGCCGCCACCGCCGGCCGCTCCCTCGTAGCCGCATCCCTCGGGGACCCCTTCGTGCCGCGCGGCTTCGGCCTGCGTCGACTCGAGAGCGTCGGACGACGCGGCGGCATCAGGTGGCCCGCTCTCGGGGCGGTCGGCGATCAGCGTCAGCCCTCCGAGCACCGCCAGGCCGGAGGCCGCAGCGACCTGTCGGATGGACAGGCGACGCTCACCGGACCTTCGGCGGACTCGAGCCATGGGCCCCTTGTCTAGCCCAGACGGACCGTGGTCGGTCCGCGTGAAGCAGCCGGAGCGCGACGCGGCGGGCCGGCCCTACGTCATGCCCTCGTGATCGTGGTCGCGAACTTGGCGCCACCGCGGCAGCCAGGACAGGCGCTGGCGAACCGGAGCCTCGCTGCGGAGCTGGCGCTGACGTTCGTCGACAAGGATCCGGGCGACGGTGTGATGAAGGTGCATGGTGCGTCCCTCTCGGTTGGTGCGGGTGTGTTCCGTTGATGCAGTCCAATTTTCAGTCGAATTGGCTCTAGACATCAGCCTGATCGGAGCTATTGGCCTGGCCCTTGGGCCAAGGCCTACAGTGTCTCAGACCAACCGAGGTGCCAATCAAGGGACTATTGGTATGGACAGCAGAGGAACGATCTCGATGGAGGCGGCGTTGGGGCGGTGGTCCGACGGGCCTGGGCCGCTCCACCGCAAGCTGACCGACGCGCTGCGCGAGGCGGTCGACCGTGCCTATCTGCCGGCCGGCGAACGGCTCCCGTCCGAGCGTGAGTTGGCCGTGCGCCTCGCCGTGAGCCGGTCGACCGTCGTGGCCGCCTATGACGCCCTGCGAGCCGAGGGCCTGTTGGAGAGCCGGCAGGGCAGCGGCACCCGCGTGCGCGCCGTTCCGCGCGACGGCTCCGCCTCCGCTCCCGGATGGCCGATCAGCCCGGTCTACCGATCACTGATCGCCGCGAACGACGACCTGATCTCGTTGGCTTGTGCGATCCTGCCGGCACATCCCCGGGTGGCCGACGCTTTCGCAGCCGTCCTCGCCGACGAAGCCGACAAGCTCTTCGCCCACACGGGATACCTGCCCGCTGGCCTGCCCGTCCTGCGGGAGGGCATCGCCGCCATGCTCACGACCGACGGCATACCGACCACGCCCGACCAGGTCGTCGTCACGACCGGCGCCCAGCAGGCAGTCAACCTGGCCGCGACGCTCTTCGTCCGACCGGGCGACGACGTGGTCGTCGAGTCGCCGAGCTTCGCCGGCACGCTCGACATCTTCCGCAGCCGCGGGGCTCGGTTGGCCGCCGCCCCGCTTGACGACGACGGCGTTGACGTGGGCGCGGTGCGCGACCTGGCAGCAGCGCGGCATCCCAGCGCCGTGTACGTGATGCCGTCGTTCCACAATCCAAGCGGAGCGCGGATGAGCGAGCCCCGACGGCGAGCACTCGCCGCGCTCGCCAGTGCGGAACGGCTTCCCCTCATCGAGGACAACGCCCTGGAGCACGCGCCGTTGACCGACGAGACGCGGCTGCCGCCGATTGCCTCGTTCGCCGCCGACGATGCCCCGATCCTCTCGGCCAGCTCCCTGAGCAAGGCCGCCTGGGGAGGCCTGCGGGTCGGTTGGCTACGGGGGCCGGCGCCGCTCGTCGGGCGGATCGCGGAGCTGAAGGCCATGGCCGACCTCGGGTCGCCGCTGATCGACCAGGCGGTCGCCGCGCGCCTCCTCCCCCACCTGGCGGAGCTGCGACGCGACCAGCAGGCGATGCTGCGCCGCAACCTCGCCTTCGTGACCGACCTGCTCGCCGAGGCTCTGCCCACCTGGCAGTGGCAGCGGCCCCGCGGCGGCCCGTCGCTGTGGGTGCGGCTTCCATCGGGGACCGCCGCCGCCTTCGCCCAGGTGGCGTTGCGGTACGGCGTCGAGGTGATCCCTGGCGAGGTCATGTCACCGAGCGCCGACCATCGCGACCATCTGCGGTTCCCGTTCACGGCCGAGCCACCCGTGCTCGAGGAGACCGTTCGCCGGTTGGCGGCCGCCTGGCGCGACTACTCACCGCGGGACGAGACCCCCGATCCCCCTCGCACGGTGGTGGTTTGACGCGCTGCTAGCCTCACCCCCCGGAAGGTTGCCAGAGCGGACGAATGGGGCGGCCTCGAAAGCCGTTGTGGCCTCCGGGTCACCGTGGGTTCGAATCCCACACCTTCCGCC
>JBOGHK010000128.1:0-41457 GCA_050744325.1 Acidimicrobiales bacterium
CCGGCGAGACGGGCGGGCGGCGTCATGGCGGCGTAGCCGACCACCGTCATGCCCGCCGCCTTGCTGGCGGCGACGCCGGCCGGGCTGTCCTCGACCACCAGGCAGCGGTCTGCCGGGACCCGCATCCGCGCGGCTGCCCACAGGAACAGGTCGGGCGCGGGCTTCCCCCGGGCCACGTCGTCGGCGCTGAAGATCCGCTGTTCCGGGAACCGCCCACGCAGGCCCGTGGTGGATAGGGCCCGTCGGATGCGCTCGTGGGTACCGGACGACGCGACGCAGAACGGCACGCCCTGGCGCTCGAGTTGATCGAGCACCACGGGGACCCCGGGAACCGGGCGCAGCCCGGCGTCGAACGACGCGAACAGCGCGGCGTGGTAGCGGTCCTCGAAGTCCGGGGGGAGTGCGGCTGCGGTCTCGGCCTCGACGGTCGTGCGGACGCTGGCGATCGTGCCCCCCATGAACCGTGCCACGGCGTCGTCGAAGGTCGTCGGGTAGCCGCATGCCGTGAGCAGGTCGGCGAGCACCTGGTTCGCGAGCGGCTCGCTGTCCACCAGGACGCCGTCGTTGTCGAAGATCACCAATCCCGGCCGCATGACCCTCCGTTCCGCGCACCAACGAGCCGGCACTCGGCCCGTTCTGTGCACTGGATATCTACCTGGGGCGATAGATCCAGTGCATAGAACCAGGCCGGGGGGTCAGGCGTCAGGCGGCCGACGGGATGTCGTGGACCTGGGGGAGAATCGACGTGACGGCGGTGAACGTCTCGTCGTCCCAGGGCCGGGCGGGGCTGAGGATCGCGTGGTCGACACCGACGGCGGCTAGCTCGTGCAGGTGGTCGAGCAGCCGCCGCAGCCCGGCATGGTGGTCGTCGCCGAGGTCGAAGCTGGTGCTGGTGGTCTTCTCGATCTCGGCGTAGTCCCGGCCGACGTCATCGCAGTGGCTCTGCAGGACCTTCAGCTTGTGAGCCAGGTCGTCCTGGAACCCGCTGCCAGGGATATCGAACAGGTTGCACGCATCGGCGTACTGGGCGACCAGGCGTAGTGTTCGCTGCTCACCGCTACCGCCGATCAGGATGGGCGGGTGTGGCCGCTGGAGCGAGTTCGGCGAGTTGAGCGGCCGGGCGAGCTGGTAGTGGACGCCCTCGAACGGGCTCTCGTCGCCGCGCCACATCTGGTGGGCGATCTGGAGCAGCTCCTCGAGGCGCTCGAATCGTTCGGCCAGCGAGGGGAACGGGATGCCCAGGCCGCCAGCCTCACCCTGGCGGGCCAGGTGCGTCCACGGCGAGCCCGCGCCGACGCCGAGCACCATCCGGCCGCCGGTGAGCACGTCGAGCGACGTGACGATCTTGAGCAGCACGCCGGGGTGGCGGTACGGGACCGCGGTCACCAGCGTGCCTAGCCGGATGCGTTCGGTCTGGCCGGCGACGAACCCGAGGGTGGCGTAGGTCTCGAGCATGGGCGCCTCCGGCGGCTCGCCGGTGACGCGGATCTGGAAGAAGTGGTCCATGGTCCAGAGGCTGTCGAAGCCGGCCTCGTCGGCCGCACGGGCGAAGTGGGTGACGGTGGGGCCGATCTGCGAGGCCGGGCCGTCCCACGAGAAGTTGCTGATGGTGATTCCGAGCTGCATGGCTCTCCAGAGATTGTTAGCCGGACAATGGTTCAATCATTAGCCGGCTATGGATGGAACGGCAACCTCGTCCTCCGACCGGACGGCCGGGGAGGGTGCCGTGATCTGGGTGTCGCCGCGTGGCAGGGTTTCTGTTCGGCCACGGTCGGTTCGACCGGCCTCCTTGACCTTCCTGGCCTCCCTGGTAGGACCACGCACACAGGAACAACCGAGATCGACGTCGACCACTCCGCTGATCCAACCGAGAGATCTGTGACCGAGGCCGCCGGTTCGTCGGTCGACCCCGAGGGCGGGGTCGACGGCGCCTCGTCGGAGTCCCATCCGGAACCCGGCGCGGGCAACGTGGACGGCGCCGAAGGCGACGGGCGCGACCCCGCCGACGGACGGGACGCCGCGTCGGGCAAGCCCACGCACCAGGCGGTCGCCGCGGACGATCCGCAGGGTTCGGACGTCGGCAGGGAGGCCGCGGGCGACGAGCTGCCGGACGACGCGAGCGGTGATGTAAGGGAGGCGGGTCGGGATGCAGCGGACGCGCCGGCGTCCGAGGGCGAGTCCGCGACCAGGGACAAGAGCGTGTCCGGGGGCGAGTCGGAGAGCGAGCCCGCGACCGGGGGCGAGACGGCGACGGACGATCAGCGGGCGGACGGCGAGGGGGCGGACGGCGAGGGGGCGGACGGCCAGAGCGTGGAGGCCGCCCCGGATGAGGTCGGACAAGCCGTGGCGTCGGGCGACACCGATCCCCCGCGACCAGAGGCGGAGCCGGTTGACGGGTCTGAGCAGGCGGCCGTTGAGTCGGGCGATGCGGCGACGCAGGCGGCGGAGCCGGTTGACGGGTCGGAGGGCGCCGCCGTTCAGTCGGGTGATGCGGCGACGCAGCCGGCGGAGCCGGACGATGGGTCGGAGGGAGCGGCTGCTGAGTCGGGCGATGCGGCGACCGAGGCGAAGCAGCCGGCGGAGCCAGAGCTCGAGCCTCCGGAGTCGGCTGAGCCGGACAGCGCGGGCACGTCCGAGGCCGAGCCCGAGGCCGAGGAGGGTGCGGAGTCCGCGCCCGAAGCGGACGGCGAGCTGGGCGCCGAGGTGGCGCCGGTCACCGAGGTGGGCGAGGGGGAACCGGGCGACGACGACGCGGGTGATCGGCTGCAGCGCCAGCGGGTGTTCGTCGTCGCTGCGGTGGCGCTCGGGCTGGTGGTGCTGATCTTCGGGGGCTGGGCGGTCGATGCCACCGTCCGTTCCGGGCAGGTCCGGCGCAACGTCGAGTTGGCCGGTCAGGCCGTGGGCGGGCTCGATCGAGCGGCCGTGGCCTCACTCACCGCCGACCTCGCGGCCGAGACGGCTCGCCGACCGGTGACGATCCGGTCCGGGAACCAGACCTACGAGCTCGAGGCGGCAGCGTTGGGTCTGTCCGTCGACGAGGACGCCACCACCGACGCCGTGTTCGACGTCGGTCGGGACGGCTTCGTCCTCCTACGCCCACTCTCGTGGGCGAGCTCCTGGTTCGGGACCGACGAGGTCACGGTTCGCTACACCATGGAACAGTCGCAGACCGCGGCAGCCCTGGAGCTCGCCCAAGGCGCAGCTCGCACCGCCCCGGTCGAGCCGACCATGCAGCTCGGCGATGCCGGGTTCGCGCTGGTGCCCGGGCAGCCCGGCACCGGCCTCGAACCCTCCGAGGTGGCCGACGCGCTGCTGGCCGAGGCCGACGCCACACCTCTGGGAGCGGCTGACGAGCCCATCGTCCTCGAGATCGAGCCGACGAGACTGCCGCCACAGTTCGGCGACGACTCGGTCCGGGCGCTTGCCGACGAGGCCAACGCCCTGACCGAGGCCGGGCTCACCATCCACGCCGGCGACATCTCCACGGCCCTGCCGGCGGCCCAACTCCGCGCGTGGGTCAGCCTGGCCGCCGAGGGCACCGACGCCGAGGGCACCGACGCCGAGGGCCCCGACAGCGAGGGCCCCGACGCCGATGGCACTGACGCCGAGGGCACTGACGCCCACCTCGACCTGGCCTTCGACCGCGATGCGGCGACCGCCGCATTGCCCGGCCTGGTCGGCTCCGTCGGGCCGGGGCCCGTCGACGCGACCGTGACGCTCGACGGCGCGGGTCGGCCGGTCGTGGTGCCCGCCCGTGACGGTGTGACCTGCTGCGGCGGCGATGCCGGCGATCGGGTGTGGGAGGCGCTCCGGTCCGGCGAGGCGGAGGTCGAGGTCGAGGTCCCGGTGGTGGAGCCCGAGCTGACCACCGAGGAGGTCCAGAGCTGGGGCATCACCCAGCCCATCGGCGGGTCGCGTGCCTGGCAGAGTGGGGCCGAGATCCCGGGTCCGGCGCCCGGCTTCACCACCTACCACGCCTGCTGCGCCTCGCGGGTGACCAACATCCACCGCATCGCCGACCTGGTGCGGGGCGCAGTGGTCCCACCCGGTGGGGACTTCTCGATCAACGACCACGTGGGCCCCCGCACCCCCGACAAGGGCTTCGTCCTGGCTGGGGCCATCGCCAACGGCCAACATCGTGACGAGTACGGCGGCGGCGTCTCGCAGTTCGCCACGACGACCTTCAACGCCGCCTACTTCGCCGGCCTCGACATCACCAGCTCTCAGGCGCACACCGAGTACTTCTCGCGCTATCCGCGCGGGCGTGAGGCGACGATGGGCTATCCGTCGCCGGACCTGTCCTTCCACAACAACACGCCGTACGGCCTGCTGATCTGGACGTCGTACACCGAGACCAGCCTCACCGTGACCATCTACTCGACGCCTTGGGCGACCGCCGAGCAGACCGGCATCAGCGAGAGCTCCTACGGCGCATGCCGCAACGTCTCGACGACCCGCACGCGCACCTACCCGGATGGCGCCAGCGAGCAGGACAGCTTCAGCGCGACCTACCGTCCCGGCGAGGGGCAGTTCTGCTGACCCCGGGCCGGGAACCGCTCCACCCTGGCGCTTAGGCTCCCGCGCATGTCCGACGCGACTGCCGACTTGCCTCCCGTCCTGCTGGTCCACGGTTTCGCCACCTCCGCCGCTCGCACCTGGGGCGACAACGGTTGGATCGACCTGATTGGCGACATGGGCCGGACCGTGCTGGCACCGGACCTGCTCGGACACGGCACGGCGCCCAAGCCCCACGACCCCGCGGCCTACGTCGACCTCGGCGGCACGCTGGCCGAGGCGCTGCCGCAGGGACCGGTCGACGCCATCGGGTTCTCGTTGGGCGCGAAGGTCCTACTCGGGCTGGCTGTCGATGACCCGACGCGGTTCCGTCGGCTGGTGGTCGCAGGTGTTGGCGCCAACCTGTTCCGCACCGACGGCTCGGACGTGGTGCGGCGAGCCGTCGGCGGTGACGCCGATCCCGCCGATCCGGTAGCCCGCTACTTCGCCGGCCTCGCGGCCGATCCCGAGGCCGACCCGCAGGCGTTGGGCGCGCTCCTCGACGGCGACCAACGGCGGCTGACGACCGAGGACGTCGGGCGCGTCACCTGCCCCGCGCTGGTGGTGCTCGGCGACCGCGACTTCGCTGGCCCGCCGGACCCGCTGGTCGAGGCGCTGCCGGAGGCGCGCCTGGTGGTCCTCCCCCGCACCGACCACTTCGCGACACCGAAAGAGTTCCGCTTCATCGACGCCGCCCTCGACTTCATCGTCGGCTGAGCTCGTTCTGTGACCTGAAACGTCGCGCGATCGTGCGACGGAAACAGGTCACAGAACGTCAGCGGCGGTGGCGGGCAAGGCGCGCCACCAGCTTGCGGACCTCGTCGAGCCACAGCACCGAACTGGCCATGGTCAGGCACAGCATCCAGTCGCCGAACGACAGGGGAGCGGTCTCGAACGCGTCGTTGAGGAACGGCAGGTGCACCACCAGCACCTGCAGCAGCAGCGACACCCCGATCGCCGCCCACAGCAACGGGTTGGTGAACAGGTGGTCGAAGGCGCTGGTCCGCTCGGAGCGCGCGTTGAAGCAGTTGAACAGCTGGGCCAGCACCAGCACCGTGAAGCCGGCGGTGCGGGCGTACTCGAGATCGGACGTCCCGTCGAACAGGCCGCCGGGCAGCTTCAGGTCGACGGTGAGCAGCGTGGCGACGGCCATCACGGCCCCGACGAACAGCACCCCGAGTTGCATCTCCCGGTCGATGACCCGGTCGCTGAGCCGGCGCGGCGGGCGGTCCATGACGTTGGGCGGCGGCGGGTCGACGCCCATGGCCAGAGCCGGCGCGCTGTCGGTGAGCAGGTTGATCCACAGGATCTGGGTGGCGAGCAGGGGAGCGACCACGGTCTCGCCCACGTCGAGGCCGATCACCGACGCCAGGATCACGCCGAAGAACATCGTCAGCACCTCGCCGATGTTCGACGAGAGCAGGTAGCGCAGGAACTTCTGGATGTTGGCGAAGATTGCTCGTCCCTCGCGGACCGCCGCGACGATCGTGGCGAAGTTGTCGTCGGCCAGGATCATGTTGGCCGCTTCCTTGGTGACGTCGGTGCCGGTGACGCCCATGGCGACACCGATGTCGGCGGACTTGAGCGCCGGGGCGTCGTTGACGCCGTCGCCGGTCATCGCCACGATCTCGCCGTCGGCCTGTAGGGCATCGACGATCAGCAGCTTGTGCTCGGGCGCGACCCGGGCGTAGACGTTCGCCTCGCGGACGGTCCGCCGGAGGCTCTCGTCGTCGAGCCGGTCGAGGTCGGTGCCGCTGACCGCCTCGGCGTCGGTGGCGAGGATGCCGAGGTCGGTGGCGATCCGTGCTGCGGTGTGCGGGTGGTCGCCGGTGATCATCACGATCCGGAGCCCAGCCTGGTGCGCCTCGGCGATCGAGATGGCCGCTTCGCGACGGGGTGGGTCGATGATGCCGACCATCCCGGCGTACACCAGGTCGTGTTCGAGCGCCTCGTCGGCCTCGGGCACCGGACCCTCCGGCAGGGGGCGATACGCCACAGCCAGCGTTCGCATGGCCAGGTCGGCGAGGCGCTCCACCTCGGCGAGGATCTCGCTGCGGCGCTGCTCGGTCAGCTCGACGACCTCGGCTCCCACCCGTTCGTGGGTGCAGCGGCCCAGCAGGATGTCGGGGGCGCCCTTGGTCACCACGGCCGCCCGCCCGTCCTGGGAGCGGTCGGACTCGATGCTGGTCATCAGCTTGCGCTCGGACGTGAACGGCACCTCGCCGACCCTGGTGAACCGCTCCTGGCGTTCCTCGGCGATCCCCGCCTTGATCTCGGCGACCAGGAACGCCGCGTCGGTGGGGTCGCCCTGGATGGTCCAGCCGCCGTCGTCGCCGACCTCCTCGCGGTGGAGCACCGCGTCGTTGGCCAGGCTGCCGCCGCCGAGCACGTAGCGGACCTCGTCGAACTGCGGCCCGTCCCGTAGCGGCTGGCCGTCGACCACGACCGCGCCCTCGGGCGAGTATCCGGTGCCGGTGACCGCAGCCTCGCCCGACCGGGTGACGACCCGCTCGATGGTCATCTCGTTGCGGGTGAGCGTGCCGGTCTTGTCCGAGCAGATGACCGACGCCGAGCCGAGGGTCTCGACCGACGACAGGCGCTTGACTATCGCTCGCTGGCGAGCCATGCGCTGGACCCCCAGGGCGAGGACCATCGACAGGATCGCCGGGAGGCCCTCGGGGACGGCGGCCACCGCGAGCGACACCCCGAGCAGCAGGACGTCGACCAGGTCGCTGGCCTCCTCGATATCCGAGGTCACCAGCACCGCAGCCACCACGATCGCTGCGATGACGACCACCGCCAGCCCCAACACCCGGCCTACGAGGGCAACCTCACGCTGGAGCGGGGTGGCCTCCTCCTCGGTCTGTTCCAGCAGAGTGGCGATGTGGCCCATCTCGGTGGCCATGCCGGTGGCCGTGACCACCGCCCGGCCCCGGCCGCGGGTGACGATCGTGCCGTTGAACACCATGTCGGTGCGGTCGCCCAGGGCGGCCGGCGCGGGCAGCGGCGCGGTGTCCTTGAGGACCGGTTCGCTCTCGCCGGTGAGCGACGACTCCGCCACCGTCAGCGACGCCGTGTGCAGCAGCCGTGCGTCGGCCACCACCGCGTCACCCTCGCCGAGGACCAGCACGTCGCCGGGCACGACCTCGTCCGCTCCGACCCGGACCTGCTCGCCGTCGCGCAGCACGCCGGCGGTCGCTGCGGCCATGCGCTGGAGCGCGGCGACGGCCTCCTCGGCGCGGGACTCCTGCAGGTAGCCCAGCACGCCGTTGGCGGCGACGATCAGGGCTATGACCACAGCCTCGATGGGGACCCCGTCGGCGCCCTCCAGGGCCCATGCCACGATCGACACGATCACCGCGCCGATCAGCAGGTAGACCAGCGGGTCGGCGAACTGGCGCAGCAGCTTGCGCCAGGTCGACTCGGCGGCCGCGTCATCGAGGCGGTTGGGCCCGAACCGTTCCAGTCGCTCGGCCGCGTCGACCGTCGTCAACCCGTGGGACGGATCGGTGCCCAGCGAGCGCGCCACCTCGTCGCCCTGGGCCAGCGTGGCGTCGGACTGCTCGGCGGTCGGGGCGCGGCCCGATCCCGCTTCGTCGTCACCGATCATCACCGAGAATTGTGCACGGCCGTTCGACCGTTCGGGCTCAGCCCGAGGCGCAGCCTGGGCCCGAGGGTCAGCCTCGGGGTTGTTCAGACCGGCGTCGTCGCATCCCTGACACTGGCGAAGATGGTGCTCGCGCTCGCCACGACCGCCGGGGCGTGGGTCGCCAGCACCTGGCGGACCACCGGCACCTGCGACCGAGGGAAGCTCAGGCGGGGACGAGTGGCGAGCATGTCGTGCAGCCGATCGGCCACCCACGCGGGGTCGTCGTAGCGCAGCCGGGGGGACGGAAGCTCACGCCAGCGGGCCAGGAAGGCATGCCACTGCGCCTGGTCGGCGGAGGCGAGGGCCACGGCAGCGTCATCACCGGCGTGGTCCAGTGCCCCGTGGAACGCCGCCTCGGTGGCCGAGCCGATCAGGGTGCCATCGAGCAGGAGCTCCCAGCCCGCGTGCGCAACTGCCCGCGCCGGGCCGCGCCGCACCTGGTGGTCGACCAGGTCGTCGCGGATCGCGGTCACGCCCCGGCGGAACTCCGGATGGGCATGGAAGGCCGCGTCGGTCTGCAGGTGGGCCCGGACTCCCCGTGCCAGCAGGCCTGTCAGCCGCGACCGGTCGACACGGACCCGTGCCATCGGCGCCAGGTCGGGCAGCACCGCGCCGACGAGGAAGGCCGGGTCGTCGTCGCTGGCCAAGGCCGCGTGGGTGTGCCCGAGGAAGTTCACCGCCAGCCCGTCACGACGAGCAGCCAGGTCGTCACACAGCGGCTCGTGCCGTGGGCGGTCGACTCGGCCATCGCACCCTGTCTAGCGGGTGTCGCGGTGGATCTCACACGTCGGGTGCGACCGGCGTTGAATGGTCATGGTGTCGACGCCTACCACCCGCCGCCGCGGCGCCCGTAGCCGGGAAGGCGGCGTCCCGACAACGTTGCTCCCCGCCGACACGGCCTCGGCCGATGGCGCATCGCTGGGGACGGCGCCGCAGCTGGCCCTGCCGATGGACGGGACCGAGCCGGCTCGTGTCACCCAGGAGCCACTCGCCGGAGTGGTACACGTCCCGTGCTGGCTGGACGTCGAGACCCAAGGCGAGCTGGTCCACCAGTTCCGCGGGTGGGCACGGCCCCCGGCCGGGTTGCGCCATCCACGCGTGCCGACCGGCCACCTGATGACCGTGCAATCGGTGTGCCTGGGCTGGCACTGGCAGCCGTATGCCTACTCGCGCACTGCCGACGACACTGACCGGGCGCCGGTCAAGCCCCTTCCGGCGAGCCTGCGCGACCTGGGACGGCAGGCGGTGGAGGCAGCGTACGGCTCGAGCGGCGGTGACACGGTGGTGGCCGCGGCGGACAGCTACGAGCCCGATGCCGCAATCCTCAATTTCTACGCCCCAGCCGCCCGGCTCGGCTTGCACCAGGACGGCGAGGAGCCGTCGTCGGCCCCGGTGGTCACGATCAGCATCGGCGACACGTGCACGTTCCGCCTCGCCGGCGTGGACCGGCGGACCGGCCCCTTCACCGACGTCGAGCTGCACAGCGGCGACCTGCTGGTGTTCGGTGGGCCGAACCGGCGCATCTTCCACGGTGTGCCGAAGGTGCTCGCCGGGACCGCCCCGACCGGCCTGGGCCTTCCCCCCGGCCGGCTCAGCATCACCCTCCGCGAGACCGGCCTCGGCTAGATCTCTTGGTGGCTTCGCCCGTCCACGGCGAGTGAGGATCGCCGCCCGCTCCGGACGACGACGCCGTGGTCAGCGGTGCGGGGGCATCGATCTCCGGCGTTGCGTCGCGAGACACTCAGCTACCGCTCCGGTGGAACGAGCGTCGCCTGAACGCCGAGCAGGCGAACCGGACGGCCCAGCTCGTGCCGGGCTAGTGCGGTCAACGCCGCGTGCTCGATCTCGTCGGGCTCGCTGGTCGGCCCGGGGAGGGTGACGCCGCGGGTCTGGGTGAAGAACGGGGCGAACCGCACCTTCACGGTCACCCGCACGGCGGGCCGGCCCTCGTGCTCTACGTCCTGGGACACCCGGCGGGCGAGGGCTACGACCTGCTCGTCGAGCTCGGCGCGGTCGATGATGTTCCGCTGGAAGGTGGTCTCGCGGCTGCGGGACCGTGGCTGGTAGGGGTCGGCGGTCACCACGGCGTCGCCCGCCCCGTACGCGAGCACCCGGAACCACGGGCCGATGGTCGGCCCGAACCGCTTGGCTAGCTCGGCGGGATCGGCGTTCCCCAGCTGGGCGACCGTCGTGATGCCGGCGTCGGCGAGCTTCCTGGCGGTCCTGCTCCCGACGCCCCAGAGGGCGTCGGTCGGCCGATGGGCCATGACGCTTGCCCAGTTGTCGCGTGTGAGCCGGAAGATCCCCGCCGGCTTGGCGAACCCAGTGGCGAGCTTCGCCCGCAGGCGGTTGTCCCCGATCCCGACCGAACAGGCCAGCCCGCTGGCGTCAGCCACCGTGCGCTGGACCTCGCGCGCCACCGTCTCGGGGGTGTCGGTGCTCACGCCGAGGAATGCCTCGTCCCACCCGAGGACCTCCACGATCACCGGTAGCTCGCGCAGTGCCGCCATCACCTGGTCGGACACATGTTCGTACGCCGGCTTGTCCGACGGGAGGAACACCGCATCGGGACAGAGCCTGGCCGCGGTCCGCAACGGCATCCCCGACCGGATCCCGAATGCTCGAGCCGCGTACGAGGCCGTCGCGACCACCGCCCGCTGGGTCGGATCGCCGGCACCGCCGACCACCACCGGCTTGCCCCTCAGCTCGGGCCGCCGCGCCACCTCGACCGCCGCGAGGAACTCGTCGAGGTCGACATGCAGCACCCAGTCCGACCCCGACGGGGGCGCGCTCATGGGGGTTCCGGGGTCACCCTGCGGGTTCCAGCACGACCACCGGGATCTTGCGGGTGGTCCTGGCCTCGTAGTCGCCGAAGCCCGGCATGGTCTCCTTCTGGCGGGCCCACAGGCGCTCACGTTCGTCGCCCGTGGCGACCCGGGCCACCCGGGACATCGTCTCGGTCCCCAGCTCGATCGTGACGGCAGGGTTGGCCACCAGGTTGTGGTACCAGTCCGGGTTGGTCGGCGCCCCGCCCTTCGACGCGAAGATCACGAGGTGGCCGCCGTCCTGCTGGTAGACGAGCGGATTGACGTGGTCGCGGCCGGTTCTGGCGCCGGACGTGTGGAGCAGGAGCATCGTCGCCCCCTCGAACTGGCCGCCCACCTTGCCGGCGTTGGCTCGGAACTCTTCGATGATCGATGCATTCCAGTCGGACACGCGGCGCAGGCTATCGACGCCCGGGTAAGAGTTTTGCGGGTGCCGGTTAACGAGCCTGGGGGACCATGGCGTCATAGATGCGCCGCAGATGCGTCCCTAAGGCTGTAGACGTTGACCCGACTCACCCCCAGGATGGCTCACATGGACACGGACGCCACCGGTTCGGGCTTCACCGACTTCTCCGACAGCACCCGTCGGCAGATGGCGGCCGATGCGGAGGACCACCAACGCCCGTGGTGGGACACCCCGACTGCCTCCGTGGTCTGCGACCTCGCGCGAGCGGGGCCGTTCGTCGCCGCGCTCGCCGGGGTGATCGCGGTGCTGCGCGAGGGCCACGACCCGATGTGGGCGGTGGGGGGTGACTCCGCCGGCGAGGCGTTCGACGTCGTGCAGGAATGGATCGCCGCGGGTGTCGATCCCACTGAGGTCGGGGACTGGATCCGGGCCGGCTGCTGGTCGGCCACCGCCGCCCGGCAGATGTCCACCAGTGGGATCCGGCCGCACCGGCTCCTCGACGTCGAGGGCAAGCCCGTCCACTGGCTCGACGTCGGCCCGGACGGGCCGATCCCCCTGGCACTCGCGGTGGCCGACAGCTACCTGACCCCCGACCAGGCCGTCCGCCACCTGTTCCGCGCGGCCAGCAGCGCCTGAGCCGGCTGGGCCGAGCGCACCGGCCGAGCGTAACGGGCCACGGTCGTGGCCGAGCAGGTTGGCCGAACAACGGAGGCATCCCAGGCGTCATACCCTCAGATGGAAGTGCTGCCGATCGAAGGGGCTCGTCATGCTCACGAAGGCGCCCGAGGGGGATTCCGCAGTGCCGGGCCGGCCGGGTGCGACACGAGGCCTGGTCATCGCTGCGTGGGCCTCGATCGGGGCCGGAGCGATCCACGCGACGGCCGCCGGGAACCACAGCGAGCACCGCCAGGCCGTCCTCGCCTTCGTGGCCGTCGCGACCTTCCAGATCGCCTGGGGTGTGCTGGCCCTGGTGCGCTACACCCCGATCCTGGGCGGTGTCGGGGTCGTGGGGCAGGTCGCGGCGATCGGAGGCTGGGTCCTGGCCAAGGTCGAGGGCATCGGGTTCGTGGAGGGCTTGGAGGGCTCCGAGCGGGTCCAGTTCGCAGACGGGCTCGCCGCGGGCCTCGCGCTCGTGGCCGTCGGAGGGGTGGTCGCGCCGGCCAGGGGCTGGACCCGGGGATCGGGATCGCCGCTGGCGCTGGCGACGCGGGTGCCCCGGGCGGTGCTCACGGGCACCATGGCCTTGGCCGGCGTGGCCCTCGTCATCCCCGGGATGGTCGCCGCCGGTAGCCACAGCCACGATGGCGGCGATCATGGAGCCGCGGGTGCCGAGCACGGCCACAGCGACAGCACCGCGACCGATGCCCACGGCACCGACATGGCGGCCGGCCACGGCGAGGCAGCCGGCCACGGCGACGCCGCCGGCGAGCATGCGGCCGGCGAGACGCATCCCTTCGACCCGACGCAACCGATCGACCTGAGCGGCATGCCCGGCGTGACGCCCGAGCAGCAGGCGCAGGCCGAGAACCTGCTGGCGATCAGCCTGATCCGGCTGCCCCAGTTCGCCGACGTCGCTGCCACCCAGGCCCGCGGCTACCACTCGGTCGGCGACTCGATCACCGGCTACGAGCACTTCGTCAACTGGACGCTGGTCGACGACGACAAGGTCCTCGACCCCGACCATCCCGAGTCGCTGGTCTACCGGGTCGACGGCCCCGAACGCGAGCTGGTCGCCGCCATGTTCATGCTGCCGACGGGAACCACCCTGGGCGATGTGCCCGACCTCGGCGGCGGCCTGCTCCAGTGGCACGTCCACGACAACCTGTGCTTCAGCGCCGACCCGGTCGCGCCCCAGGTCGCGTCGGTGATTCCGGCCGACAGCGAGTGCCCGGCGCCGACCCGACGGATCCAGGGCGGGCCGATGGTCCACGTGTGGATCGAGCCCCACCGCTGCGGCCCGTTCGCCGCGCTCGAGGGGATCGCGGGCGGCCAGGTCGCCGAGGGCGAGGAACGCCTCTGCGACCACGCCCACGGCTCCAGCCTCGGCACAGGGTAGTCTCGGGCGGTGCTCGTCGCATCCTCGGTCACGCCGCTCGGGGTCGGGGAAGGGGTCGGCGGGCACGTCGCCGAGGCGGTCGAGCGTCACCTCACCTGACCGCCGTCGTGGTGGTCAGCGGAGGCGGATGTCGCCGGGGAGCATGAGCGGCCCATGCGCCGGCAGCCCGAGGTGGGACGCAAGGTCGCCGAAGGTCCCCCACGCGTCGACGCGCACCTGCGCCGTCGCGGCCGCGGGGTCCTCGCTCGACGTGGGTGGGCGCAGCCGGGTGACCAGCGGCGTCCTCGGGTAGGCGACGATCTCGGGCTCGTCCGACGGCGGCAGCGCCGCGCGTTCCCTGGCCAGGTCGATCGCGGCGCCTAGGCCGCCGAGCTCGTCGACCAGGCCCCGGTCCTGCGCGTCGGCACCGGTCCAGACCCGGCCCCGGGCCACTTCCTGCACATGGTCGGGTGGCAGGCGTCGCCCTGCGGCCACCTTGGTGACGAAGTCGTCGTAGATCCGATCGAGCCAGGCGTTCAACCGCTGCCACTCGTCGTCGCTGAACCGCCGCAGCGGCGAGAACATCAGCCCGTGCCGGGTGCCCGCCACACCCTCGTGGCCGATGCCCAGCCGGTCGACCAACCCATCGATCACGGCCTTGCCCGACAGGACGCCGATCGACCCGGTGATCGTGCCCGGCTCGGCCACGACCACGTCGGCGCCCATCGACACGTAGTAGCCACCGGACGCGGCGACGTCGCCCATCGACGCCACCACCGGCTTGCCCGCCTCCCGGGTCAGCTGGACCTGACGCCAGATCGAGTCGGAGGCCACGTAGGAGCCGCCTGGGCTGTTCACCCGAAGGACGATGGCCTTCACGTCCTGCGCCTCCGTCGCCGAGCGCAGCGCCGCGGTGACCGTCTCGGAGCCTGCGTTGTCGCGAGCCAACGGCTGTCGACCACGGCGTCCCAGGTGGATCGGCCCGGTGACGTGGATGACCGCCACCGCCTGGCGCTCGCGCTGCATGACCCGGTGCGAGAGAGCGGTCAGCTTCGAGCGACCGTCACGGCTGTAGCGGCCGACGAATCGCAACACCGCGTCGTCGCCGAATCGGTCGCGCACAGCTGCGTAGACCTCGTCGCGATAGCCGAGGTGGTCGACGAGGCCGGCCTCGAGCGCTTCCGGCGCGAACAGCGGCGCTCGGTCGGCAAGAACCCTGACGTCGGCCGGATCGAGGTCGCGACCCGCCGCGATCCCGCTGACCAGCTGCTCAGTCGCCGATTCCACGAGCCGTTCGGTCGCCTCGCGGTGGGCAGCCGTGAACTCCCTCTCGGTGAACACATTGGCCGCGTTCTTGTACTCGTGGCGCTGGGCGACCTCGGGCGTGACCCCGAGCTTGTCCAGCGCTCCCCGCAGGAACGGAACCTCGACGGCGACGCCGTTGACGCAGAGGTCGCCCGAGGGCTGCAGCCACACCTCGTCGAAGGCGCTGGCCAGGTAGTAGGGGACGCTGCCGCGGTCGACCTCGCCGAAGGTCTCGGCCCACGCGATCGTGAGCTTGTCGTTGTCGCGCAGCGCACGGACGGCGTCGCGCAGCTCCTGGGCCGTGGCCAGAGCGAGGCCCGGTCGCGCGCCGCCCAGCTTGACCACCAGCGCCCGGACCCGGGGGTCGTTGCCAGCGCGACGCAGGCCCTCCAGGACAACGTGTCGTGGCGTCTTGCGGCGGGCGAGCACAGCGCTCACCGGGTCGTGGGGGACCTCCTCGACCAGGGGCTCGGTGAGGTCGAGCTCGAGGATGAGGTCGCCGCTCCGGCGGCGCCGCTGCTCGTCGATCTTCTCGACGACCTGGTCGGTCAGGCTCTTGGCTCGGTACGCCATCCCACCGAGGCTACGCGGGTGCCCGGAGCTGGAGGTCACGACTGCCGTTGACACCGGAAGCGGGGCAGGGGATGGTCTCGTGGTGCCTTCGCCGTCCGACCCCGCGCCGCCGCATTACCGCGAGCCCGGCTGGTTCAGCCGCAACCTCTTCAACCCAGGCGTCGCGCTGCTCACGAGGCTCGGTGTGAGCGTGTGGGGCAGCCGGGTGCTCGAGGTGCCGGGTCGCCGCAGCGGTGAGCCGCGCCGCACACCGGTGAACCTGCTGACCTACGAGGACGGGCAGTACCTGGTCTCGCCACGCGGCCACGGCCAGTGGGTACGCAACGTCCGGGCCAACGGCGGCCGGCTCGACCTGCTGGTCGGGAAGCGCCGGAAGTCCTACGTCGCCACCGAGGTCGCCGACGCCGACAAGACCGAGGTGCTGCGGGCCTACCTGCGCCGCTGGAAGTTCGAGGTCGGCCAGTTCTTCGAGGGTGTGAGCGCCGACTCCACCGACGAGGAGCTCCAGGCCGTTGCGCCCGACCATCCGGTGTTCGTGTTGGCCGAGCCTGACCGGTCCACCTCTGGCGGCCGATAGCTTGCCTGCCATGTTGCTGGGGGTCTTCGGGATCAATGCCGGCGTGGCCTACGAGCCCGCGGAGACGGTCCGCCTGGTGCGGCTGGCCGAGGCACTCGGCTTCGACTCGGTCTGGGCCGGCGAGCACGTGGTGGTGCCGAGCCCTCGGGTGGCACCCTCACCGATGGAGCCCACGGATCCCATCGTCGACCCCTTGGTGCACCTGGCGTTCGTCGCCGCCGCGAGCGAGCGCCTCCTGCTGGCGACCGGGATCATCATCCTGCCCCAGCGCAACCCTCTGGTACTGGCGAAGCAAGCGGCCAGCCTCGACGTGGTGTCCGGGGGCCGGTTGCTGCTCGGGCTCGGTGTCGGCTACCTCGAGCCCGAGCTGACGGCGATCGGAGTCCCGTTGGCCGACCGCGGCGCCCGCACCGACGACTACCTGGCCGCCATGCGGGCGGCGTGGATCCAGGAGGGCCCGGTCGAGCACCACGGCCCGTACGCCGACTTCGCCGGAGTCGACGCCTACCCTCGGCCGGTGCGGCCCGGTGGCCCGCGGGTGGTGATCGGCGGTCACACGTCGGGGGCGTTCCGCCGGGCGGTCCGGGCGGGCCACGGCTGGTACGGCTTCGCGCTGAGGCCCGAGGCCGCAGCCGCATGCGTCGAGGGCCTGCGCCGAGCTGCGGACGAGGTGGATCGGCCGGCCGAACTGGGTGAACTGGAGATCAGCGTGACACCACGCCGCCCACTGGACATGGCCGCAGTGGAGGCGTTCACGGATGCGGGGGTTCACCGCCTGGTGCCCAACGTCGTCGGGCTGCCGACCGCCGACGCGGTCGAGGCCCAGATGCGGGCAGCTGCTGCGCTCGTTGCCTGAAGCTCTGGCGTGGTCCCCGGGGACCGTTGGGCTGCAGCGCTCGTTGACCTCGATCTGACGATGGAGAGCCACGGTCGAGGGAGCAGGACTAGACGGCGAGGACGATCTTGCCCCGGGTGCGGCCGCGCTCACCGAGCTCGTGGGCCTTCGCGGCGTCCGCCAGGGGAAACACGGTGTCGACCTCGACCCGCAGCTGACCTGCGTCCACCAGGGCGGCGAGCTGTTCCAATCCCGCGTGGTCGGGCTCGACCAAGAACAGGACGAGCCGAACGCCGCGCTCGGCGGCGGCGGTCTGGATCTCGGCGTTGGCGCCGCCGGTCACCGGCACCAGGAGGCCACCCGGCTTGAGGGTCGGCATGGCCTGCAGGCTGCTCTCGCCGCCGGGCAGGTCGACCACGACGTCGATGTCGCGCACCGCGGCGCCGACGTCGACTGCCGTGTAGTCGACCACCTCGTCGGCCCCGAGCCCGTGCACGAAGTCGTGCTTGGCCGCGCGGGCCGTCCCGACGACGTGCGCGCCGCGGGCCTTGGCGATCTGCACCGCCAGGTGTCCGACGCCTCCCGCTGCAGCGGTGACCAGCACCCGCTGGCCGGGCTGGACGTCGGCGGTGTCGACCAGGATCTGCCACGCGGTCAGGCCCGCCAGGGGCAGGCCAGCGGCCTCGATCGGGCTCAGCCCGGCAGGCCGCCGGGCGAAGTGGCGCGACGGCGCGGTGACGTACTCGGCATACGCGGCCGCTTCCCGGGGGAACTTCGGCATGCCGAACACGGGGTCGCCGGGGGAGAAGCGGGTGACGCCGCTACCGACCTCCTCGACGAGACCGGCCACGTCCCAGCCGACGGTGAACGGCGTGTGGTCGAAGTACCCGGGCCTGGCGCGCACCTTCCAGTCGACCGGGTTCACCCCCGCGGCCTGCACCTTGACCAGCACCTCGGTCGGTGCCGGGGTGGGTCGTTCGACCTCGACGAGGCGAAGCACCTCGGGGCCGCCGTAGGTGTCCTGCTGGATTGCACGCATCTGCATCGCCGTCAGGCTACGGAAGCGCGACCTCAGCTCTGGCCGCGGGGCGGCTCGGGACAGCTCGTGGGGTGGCCACGAGACTCGCTGCGTCGAGCACGTCGAGGCGTCGCCAGATGGCCCGACGGGCCGGGCACAGGCTGGAATGACGCCATGGCCAACCCATCGATCGAACCGTTCACGTTGACGATTCCGGACGCCGAGCTCGACGACCTCCGCGACCGCCTGCGCCGCACCCGGTGGCCCGAGCCCGAGACCGTGGACGACTGGTCACAGGGGATCCCGTTGGCCTACGTGCGCGAGTTGTGTCGCTACTGGGCCGAGGACTACGACTGGCGGGCCACCGAAGCCCGGCTCAACGGACTGGGTCAGTTCCGCACCGAGATCGACGGGCTCGGCGTCCACTTCCTCCACGTACGGTCGCCGCACCCGGAGGCGTTCCCGCTGGTCCTCAGCCACGGCTGGCCCGGGTCGGTGGTCGAGTTCCTCGAGTGCATCGGGCCGCTGGTCGACCCGGTGGCACACGGCGGCGACGCGGCCGATGCCTTCCACGTGGTGTGCCCGTCGCTGCCGGGCTACGGCTTCAGCGACCGGCCCGAACGGGCGGGCTGGAACGTCGAGCGGATCGGCGGCGCCTGGGTCGAGCTGATGCGGCGCCTCGGCTACGCGCGGTACGGCGCGCAGGGCGGCGACTGGGGCGCGATGATCAGCGCCGCGATCGGTCACCAGGATCCCGACCACGTCGCCGGTATCCACCTGAACATGCCGGTGGCCGGGCCACCGGCCGACGGCGGCGGCGACCTGAGCGCCGAGGCGCAGGCCGCGTTCGCCGACTACGAGGAGCATCGCAAGTGGGGCACTGGTTACTCCAAGCAGCAGTCGACCCGGCCGCAGACCCTGGGATACGGGCTGGTCGACTCGCCGGCGGGGCAGTGCGCCTGGATCGTGGAGAAGTTCTGGGCCTGGACCGACAACGACGGCCATCCCGAGAGCGCCGTGAGCCGCGACCAGCTGCTCGACAACGTCATGCACTACTGGCTGCCGGGCACCGGCGCGTCGTCGGCCCGGCTGTACTGGGAGAGCTTCCGCGATCCACGTCTCGATCCAGTGACCGTGCCGACGGGATGCTCGATCTTCCCCAAGGAGATCATCCGGCTGCCCCGCTCGTGGGTGGAGAGTCGGTTCAAAGACCTGCGCTACTGGAACGAGCTCGAGCGCGGTGGCCACTTCGCGGCCTTCGAGGATCCGGCGCTGTTCGTCGACGAGCTCCGTGCGTTCTTCCGCCTCGTCCGATAGCCACCTCGGAATCGACACTCGCCACAAACGTTCTGCCCGCGGTCGCGGCGTGGCTGCCCGGTCGGGCGCGGGCAGAAGCGCTCGCGGGAGGCGTCGCTGCAACAAGCGCCAACTCGACGTAACTTTCCGGTGGTGCGAGGGGCTCTCCGTGTCTGTGCCGTGGTGTTCGCTTGTGTCGTCGTCGGGGCGGCCTGTTCGGGGTCGGATGGCGGGTCGGCGTCCCGGCCGGCCGGGGACGGGGCCGACGCCGCCGCTGCAGCACCTGCCGAGTGGGTGCGGCTGGGCCGCGACCTGGCCAACAGCCGGGCGGCGGTCGACGAGACGGCAGTCAGCCCGGACACCGTCGGCCAGCTGCAGCCGACCTGGGAGCTGACCGACGTCAACGGCGTGACCGGCACGCCGATCGTGGCGGACGGCACGGTCTACGTCGGCGATTGGACCGGCCACGTCCGTGCCCTCGACGCCGAGACCGGCGACGAGCAGTGGGCCACCGACCTCGACAGCTACTACATCGGTGGCGCCGTCGTGGTCGACGAGTCGCGGGCCTACGTCGGCACCTTCGACGCCCGGATCGTCGCCCTCGACCGGGCCGACGGCGTACCCGTCTGGGAGACGCCGGTCGGCGACCATCCCCAGGCCGTGGTCTTCGGATCGCCCATCGTCGTGGACGACCTGGTGATCGCCGGGGTCGGCAGCTTCGAGGTGTTCACCAGCGGGGACACACCGACGTTCCGCGGCCACGTCGTCGCGCTCGATGCCGAGACGGGCGCCGAGCAGTGGCGGTTCTGGGTCACAGCAGGCGACGAGACCGAGGGACCAGGGGTGTCGGTGTGGTCGTCGCCTGCGGTCGACGCCGACCGGGGACAGCTGTACATCGGCACGGGTCAGGCGTACGCCCAGCCCGCCCCACCGCGCAGCGACGCGCTGCTCGCCCTCGACGTGGCGACCGGCGAGGAGGTGTGGTCCACGCAGTTCACCGCCGGCGACGCCTGGACCCTGTCGCAGCCGACCGGACTCGACGCCGACGTCGGGGCGCCGCCCAACCTGTTCCAGGTGGACGGGACCGATGCCGTCGGGGTCGGCGACAAGGCGGGCGTGTACCACGTGCTCGACCGTGACACCGGCGACGAGCTGTGGTCACGCGAGCTGACCGAGGGCGGTACGCAGGGCGGGGTGATGGCGTCCGCGGCCGTCGAGGGCGACCGCATCTACGTGACGTCCAACGACGCGAGCCGCGACGCGGAGCTGTTCGCCCTGGACAGGGACACCGGCGACGTCGTCTGGCAGGTCGGTGTCGACGGGCACGTGACCGGGCCGGTGACCTGGGCCAATGGCGTCGTGTTCGTGGCCGACGACACCGGGCGGATAGCGGGGTTCGCCGCCGAGGACGGCGAGCGGCTGTGGTCGCACGAGGTCGCCGCGCCGGCTGCAGGCGGCATCGCGGTCGTGGACGGAGTGGTCTATGCCGGCTGGGGGTGGTGGCTGACGGGGGCCCCAGACGAGCCCCAGGGCGGCCTGATCGCCTTCGAGGTCGGCGGCGACGGCGGCGAGGACGACGCCGGCGAGGCCAGCGGCGACGACGAGGCCGCCGGAGCCCTGGGCGAGGAGATCTACCAGCAGTCGTGCGCCACGTGTCATGGCGCGTCGGGCGACGGGGGCAGCGGCCCGTCGCTGCGCGGGGTCGCCGACCGCCTGACCCGCGACGAGCACATCGAGATCGTGCGCGACGGCCGCGGCAACATGCCGCCGTGGGAGGACCGGCTCAGCGCCGAGGAGATCCAGGCTGTCGTGGACTACGAGCGCTCGGTCCTGTCCTCCGACGACGGACCCTGACCGGCGAGCCGCCCCTCCGACCCGGGCCACAGTGCCCACGTCGCCGGAGTCGAGGTCATGGTGTCCAGGTCGCCGCACCCGAGGTCATGGTGTCCACGTGCGAGACGCATGGCCTCGGGCTCGACCTCATGGGCAGCATCGCTTTTCGGGTCGAGGTGGCGAGGCCCGGGTCCCCTGATCCGGGGACATCGGTACCTAGGCTGGAACCGTGCTTCCGGGGCAGGCGGCTCGACGGGAGGTCGGCCCTGGGGGGAGACGACCGTTGCGGCTGGGTCGGCTGCGCGTTGGTCGGCGACCGGCCAGCACCGGGCCCGGCGGCGCCGGTGCTGATCCCGACGCCTCGACCCCCGCTCAGCCACATCGGCGCGGCCGGCGGCACCCCAGAGCGTCTGGGGGCGACCACGACGGCGGCCCTCGGCGTCTCCCCGCTCCGGCCGTCGTGGCGCTGTCGTTCGGCGCGGGATCCGTGCCGTTCTCGCAGTTGGTGGCCCGGCTCACCCGCGACGTCGACCTGCGCCACGTCGGGACCGGCACGGTCTCGGGTACGGCCCTGTACCACGTCGCCGGGTTCGGGCCCCTCGCGCTGGCTGGTGTCTGCGACATCGCAAAGGGGTCGATCGGGCCGGTGCTGGCCGGTCGTGATCGCCCGGTCGTCGCCGCCCTGGCCGGTGCCGCAGCGGTCAGTGGCCACAACTGGTCGCCATGGCTGCGGGGTGCCGGGGGGCGGGGCATCTCCCCGACGATGGGTGCCCTGCTGTCCCGCTATCCGGAGGGTGCGGCGCTGGTGTTGGGGGGTCTGGCCGTCGGGCGGCTCGTCCGCCACACGGGCCTGGGCAGCGGGCTGGCTGCTGCGGCCGTGGTCCCGTTCCTGGCCCGGCGGCGCGGATGGACGGCTGCGCTGGCCGCGGGAGCCCTGGTCGTGCCGATGTTCGCCAAGCGTGCCCTGGGCAACCGCCCACCGGCCCGACCGACGGCAGGGGTCTACCTGCGGCGCCTGCTGCTCGACAACGACGGCAAGCGGCCAGCAGACGAGCCGTGTCACCGTGAGCGCCGTACTTCGGGCTCGGTAGCGCGGCCCGCGGCCGCTGCTCGGCTGCCGTTGGGCAGACCCAGGTCGACGCCCGACGAGAGTGGAGGACCTCGGCCATGAGCACCCCGCTCGCCCGGCCCGGGTTCCGGGGGCTGGTGGTCAGCGAGGCCGTCTCGGCCGTCGGCGACTGGACGGCGACCGTCGGCCTGATGGTCCTCGCCCTCGACCTGACCGGCTCCTCGACAGCGGTGGCGGGCATCCTCATCCTTCGGCTGGCGCCGAGCGCGGTGGCCGGTCCGCTCGCCACCCGGCTCGTCGCCCGGTGGAGCCGCCGCAAGGTCCTCCTGACGATGCACCTGGCGCGTGCCGGGATCGTGGCGCTCATCCCCGTCGTGCAGGGCGTGTGGTGGCTCTACGTCTGGGCGTTCGCCCTGGAGGTGTGCAGCCTGGTCTTCCTGCCAGCCCGTGACAGCCTGGTCCCCGACCTCGCCACCGACGAGGAACTGCCCTTGGCCAACGCGCTGCTGCTCGGGTCGTCGTACGGCACGATCCCGATCGGCGCCGCGCTGTTCGGGATTACCGTCTCGGCCACGGATGCCGCAGGGCTCGGCGGCCGGCTCGCGGCGGGTATCCCGTTCTGGGTGGACGCCGCCACCTTCCTGGTGGCCTTCGCCATCGTCGGCCGGATCACCGAGCTCCGGGCCGGGGCGGACGAGCCTGCGGTGGCCGAGACCGGCGGTCGGCTGCGGGACGCGTTCGCGATCCCGTTGGTCGCGCGGGTCCTCCCCGCGGCAGGGGCCGCGTCTCTGGGGATCGGCGCCCTGTTCTCGTTGGGGATCGTGTTCGTCCGCGACGTGCTCGACGCCTCCGACGCCCAGTTCGGGGTGCTGATCGCGCTGTTCGGGCTCGGTGCGGTCGGGGGCTTGGGCGTCCTCCAGACCCTGCGCGGGTCCCGCTTCGCGGTCATGCGGGCTGCTATCGCCCTCCAGGGGATCGTCGTGGTGTCGATGAGCGCGGCACCGGGTGTCGGCCTCACCTTCCTCGGGGCCGCGGCGTTCGGCGGGTGCGCCGCCGCAGCGCTGGCCGCGGGCATGAGCGTCCTGCAGGGCGAGCTGGGCGAACGCGACCGGGTCCTCGCGTTCATCGGCTTCCACGTGGCTTTCCGCTGGGGCCTGAGCTTCGCCGCGTTGGCGGCAGGGGTGGCCGACGACCTGCTGGCCCAGGTCCGGCTCCCGGCGGTCGGCGCGGTGCCGGCGACCCGGGTGGTGCTGTTCGGCGCCGGGCTCGCCGTGCTCGCTGGAGCGTTGCTGGCTCGAGCCCCACGTGCCGACGCCATGCCCACGCCCGGTGTAGGGGGCGTCGATCCGGCTCGCACGTCCGCAGCGGCGGTGGGTCCCGAACCGCAGCGACCGCCGGATCCAATGCGGAGCCGTCGTCACGGCGTGCGCCGGGTGCACGGCGCCGGCCGAAGCCCGAGGCGGGAACGGCGTAGCGGGGCATGACCGTCGCCGTGCTCACCGACAGCGCGGCCTCGCTCCCGCCGCGGCTGGCGGACCGGCTGGGGATCACCGTCCTGCCGCTGGGACTGGTCGTCGGGGGCGAGCCCTTGCGCGACGGTGACCTGACCCTGGACGAGCTGATGGCCCGGCTGGACGACGGGGTGACCACCGCCGGGGCCTCGGCCGGCGAGGTTGCCGGCTCCTTGAAGGCCCGGCTCGACGCCCCCGGGGTCGACGCGGCGGTCGTTCTGACCGTGTCCGCCGCGATGAGCAGCACGTACGCGGCGGCGCGTCTCGGTGCCGCTTCCCTCGGCGAAGGACCGCCCGGTCGGGTCGAGGTGTTCGACACCGGCACGGCGGCTGGAGCGCAGGGCCTCGTCGTCCTGGCCGCCGCCGAGCGTGCTGTCGCCGGGGCATCCGTCGACGAGGTGGTGGCGGCGGCCGATCGGGTGGCCGGCGAGGTCCGCCTGGTCGCCACGATCGACTCGCTCGACCACCTGGTGCGCAGCGGACGGGTCCCCGGGATCGCCGGGTGGGCCGGACGGCACCTGGGCGTCCAGCCGTTGTTCGAGTTCCGGCGGGGTCGGATCTTCCGGCTGCGCCCGGCCTTCAGCCATGCCGCTGCGATCGAGCGGATCGTCGACCGCTGCCACAGCAGCCGGCCCGCCGGGCCACCGGGCGACGTCCGGCTCCATGTCGCGGTGCTCCACGCGATGGCGCCGAACCGGGCTGCGGAGCTGCTCCGCCAGGTGGCGGACACCGACGACGAGGTCCACAGCTTCGTCGCCGTCTCCAGCACCGTGATGGTCGCCCACACCGGCCCCGGCCTTGCGGGTCTGGCCTGGTGGTGGGAGTCCCCGGCGACGCTCCGCTAGCCGCTGGGCACGGTGCCGGGGCGCTCTCGGCGTGCGGCCCACAGCGCGGCGGCGAGGCACGCGACCGCGCCGACAGCGATGCCGGCGCGCGGGCTCACGCCGGCGATCGGGCCGCCGACCAGGCCGCCGACTCCTTTCATCCCGACGAACAGCATCGAGTACACGGCCATGACCCGGCCGTGGAACGCGGCGTCGGCCTCCAGCTGGAGCGCCGCGTTGCTGGACGTGGTGAGCACCGCGCTGACTGCCCTCGTGGCGAACAGGCCCCCGAAGCTCGTCCTCGGCGGCCATCATCGGGGGCAGGGTCATGACAGGAGGAGTGCAATTGGATGTCTCACTGGCTGAGCTGCCGGCGAACCCCGGTGCCGATGAGGCGCTGACCGCGGCTATGGCGGGAGCCGGTGGTGTCGCCGACCTGGCTGACCAGCGCACGGCGGCGAGAGTGGGGCTCGGTGGCGGCGGGCCGTGGGTCCGGCTCTGTGACGGTGTCGGCCGCCAGCGCGGGCGTCCGGCCGGTACCGACGGTGCGCCGGGCAGGACGGGTGCGGCAGGTCTGGCTGGTCTGGCTGTCGCTGTGAAGGACCTGGTGGCGGTGGCCGGGCTGCCCGTCGGCGCGGGGAGCAGAGCGCGGTCGGCCGCCCCGGTGGAACCGCGCGACGCGGCCGTCGTGGCCCGGCTGCGTCAGGCGGGCGCGGCGATCGCCGGCACGGTGGCGTTGCACGAGCTGGCTTTCGGCGTGACCGGCATCAACGACCGCGTGGGCTTCCCGACCCACCCGCACGACGCCGGGCGGATCCCTGGCGGGTCGAGCTCAGGATCGGCGGTCGCGGTCGCGGACGGCAGCTGTGACCTGGCGATCGGCACCGACACCGGCGGCTCGGTCCGGATTCCGGCCGCGCTGTGCGGCGTGGTGGGCTTCAAGCCCAACCGCGGCCGCTATCCGCTCGACGGTGTCCTCGCACTCTCGCCGAGCCTCGACCACGTCGGCTTCCTGGCGCGGACGACCGCACCGATCACGATGGCGCACGAGGCTCTGACCGGGGAGGCCGTCGGCGCCCACCGACCCGAGCGGCTCGGGCTGGACAGCGCGGCCTTGGATGCCGCCGACGACGAGGTCACCGCAGCGGTCGATCGTGCACTGGACGCGATCCGGGCCATGAGCTGCACGATCGTCGACGTGGCGTGGCCCGACGTCGCCGAGGTCGTCGATGTCTCGTCGACGGTGATGTTCGCCGAAGCGGCCGCGGTCCACCGCGTGCTGCTCGCTCGGCATGGCGACCAGGTCGGTCCCGACGTGGCTGCGCGGCTGGCCGCCGGCGCTCGCATCAGCGACGCCGACTACCGCCAGGCACGGTCGGCCGCGCGGGAGATCGAGGCGTCCGTCCGGGCCACGCTCGCCGGGGTCGACGCGGTGGTCGGCCCCACCACGTCGTTGGCCGCACCGACCATCGCCGCCGCCCGAACCGACGAGAACCTGCCCCGGGGGCTGGTCCGCACGACCCGGCTGGCCAACCTGACCGGCGTGCCCGCGGTGAGCATCCCGGTCCACACCGACGGCCTCCCCGTCGGGCTGCAGCTCGTCGCGGCGACTGATGCGCTGGCCCTGGGCCTGGCGACGACCCTGCATCCGGTCGTGGCGGCACACTAATGACCCACTGCGGATAGGTGGGGTGCGTGGGTCCTAAATGGGCTACTCAATTTGTCGGCTCCGCAGGTGGCACCGATAGCGTGAGCATCTGACGGCGTCGCCGGGGCGCCTGAGGGGGAGGTCGCGATGAGCGGGCAGGTTCCGTTGGTGGACTACCTGGTGTTGGGGGACGACCTCCACCTGATGGCGAACGAGTGCACCGCGTGTGGCGCCCGGTTCTTCGACCGGCGGAACGCGTGTGCGGCCTGCGGCGACGCCGGCGAGTTCGCCAGGGTGCGGGTCGCCAACGAGGGCGAGGTCCAGGCGTTCACGATCGTGTCCCACGCGGCGCCGGGGATCCCCGTGCCGTTCGTGGCCTCGGTGGTCGACTGCGCCGGCACCAGTGTGCGCGGCAACCTCGTGAACGTCGATCCCGACCCCGAGCACGTGCGGTTGGGGATGAAGGTGCGGCTGACCACGGTGCCGGTCGGGGTCGACTCCGCCGGGACCGAGGCCGTCGGGTTTGGGTTCGAACCACTGGAGGGGAGCGACTGATGGCCAGCGACGACGTATGGATCCTCGGGATCCACATGACCAAGTTCGGCAAGCATCCGGACCTCGACACCGTCGACCTCGCGGCCGAAGCCGCGATCGCCGCGCTCGCGGACGCTCAGGTGTCGATCAAGGACGTGGGGGTGCTCGCCGCCGGCAACCTGATGGCGGCGAACGCGGGGATCGGCCAGCAGCTGCAGAAGCAGATCGGCCAGACCGGGATCCCGGTCTACAACGTGGCCAATGCCTGCGCGACCGGCGCGACCGCCCTACGCACGGCGATCATGGCCGTCAAGGCAGGCGAGACCGATGTGGGCCTGGCGGTCGGCGTCGAGAAGCTCGCGGGCGCGGGCCTCCTTGGCGCGGGCGGGCGTCCCAAGGACGACGCCTCGACCTGGACCCCGAAGGGCCGCTACGGCGCGGTGGCACCGGTGGACGGCCGCATCGGCACCGAGACCATGCCCGGCGTGTTCGCCCAGATCGGCATGCAGTACCTGCACGAGCACCCCTACGAAGGCACGGACTTCGAGCTGTTCGCCCGGATCTCGGAGAAGAACCACGCGCATTCGACGCTGAACCCGTTGGCGGCGTACACGAAGAAGATGACGCTGGACGAGATCATGGGTGACGTGATGATCGCCTACCCGAACACCCGGCCGATGTGCTCGGCGAACTGCGACGGCGGCGCCGCGGCGGTGGTGGTGTCGGGGGCGAAGCTCGCGAGCCTGGATCCGGACCAGCAGCGCAGGGCGGTCAAGGTCTCGGCGTCGGTGCTGACCACCGACCCATGGGAGGAGGCCTGCCAGGTGCTGCCAAACGTCAACACGCTGACCCGCAACGCCGCTCGCCAGGCGTACGAGCAGGCCGGCGTCGGCCCCGAGGATCTCGACCTGGTCGAGCTGCACGACTGCTTCGCCACCGCCGAGCTGGTCCACTACGACAACCTCATGCTCTGCGACGAGGGCGAGGCGGTCCCGTTCTTCGAGTCCGGTGCCACATGGCGCGACGGCTCGACGCCGGTGAACGTGTCGGGCGGCCTGCAGTCCAAGGGTCACCCGATCGCGGCGACCGGCATCGCCAACATCTGGGAGGTGTGCCACCACCTGCGGGGTGAGGCGGGCGACCGCCAGATCGAGGGCGCCAACGTCGCCCTGGCCCACGTGATCGGGCTCGGCTCCGCCTGCGGCGTCCACATCCTCGAGAGGGCCGCCGCGTAGCGCCCTACGTTCTTTGACCGCCAGGGGTTGCCCAGCAACCACTGGCGGTCAAAGAACGGCAGAGGGCGTCATCCGAACGCCACCGGGACGCCGCCCGCGCTTCAGCTCACGCACATCGAGGGTTCACGCTCCGTGGGTAGCGTCCGCCGCGATGCGTGACGGCTTGCATTGGATGCGTCGCCTGGCCGAGCACTACGCCCGCTGCCGCAGCGCCCATCCCGACGACGAGCTCCTGCTGCTCTTCGACATCGACGGCACGATCCTCGACGCCCGCCACCTGGTGGCGTGGACCCTCCACGCGTACGACCGCACCCATGGGACACGGCTGTTCGAGGACCTGCAGGCCACCGACGTCGACACCCACGAGAACGAGGTCGCCGAGCTGTTGGCCCGGCGGCAGCTCGCCCCCGGCCTCGTCGGACGCGTCGACGCCTGGTACCGCGCGCACCGCTGGAGCCCCGAGGCCGTCCGAACCGCGCACCAGCCATATCGGGGCGTGATCGACGTCATCCGCTGGTTCCAGATCCAGCCTCGCACCAGCGTCGGGCTCAACACCGGTCGACCCGAGGCGTTGCGCGAGGCGACGTTGGCGTCGCTGAACGGCCTTGGGGGTGACCGTCGGGTCCGATTCACCGACGACCTGTTGTTCATGAACTCCGAGGGATGGGAGAGGAACGTCGCGGCCCACAAGGTCGAGGGCCTCCGCCACTTCGAGGCTGCCGGCTACCGGGTGGTGGCGGTCGTCGACAACGAGCCCGAGATCCTCGATGCCCTGGCCGCCGTCGACCGGTCACACGAGATCCTGTTCCTGCACGCCGACACCATCTACCAGTCGGCTGGCAGGCCCCTGCCCCGCAGTGTGGCTGGCTCGCGCTACGACCTGACCGCACTGGTCGCCGAAGGCGACCTGCCACGCCAGGTCGAGCTGGTGTGGCACGGCGTCAACGACCAGCCGAACCTCCGCCAGCTGCTCGCGTCGCCGGTGCGGTGGGCCGAGGTCGACGTGCGCCGCCATCCCGTCGGGCCGCTGGTCCTCCGTCACGACCCCTTCCCTCCCTACGACCTGGCCGGCGGGGGTCCGGGCCTGCTCGGGTCAAGCAGGAGCAACGGGACAAGTGGTGGTGACGGTGCTCATGGCACCGACGGTGCCGACGGTCTGCTCCGGCTGAGCGAGGTCCTCGACGACCTGCGTCGTGGCGGCAAGGCGGTGGTTGTCGACCTCAAGGAGCCGGGCCTCGTCGACGAGGTGCTGGCGCTGGTGGACGCATGTGGCTTCGCCGATGCCGACCTGTGGTTCAACGGGCGGCTGGACGTACTTGGCGAGGAGGCGATCCGCTCGCTGCGGGCGGCCCACCCGGGCGCGGTGATCCAGTGTCCCGTCGACTTCGTCAGCCCGACGGTGAGCGCCCGGCCGCTCGACGCTCTCGAACGGCTGGAGGTGCTCACCGCCTGGGGGATCAGTCGCTTCTCGCTGGCCTGGGCACAGCCCCGCATCCGGCAGGTGTGCGAGCATCTCGACGAGTGGGGCTGCGAGGTGAACCTCTACGCCGTCGCCGACCTGGCCCAGTTCCTCGAGGCCGTGCTCCTGTTGCCCCGCTCGATCACCGCCGACTTCAACTTCCCGGAATGGCACTACTTCGGCCGCGGTGCCGGCCATGGCGGCCACTACCACCGCTACAACGTCGACCCCCACCCACCGGTGATCGACGTGGCGTAACCCGCTTCCGTCCGGGGCGGGTGGCTTCTCCCGTTCCGGCGTCCGTCTGTCGCGGTGCTCGCGACGACCGAACGCCGGGACGGGATGGCTGGGCGGCTGAGTGGTCCGGCGGGTGTCTATCCGGTCAGGTTCGGCTGGCGTGAGACCGGCTGCGCGGGTGGTGCCATCGCGGCCGTGTCATGGTCATCGTCGTGGCCCGGGGGTGGGTCCTCGTGGCCGGGCGGATGCGGATCTTCGTGGACCGGTGGATCCTCGTGGCCCGGCGGGTGTGGGTCCTCGTGGTGGACGTCGCACTCGAGGCCGCCGACGCCAACCCCGCCGAAGCGGTGGCCGCAGGCGTTGTCGACGATCCAGACGTGCATCATCGGGGGGTAGTCGGCTGGCTGACCGACCGTGCACTCGCCGTTGCCGTCGACCAGACCGGCGAACCGACCCTCGTCGTCGACGCACAGCTCCTCGTGGGTGTGCCAGCCGGGCACCCAGGCGATGTCCTCGGGGATGTTGGACAGGTTGTGCTCGCTGTCGAGCATGAACATCGCCGCCTGCAGCTCGTAGCCCCCGTCATCGGTGTGCTGGAACACCAGCGCCTCGGGGAAGGCGGGGTCGAGGAGGTGCCCGTCGTCGACCCAGCCCGGGTTGAGCCAGTGGTCGTAACCTCCGGGTGCGGTGACGCCGAAGTTGTAGAAGCCCAGGCCCTCCAGCGTCGTCGCGTCGGCGAAGGCCGGCAGCGCCTCCTCGGTCCGCTCGATCAGGTCGAGCAGGTAGGCAGTCTGCTCGTGGGTCCACTGGCCCGGCGGCAGCATGCCGTCCGGCGGGTGCTCCTGGCCCGCGGCAGGACCGGCCACCAGCGATATGGCGACGGCTGCGATCGCCAGACCGACACCCCCGGCCGACCAACCTGTCGGCCCGCCTCGTGATCTCATGATGTGCCCTCTCGTAGGAACGGCCCGGCACGACGCCGGCACCTACTGGTATCGACGTTCGCCGGCGCTGCCCTGTTGCACGGTTCTGGCGTAGGTCCGCCCGTCCTGCTCCGCGCGGGGGCGGATGCCGTGGCGGGTCCGAAGAGCGCACGTCACCGGGTCTGGTGCGGCCGTAGGCGGTGCGCGAACATGTGTTCGTGGGCGTCGAAGCGACGATCCTGCATGCCGACCTCGATGCGTTCTACGCGTCGGTCGAGCAGCGCGACGAACCACGGCTGCAGGGGCGTCCGGTCATCGTCGGCGGGGGTGTGGTGCTCGCCGCCAGCTACGAGGCCAAGGCCTGCGGCATCCGCACCGCGATGGGTGGCGCACAGGCGCGACGACTGTGTCCGCAGGCTGTCGTGGTCCCGCCGCGGATGTCGGCCTACAGCGACGCCAGCAAGGCCGTGTTCGAGGTGTTCGAGCAGACCACGCCGTTGGTCGAGGGGCTGTCGATCGACGAGGCGTTCCTCGACGTCGGCGGCCTGCGGCGCATCGCCGGCTCGCCCACCGCCATCGCGTCGCGGCTGCGGCTCGCCGTCCGTGAGCAGGTGGGGCTGCCGATCACCGTCGGGGTCGCGCGCACGAAGTTCCTCGCCAAGGTCGCCAGCGCGGTCGCGAAGCCCGACGGCCTGCTGACCGTGCCTCCCGACCGCGAGGTGGCGTTCCTCCATCCGCTGCCGGTCGAACGGCTGTGGGGGGTCGGGCCGGTGACCGCCGCCAAGCTCCGCGCCCGCGGCATCACGACCGTCGGTGACGTGGCCCAGGTCGCCGAGGTGGCGTTGGTCTCGATGCTCGGCCGCGCCGGTGGTCGGCACCTCCACGCTCTGGCCCACAACCGCGACCCCCGGCCGGTCGAGGTCGGCCGCCGGCGGAGGTCGATGGGTGCGCAGCACGCGCTGGGCCGGTCCCGCCTGTCCCCAGCCGACATCGATGCCGTGCTCGTGGGCCTGGTCGATCGGGTGACCCGGCGCCTGCGGGCCGCGGGCAGGGTCGGCCGCACGGTGGTCCTCCGGTTGCGCTTCGACGACTTCACCCGGGCGACCCGGTCGCACACCCTGCCCCAGGCGACGGCGCGGACGCTCGAGATCCTCGCGACGGTGCGCGATCTGCTGGCAGTGGCCCGGCCGCTGATCGAGCGGCGCGGCCTCACGCTGGTCGGCATCGCCGTCGGCAACCTCGGCGACGCCAGCGCAGTGCAGCTCACGCTGCCGGGTCGCTGGCGCAACGGTGGTCCGCACTGGCTCGGCGCCCCGGCCCGCAACCGGGCGCTGCGCCCCCGTGACGACAGCGTCCTCGACGCCACGCTCGACGCGGTGCGCGACCGGTTCGGCTCGACGGCGATCACCCGGGCCGTGCTGCTGGGCCGCGATCCTGGCATCACCATGCCGCTGCTCCCGGACTGACGAGGTGACCGCGCGTTCGTTGCCGCCTCACGGTGGGGCCGAGACGATGGCTGGCGGCCAGCCGCTCACGGCCGGAGCGTTGGTGGCGCGACGATGAGCCGGCGGCCGAAGGCGGTGGAACCGGTGCAAGCGGAGGCTGTTCGCGACCACTGTGGCGGCCGACAGGCCCATGACCACCAGCATCCCCGCAGGGGAGAGCCGGCCGCCGGCGGCGAGCGGCAGGGCCACGAGGTTGGCGGCGGCGGCGAGAACCACGTTGCTCCGGACGATGTGGTCGAGCGTCCGGCCGAGGCGGATGGCGTCGACCACGGTCCACAGCTCGGTGCGCTCGAGGCTCGGGTGGATGACGCCGATGACGTCGCCGCAGGGCCGATGGGCGATGCCGAGGTCGGCCTGCGCCAGGGCCGCGGCATCGTGGACGCTGTCGCCCATGGCCGCGACGACGCGCCCTTCGTCCTGCAAGCGGGCAATGGCCGAGGCCGTGCGAGAGGCCGGGACTCCGCCGACGACCTCGTCGATGCCCACCACCCCGGCCACGGGCTCGCCGCCGTCACGGCGGTCGGCGGTCAACAGCACCGGTAGCACACCGAGCTCCTGCAGAGCGGCGACCGCACGCGCCGCCGTCGGACGCACGGTGTCGGCCGGTGCGAGGAGGGCGTCGCGGGCGTCGCGGCCCTGTCCCTCGGGCAGCGCCGACCGGCCGGTGGTCAGCGTGCCCGGCTTGCGGAGGACGATCGTGTCCACCGTCCGTGCGGCGGCCAGCACCGCAGGCTGCTCGATCTCGATGCCGAGCTGCCGCAGCCGCGGAGCACCGAGCACGAACGGCAGCGATCTCGCGAACCCCAGGCCGGCCGGACAGGCCAGGACGAGCGTGGCCGTGGCGAAAGCGGCGGCATCGGCACCGTCGCCGCTGGCAGCCAGCCAGAACCCGAGCGTCGAGGCGGCAAGGATCACCACCGCCGGCCCGAGCCACCCGGCGATTCTCTCGGCGCCGAACGGATCGTGGTGGCCGCACGCGCTGGCAGGGACGTCCACGGGACCGACCAGGGTGTCGGGCTCGCCGGGTCGCCTAGGTCGAGGCGAGCCTCCCAGCTCGCGTGCGGCGAGTCTGATCGGCGCAGCCGCCGTCGCCGGTCCAAACCGCCGGGCGCTGCCATCGGTGGAGTCGACGTGGCACGGACCTCCGGCGTCCGGCTCGGTCGTGGCGAGGTATCGGGCGGCGAGCGCAGCCGTGACGATCACCCCGACGGCGGCCAGGAAGATCGGGGGGCCGTCCGCGTGACGGGCCAGGCTGAGCCCCAGACCCTGGCGCAGCGCGCGGCCGCCGCCTCCGCCGAGGAACAGCGCCCACGCCGACCAGGTGAAGCCTGCCACCGCGCTCGCCGTCACCAGCGCCGCCACTGTCGCTCGGCCCTGGCGCGCCTGCTTCCAGGCGGCGCGGTGGAACGGCCAGGCACCCAAGGTCACGATCGGCGCGACCAGACTCAACGACAGCCATTGCCAGTAGTCGAACTGCAGGACGGGCATGGCGGTTAGCACGACCACCGGTGCGCTCAGCCCGGCGACGACCACCAGCCGACGTCGGGTGTCATCGACCGAGTCGGTTGCCACGCCGTGCCAGGCCGCACGGTGACAGTGCCGAGCATCGGCGGGTGGGTCGACGGCGGCGGCCTTCGACCAGCGGGGTGGTGCCAGCCCCTTCGCCTCCCGCCTCTGGTCCCCGGTGTCGGGCACAGTCCGGATCGCCATCAGCCAGCCTCCACTGTGGTCGTCGGCGGCTTGAGGGGCCGTTCGCCATCGGCGGGGACATGGACGGTGAACGCCGCGGTGTGGACGCCACCGCCATGGGCGAAGTCGAAGAACAGGCGGTAGTCACCCGGCGACGGCGCCTCCAGCCGGAACGGCACCTCCGTCGGCGGGGACTCGGCCGGGCCGGTGCCGCCGCTCTCGACCCCGACCGGATGGACGTGGTTGTAGGCCAGGTCGCCGGCCCGCAGCGCCACCAGGTGCCCCCAAGCGCCGAGGTGTGGCGCGAGGTCGGTGACCACCGCACCGTCACGCTCGACGGTGAAGCCGACCTCGGTGTCCACGCCCGCCACCGGCATCCCGCGCAGGGTCACGACATAGCCGTCGACCGGCGCGATCGGCGTGGGTGCCGGCAGTGGAGCGAACGGCAGGACCACCCCTGGTACCAGCAGATCGACTCCCAGGGTCAGTTCGGGGCCGTCGGCGACGGCGAAGCTGGCGAATCCCCGATAGAGGCCCGGCGGCATGCCGGGCAGCTGGACCGACCATCGACCGTCGGCCCCACGCGTCGGGTGCAGGTGGAGGTAGGTCAGCAGGTCGCGGTTGACGACCACCAAGTGCAACTCCCGCTCGTGACGGGGCTCGAAGGCCTGGACGGTCGCGCCTGCGGGGCCGACGATGCGGAACCCGAAGGTCTCCTGCGGCACACCGGTCAGGGCGGTGGTCTCGGGCTCGAGGCTGTAGCCGGATTGCGAGATCAGCACGCCGCCGGGCAGCGAGGTGCTGCCGGCGCGGTGCTCGGCGTGGCTCGGGTCGGGATGGTGTGGCTCGTGGTCCGACGGCGGGGTGGCCGACTCGGCAGGCACGTCCCCCGATGCCTGGAGCGGCCCCGCGGCTGTGCCCACGATCGCGCCGCCGCTGAACCCGACGCTGACACCGAGGGCCAGCGCAGCGAGCCTCGTGCCCGGCGTCATGCCTCTGGCTCCTCGAGCGGCGAGCACTCGTTCATGCGCCTCCCGTCGTGCCGCCACCGTCGTGTGCAGTGAGCGAACACTGCCCGTAGCAGAAGGTCGCTACACGCGCGAGTTCAGTCGCGGACCGGCACTGAGGTCCGGATGGACCCGGCGGTCGACCGCCCATGGTGACCGGGCCCTCACGTCGTGCCCTACGCTGCGTGCCATGCGCTCCCTGCGCTGGTGGTCGCTGTTGCTCGTGCCGGGCGGCTTCGTCGCCGGACACGAAGCCGGCTACGAGGCCGCTCGCCTGCTCGGCGCACCGGCCTTCACCGGGGGAGGCCAACACGACTACTTGCGATCGGTGGTCATGGTCGGGGTTCCGTTCCTGTTCGCGGCGGTCGCGCGGCATCTACTGGCCGGGATCCGCGACGAGCTGCCGAGGGCGCGGTTCGGCACGCTGGCCATCGCGCAGTCGACCGTGTTCCTGGCATTCGAGCTGGTCGAGCACGCGCAGGTCGGGATGGCTCCGACCGAGACGCTCCGCCAGCCGGCGGTGGTCCTCGGACTGATCGCCCAGGTGGCGGCGGCGGCGTTCCTCCACCTGATCGCCCGGGCCTCCCATCGGATCGCTGCCGCGGTCATCCGCGGTCGACCAGCGCTCCGTCTGGTGACCCGTCCCTCCTGGGCGGTGGTGGCGATAGCGGCGGCCGCCGTCGCGATCCCGGCCTCGTCCCTGTCACGCCGCGGGCCACCGCTTTCCCCACAGACATTCGGTTAGCTCGGGTCGCCACGTCGCACGCTGGCGTCTGCCGGACTGAACGGACGATCACGCCAGCCCTCACACCCGGTCTCTCGTCGCGCTCCCCGCGTCCGGTCCCGTGCGTGTGCCCGCCTGCGGGCCCCCTGGCACCGACGCAGATAGGCGCGGAACCGGCGTCCATTCGTCGCGGTGCTCGCGACAGTCGAACGCCGGAACGGGGCCCTGTCGACTCGGCTTCTCATCCCCAGGAGATTGATGTCCACGGACCAAGTCAGCCTGTTCCTCGCGCTGCTGGCCCTCGCGGCCCAGGTCGCCACCGTCGCGCTGGTGGTCGCGACGATCTGGCACCGGTTCGCCCCCGACGCCGGTGCCGTGGCGATCCTCGACGCCGCGCGGCCCGCAGCCCTGACCATCGCGGCCACGGTGGCGGGGGTCGCGACGCTCGGCAGCCTCTACCTCTCCGAGGTCGCCGACTTCCCACCCTGCCGGCTGTGTTGGTACCAGCGCATCTGCATGTACCCGCTGTCGCTGATCCTCGTGATCGCCGCGGCACGGGGCGACCGCCATGTGCGGTGGTACGCGCTGCCGTTCGCCGCCGTCGGGGCTGCGGTGTCGACCTACCACGTCGCCGTCGAGCGGTTCCCCTCACTCGAATCCGGGTCGTGTGACCCGACCAATCCCTGCTCGATCATCTGGGTCGAGAAGCTGGGCTACCTGACCATCCCGACCATGGCCCTGTCGGGATTCGTGCTGATCACCGTGCTCCTCGCCCTGCCCAAGGAGGCAACATGACACGTCTCGCCACCCGCAAGCCCTCCATCCAGACCGCGAGGCAGCGGCGCCCACGCCGTACCGCCGTCCCGGTCGCGGTCGGCGTCCTGCTCGGGGTGGTCGTCGTCGCCCTCGTCGCCTCGCTGCTCGCCGGCAGCGGCGACGACCCGGCCACGACGTCGACGTCTGGCAGCGAGGACACCACCGCGACCGGAGCCCAGACCGACGCCGCCCTTCCCCCGCTCGCCGACGCCGGGGACGATCCGGCGATCGGGATGGCCCTTCCCGTGCTGACCGGCACCGACGTCACGGGCGAGTCGATGACCATCGCCTCAGACGGCCGTCCGAAGCTGGTCGTGTTCCTGGCGCACTGGTGCCCGCACTGCCAGCGCGAGGTGCCGGTCGTCCAGGACTGGGTCGACCGTGGGGGTCTGCCCGACGGTGTCGACCTGGTGGCCGTTGCCACCGCGATCGACCAGCGGCGGCCGAACTACCCCGCCGACGAGTGGCTCGACCGCGAGGGGTGGACGGCACCGGTGCTCTACGACCACGGCGACAGTGCAGGCGAGGCTGCCGGCCTGTCCGCCTTCCCGTACTTCGTGGCGACCGACGGCGACGGCACGGTCGTCGCCCGAGCCACCGGCGAGCTCACCGAGAGCCAGCTCGGGACGCTGGCCGTCCAGGCGGAAGCGACCGGATGAGTGGAGCCGACCGGGCGAGGCAGGCTCAGCGTCCGAGCGGGTTCTCTCAACCCGAGGTCGGTAAGCAAGGAGTCGGAGGACGTGATCGTTCTGCGGGAACTGCGCCCCCCGACTACCAGTGGCGCCTACCGGGTGGTTGCCCGGGTGGTCAGAGGCGAGCAAATCCGGTGCACGGGTCGGTTCCCGTGGCCCGCTCGCACATGGCCCAGCGAACCGGTGTTCCCATGAAGGTGGTGACCGTGAAGGGGTCGCAGGTGCCGTCAGGGCCACCTACGTCCCAGAAATTGTAGACGGCCGACGATTCGACCATCCTGATGGCAACGTAGGTCAGGCGACCGTCGTCCTCCCTATCACACACATATCCAGAGCGGTGTGAGCTGTTGATATCGGCATAGTCGTTGCCCTGGATGATCCGGCTGGCATGTGCAGAGGCCGGCGATTCGGCAACCAACAGCATGCTCCCAGCTAGCAAGAGCAGGGGCACAGTCTTCTTGGTCATCTGTCGGAATGATCTAATTCCCACCAAAGACTCCTTTGTACGTTGGCGGATAATTGCTCCAAAGGAACTCGTGCGAGCCTCTCAATCGCATAGGCATCGAACAACACCTTTTCGATGAGGGTCGAAACCGGTCGCCGACTGCCTGACAGCGCACGTCGAAACCTGTGGGCTGTGGTGGGGTGGATGGGTCAGGCTGCTGGGGTGGTGATCGAGGTTCGTGGGCTGACCAAGACGTTCGAGGTCGGGCGCCGCCGGTCGCGCCGCGCGATCGAGGCGGTGCGCGACATCTCGTTCGCGGTCGAGCCTGGCGAGCGGCTCGCCTACATCGGGCCGAACTGAGTTGGGTAGTTGTTTTGCGTCTGACTTCGACGCGGAGATCGGCTTCGGAAAATACCCAAGGGTGGGATGCTCCTCGGCTTGTTTGAGAGGAGCTGTTCATGGCCGAGTCGAAGGGTCGCCGTGGTGCGACGAGGTTGTCGCCGCAGACGAAGTGGGAGGTCTTCTTGCAGGTGACCGCGGGGGAGATCACTCAGGCCGACGCGGCCCGAAAGTGGCAGGTGGACGTGTCCACGGTCATCGGGATCCGTCGCACGGTGAAAGACGCTGCTCTGGCCGCGTTGGCTCGGGGGCCTGGCCGCCCCGCGAAGGAGCGCAATTGGGAGCTGGAGGCCGCCCTGGCGGAGATCGGGCAGTTGACCGAGGCGGTCAAGGCGCAGGCGATCGAGCTGGCGGTGATCCGGGGAAAGTCCGGTTGGGGCTGAGTGGACCGCTCCCGGCGAGAGTCCCCGCCGAGGTCAAGGAGCTGGTCCTCAAGAGCGTCGATGACGCCGTTGCTGGTGGGTTCGGGCACTCGTGGGTGTGCTCGCTGTGGCAGGTGTCCGATGACCGGGTGCACCGGTGGCGGGTGCGGCGCCTGGCGACGGGCACGCTGGTGGACCAGGCGCCGGGCGGGAACCCGGTGCACGGCATCTTGCCTGACGAGGTCGACGCGATCCTGGCGGTGGCGGAGCGGTGGGGGCCGGTGGACCGGTCGCATCGCAAGCTCGCCCACCGGGGCTCCTATGAGGGCCTGGTGTGGGTGGCGCCGTCGACGTTGCGGCGTGTTCTGGCTGCTCACGGCCTTGTTCTGCCCGAGCCAGCGACCCGGACACCGACGCAGCGCAAGCCGTGGCCCGACTGGCTGATCTGGGAACCCAACCGGATCTGGATCTACGACGCGGTGCGCCACGAGGCGTCATGAGACCGTGCGGTGATGTGAGGGCACCGCCGCTGGGCCGTCGCAGCAGCCTGGCGAAGCTGGGGGCAGCCTGACCGGGGAGGCGCCGGTGAGGGTGGCAAGCAGCCCCGACAACGACGGGACGGGTCGGCATCGTCAGACGGCCCGGGTCCGGCAAGCGAGACGGGAAGGTGTACGTGAGAAACCAGTGTCATAAAGCCCCTCAAGAGATCCACCAGCTCCAACCTGACGGATATGGGCTGGGTTGCGGTGCACACCCCCACGAGCGGGGAACTCCTTGGCCGAGGTGTGTCGACGGTCGGGAGGCCACGGTGAAGGCCTGCGGCGTAGCCGTGGCGATGCCGCAGGGGCATAGCTGGGCGCCTCCCCCGTCCAACGGCTCATGGTGAACGTGGGAACCATCCCGGGGTCGCCCTTCCCGCCGTCCAGCCAGGGCGGTGGCGGGCAGGCCCGCCGTCGGCTGACGACTCGGGGGTGGGGCGGAGGACCCGTAGTAGTCCGAGGTCGGGAAAGCCGGCTACATGGCGAAGGGGTCCAGCGAGTTCGCAGCGACGGCGACGCAACGGCAGGAGCCCGCCGGTGAACACCGGCGATCCGTGGCCAGGCCTCGATGAGGCCGAAGCCTGGGTACTGCGCATGCAGACCAAGCTGCACCAGTGGGCGACCAATGATCCCGGTCGCCGGTTCGATGACCTCTACAACCTCGTCTTTGACCCCGCGTTTCTCGTTGTGGCGTGGGCGCGGGTGCGAGGCAACCGGGGCGCACGATCTGCCGGTGTCGATGGAGTGGCTCCCCGCTCCAGCGTGTTCGGCACGGCGCTGCTGGACGGGCTTCGAGACGATCTCAAGGCCCGCCGGTTCGAGCCGCTCCCGGTGCGGCAACGGACGATCCCCAAAGCGAACGGCAAGCGTCGTGCGCTGGGCATCCCCACCGCTCGGGACCGCACCGTGCAAGCAGCCCTCAAGCTGGTGCTCGAGCCGATCTTCGAGGCGGACTTCAAGCCGATCAGCTACGGCTTCCGCCCGGGGCGCCGAGCCCAGGACGCCATCGCCGAGATCCACTTCTTCACGTCCCGTTCCTATGAGTGGGTCCTGGAAGGGGACATCGCGGCGTGCTTCGACGAGATCGACCACACCGCCCTGATGGGCCGGGTGCGAGACCGGATCGGAGACAAGCGCGTCCTGGGGTTGGTGAAGGCATTCCTGAAAGCGGGCGTCCTCGGAGAGGATGGCCGTGATCGGGAGACGATCACCGGCACTCCCCAAGGGGGGATCCTGTCCCCGCTGCTGGCGAACATCGCCCTGTCGGTGCTCGACGATCACTTCGCTGAGAAGTGGGACCCGGACACCGAACGGCGGCGACGCCATCGCAAGCGGGGAGGCGCCACCTATCGACTCGTCCGCTACGCGGACGACTTCGTCGTGATGGTGGCCGGCACTCGTGAGCACGCCGAAGCCCTCCGGGACGAGGTGTCAGCGGTTCTGGCGCCGATGGGCCTACGCCTGTCGGAGCCCAAGACCAGGGTCGTCCACATCGACGAGGGGTTCGACTTCCTCGGGTTCCGCATCCAGCGGAGACGATGGAAAGGCCGAGGGGACAAGCGGGCCGTGTACACCTACCCATCCAAGAAGGCGCTCGCCTCGGTGATGGCCAAGGTGCGGTCCCTGACCCGGAGGTCCAAGCACCGCACGCTCGCCGCTCTGCTGCGCTCGCTCATGCCGGTGCTGCGGGGCTGGTGCAAGTACTTCCGGCACGGCGTGTCCGCGGCCACGTTCCGCTACCTCGACGCCTTCGTCTGGCGTCGAGTCACGGCGTGGCTCCGCAAGCGGCACGTCGGCATCAACTGGAAGGACCTGCGCCGACGCTTCCTGACCGGCTCGCCCGGCTGGAGGCCACGAGAGGACGGGGTGCAACTGTTCCAATGTCAGTCGGTGGCGGTCACCCGCTACCGATGGCGAGCGAACCGCATCCCCACCCCTTGGGCGAGCATCACGGGAACAGCGGCATGACCTGAATGCAAGGACTCGTGGAGAGCCGGATGCGGTGAAAGTCGCACGTCCGGTTCGGAGGGCGGGCCGGAGAAACCCACCCACCGAGAGGTGGGCCGGGCGCTCCGGCCCGACCCCTACACCCACTTCAGTCGAGCCCGGCGGGTCGTGTTCGCCATCATCGACATGGTCAGCCGCCGCTGGATCGACACGCTCGTGTCCGTCGAGGAGAGCGCCACCCAGGTCCAGGTCATCTTCGAGCACGCCCTCGAGGCCGAGGGGCTGCTCGACCTGCTGACCGACCAACGCCTCGACCTCGCCGTCGACGACCCGGCACGGCCGATCCTGGTCGCCGTGTCCGACAACGGGCCACCGATGGCCGCCGCAGACACGAGGGCGTTCATGACCCTCATGGCCATCGCGCAGCACCGCGGACGGCCCCACACGCCGACCGATCAGGCCTGGATCGAGACCTTCTTCGGGCACATCAAGACCGAGTGGCCGCATCTCGACGACATCGACGACCCCGTCGTGCTCGAAGCCGAGCTCGCCCGCATCCGCATCGAGTACAACAGCGTGCGGCTGCACGAAGCAATCGGCTACGTCACCCCCGACGACGAACACGAAGGACGCGGAGACCAGATCCGCGAGGCCCGCCGGCAAGGCCTCGCCCGAGCCCGACAACAACGGCTCGAACACCGGCACAACAACCCGAACCCCGAGGAGACCCCATGACTTGGTTCATTTCCAGCCCGGTCTCCGCGGCAAAGTCAGACACACCTCATAGTTGAACTCAGACAAACACCTAGGTCAGCCCGTATTTGGACTATGCAACAACGCGATTCCTGGGGAGAGAGTTAGGGATCGGGTGGGAACTACTTGGTCGGTTGTGGAGCCCGCCGTGCCAGGTCGTAGTTCCATTCGGGATGCCAGTCGTGGCCGGTGAGGGGTAGGGCGGCGAGCTGGCTGTCGGTGATCTTGGTTCC
>JBOGHK010000129.1:0-27214 GCA_050744325.1 Acidimicrobiales bacterium
CGCGGTCCTACGATCGGACTGAAGGGGGTCGAATGGTCACCGCCCAGGCAGCACTGTCGGGAGTGCTGGTCGGCGGCTTGTACGCGCTCATGGCCGTGGGGCTGTCGCTGACGTGGGGGATGTTGAAGCTCATCAACCTCGCCCACTTCGCGCTGATCCTGCTGGGTGCCTACCTCACCTACCAGCTCGCCACGTCCTGGGGGCTGGACCCCCTGCTCACCCTCGGTGTGACGGTTCCGCTGCTGTTCCTCGTCGGTGCGTTGCTGCAGTGGGCCTACGAGACACTCCGCATCAGCGAGCTCAACTCGCTGCTCCTGAGCTTCGGTGTGCTCGTGATCGCGATCCAAACCGTGAGCAACATCTGGAGCGCCGACTTCCGGCGGATGACCGACGCCGACAACCCGTACGCCTCGGACTCCCTGTCGGTCGGCGAGTTCGTCTTCCCGCTGCCCTCGTTGTTCGCCTTCGTCTGCGCCGTGCTGCTCGTCGTGGCCGCCGACACCGTGCTGCGGCGCACCTTCGTGGGCCGCGCGCTGCGCGCCTTCGCCGAGGACCGCACCGTGGCATCCGCGTTCGGCATCGACCACCGGCGACTGGGCGTCGTCATGGGCGGCGTCGTCGGAGCGAGTGCCGCGGTCGCGGGGATGCTGTTCGCGCTCAGCAACTCCCTGACGCCGTCGACGCCGTACGAGTGGTTCGGCATCGTGTTCGCGGTCGTGATCCTCGGCGGCATCGGCAACGTCGTCGGCACGCTGCTGTCCGGAGTCCTGGTCGGCTGCCTGACCGCCGTGGTGTCAGTGACCTGGTCACCGGCGGCCGCGCCGCTGGTCCTGTTCTCGGCGATCGTCGTCGCGCTGCTGTTCCGCCCCCAAGGCCTGCTCGCGACCGGGCGGGCGCACTGATGCGCCGCCCGCCGCTCGTGGTCCTCGTCCTCGTCGTCCTCGCCGTGTCGGCTGCCCTGGTCGGGCTGCCGTTCGTCCAGGAGGACGTCGGGCTGTCGGCGTTCTACATCGTGCTGCTGTCCACGTTCTTCTTCTGGACGGCACAGGCCACGAGCTGGAACGTGCTGTCCGGCTACAGCGGCTACTTCAGCTTCGGGCAGGGTGCCTTCGTCGGGCTCGGCGCCTACACCGTCGGGGTGATGGTCGGCCGCAACGAAGGCAACTTCTACGTGGCCATGGCGGTTGCCACAGGGCTGTCCGCAGTGCTCGCGGCGCTCGTCGGGGCGCTGGCGTTCCGGCTGCGCTCGTTCCGGGGAGAGATCTTCGCCCTCCTCACCCTGGCCGTGCCGTTCATCCTGTCGTCGCTCGCCCGGCTCAACGAGTCGATCGACGGCGGCCAGGGGATCATCGTGCCGGTGCCCGACTTCCCCGAGGGGATCGGCCGCTTCCAGGACTTCCTCTACCTGCTCAACCTGGTGATCGCGATCGTCGCGGTGGTGGTGGCCCTCGTGATCCAGCACAGCCGGCTCGGGTGGGCCCTGGCCGCCATCCGGGATGCCGAGGACGTGGCCGAAGGGTTGGGCGTCCCGACCTTCCTGGCCAAGATGGTGGCGATCGTCGCGACCGGGGTGCTCGGCGGCGCGGCCGGTGCCGCCTTCGCGCTGCAGATCGGGTTCGTGACCGTCGAGGCCGTGTTCGGTCTGACCATCCCCTTGTTCGTCATCGTGATGTGCGTCCTGGGAGGGCGTACGCATTGGCTCGGCCCGGTGATCGGTGCGCTGCTGATCGTGACGTTGCAGGACCGGCTCGCCTCGTCGGGGCTCGAGGGCTGGCGGCTGGTCATCCTCGGATCGGTGCTCGTCGTCGTCGTGGTCGCGGCGCCCGACGGGCTGCAGCCACGGTTGCGGGCGCGGCCGTGGGCGTCGCTGGCCGCGTTCGTCGTCGCGACGCTGGCCGCGGTGGTCTTCGGCCTCGGCGACGAGGAGATCGACCAGGCCGGCGTCGGGATGGCGGCCGCGGCGCTCGTCGCGCTCTGGCCCGGTCGCGCCGGCGTCCGTGCGTTCTGGCGTCCCTCGGCGCTCGATCACGCGCTCAGCGACGCCAGCAGCCTCGACGGCGAGCGACGACCAGAGCCGGCCGCCGTGAGCGCTTCGGCCGCGGCTGCGCTCGGCGACGACGAGTCGGCACCGGTCGACGACGCAAGCTCGGACGTGCCGCCCGTCGGCGAGCCACTGATCGAGTGCCGCAACGTGGCGAAGAGCTTCGGCGGTGTGCAGGCGCTGAGCGACATCACGCTCGACATCCACTCGGGCGAGATCGTCGGCCTGGTCGGCCCCAACGGCTCCGGCAAGACCACCCTCGTGAACCTGCTGGCGGGGTCGTCGACGCCGACGACCGGCGTCATCCGCCTCGACGGCCGGGACATCGGCCACCTCGCGCCGCACCGGATCGCCCATGCCGGCGTCGCCCGTACGTACCAGACACCACGGCCCTTCGAGTCGATGACCGTACGGGACAACGTGGCCATGAGCCTCATGTTCGGCCGGCACCCGCGGCGCCTCGCCCAGGCGCGCGACGAAGCCCGTGCCCATCTCGAGTTCATCGGGTTCGCCAGCCGGATCGACGCCCGTCCAGCCGAGATCAACCTGCACGAGCGTCTGCTTCTGGAGATGGCGCGGGCGATCGCCTCCAACCCCAAGGTGTTGCTGCTCGACGAGGCGCTCGCCGGCCTCAACCCCGCAGAGATCGACAACGCGGTCGCCGTCGTGCGGCGCATCCACGCGTCGGGCATCACGATCGTCATCGTCGAGCACCTGTTACGGGTGGTGAACCAGCTCGCCACCCGCGTCGTCGTCCTCGACCAGGGGAGGTGCCTGGCCGACGGTGACCCGCAGACGGTCATGCGCGACCCTGCGGTCGTGCGTGCCTACCTGGGAAGGCAGGCCCATGCTGGCCGTACGTGAGCTCGATGCCTTCTACGGGCAGGCACAAGCCCTCTGGGCCGTCGACCTGGACGTCGGTGATGCCGAGACCGTCGCGGTCGTCGGCCCCAACGGTGCGGGCAAGTCGACGCTCGTCCACGCCATCGCCGGGCTGCACCGCTCGCGACGTGGGCACATCCGCTTCGACGGCCACGAGGTAACGACCCTGCCCGAGCACGCCGTGTGCGGCCTCGGCATCGCGATCGTGCCGGAGGGTCGACGAGTCTTCGCGCACATGACCGTCTACGACAACCTCTGCCTCGGGGCCTACCGTCGGTCCGCCCGCGCCGGCTACCGGGATGCGTTGACCGAGGTGTACGAGCTGTTCCCGCGGCTGAGCGAGCGATCGGCGCAACTCGCCGGCAGCCTGTCCGGTGGCGAGCAGCAGATGCTCGCGATCGGGCGCGCGATGATGTCCCGCCCGCAGCTGCTGCTGATGGACGAACCGTCCCTGGGGTTGGCCCCGGTCGTCATCGACGAGGTCTTCGACGCGATCGAGTCGATCAACGCCCGGGGCGTCAGTGTTCTCCTCGTCGAGCAGGACGTCGAGCGGGCCCTCGAGCTTGCCGGGCGCGGCTACCTCCTGACGGAGGGACGCGTCGTCACCTCGGGCCCGTCGACGCAGATGCGCGACAACGAGGATCTGCGGCGCAGCGTGCTCGGCCTCTAGCCGTTCCCCCGCCCGAAATTGCGGCAGGAACCGCTGGAGTCCGTACGTCTTATGCCCAGGTTTCGGCGGGGTCGCCCGAGACCGGCGGGTCGACACCCGCCGGTCACCAAGCCAGGGGGTACGTCAGCCGTGCGGGTCGAACACGCACCAGACCCCGACGGCCGGGGTGGTGCCGTCGTTGCGGTAGGCGTGTGGCTGGGTCGACGCGAACGACACGGCGTCGCCGGGGCCCAACACGTGCTCGTCGAAACCGAGCGTCAGCGTCAGCTCGCCGGAGATGATGTAGCCGTACTCGACGCCCTGGTGCCGCATCAGCTGACCGGTGCTCGACGAGCTGCCGCCCGGCACGTAGGTGGCGAGGATGAAGTCGACGTGAACCCCGGGAACTCGCCCGAGACGCTCCCAGGTGACACCGGAGTCGAGCTCGAGGACCTCGCGCTCCTCCGGCCGTACGTGGGGGCCGATCTGCGTGCCTGCCTGGCTCTCGACGCCCGCGGCAGCCTCGGCCGCCGCTGCTGCCGAGGCCGCCAGCGCGTGGGCGACCGTTGGCAGGCGACCCACGACCGGTGCCGGCTGCTCAGGCGCATCCGGCGTGTCGAAGACATCCTCGAGCGAGATCTCGAGCGCCTTGGTGATCGCGTAGAGCGTGCTGACCGACGGTCGACTGCGGCCGGTCTCGATCTGGGAGATCAGGCTGGCCGACACCCCGAGGTCGCGGGCGAGCCCGCGCACGGACAACCCCTGTCGAATCCGTTCCTCACGAATCCGTTCGCCGACCGGCGGAAGCGCGTGCGCCAACAACAACCTCCCGACGGGCGCGATCGTACAGCGCAGTTGAACGCCCCCCACACACGGTCCGGCACGGGACTCGGCGTGTCGTCAGAGCGTGTACGCGACTTCGTGCCTCGGCTGGTAAAGCATGATCGGATCGGCTCCGGGGACGTCGAGCATCGTGGTGAGGCCGTAGCCCTCGTCGCTGATCTCGGTGCCGAACGTGGCGCCCTTCGCTTCGAGGTCGGCACGGGTCGCCTCGATGTCGTCGCACATAAACGACACCTCGTGGTGCCGAGGACGGTCGTAGCTGCGACCCTCCCAGACAGCATGGGTCGGGTGCACCCCAATCTCGCTGGGACCCGTCCCGAAGATCAGCCAGCCAGGCTCGCTGCCCACATCCTCCACGAACGGCAATCCGATGACGTCGCGCAGGAACGCCCGCGTCGCCGGCGCGTCGTCGGAGTAGATGAGGGCGTGTATCGACGTGATCATGCACCGACGATAGGACCACCAGCACCCCGGGACGTCAGACCAAAGCCGGTTCAGCTCGCTCGGGCACGCTCCTCTCGGCGATGTACGCGCCGTTCTGGCGCAGCACCGTCCTGAACGTGCGGTAGGTGATGCCCCGTACCTCGGCGACCAGGTCGTCCGGGAGGTCCACCGGGCGGTTGCACACCACGGTCATTCCCCTGCGGATCATCGCGTCCGAACGGATCGACCAGAGGAGCCGGCCGAGCGGCGGGGCCATCAGGAGCCGAAGCAGGACGGGCTGCGCAAGGAGCGCGTCGGGACTCGGTCCGCTGCTGATCAGCGCGAGGGAACCCACCAGGTCGGGGCGCTGTTCGGCAAGCGCGGTGGCCATGTATCCGCCGCTGGAGTGCCCGACCACGGTGACCGGACGAAGGCCGAGCTCGTCGAGCACCGCGGCCAGGCGACGCGCCCGCGCGGGCACGTCGTATAACGGCGCGGGCGGGGACTGCCCGCAGCCCGGGAGGTCCACCCGGATGACGTGATGGTGGCCGGCAAGTGCCGGCACCATCGGCCTCCAGAAGACGCCCGAGGCCCCCGATCCGTGGATGAGCAACATCGGCGGCGCCTGCCGTGGACCGTCGTGGACGACACGCATCCCGGGCGAATGCTCTTCGTCGTGCGTACTCATGGAGAGGACGATGCCTGCGCCGCCGACCATCCGTCTTGGACAAATGTCGCGGTGGCGGCTGAGGTGAACCGGCGATCGCCTTGATGCTCATCCCCTCCGCCCGATGGAGCCGGCGGATCTCCGCCCAATCCTCCGCGTCGATCCTCCAGGTGCGAGTCGACCAGCGCGAGTTACTGCGTCGGCGACGGGCAGGGGCAGGACGAGTTGGTGGTCCCGCCAGGGTGTCACCCATCGGCGATGCGAGCGCCCGCTCGAAGTCGGTGAATGCGTCGATGATCTCGGTGGCTTCCCAGGCGCGGTTGCGCCGTCCAAACGTGATCTGAGTCAGGATTCCCGCCAGCACGAACCGGTCGGTCGCTTCGTTGGCAAGGGTCAGTGACCGCCCGATCAGGTCCGCGACTCCCTTCACCGTGACGATCGGCGTGCCCGGCAGCCGCTCAAGAAGCTCAGCTACGGCCGACCGCGCCCTGACCTTGCCGAGCCGCTCGCGCCAGTGGGCCTTGAGTGCATCGATGCGGTCTTTGAAGCTCCGTGCGTCAATCGCAGCCCGTGTGGTGGCAGCTGCATAGGTAGAGATCCAGCGGTTCAGCCCTTGTATGGCCGCTGCCCCGCCAGGCGAGCCGAGGTAGCGGTACGAGGTGAGCCCAGAGATGTGATCGTCCGCTCGTGTGGCCAGGATGAGGCCGATGGGAGGCACTGCTTTAGGCGTGAGTCCGCGGCGTCGGAGGACAACGTGTATGAACGCTCGACCTGTCCAAGGGCGCTCGCCGCTTCGGCGCGGAGTAGGCGACGGCCACCGATGACCAAGCCCTCGATGTGGGAGGAGGCAACAGCCTCAGCCCGCAACAAGAGCCGGGCGAGTGCTTCGGTGTCGGCGAGGGAGGACACCCCGTTGTCGAACGTCCTGATGCTGGCCTCAGCATCAGCGACGTCGGCGGCCGTGTCGCCCGACAAGTAGAACTCGCGGCCTACAAGTGGGTCGGGAACATAGGTTCGATGCGGTGTTCGATGACAGGTTCACAACTGCCGGCGGTCAGGCCCGTTGTGCGTCGATCCAGTCGCGTGTGTGTGCTAGTGAGGCGGCGGCGTGGACGCCGAGCCACCGCAGGGGCTCGGGTTCCCAGGGCGGGGACCGGTGCCCGACCCAGGGCAGTCGTGTCATGTCGCTGTCGATCCCGCAGACGAGGTCGGCGAGCGTGCGGCCCGCGGCGTTGGCGGAAGCGACGCCTTGGCCGAAGTAGCCACCGGCCCACGCCTCACCGGTCTTGGGGTCGTAGCCGACGCTGGGAAGCAGGTCGCGTGGCACGCCGAGCACGCCACCCCAGTGGTGTGTGAAGCCGACGTCGCGCAGTGCGTGGACCCCACCCCGGGTGTTCCCGCCGCGATTGGCTCGGTGGCCACGACGTAATTGCCCAGCGGCAGGATCGTCCGCTCGTGTCCACGGATGGAGACGCTGTACGCCTCCGTCGCCCGGACGACGACCTCGCCGTGCACCGTCCCGTGGTCGGTGCGCACCCGGCAGCCCTCGATCGATCGCACGGTGGTCTGCTCGCAGATGCCACAACCATGGCGCTCGACAGCACACGCGAGGCCTCGGGCGAGTCGTGCCGGATGCAGGGCCGCCGCGTGCGGTGTCGTCTGCGCGCCGACGGCGCCGGCCACCTGCACAACCCTCATCGTCTGCTCGCGGTCGAGCATGGTCCAGGCGTCCCCGTAGCCGTACCTCTCTGCGAGCGATTGCCGGTGTCGCAGGCGCGCCAGCTGCCCGGCGTTTCGGGCCACGATGACTGCTCCGGCCTTGGCCCAACCGCAGTCGATCCGCTCTCGCTCGATGACCGAGCCGACCTCGTCGACGGTGCGGTGCATGGCGCGCGCCATCGCCTCGGCGGCACCGGCGCCGCGTGTCCGCTCGACCGCCGGAGCGGGCCCGCTGGGATCACCGATGCACCAGCCGCCGTTGCGTCCCGACGCTCCGAAGCCAGCGGTCTCCCGCTCGAGTACGACGACCCGCAGCGACGGATCGGCCCGGCGCAGGTAGTACGCCGTCCAGAGGCCCGTGAAGCCAGCACCGACGATGGCGACATCGGCGTCGACGCCCCCGCGCAGCGGCGCTCGCGGCGAGCCGTCGTCACCGGGCACCAGCGAGTCGTGCCAGTACGAGAGTGGCGCGGTCACGACCCATAAACTAGACGCGATGTCTCGTTTAGCGTCGCACCGAGTCAGAGCGGGTGGAAGAAGCGAGCGCGTACGCGGCCAGGTCGGGGCGGCATGTCTCGCCCTCCTGGCCGAGGGCAACGTCGCTCTTGGGCCAGTCGAGGTCGCGGCTCGGGCCGGCGTGAGCCGGGCGACGGTGCACCGGTGGTGGCCGACGAAGGCCGACCTCGTGCGCGAGGCGCTGTCGCTGCACACGCGCTCCCTGGGTGTCCCGGACACCGGCACGTGGCCCGACGACGTGGCGACACTGGCCCAGCGCCTCGCCACGTTCTTCGCGGATCCGGTGGAAGTCAGCCTCAACGAGCTCATGGCGTCCGGCGAGCATCCCGACTACACGACCACGGTGCTCCAGCATTTCCAGCCGCTGTTCGCCGACTGGCGAGCCGTCGTCGAGCGAGCACGTCGACGAGGCGAACTCATCGACGATGTCGACGCCGACACCGTGCTGGTCGCCTTGGTGTCACCCCTGGTGCTCATGCCGCTGCTGTTCCGCCGCACGCTCACCACCGGCGAGATCCGCCGCATCGCCGAACTCGTCGTCAGCGCCACCACCCCAGGTCAGCTCGACGCCCCCCAGACCACGACCCCAGGCTGACCGACCCGTGCGACCGCTCCGGTGGCGGCCGCCCCCCACGACCGGCTCTTGGTGAGCTGGGTCAGGTTTCTGCCCGCAACGCGGCGCAAGCCGCACCAGACTGTTGGTCGAACGTGTAGGGGTAGCGAAGCCACGAAGGACCACGCCGCCGATGCGGCCTCAACGGCCCACACGGTCCCCCGCTCATCCGCCCGGACAGTCCCTCGAGCCGGCCGTAGCTGACTGCGACCTGACGCCGGGTGGCTCCGACCGCGAGGCGCGTCACGTGCCGCGTTCTCACTGCTCGCTCGGCGGGACCACGAGGGCGGCGAGGTAGGCGGTCCAGTCGGGTCGGAGCGGGCGAGATCAGCGGCACTCTCGGCCAGGGTCGACGAGCCGAGCATGTCGCCGCCGTCCTACAACGCGACCCTTCCGCTCGCCCGGCGAGGATTCCGCATCACCTGCATCGAGCCGGGCGCAGCCCTCGCCGCCGTCGCTCTGACGAACCTGACCACCTTCGAGGTCGACGTTGTGCAGGCGCGCTTCGAGGACTGGATCCCGGCGGGCGAACCGTTCGCGATGGTGTTCGCCGCGACCGCCTGGCACTGGGTCGACCCGACCGTGCGCTACCGCAAGGCCGCCGAGGTGCTGGAGCCGCGCGGATACCTCGGGTTGTGGGCCGCTCGCCATGTTTTCCCTTACGACGGCGACCCGTTCTTCGTAGAGCTGCAGGAGGTCTACGACGAGATCGGCGAGACCCTGCCGCCGGGCGCCACACTGCCGCGGCCCCAAGAGTTGAAAGATGACCGCGACGAGATCGAGGCCAGCGGGCTCTTCGAGGTGATCGACATCACCCAATACGACTGGGAAACCGTCTACGACGCGGACAGCTACATCGACCTGCTCAACACCTTCTCGGGCCACATCGCCCTGCATGCCTGGCAACGAGACCGCCTCTACGGGGAGATCCGTCGACGCCTCGCAGCACGACCCGACGGGCGGTTGCGCCGGCACTGGGGTGCCGTCCTCCAGATCGCCCAACGCCCATGACCACGCAGTGTCATCGGCCACCAGCGGGCTGATGTCGCTGTCCGCCTACATCAAGCCCTCGATCCAGAACGACCCGCGCCAGGATGAGACACTCCGAAACAGGCTGGTGAACAGCCGTTGCCGGCAGCCCACGTAGCGCCGGGAACGAGACGGATGCCGGCGTTGGGTTGGATGAGCTGGCCGAGGTCACCGGCGGCGAGGCGGTGGCGGTGCGGACGGCTGGCCCCGAGGCGGGGGCGAGGTAGATCATCGCCACCGCCGCAGCACGGCCCCAAGCGAACGCGGTCCAAGCGAGCACGGTCGCCTCGAGCTTCCCGGCTACCTGTCAGCCACAACACCTAACTCGCCGATCACGGCCTCGGTGCGGTCGTAGCTCGGCGTTAGGTCGCGTCCGCGCCGCGGGCTCGCCGTCGATAGCTGGATGGGGATTCGCCGATGTGCCGCTGGAACGCGCGGGTGAATGCGCTCGGGCTGTCGAAGCCGACGGCGATGGCGACGTCGAGGATGCTGCCCTCGTCCTCGGCGAGCCGCGCCAAAGCGCGCAGCAACCGGCTTTGCAGGGTGTAGGCACGCCAGGTCATGCCGACCACCGCGGGGAAGCGACGGCGCATCGTCCGTTCGGACAGTCCGACCGCCCGGCACACCGATGCCGCGGTGACGTCGGCGAGGTGCCGATTCGTGTACGCGATGACGGCAGCGACAACGGGGTCCGACGTCGTCGGCAGCCACAACGGCACCTCCTGGTCGAGCCACTCCAGGACGAGGCGCCCAAGCACGTCGAAGAAGGCGTCGGCGTCGCGGTCACTCTCCGGGCGCGAGATCGGCCAACGGACTCCGTGGGCGATCATCTCGCGGATGACGGGGGCAGCGGCGAGCACCCGCGGGCGGTCCGTGGGCCCGGGCAGTACCGCCGGATCGAAGAAGACCGAGACGGACCGCACGTCGTGCAGCGTCGTGGCATGGGGCAGGTTGGCGGGGATCCAGATCGCCTGCTGGGGCGGGAGAAGGTAGCGACCAGCCGGGGTCTCGACCTCCGCGACGCCGCGAAGCGCGTACTCGACCTGGTGGCAGGGATGCCAGTGCCATCCAGTGGCGACGTAAGGCCCATCCCACGCCAGCGTCCCCGCCCGGACCGTCGACGCCGTGCGCAGATCGATGCCAACGACGCTGGCCGGCCAGGGCAGATCGTTGGCCGGCTGCGCGGAGACAGTCACGACGGCTGAGCGTACCAATGGCGCCATGAACCGAGTCCACCGCGAGTTCCTCGCCAGCGCCGAGTGGGCCCGCATCCTCGAGACCGACCTGTTGCCCTGGATCGACCAGGTTGCCGACTTGGGCGACGACGTCCTGGAGATCGGGCCCGGCCCCGGCCGCACGACCGACCTCCTACGGCAACGCACCGCCAAGGTGACCGCCGTCGAGATCGACGACTCCCTCGCCGCGGCCCTCGCAGAACGCCTCGCCGGAACCAACGTCGACGTTATCCACGCCGACGCCGCCAAACTGGCCCTCCCCAGCGGACGTTTCTCCTCCGCCACCTGCTCCTCGACGCTGCACCACGTCCCGTCGGCCACAGCGCAGGATCGCGTACTCTCCGAGATCCACCGCGTCCTCCAACCCGGTGCCGCGCTCTTTGCCACCGACGCCCGTGACCTCGACGCCATCCGGGCTCTCCACGACGACGACACCTTCGTTCCCCTCGACGACGAGACCGTCGTGTCCCGGCTCGAGGCGGCGGGGTTCCCCGACGTCGACCTCGAAATCCTCGAGTACGAGATCAGATTCGTCGCACGGAAGCCATGAAGCACACCGACCTCACACCGATGCTCGAACGCCGAGACGCGGATCACCTCGTCGTCAAGGTCTCGCCGTGGTTCGCGAGCAACCACGAGGCCGGTCGGCCGCAAGGAGGGTTCGTCGCGCTGCTCGATGCCACCACTGGGCACACGGTGGCGCTGATCGACGATCGGCATCGCCTGTCCGACCTCCGCACCGCGGCCGCAGGGGGCTGCTGGTACGCCTGCTGGCGCCAAGCCAGGCCGAGAGCCTGGCTGTCGTGGGCACGGGTCAGCAGGCGTACTGGCAGGCGATCGCCGCCGTGCGGCAGCGGCCCATCCGGACCGTGTCGGTGTGGGGACGGACCCGACCTCACGCCGAGGCCCTGGCGGCGCGACTGCGCCGCGAACGGCCCACAGGTGCAGGTGGTAGCGGACCCGGTGGCGACGATCACCCGTTCCAGCGTCGTGATCGCCGCAACCGTCGTCGCCGAGCGCTGGCAGGCCCGACAGGGACCCGAATGAGGACCTACCAAGACTTGAAGCTCGGAACGCTACCTGACCAACCCTGGACTGGCCTGGCGGCACTACCCACCCCGTTACATCCCCTCGTGCGCCTGACCGAACGACTGGGCGGGCCGGAGCTGTGGATCAAGCGCGACGACCTGACCGGCCTCGCTGGCGGCGGCAACAAGACCCGCAAGCTCGAGTTCCTGGTCGGCGACGCGCTGGCGACCGGCGCAGATGTTCTGGTCAGCGTCGGAGCGATCCAGTCCAACCACACGCGGCAGACGGCAGCGGCCGCTGCGCGCGTCGGGCTGGACTGCGCGTTGCTGCACAACGGTTGGGTGCCGGACGCAGGCGAGAACTACCGGCGTGTTGGCAATGTGCTGCTCAGCGAACTGCTCGGTGCCCGGCTCTACGTCGACGACCAGGAACGTCTCCTTGGTGATCCCGGACGACTGGAGATGCTCGCCGAGCGTCTACGAGCGGCCGGACGTGAGCCCTACATCGTCCCCGGCGGTGCATCCGACCATCCGCTCGGTGGCCTGGGTTACGTCGTCTGCGCTGCGGAGGTCGTAACGCAAGCAGACGAGCTTGGCATCGATTTCGATGTGGTCGTCCACTGCACCGGGAGCAGCGGCACCCAGGCCGGCCTGCTTGCCGGTTTTGCCGCGCTCGGTAAGACGACACGCGTGATCGGCGTCTCCGACGACGATCAGACGGACCAAAAATCGGAGCGCGTGCTGCGACTTGCCAACGCGACGCTCCAGCGGCTCGGGCTTCAGGCTCAGGTTTCACCGTCCGACGTCGAGATCATCATTGCCGACCCAAGCAGCTACGGCGTCGCCGCCCCGGAGACCCTCGCAGCGATCCGACTCTTCGCGCGAACTGAGGGTCTGATGGCCGACCCCGTTTACGAGGGTAAGGCGATCCGCGGCCTGATCGGGCTGATCGAGCAGGGCGTGCTGCATCGCGGCCAGCGCGTCCTCCTGTTCCATCTAGGCGGAACGCATGCCGTGCACGCGTACGCCGACCAGCTGTGGCAGCACGGCCTCGTCACGCTCGGCTGATGTGCTCAGCGCGGTGACGCACGATCGGCCAAGTGGCGCAGGACTTCGATCTGATCGAGACGGCGGTGCGGAAGTGTCAGGGTCAACACCATCTCGCCCGGACCGGTGCGCACCGCGGTGTGGACCGCCAGCCAACACACCGGCGACACTCTCGCAACCCAAGCCGGAATCTCACGCGAGAAGTTCCTCGAATCCCTACCTAATGCCCTGGGGATGTCCACCGGACACATCACCGAACCAAGTGAAATCGCCGCCGTGGTGGTGTTCCTGGCCTCCGGGAAGGCGCCCAACATCAACGGCTCCGAACTCGTCATCGACGGCGGCATGCGCAAAGAGCTCTAAGCACGACAAGCGGCCGTCCGGAGGATCGTCGCCATGCTCACCTTTCTGGCCCGGGCCAGGAAGTCAGGACGCTATGGTCCAAAAGTCACAACATTGGCCCAATCATGAACGCCCAACCGATGGAACCGGTCGAGCTGGCTGCTGCATACGAGCTCGTGGTCGCCAAGATCCGGCGGTCGATCAACCTCGGGGTGTATCTGCCGGGAACGAAGCTCCCACCCGAGCGGATGCTCGCCGAGCAGGTCTCCGTCTCGCGAACGACGTTACGCGAGGCGATCAGGGTCCTCGAAGGCGAGGGTTACGTGGTCTCGCGGCGCGGGGTGACAGGCGGCATCACCGTCGTCGACCGCAAGCACACCCAGCCTCAGCTTCGGAGGCTGCTGACCGAGCGTTTCGACGAGTACCAGGAGTTCCTGGACTTCCGTTTGGCTGTCGAATGTGCAGCCGCCCGGCTCGCTGCCGTTCGACGAACCAAGTCGGACTTGAAGCGTCTGGCCGAGGCCTTGGACGCGATGGACCCCGGCCAAACCCCAGCGGTCTTCAACTCCTTCGACACGGCGTTCCACCTCGGCATCGTCGACACCGCCCGCAACTCCATCATGAGACGAACGATCGAGGACGCTCGCGCCGAGATGTGGATCCCGGTGGCGGAGTACTCGCAGCACGTTCTTCCCACGGCCGTCGCACACCACCAGGAGATCTACGCCGCGATCAAGGACAAGGACCCCGACCGGGCCGCGGAGTCGGTTGCCGCGCACATCGAAAGCGTGCGCGAGGACATGATCGACATCGTGAAGCGCAATGCCTGAGAGCTCGCGTCTCGGGCTGCGGTTCCGCCACGCCGGCCGGGCGATCCTCGGCTGAACCGTCCTGGCCCAGGATGGGGCACACCATGCGCTTTGACGGCCGATCAGCCTTCGTGACTGGCGCCGGGGCCGGCATCGGCCGGGCTACGGCTCTCAGGCTCGGTGTCGAAGGTGCCGGCGTGGTCTGCTTCGACCTCGACCTGCACGATGGGCAAACCACGGCGGACCAGATCACCGAAGCGGGTGGCCGGGCCATGGCAGCAGGCGGCGACGTCCGAGATCCTGGCGCGATCCAAGCGGCATGCGATGCGGGCGTGGAGCACTTCGGAGCGGTTCACCTGCTGGTCAACAACGCTGGCACGCACACGCGCGCGGGCATCAAGGACCTGTCCGAGGAGGACTGGGATCTCGTCGTCGACGTCAACATGAAGGGCCCGTTCCTCGTCAGCCAGATCGTCGGACGCGAGATCGGCAGGGCTGGCGGCGGAGCCATCGTCAACATCACCTCGATCGAGTCCGTCATCGTGGTGGCGACGCAAGGGAGCTGCCAGCCGCACTACAACGCGTCGAAGGGGGGCCTCCTGATGCTGACCAAGGCCCTGGCGCACGACTTCGCCGGGGACGGCATCCGAGTCAACGCGGTCGCCCCCGGGCCTGTTCACACCCCGCAGCTCGAGCGCGCGCTCGACCCTGAAGCCGCCCAGGCAACGTTCCGGCAGCACATGCTGATCCGGCGTCTCGGTCGCCCCGAAGAGATCGCCGACAGGTCGCAGGTGGGAGCGAGCACGTCGCAGCTGGGCAGGTGCCGTGTGGACGGATGGGTGACCCACGAGAGATCGCAGAGATCGTCGAGTTCCTCCTGTCGGATCGCAGCACCTACATGACCGGTGCGGTCGTGACCGCCGATGGCGGGGTATCGGCACGGTTAAGCCTGCTGCGCGCCCCTCTCGAGGTGTTCGCCGCCGCAGCGGTCGCGCTCGAGGAGGGTCTCACGCGTGGCGCCGGAACGCTGAGAGCACACCGAATGGAGGGCCCATGACCATCCTTGCCGGACGACGCGCCCTGGTCACCGGGGGATCCCGTGGCATCGGACGCGCCATCGTAGAGCGCCTGGCCGAAGACGGTGCCACCGTCGTCTTCAGCTACTGCCAGGATGCCGCGGCGGCAGCGCACGTCAGCAAGTCCGTCGAGGAGGCGGGCGGACGCGCGACCGCAGTACAGGCCGACATCAGCCGGCCGGATGACGTGCGCCGCCTGTTCGCCGAGGCCGACTCGTTGCTCGGCGGCCTCGACATCGTCGTGAACAACGCGGGCACGGTCGCCGTCGGCACGCTGGCCGACGCCTCCGAAGAAGCCTTCGACACCGTGATGGATGCCAACGTCAGGGGCACCTTCTTCGCACTGCAGGAGGCGGCCCGTCGCCTGAATCACGCCGGGCGGATCGTCAACGTCTCCTCGGTCAACACGGTGTTGCCAGTGCCCGGCAACGCCTTGTACTCGGCCAGCAAGGCCGCAGTCGAGCAGTTCAGTGCCGTCGCGGCCAAGGAGCTCGGCGAGCGGCAGATCACCGTCAACACCGTCTCCCCCGGGGCGACGGACACCGACATGCTCCGGGGGGCCAATCCGCCCGAAGCGCTCGAGCGCATCCCTGGCATGACTCCGCTCGGTCGACTCGGCGAGCCGCGTGACATAGCGGACGTCGTCGCCTTCCTGGCCAGCGACGATGCCCGATGGATCACCGGGCAGAACCTTCGGGTGAGTGGCGGGCTACCATAGGGCTAATGGACTGAATATTAGACCAATAAGCCTTGGGGTGCGATACTGGCACTGGACAAGTCATGGCCTCGGCCCGGAGGGGAGAGATGGCTCATGCGGCGGTTCCTACATGTCCCACGGCGGGCCACTTGCACCCTGTTCGCCCTTCTGCTCATCGGGACGGCCCCGAACCTCGACGGCTCACCTCCCTGAACGACGGGGTGCTCGCCGACGACCAGCGCTTCGACGTTCGCCACCTGGACATCATCGGCGTGGACGGATCGCCGGTGGAAGGCTGGTTCCTGGGGCCCGCCGGGGCCGACGGTCCCGTTCCCACCCTGCTGAGCTGCCACGGAGGCCCGCACGCTGCGTGGGGGCACGTGTTCTCGTTCGACAACTGGATGTTCGCCGCCGCCGGCTACGGCACCCTGCTGGTCAACCAACGCGGGTCGACCGGTTACTCGCAGGCCTTCGCCGAATGCGTCCACGGCGACTTCGGGAACCTCGACTTCTTCGACGTGATGGCCGGCGTCGACTTGGCCGTCCGGCTCGGTCTCGCCGACCCGGACCGTCTCGGCGTGTGGGGCATCTCCGCAGGGGCGTTTCTGACCACGTGGGCGATCACTCACTCCGATCGATTCCGAGCGGCGGTGGTCGAGAGCCCTCTGCTCGACTGGTCGGCGATGCTGGGTGCCGACGTCGGCATGGGTGTTTCCCCGATGGGTGGGCGAGACACGTGGGCACGGGATCGAGTCCTCCCAGCCGTACGCGGAGCTCTCGCCGACAACCTTCGCCGCCAATGCACGACGCCCCTGCTGATCATCCAGCACGAGATGGACCTCCGCACACCGCCGGCGAACGCCGACCAGATGTACGCGCTGTTGAAACTGCACGGCCAGACCGTGGAGATGCTGAGGATGCCCCGGACGCCTCACGCCGGGTCGATCGAGCTGGGCGACCCGGCGACCCGCTTGGCCCAGAACGAAGCGCTGATCGAGTGGATGGGAAAGTTCGTGATAGGAGATCGAGCGCCGGCAGGAGCAGAATCGTGATCACAGGAGGCCGTGCCTGATGTCGTGACCCTCGAGCAGCCTGTGACGCCCTACGTGCTGCGCCACGTGGGCCCGTCGACCTGGCCGGCTGCCTCGCCATCGACGACCGAGCTATCGCCCGCTGCGGTGTGGCGGCGCGATGATCCGAATCAGGGGACTGCAACATGACGGAGATCGCGTACACGTCGGGTGCATCGAGCATTCCGCTGCTCGGCCAGACCATCAGCCAGAACCTGGCCGCCACCGTCGAGCGGTTCGGCGACCGCGAGGCGCTGGTGGTGCCGTTCCAGGACGTGCGGATGACCTACGCCGAGCTGGCCCACGAGGTCGAGCGCGTCGCCCGGGGCCTAGTGGCGTTGGGCCTCCAGCGCGGCGACCGGGTCGGCATCTGGAGCCCGAACAACGCCGAGTGGGTGCTGGTCCAGTACGCCACCGCCCAGGTCGGCATGATCCTGGTCAACCTCAACCCCGCGTACCGCACGTCAGAGGTGGCCTATGCGCTGCGCCAGTCCGGTTGCCGGGCGGTGATCGCCGCCACCGAGTTCAAGACCAGCGACTACCGGACGATGCTCGACGAGGTCCGACCCGAGCTGCCGGCGCTCGAAGAGGTGCTCTACCTCGGCACCCCCGGCTGGCACGACCTGTTGGCCCGCGGCGAGTCGGTCAGCGGCCAGGCCCTGCGCGACCGAGAGGCCGAGCTGGCCTTCGACGACCCCATCAACATCCAGTACACGAGCGGCACCACCGGTTTCCCCAAGGGCGCCACGCTCACCCACCACAACATCCTCAACAACGGCTACTTCATCGGCGAGCGCTGCGCCTATACCGAGCACGATCGCGTCTGCATCCCTGTGCCCTTCTACCACTGCTTCGGGATGGTGCTGGGCAACCTGGCCTGCACCACCCACGGGGCGACCATCGTGGTGCCGGCCCCGGCGTTCGATCCGCTGGCCACCCTCCACGCGGTCGAGACCGAGCGGTGCACGAGTCTCTATGGCGTCCCCACCATGTTCATCGCCGAGCTCGACCTGCCGGACTTCGAACGGTTCGACCTTGGCACGCTGCGTACCGGGATCATGGCCGGCTCGCCGTGCCCGGTGGAGGTCATGAAGCAGTGCATCGAGCGGATGCACATGGACCAGGTGACCATCTGCTACGGCATGACCGAGACCTCGCCGGTGTCGACGCAGACCGCGGTCGACGATCCGGTGGAGAAGCGGGTGGGCAGCGTCGGCTGCGTTCACCCCCACGTCGAGGTGAAGATCGTCGACCCGACCACCGGGCTGCCGGTGCAGTGGGGCGAGCCGGGCGAGCTGTGCACCCGGGGCTACTCGGTGATGCTCGGCTACTGGGACGACTCCGAGCGGACGGCCGAGGCCATCGACGCCGCCGGGTGGATGCACACAGGCGACCTGGCCACCATGGACGACGAGGGCTACCTGAACATCGTGGGCCGTATCAAGGACATGGTCATCCGGGGCGGCGAGAACGTGTACCCGCGGGAGATCGAGGAGTTCCTGCACGGGCACCCCGACATCGTCGACGCCCAGGTCATCGGCGTGCCCGACGTGCGCTACGGCGAGGAGCTGATGGCCTGGGTGCGGCTGCGTGAGGGCGCCACGCTGACCGTCGACGACGTCGCCGCGTTCTGCCGGGGCCGCATCGCCCACCACAAGATCCCCCGCTACGTCCAGGTCACCGACGAGTTCCCCATGACCGTCACCGGCAAGGTCCAGAAGTACAAGATGCGTGAGCAGGCCATCGCGCTCCTCGGCCTCCAGGAAACCGCCGCAGTCAACACCGCCTGACCGCCGCCACGACACGACGTGAGCGCCCCGCGTAGACCGCCTCGTCGGGCTGGGCCGAAGCCCCGTTAGGCGATCACGTTGAGCTGTTGGGTGGCTTGGACGATGCGGTTCTGCTCGTCGCAGGCGAGGACTCGCACAGTGGCGCGACCGACGGTCTGGGCTTCCAGCTCGAGCTCGCCGGTCGGGTCGGTGGCGACGACCAGCGTGCCGTCGGGTCCGACCCACCCCCAGGGCGCGGCACCGTCGACGGTCGCGGTGAAGCGGGCCGGGGCACGGACGGAGAACGTCGTCGGCCCGTTCAGGGTGATCGTGATGCCGTGGACTTTCACAACGGAGCATGAGCGCTACCCGTCGAGGACGGGATCGCGGCCGCCGGCCGGTCTCGCCGCCACCAGTGGGTAGTGGTGGCGTTGGCGGCGGCAGCGCGCCTTCCAGTGCGGCGCTCCACTCCTCGATCGTCTGATAGCGGTCCTCGGGGCGGTGGGCCAGACCTCGGGTCAACATGCGGACCAGCTCGGGCGACCAGCCAGCGTCTCGCAGGCCTTGTCGCCACTCGCCGCTGTCGTCGGGTGTGCGGTCGACGGCCAGCCACACGATCAAGGCGCTAGCGGCCCAGATGTCGGCGCGGCTGTCGACGGTGCCGCCGTGCTCACGTTGTTCGGGGGGCGCGAACCCGGACGTGCCGGTGGCCACGGTGAGGCCCGATGCGATGGCTAGGTCCTTGGACAGGTTCTTCGGAGCGAGGTCTCGATGGACGAGGTGGATCCGGTGGAGCGCGTCCAGGGCACGGCCGACCGCCTGGCCGACGGCCAGGATTCCGTCGGGGCTGGGGGGACGTCCCTGCTCGCGGGCGGCGCCGACCCGGGTGGCCAGGTCGCCCCGGTCGGCCAGGTCGAGTACCAGGTAGGGCTGGGCGCGTTCGGTCTCGCCGATGTCGTGGACGGCGAGAAGGTGTGCTCCGTGGACGCGTCGTTGGCGGCGGCCCTCTTCGACGAAGCGCTCCCGTACGTCGGGGTCGAGGCTGTGGTTCTCGGCGAAGACCTTCACGGCGACATCGGTGCCCAGCCGCTCGTCGGTCGCGCGGTAGACGGTGGCGAAGCCACCCACCCCGATGACCTCACGGACCCGGTAGCGCCCGATCCGGTCGGCTGTCGTCCTGCTCATCGTCGTTCGATCAGCCTGGCTGCGACCAGGGCTCGGCCGCGGGCGACGCGGCTGCGGGCGGTGTTGTGGTTGATGCCGAGCCGGCGCGTCATCTCGTTGTAGCGCAGTTGCTCCACGTCACGGAGCACGACGGCGCGGCGGTAGTGCTCGGGCAGGTCGTCCAGTAGCTCTTGGAGGACGACCCTGTTGGCGAGCATGGAGGAGATGCGCGCGGCGTCGGCGACCTCGGCGTCGTCGAGGCGGTCCTCGTCACGCTTGCGACGGAGGTGGGCGATCGCCTTGAACCGCGCCACCTGGTTGAGCCAGGTGGTGAAGCGGGCCTCACCCCGGAAGCCGCCGATGGTCTCGGTCACGGCAACGAGCACATCTTGGAGGACGTCCTCGGTGTCGAGCTCGTCGAGCACCAGCCGCCGGATCGTGTACTCGGCGAGCCGGAGCTCGTCGACCGCCCACACGAGCCTCTCGAGATGGCCCAACGACCCGGCTGCGGCCTCGGCTGCCAGCGGGTCGAGCAGCGCCGAGAGCTGGTCGGGGTCGTTCGCTGCCCGCCTCAAGGCCGCCTGCGTCACCTGCATCGCATGGTTCTCCGTATGGTTGCGCGCTACGCCCCGGGCGATGGGGGTCCAGGCACCCGGGGCGCAGCGGATCAGGCGCCGACATCGGCAGGATCGACGCCTTGGATGACCCCTCTTCCCGCAGGACCGGGGCCGCCGCCCAGGCCCTGGCCAGAATCGTCGACCCGTCCGTCACCGCAGGCCTCCGGGCGTGAGGTGAGCCGCGGGGTGCTTGATGCCGTCGCTGACCAGGTCGTCGAGGTCCACGATCTGGTCGACTTCCTGCGGGCCGATGATCATCGTCTGCTTCATGCCTCCGCCCTGTCGGGGAGCTGGACGATGTGGCCGGTGGCGATCACCTGGACCTCGCCGCCGACCCGCACTCGTTCGGGTCGGTCCGGCGATCCGTCGACCGTGACCCGGATCCTGCTGGGACGACCGACGAACCTGCCCTGGGACAGCTCGATGGGCCGACCTGGGGCCGCCCGGCCGTGTCGGACCAGGTAGGCGCCGGCCACGCCGGCAGCGCTACCGGTCGCGACGTCTTCGACGACGCCGTCGTTGTTCCAGTGCCGGCCCTCGACCGCTTCGACATCCACCAGGTAGGCGAAGTCGGCGCCGAGGCGTTCGAGCATCGGTGTGAGGTCGGTGTGCACGGCGGCCTCCGCCAGCCGGGCGGCGACGGGGACCACCAGATAGCGGAGTCCCGTCGAGCCGATCTCCATCGGCAGGTCTGTGCAGAGGTCGTCGGGGGTCAGCCCGAAGGCCGCCGCCACCTGTGCTCGTTCGGTGGCCGGCAGCGGTACGAACGGGGCCGGACGGCCGGCATCGAGCACTGCGTGCCACCCTGAGCGCCTCGGCTCGACGGTGACCGGCACGGCCTTGTCCCGGTACCGCAGGGTCAGCGTCGTCGTCTCGGCCGTGCTGTCTCGTGCCAGCGCGACCGCAGCGCCCAGCGTCGGGTGACCAGCAAACGCCAGCTCCTCGAACAGGTCGAACACCCGCACTTCAGTCTCGCCCGGCGGCGTGCCGTCACCCCGCCGGGCCCGCACGAAGATCGTCTCGAAGTGACGCAGCTCCCGAGTGACGACGAGCATCTGCTCCCGGCTCAGGCCGCAGGTGTCGTGGACGACCGCGACGCTGTTGCCGTGGTAGGGCGACGACGCGAACACGTCGAGATGAACGAACTTGAGCGACACACGTTGCACCAGGCCAGGTTCCCGACGCTCCCGGCCACTTGCCAGCCCACTACCGCCAAACTGGACTGATGCGTATGCGCATGAGTGTTTCGGAAGTTCTCGGTGCCATCGGCGAGCGGAGCACGCGAGGCGCCAGCAAACCGCTCCTGGTGGCCGAGGCGCTGGAGCGGGCACTGGTCGACGGCCGGCTCCCGCTCGGTGTACAGCTCCCCGGTGAGCGACCCCTGGCGAACGCGCTCGGGGTCTCTCGAGTCACCCTGGTCGAGGCGCTTGGGCGCCTCCGCGCCCAGGGATGGATCGTGACCCGTCATGGTTCGGGCACGACGACCACTCTGCCGAAGAACTACACGATCCGTACGGAGCCGGCGAGCCTGCGCTCACCCAAGGGGATGCTGAACCTCGCGCAGGCGATGCCAGCGGCACCCCTGCACGCCGTGCTCCAGGCCATGCGGTCTATCGACTACGACCTGCGCCGTGAACTGGTCGACACCGGCTACCACGCCGGCGGCGTCGCCGCCCTCCGGGCCAGGATCGCCGGCCTGCTCACCACCGACGACGTGCCGGCCGCAGCGGAGGAGGTGCTGATCACCTCCGGGGCGATGGATGCCCTCGCGGTGTCGCTTCGCCTGGTCGGCGCCGCTGCGCGCCGGCAATGTGTGGTCGTCGAAGCGCCGACCTACCCCGGTGCTCTGTCCGTGCTCCACCATGCCGCACGTCCTATCCCCTGGCCGACGCCAGACGATGCCACGACGCTGGGCCTGCTCTTCGCTCGGCATCGACCAGATGCGATGTTCCTGGTGCCCGACGGGCACAACCCCACGGGCGCGATTCGCCCGCCAGAGTGGCGAACGGAGGTCGCCCGTGAGGCTCGACGCCACGGCGTCCGGCTGATCGTCGACCACACCCTGCGACCCCTCGACCTACGAGGTGCGCCATGCCTGGAACCTCCGATGACAGCCACCGAGTCTCACGCTCTCGTCGTCGGTTCCTTCGCCAAGATCGTGTGGAGCGGCCTTCGGGTTGGTTGGCTGCGGGCCAGCGCGGCCGAAGTCGGCTACCTCACGGACCTCGGCGTAGGAGGCGCGTCAGTCGTCGACCAGCTGCTCCTCCTCCAGCTGTTGGACGATCACGACCGCTACGTCGCCCAACGTCGCGACCACCTGGCTGCCACCCGCGACGCCTTCGTCGCCGCCTTGCCCACCGACCAGTTCGAGCTCGACGGGGCACCGGCAGGCGGGATCGCCATCTGGCTGCGGCTGACCTCCTGTTCGGCGACGATGCTCGCCCGCGCCGCCGCGGCCGGCGGCATCACCATCGCACCGGGCCCGACGTTCCACGCCGACCAGCGAGGCGACGGGCACATCCGACTCCCGCTCACCCTTGACGCCCAGAACGTCGCCGACACGATCACCCGCCTGAACGACCTGGCCCAACAGGTCTGCTACGAGCGCCAGATGGACAACCGCACATGAAGGTCAATCGGACTGGTCAACCGAGTTGTCGCCCGATCATGGGACGCGGGCGATCTCGCGTGGCCGTCCATGGGGACTACTCGTGGCCGACCACCGGGAGGTTCGCATAGCCGTCGTCAACGCCGACGCCTCGCCGTTTCACTCAGCGCCGAACTCATCACGCCGTCAAGCGCTGAAGATCACAGCGGTCGGGGGCGTCGATCACCGATCCTGGGACGGGGTGTTGAGAATCGTTCGTTTCTCAACACGACCCCTGACTGGTGGCTGGGGTCACGTCGGGGCCGTCATTAGGGTCCGGTGGCGATCGAGATCAGGAGGTCGGCGGCTCGGTCGATGAGCTTGGTGTCGGCGGCCTTGCCGCCCCCGGCCCCGGCGTGGATCTGGAGAGCGACGCCGTCGAGGACCGAGGTCATGAGCCGGGCCCGGAGCGCGACCTCCGGGCCGGGGGCGTCCTCGTCCAGGCGGCGGATCATGGAGCGCAGTTCGTCGTAGAAGGACTCGTAGATCTCGCGGTTGAGCGAGCGGAACCGGTCGTTGTGGTACGCCAGCGTGGACAGGGTGACGAAGGCGATGCCGTTCGACGAGGACCAGTTGGCGACGAGCCGGCGGGCGAGCCGCTTGAGCGATGCGGGGCCGGCCACGGCGGCGGACGCGTCCTGGAAGGCGGCGAGGTCCTGGGCGAAGTCAGTGCGGATGACCGCCTCGAGGAGGTCATCGCGTGCAGCGAAGTAGTACTGGAGGTTCCCGAGCTTCATGTCGGCCCGCGCCGCCACGGCGCGCATGGCGAAGGCGTCGAGGCCGCCCTCGACGAGCAGTTCCCGGGCGACGCCGACCAGCTCGACACACCGACTCTCATGTTGGCGGCTGCGGGCTGCGGGCACCGGAGCAGGGTAGCCGGGGTTGCCTGCATTAGGTCATCGACCTAAGGTTAGGTCAATGACCTACACGGAACGAGAGGCCCACGAACGGTTCCTGGCCGACGTCCACGTCGGGGTGCTCAGCGTGGCCGACGCGACCGGCACCATCGCCACGCCGATCTGGTACCGCTACGAACCGGGCGGCACCGTCGAGGTGATCACGAGCACGACATCCCGCAAAGGCCGGGCGATCCGGGCCGCCGGCCGCTTCGGGATGACGGCGCAGGTCGAGACCGTGCCCTACCGCTACGTGAGCGTCGAAGGCCCCGTGGTCGAGACCCGCTCGGTGGAGTTCGGGCGCGATCTCGTGCCCATGGCCGTGCGCTACCTCGGCCGGGACGCCGGCGAGCAGTACGCCGCGCTGTGGCGCGACGCCGGGATCGACCAGACAGCGGTCTTCGCCGTACGGCCCGAGCGCTGGTTCGCCGCCGACCTCACCGACGAGCTCGCCGCCTTCGCACCCCAACCATCGAAAGGACAGCCGTGACCACACCGCCATCCCCGCAGGACCTCGACCTGCTGTACGCGCCGCTCACCATCGGGAAGCTCGACCTCCCCAACCGCCTCGTCATGTCACCGATGACCCGCAGCCGAACGGTCGGCGGGCTGGTCACCTCCCTGCACACCGAGTACTACGCACAGCGGGCCGGCGCCGGCCTCATCATCAGCGAGAGCACCCATCCCAACGTCGTCGGCCAGGGCTACATCCAGACCCCCGGCATCCACAGCCCCGAACAGGTCGCCGCGTGGCGGACCGTGACCGACGCCGTACACGCCGCCGGCGGCCGGATCTTCATCCAGCTCACCCACTGCGGCCGCATCGGCCACCCGGCCCTCTACCCCGACGGCGAGCTGCCCGTCGCCCCGTCGGCCGTGGCCTCCGGCGAACAGCTCTTCACCGGCACGGAGATGGTCGACCACCCGGTGCCCCGAGGGATGACCGCGTCCGACATCACCGGTACGATCGCCGACTTCGCCGCGGCTGCCACCCACGCCATCGAGGCCGGCTTCGACGGGGTCGAGCTCCACGGGGCCAACGGCTTCCTCCTCCACCAGTTCCTCGCCGACAACACCAACCGCCGCAACGACCGCTACGGCGGGCCGGTCCACAACCGCATCCAGTTCGTCATCGAGGTCGTCGACGCCGTCGCCGCCACGGTCGGCCCCGAGCGCACCGCACTCAAGATCTCGCCCGGGAACCCCTTCAACGGCATCATCGAGCAGGACCCCGCCGCCCTCTACCGGGCCCTCACCGCCGAGCTGGCAACCCGCGATCTCGCCTACATCCACGTCTCCGAGACCGGCGACCGGGCGCCCACCGAGGTGATCCGGACGGCATGGCCGGGCACGCTGATCCTCAACCCCCACCCGGTACCCGACGCCTTCCCGGCCACACCCGCCGCCGCCGGAGCGGCGCTGGCATCCGGCGTCGCCGACGCGGTCAGCCTGGCCACGCTTTGGCTGGCGAACCCCGACCTCGACCTGCGGATCAAGGCCGGCGGCCCCTACAACGACGCCGACCCCGCGACCTTCTACGGCGGCGATCACCGGGGCTACACCGACTACCCCACCCTGGTCTCAGTGACCGCTGCCCGCTGAGACCTTCGCCCGGGCCACTCCACCTCGTTCGGGCCGGCCCGGGCCGGCCGCGGGGCGAGGCTGCAACGGCCTCCGCATCACCGCCCACACCGACCGGCTCCGAATCGCACCCCAGTTGCACCAGCTCCACCCGATATCCGCACACGGATCGCACGCGTCACCAGCCAACAGCTCGTGTCGCACCACACCCAAGCACGCCACCCAGCGCCGAGACAATCACGCCATCAAGCGCTGAAGGTCACATCTTGCCCCCCCCGCAACGGCCGCTTTCGGTGGGGCGGGCCGTGTCAGTCCCACGATTCGCTGAGCAGTCGATCGACCGCGAGTTGCAGCATTTGGGACCGGGTCTTGTCACCGTGCCGGGCTGTGATGAAGTAGCCGCCGATCAGCAACGAGTAGGCCAGCATGCTGCGGGCCTCAGCATCGCTCTCATCCACGCAGAACTGCCCGAACAGCGAGCGCAGCCACCTCATGCGACGGTTGTCGACCCGGCGCAGTCGTTTGGCGACGTCACTGTCGCGGCGCGACCAGTCCCGAACTGCCGGCTCTACGGCAAAATCGGCCGACGGGGCCAGCTCGAAGAGATGCTGCAACTTGGCTTCTCATGGCTCACGCCATCGATCGGTCGATCCCCGTATCGGGCAACCAGCAGACGCCAGTACGACCGATAGGTCTCGGCCGTCCTCCCACCGATCGCCTTGTCGACGACGTCGACGTACTCCGCCACCGTCGGCACGTCGATCACGGGTCGTCGGACGTCGGTCGAGGCGGCGACCAGGTCGTCCAGTGTGATCCCGAGCGAGGCATCTTCGGCGAGCAGCACTCGGGCTCGAACCAGGCGATCCATCAGACCACCTCCCCGGCCGCCGCCTCAGCCAGTCCGTCGCGCGAGCTGGTCGGCGTGACCACCGGACAGCAAGCAGGACCGACTGGCACGGCTCGGCGAGCCGCCGCAACCACACGGGCAACACGAGCCGGCCGCGTGCATCGACGTGCATCTCGGCGCCATCAGACTTGTTGTGCAACACCAAGGCCTGGTCCCGACTGACTGCACGTATGCAGCCAGCCTCACGAAGGACCGGCCGCGTGTCCGCAGGCAGGGTCACCCGCCCGAGGTCATCAACGCCGACTATCCAGTGCCGCCAACAGACAGCGGGTTGCTGAGCCGGAAACTGCCGCAGGGCAGGGATCGCGAAGCGCGGCACTGGCTCGGATTCGCCGTCACGGTGGGGCGGACCAGCCGACTCGCCCGATTTCGATCGAACACCAATTCCTGGGCGGAAACCCAGCGGGTGGAGCCCGAGAGGGGAATCGAACCCCTGACCTACGCATTACGAGTGCGTTGCTGAGAGTCCAGCCCGTAACGACCAGTACCGCTGACCTGCGTGTTGTAGGTCCCGCCGTCCATCTGATGCCAGTCAGATCACCGGTACGCCCCCCGCTTGTCGCCAGCACCGCGCGCCAAGTGCACTGGAGAGTCCCTTCGCCGTGAGCGCCAAGCCGACCTCGTCTTTGACGGTGTTGTTCCAGCCCTCGGACGCCAATGCCGTCCACGGCCGGCCACCGTCATGGCCTGTGACTGGGGTCCGCAACTCCAACCCTCAGCCACCACCGGTGCCGGCAGCCGGCCTCTACGTTGATGAGTAACTCTTCAACTTCCAACCCCCTCGGCCGCCAGCAGTGCCGACGGCCGGGTGGGATCGTGTCGTCCTGCCACTCGATCTTCTTCTCGTTCCAACCCCCGGCCACCAGCACCGCCGACGGCCGGATGCCGGCCCGTTCACGTCGCGGGCGAGTTCCAACCCTCGGCCGCCAGCAGTGCCGACGGCCGGG
>JBOGHK010000130.1:0-59507 GCA_050744325.1 Acidimicrobiales bacterium
CGAACCGAAGACCTCCAAGAACCGGGTGCATCTCGACGTGGCCTCGACCTCCGCGGAGCATCAGTCGGCGCTGGTCGCCCGGCTGGAGGCCCTCGGCGCCGGTCGGATCGACATCGGCCAGCCCGACGACGTGTCGTGGGCGGTGATGGCCGATCCCGAGGGCAACGAGCTCTGCGTGGTGAGCCACCTCGGGTCGGTGGGCAACGACCCCACCTCGGCGTTCGCCGGGATCGGGCCGGTGGCCGCTGTCGTGTTCGACTGCGCCGACCCCGTGGCCATCGCCCCGTTCTGGTCCGCGGCGACCGGGTGGCCTGCGCTCGGCCGGGACGACCAGGGGGTGTGGCTCCGCGACACCAACGGCGGCGGTCCCTACATCGACCTGCACCGCGTCGCCGAGCCCAAGACGGCGAAGCTGCGCGTCCACCTCGACGTCGCCCCCGACCCCGACGACGACCGCGCTGCCGAGGTCGCACGCCTCCTCGCCACCGGTGCCGAGCCGATCGACATCGGTCAAGGCGATGTCCGCTGGGTCGTCCTCGCCGACCCCGAAGGCAACGAGCTCTGCGTCCTCACACCCCGGTGACACCACGCTCTCAGACCAGACCCTTTCGATCCTGATCGAAAGGGTGGGGTGGGCGCCGTCCTCAGAGGGCGATCACGTGGTGTGATGGGTTCGAGTGCTGCGCATCCACTTCACCGTGGCGGACATGGCGAACGTGCGAATCAGCTCGTCTTGGGGGCCGCTCACCGAGACGCTGTTCAGCCTCCAAGTCCTGGAGGAGGCCCGCCCCGGCCTGGTCGTGGAGGGCTGGCGACAGGCCACCATCGAGCGGATCGGGCGCATCGGTGAGACGGTGCAATCGCTGATGACTCAGGTGCAGCTGTTCGCCCACGTCGACCTGCACACGCTGGCCGGTCCCACGGAGTCGATCGAGGAGGCCGCCGACGCGCTGCTGGGCGCGCCCCGCGCGCACCTGACCGCCGAGATCGAACCGCTCGCCTCACAGCTCGCCGGTGTGACGCCGCGGACTCGCTCCTGGTTGCGCGACCTCCACCGCGGCGACCCGCGGGCCCTCCGGCACCTGATCGCCGGGCTGAGGGCCTACAACGAGACCGCGGTCGACCCGCACTGGGACGCGATCCGCTCGCACCTCGACGTCGATCGGGCCTACCGGGCGCGGATCATGAGCGAGGGCGGCCTCGAACGCCTCCTCGGCACCCTGGACCCGCGGATTCGATGGCGAGCGCCAGTCCTCGAGATCCGAGAGCGCACTCAACAGCGACGCCTCGAGCCCCGCCGTCACCATGACGTCCACCTCGGCGGCCGGTCGATGGTGCTGGTTCCCTCGGTCTTCTGTCGCGATCCGATGGTCTTCTCCAGCGAAGCCGACGTCACCGCCCCGGCTGTCCTGTTCTATCCCGCCCTGAGGGAGCCGGAGGACGCCATGGCGATCTGGGCGGGCAGCGCTCCGCGGGGGTATCGCCTTGCGCTCGACTCGCTGCTCGGACGCACACGAGCCACGGCGCTGGCCGTCGTGGCCGACACCTGCACCACCAACGAGCTGGCCCGACGCATCGGCGTCTCGGCCTCGACGGCCAGTCACCACGCGAGCGTCCTCCGGGACGCCGGGCTGATCAGCACGCACCGCAACGGGAGCGCCGTGCTGCACAGCATCACCCTGCGGGGCGCCATGCTGCTGGACGGCCCCCGCCGCCTCGCGGAGCGACGCCGCGCGGACACCGGATGACCACGATCCTGTCACGGGGCTCACGAGCTCACGGGCTCACGGGCTCACGGGCTCACGGGCTCACGGGTCGTCGTGGTTGTCGCGGAGGCGGTAGCCCATTCCGCGGACGGTCTCGATGACCTGCTCGCCGAGCTTGCGGCGGAGGTAGCGCACGTAGACGTCCACGATGTTGGAGTCGGGGTCGAAGTCGTAGCCCCACACGTGGGACAACAGTTGCTGGCGTGACAGCACCTGGTCGGGATGGCGGAGGAATGTCTCGGCCAGGGCGAACTCCCGGGCCGTGAGCTCGACCGTTCGCCCACCGCCCGATGCGCGCCGAGTACGCAGGTCGAGCGTGAGGGCGCCGGAGCGCAAGACTCCGAGGTCGTCGCTGATCCCGGGACGCAAGCGGACCCGGATGCGGGCGAGCAGCTCCTCGAAGCGGAACGGCTTGGTGACGTAATCGTCCGCTCCCTTGGCGAACCCGTCGACGGTGGTCTCCAGCTCGTCGCTGGCGGTGAGGATGACCACCGGCAGCCGTTCGCCACGCTCGCGCAGCTCGCGTAGGGCATCGAGCCCGTGGAGGCCGGGCATGCCCAAGTCGAGGATGAGCAGGTCGAAGTCGCTGTCCCGCGCCGCCGCGGCCGCCACCCGCCCGTCGTCGACCACGATCGTGCTGAACCCGTTGGCGCGCAGGCCCTTCTCCAGGAAGCTCGCGATGCGAGGCTCGTCCTCGGCGATCAGGATGCGCGCCACGTCACTCGTCTGCCGTGCCGGCGGGACTGGCCTCGTCGACCTCATGGCGTTGGCCATTGAAGGTCGACCCGGCGGCCGTCGTGGCGGAGTCAGCGCTGGCCGTCGAGCCCGTCGAGCCCGTCGAGCCCGTCGCGGTCGTCGTGGCGGCGTCTGTCGTCGGGGTGGCCTGGCGAGTCGTGGCGAAGTCAGACATCGGGCCAGTCGTGGCGGTCCGGGCGGTGACGGTCGGCGGCGGAGGCGCCGTGGGGACCACGACGGTGAACCGGGCACCGCGGCCGGGCGCGCTGTCGAGCTCGACGCGCCCGCCGTGTGCGTCGGCGATGCCACGGACGATCGCGAGCCCGAGGCCCGCGCCGTCGGAGCGCCGTCGCCGGTCGCCGCCACGGACGAAGCGCTCGAAGACCGCCGCCTGCTCGTCGGCAGGGACACCCGGCCCGGTGTCGGCGACCCAGAAGCGCACCTCGCCGTTGCCGGCCGCCGACCCGACCGTGACCGTGGCGTCGGGGGCGGAGTGCTCCACCGCGTTGCGGGCCAGGTTCATGACCGCCTGGGTCAGCCGCTGCGGATCCGCGACCACTGTGGTCCTCGCCGACCCACCGAGCCGCCACGAACGCCGGTCGAGCGCCTGGGCCTTGGCGAACAGCTCGGCGGTGAACGGCTCGATCTCGACGGCGACCGGCCGGAGGAAGTCCGGGCGCTCGAGCTTCGCCAGCAGCAACAGGTCGTCGACGATCCGGCTCATCCGGTCGAGCTCGTCGGTCACCAGCGCGATCGTTTCGCGCCGCTCGTCCGGATCGTCGCCGAGCAGCTCGAGGTGGCCGCGCACGATCGTGATCGGGGTTCGCAGCTCGTGCCCGGCATCGTCGAGGAACGCCTGTTGGGTGTCGAACGCAGTCTCCAGCCGGTCGACCATGGCGTTGAACGTGCGCGCGAGCTCGGCGACCTCGTCGTCGCCGTCGACCTCGATCCGCGCGGACAGGTCGCTCTCGCTGATGGCCCGGGCGGTGTCGGTCACCTCGCGGATCGGGCGGAGGATCCGCCCGGCGACCATCCAGCCCACGAACGCCGCGCTGACCAGCACGGCGCCGGCGACGAGCAGGCCGGTGTTGATCGCGTGGGCGATCTGCTGGCGTTCTTCGCTCAGGAAGTTGGCGACGACGAACACGCCGAGGGTCTCGCCGGCCGCATCCTGGATTGGCAGGGCGAGCCACCGCACGGGCCCGGCGTCGGTCGACAGCTCGCCGGACGCAGGCTCGGTCAGCGCGGCCCAACGATCGCCGGCGCGGGGTGCCTCGCCGAGGCGCACGGGTTCATAGGTCGCCCGGTAGAAGCTGCCGCCGACGAACGTGTAGAAGGCCTCGCCGTCGGCTGCCACGTTGCGCCGCAGGTAGGTGTCGAACATCGCGACCACGTTCGAGCCGAAGAGCAGGCCCGTCGCTGGGTCACGGCCGCCGACCAGTTGGCTGACCTCGTCCACCTCCTGCTCGAGGTGGCCGTTCACCTCGGCGTCCAGCTGCTGGAGCAGCAACCGCTGCGAGAGAAGCAGGGCACCGACCACCGCAAGCGCGGTCAGCGCCAGGATCCAGCCGAGGATCCGCAGTCGTGCCGACAGTCGGGGGCGGAACCCGTCAGCCATCCCCACCGTCGTCGCCGTCATCATCGTCGGATCCACTGTCCGAGCCGTCGTCGGCATCGTCGTCGGCATCGTCGTCGCCGGCTGGTGCGCTGGGACCCACCGTCGGTGGTGGCACGATCATCGGCTCCCCCGTCGGTGGCGGTGCGGTGGTCGACGCCGTACTGCCCGACCCGGCCGGCTGGCTGCCCGGCGTCGAGGGCCCGTCGACCACGGCAGGCGCAGGAAGGGTAGGAGAGGCATCGGCGCTCAGCAACTGAGCGGCCAGGACGACGCCGACCGCCACAGCGACAACGACCAGCACGACATGCACCCGGGACATCGTGACCACTGTGCCATCGGATTGCGACAGGTCGATGAGACGACGATGAGAAGTCTCTCACGAGATTTCGGGCCGGGAGCCGCTCGTCGAGAGCAACTTCAGTGCCGAGCAGTCGCCGTTGTTGGTCGCTGCACGGCGTTTGGACACTCAACGTGAGATGTTGCCGGGGTTCACCGCGACGCACGGGCTTCACGCCGGTACCAGCCGTCGCCAGCCAGAATGTTGCGTTTGATAGCGGCCCGCACCGCTCGGTCATCGTCGGACTCGGCCCTTACCGACCCCCGGATGGCCGCGTCTACCCGGCGGAACGGCACGAGCTGCACCAGCGGTGTACCCCGCTTCAGGGTGTAGACGCCGTCGGGTGCGGTCGCGACGAAAGGAAGGTTGACCGCCGATCGATACCGGTCGGTGTCGACCACGCCGCCGAACAGCTGGACGACGTCGTCCGGACGGTTGATCGGCGGGAGGAAGAGGCAGCTCCAGCCCGGCGGCGTCCGGATGGTCCAGTCGTTGTGGAACTTCATCGGCGGTCGCGGCTCGGACGGGTTGCCCGCGACCTGGAAGGCGGCGTGGTTGCTCACCATCTCGCGGTCGAAGTCCCAACCGCCGGTGACCGACTTGCCGTCGTCCATGATCTCCAGGCGCACCGTCGCTGCAAGCGGGAGGATCCACCCGAGCGACAGTGCGTCGAGGAAGGGCATGCAGCGCTTGACCGTGATCCCGTCGTTGGTCGCGCTGACCTGCGACAGGTCGGTCCCGGGCAGGCGCCGGAACCAGTCCGGAAGGGCGAGCCGTGCCGGCACCGGCTCGGCGATGACGCCTTTGTCCTCGGCCGGGCACAGGAACTCGATGGTCGGACGGCGACGGCGGGACACGGCGGGCTCAGGTGCTCGAGTTGGAGCTGGAGTTCGACGACGAGTTCGAGCTGGAGTTCGACGAGGAGTTCGACGACGAGTTGGACGACTGGTTCGACGACGAGCTCGAGCTGGAGTTGGACGACTGGAGCAGCGTGAGATGCTGGTCACGAGGCCTGGGGTCGTGCGGCCCGCAGCGGACCGGCCGAAGACAGCTAGGGGGGCATCCCATGTCTGGACTGAATCGCCGTACGTTCCTGGCCGGCGCGGCGATGGGTACCGCGACGGCCACCACGGTCGGAGGCCCGTTCGCCGGGTTCCTGGCCGGTCCGGCGGCGGCTACCGGCTCGGCGCCTCAGCCGACCTTGGGGCCGGTCGCTGACGCACGTGACGGTCTGGTCCGCCTGTGGCTGCCGGCAGGGTTCGCCTACCGGTCGTTCCACGACACCGAGTCGCCGGTCACGCTCGACGACGGCACGGTGCTGCCGGGACGCCACGACGGCATGGCAGCGTTCCGGGGACGGCGCGGTCGTGTTCTGCTGGTGCGGAACCAGGAGGTCAACAACCCCGGCCCGGCGTTCGGCGACTCGTCGCAGGCCTACGACGCCATGGGCCAGGGCGGCACGACCACGGTCGAGGTGACGCGCTTCGGCGAGGTCGTCTCGGCGTTCACCAGCCTCAACGGCACCCAGATGAACTGCAGCGGGGGCGCGACGCCGTGGGGCAGCTGGATCACCTGCGAGGAGACGGTCAACGGGCCCGACGTCGGCCCCGACTTCACCGGCGTCTCGAACGTGCCCCTTACCCAGCCGCACGGCTACATCTTCGAGGTGCCGGCGGGGGGTCAGTCGAGCCGCGAGCCGATCACCAAGGCCGGGCGCTTCGCGCACGAGGCGGTCGCGCTCGACCCGTTGTTCGGGACCCTGTACCTGACCGAGGACAACTTCGGCTTCCCCTCGGGGTTCTACCGGTACAAGCCGCGTCGGCATCCGCTCCTGACAAGGTCGCTGCGCAACGACGGACGCCTGCAGATGCTGGCGGTCGTCGGCCGGCCGAACGCCGACCTCGCTGCGTCCCAGCCCCGCGGCGCGTCCTACCGGGTGCGGTGGGTCGACATCGAGGATCCCGACCCGACGTTCCCGTTCACGCCCGGCCAACCGGCGCCCACCACCAACGACACCGCGCTCAACCATGTCGGCGCGCAGGGTCGGGCCCAGGGTGCGGCGGGATTCTCCCGGCTCGAAGGGGCCACCTACGACCGCGGCACCGTGTACTTCTGCTCGACCCAGGGCGGCGGGCCACCGGAGACCGGCACGAGCGACCCGATCGGTGGATGGGGCAACGGCACCGGCCAGATCTGGGCCTACGACACCTTCCACCAGCGGTTGCGGCTGGTCTTCGAGTCGCCGGGCGTGGAGACGCTCGACTTCCCGGACAACGTCACGACCAGTCGCAGAGGCACGCTCATCCTCTGCGAGGACAGCACCGGCGACAACTTCCTGCGCGGTCTGTCGCCGCGCGGCGAGCTGTGGGACATCGCCCTCAACCGGCTGGTCAGCAACACCGGCACGCCGCGCCTCGGCGACGAGTTCGCCGGCGCGACCTTCAGCCCGGACGGCCACACGCTGTTCGTCAACATCCAGGCCAGCAGAGGCATCACCTTCGCCATCTGGGGCCCGTGGGGCCGCGTCGGCGTCTGACAGCCACCGAACGGCGCTCAGCTCTCGGTAAGGAGGTGGGCCTCGGCCGCGACGCGCAGCGCCAACTCGGTGCGCGACCGGACCTTGAGCTTCCGGTAGATGTTCCGCAGGTGGAAGTCGATGGTGCGCGGGCTCAGGAACAGCTGGTCCGCGGCCTCGCGGTTGGTGGCGCCCCGTCCGACGAGCGCGGCGACCTGGCGCTCCTGGCGGGTCAGTGCTACCGGCTCGGTCACCGTCGCATCCTCTCCCAGAAGCCCGCGAGCCTGTGCGGTCCATGGTGCGGCGTCCAACTTCTCGAACGTCGTCAGCGCGGCACGGAGCGGGCCCTCGGCATCGGTACTGTCGAAGGAGACCCGGCGCTCACCCTGGCGCAGCAGGGTCCTCGCCCGCTCGAACGGCGCGTCGAGCTGATCGTGCCAGCGGAGGGCCTCGGCGAACGCGGCCTCGGCCTGCTCGTCGGTCGCCGCGAGCAGACCGGACGACCGTGCGGCAACTGCCCGAGCCCACACCCGGCCGGTGGCCTCGGCCTGTGCCTGCAGAGCCTCCAGCCGCCGGCGAGCTGCACCCAGGTCGCCGAGCCGCCAGTGCGCCTCGATCAGGTCGGCAGCCCACCACAGGATCCCGGGTTCGTCGACCCCGCCGCGCTCCAGTGTGGCGGCGACCTGCTCCAGGTGGTGGACCGCCGCCTGCGGCCGGCCCCGACCTAGCTCGAGAAACCCCAGCGACGCGCCGGCCCACGCGGCCACGGCGTGGGTGCCGGTGCGCGTCGCGGCGTCGAGGGCAGCCTGCCCGTGCTGCCTGGCCTCGTCGTCGAGGCCGAGCCCGGCTTCGACGCGTGCCTGCACCGCGTGCATCCACGAGCCGACGCCCGGCAGCCCGAGCGGGTTCTCCCACACCTCGGTGGTGACGGTGGTGTAGGCCTCGCTCCAGCGGCCGCGCCGGAAGTCGAGCTCGCCGCGGACGCTGAGCGCGTAGGCCAGGAGGAACAGCCGGCCCGTGTCGCGGGCGCGGCGGACGAGGATGTCGAGCAGCCGGTCGGCACGCGGCCACGATTCGAGCGCGAAGTCGACCAGCACCACCAGGTTGAAGACGTGCTCGGCGTCCTCGAGGTCGCTGGCGAGCACCTCCTCGGCCAGCATGGCGAGCGGTTCGACAGCCCGGGGCACCGACGGATCGCCCGCCAGCAGACCGGCCTGGATCCGGGCCATGCCCCCGGCGACCACGTTCAACCCGCCGGCCCGGTCGCCGCAGGCCATGGCACGGCGCGCGAGCTCGACCGCCCGGTCGACATCGGCCGCGAACACGGCCACGTTGACCGCGTAGACCAGCAGTCGGGTGGCGCGCTCGGCATCGACGGCCTCGATCTCGTCTGCGGCATCGACGAGGATCCGCTCGCCCTGCTCCGGGCCGCTCCGATACGCCTCGAGCTGACCGGTGGACGCGGCGACGTCGGCGCGGAGCCGGGGATCCACCGCATGGGCGCGGGCCTGGTCGAGCCGGTCGAGCGAGAGATCCCAGCGGCCCGCCGCCAACCAGGCGTCGGCACTCGCCAGCAGCCGGCGCGCCCGGGAGTCCGCGTCGTCCGACAGGCCGGCCGCCCGGGCGTAGCCGTGCGCGGTCGCCGGGAGGTCGCCGCGCCGTTCCGCCGCCCGCGCCACCTCGTCCAGCGCATGGGCCACGGCCTCGTCCGGACCGAGGGCGGCCGCGGCCCGGTGCCAGGTGCGCCGCTCGACGTCGGCTGGGCCGTCGAGCGCGGCGGCGAGAGCGGCGTGGACCCGCCGCCGCTGCGGGGCCGCCAGCGCGTGGTAGGCAACCGAGCGCAACAGCGGGTGGCGCAGGCCGATGTGGTTGCCGTCCACGGTGACCAGGCCCTCGTGCTCGGCGGGCTGCAGCGCGTCGGCGGGGAGCCCGAGCGTGGCGAAGGCCCGCAGGACCTCGCCGAGGGCCGCCACCCCGTCGGCCGCGACCACCGCCACGGCCGCGCGGGTCGACGCCGGCAGCCGGTCTAGACGGTCACGGAACGCCTGGCGCACCCGCGGACCGACCCGCGGTGGCTCGACGCCGCGCGTGGCGTCCGGCGTCAGCACCTCGGGCAGCTCGAGGAGCGCGAGAGGATTGCCGGCAGCCACCCGGACCAGCTCGTCCGAGGCGGCACCGTCGAGGCTGCCGCGCTCGGCGAGCAGCTGGCGGGCCTCGTCGTCGGACAGGCCGTGGACGGTCAGCCGGTCGTCGGGCCTGGTCCCCAGAGGCACGGGCGCGTGGCCGCGGCCCGCCACGACGACCGCCACCCGTTCGACGGTCAGTCGGCGTGCGGCGAAGCCCAGGGCCTCCATCGACGACTCGTCGACCCACTGGGCGTCGTCGACGGTGACGAGCACCGGCGCGGCCTCGGCGAGCGATGCCAACACGGTGAGCAGCGCGACCCGGACGGCGAGCGGGTTCGCCGGCTCGGCCCGCAGTGCGAGGGCGCTGTGGATGGCGTCGGCCTGAGCCGGCGGCAGACGTCCGAGGCGGTGGGTGACCGGCCGCAGCAGCTCGGTGAGGCCCGCGAACGCCAGTCGGGCCTCGCTCTCCACGCCCTGCATCCGGAGGTGGGTGAGGCCCCGTGCCTGGGCCCGGGCGTACTCGACCAGTGCTGTCTTGCCGATTCCCGCCTCGCCCTGTATGACCAGGATTCCGCTCGTTCCGGCGCGTGCTGCGGCGAGCAGGGACTCGATCCGGTGGCGCTCCGCCAAGCGTCCCACGAGCACGACCGGTGAGGGTAACTCCGATCCCGGCTCTTCCCACGGGCAGTCGCGGGCGTTCGTCCCAACCAAAACCTGGTGCTTCTCGCAGTATCTACGGTGCGGCGCCGTCCGTAACGTGCCTCGAAAGCCCCTGGAAGACGAAGAACGCTGGAGTGAGCACGTTCGTCCGACGTCGACTCCCGCCGATGCCGCGGCTGCGGGCGGCATCGGAGTGGGTCGCGGAGGGGATACGTCAGACGGCGACGCCGAGGACGCGGCGGGGCAGCTGTCGGGTGGCCTGGGAGGGTTGGGCGCCGAGCTCGTCGAGGGCGTCGCTGCAGTGGCGCAGCATGCGCTGCGCACCGGAGCGGTCACGCCTCGCCATCGCCGCGCCGATCAACACGGCGTACGCCTGCTCGGCCCAACGGTCGACGGCCAGTGCCCGGTGGGCCACCTTCTCGGCCGCGTCGGGGTTGCCGCGGCCGAGCAACAGCTCGCCGGCGCGCACTGCAGCGTCGACGAAGCGGATGCGGTGGTGCTCGCGGTCGAGCGACAACCACTCGGCATCCTCCAGGTCGGCGAACAGGTCGCCGCGGTAGAGCTCCACCGCCGACAGGTCGTTCTCGAGCACCAGCGAGGGCACGCCAAGTGGACGGCGCCAGCTGCGACCCTGCCAGCAGACCCTCGCGCTTGCTCAGCGCCGACCCCGGAGCCCAGCGAGCCCGTCAGCCGGTCGGCGGCGGCCTGGTGTCCCGTCAAGCGCACCAGCGTGGGCGGCTGCGGGCCTCGGGATCTACCCTGAGTGCAGCTTGTGGTTGCGCCTAGGGTTCCGCCCCCACCCGCCTCACCTACGCACCCGACAACCAGGGTCGGGGGGACTGGTCCGAGCGGCGCCACGGCCGTGCCGGCATCGATGACGCGGCCGCACACCTGACGGCACAAAAGGCTCGAGGGCTTCAACCGACGCGCCCGCCAAACGTTCGAGGAGCCCGCCGATGACCGCCGTCAGCCTCGCCCTGATCCTGGCCGCAGCAGTCGCGCACGCGACGTGGAACCTCTTCGCCAAGCGGGCCGGCGATGCGGGGCCGGCGTTCCCCTGGCTCTTCAGCGCGGCCGCAGCGGCTGTCTACCTCCCGGTCGTCGTGGTGTTCGTGGCCGTGGCCCGACCACGGTTCGACCTGACGATGCTGATGTTCACCCTTGTCAGCGGCAGCCTGCACCTCGGGTACTTCTGGCTGCTCCAGCGCGGCTACCGCGAGGGCGACCTGTCGCTCGTGTACCCGCTCGCTCGGGGGACCGGCCCCTTGCTCTCGTCGCTCGCTGCCGTGGTCCTGCTCGACGAGCGTCCCGGCCTGTACGGCTGGGTGGGAGTCGCGCTGGCCAGCGGGGGCGTCCTGGCCCTGGCCGCGGCGCAACCTCTGAGGTCGGGTGAGACCCGGGTCGCGACGGCCTACGGGTTGGGGACCGGGGTGTTCATCGCGCTCTACACGCTGTGGGACAAGCAGGCAGTCTCGGCAGCTGCCGTGCCGCCGATGCTGATGACGTGGTCGTCCGACCTGATCAGGATGACGCTGCTCAGCCCCTGGGCGGGTCGCGACTGGGCCGGCGTCCGGGCGACGTGGCGGCGCTACTGGCGCGAGGTGCTCGGCGTCGCCGTCCTCTCACCCTTGGCCTACCTGCTCGTGCTCAGTGCCCTGGCCGTCGCCCCGGTGAGCGCGGTCGCGCCGGCCCGGGAGGTGAGCGTGGTCCTCGGTGTCGTGTTGGGATCCCGGGTGCTGGCCGAACGCGACCTCGCAGCTCGGCTGGCGTCGGCCGTCGCGATCGTCCTCGGCGTAGTCCTGGTCACGGCAGCCTGATGCTCGCGTGAGCAGGGCAACGGACGACGCGCGAACCCGTCGGCGCCATCGAGTCGGCGCATCGAGTCGGCGCACCGCCGGAGCGACGACACTGTGCCCATGAGCAGCGATGACATGTACCTCGGTGCCGCGCTCGCCGAGGCGCAGTCCGGGCTGGCCGAGGGCGGGCTGCCGATCGGATCGGTACTGGTGATCGACGGCGAGATCGTGGGCCGGGGCCACAACCGTCGGGCCCAACAGGACAGCGTGGTGCTCCATGCCGAGATGGACTGCCTCGAACGGGCGGGCCGCCGACCCGCCGCCGACTATCGGCGCGCCACCCTGTACTCGACGCTGTCGCCGTGCGACATGTGCAGCGGGGCGGTGCTGCTCTACGGCATCGGTCGCGTCGTCGTCGGCGAGAATCGCACGTTCCGGGGACCGGAGGACTACGTCGTGGGGCGGGGCATCCAGGTCGACGTGCTCGACGATCCCCGCTGCGTCGAGCTGATGGAGCGGTTCGTCGCGGCCAACCCCGAGCTGTGGCACGAGGACATCGGGGTGGATCCGTGAGCGACGATTCGTTCGTGTTGAGGCCGATCGGCGTGGTGCGGTCTCCTCTGACCGACCGCGCGTCGGCGCCGAAGCAAGGCGCCGAAGGGTCGCCCGACGCCTGGGTGGTGTTCGAGCCGGCCATCCTGGACGGGCTCGCCGACGTCGGCCCGGGCGAGCACGTCATCATCTTGACCTGGCTCGACCGTGCCCGACGCGACGTCCTGCGCACCCGGCCACGCGACGATCCCGCCAACCCCGAGATCGGAGTCTTCAGCACCCGGTCGCCAGATCGCCCGAACCCCATCGGGCTCCACCTCGTCGAGGTGCTGGCGATCGACGTTGGCGGCGGGCGCCTGCAGGTCCGGAACCTCGAAGCGCTGGACGGCACCCCAGTGGTGGACGTGAAGCCGGTGCTCCCGGGCGTGCCGGACGCCTGATGGTGTGTCCCGGGATCCCTTTCACTCTTTGACCGCGAGCGGTTGCTCACCAACCGTCTGCGGTCAAAGAGTCACGACGTGACGCGCGCGCGGCGGCCCAGAGCGGCCATGCTGGCCCCGAGCATGGCGAGGGTCACGCCCATCTGGACGAACCACCACGAACCGACCGCGTGGTGCCCGGTGACGGGGCAGGTGATCGAGAATGCCGTGGCGAGCAAGCCGGTGACGATCCCGGCCGCGGCGGCCGACGCATGCCGCGTGGCCGCGGCGATGACGGTGACCCCCAGCGCCAAGAGGAACGCCAGACCCGCCAACTGGACCAGCAGTGGCCCGGGCGCGGCGTCGGGATCCGCCGGCACCGGCTCCACGGCAACAGCGATCATGAACGCGAGCGGCCAGCCCACGCCCAGAACGACCGACCACGCGGCCGTCAACTGGTCGGTGACAGTCCGCGCTCCTGAGGCCGACGGCGACTTCCGAAGCGTTGGCACCCGGCTCAACATGGGGTCGAGCAGCCGTGCACGTGATCCGTCCATCTGGCACCTCCCGAGATGGCTCCGCTCCCAAAGTCTGCCAGGGCAGTCAAAGCGACGCGCGTCGAACGACCGACCTTGCCACATGTGTGCTCGCTACCTGTGATGCTTGCCGACCTCGGCTCGGCTCGGCTCGACCTCGGCTCGGCTCGACCGGCTCGGCTCGACCTCGGCTCGGCTCGACCGGCTCGGCTCGACCGGCTCGGCTCGACCGGCTCGGCTCGACCGGCTCGGCTCGACCTCCCCTGGCCACGACGCCCGGCCGCGCGCGCTACCGGGGCCGCAGCGATCGCTGTCCGACCGTTGCGGCCCCGGCATGAGTGGGGGGAGCTGGGGCGCTAGCGCAGGTCGAGTTGCTCGACCTGTCCGCCCATGATGGCGACCTGGGCCATCGGCAGGCCAGCGTTGTCCAGCAGGTGGTAGGTGCCTTCGACCACCTCGGGGTAGATGGCGACCAGGGTGCTGGTGCCGTCGATCACCCGAGGATGGACGCCGGTATGGAACCTGGCGGCCGGATCGACCGGGGAGCTGGTGGGACACGCATGTAGCTCCCCGGTCGCCGGCAGCGTGGCGAGGTAGACGATCAGTGCGCCCACCTCGCCGCCGATGTCGAGCACTGGCCACTCGCCGGGAGCCGAGTGGCCCGGTGCTCCGTGGTGGTGATGATGGTGGTGGCCGTTCACGAGCCGGGTGGTCGTCATGGTCTCGGTCCTCATCGTCACGGTTGGTTCAGGTCAGGGCACGTCGTAGCCGCTGTAGGGGATCCCCAGGTAGGGGAACCGGTCCAGGAACTGCCGGCCCGGGTTGTTGAAGGTGCCGTCCTCGACCGCGTTGACCGCATCGTCGGGCGTGTAGTCGGGGGCGACCAGGGGATAGGTCGCGCCGGCCACGGCCCGCAGCTCGATGGTGACCACGTCGTCCTCACACCGCCGGCCGTTGGGGAAGCCGGCAGCGTCGCCGCCGAGCAGGCCCAGACGGTTGGGGTTCGCGGACGGCGGGATCGCCGTGTTGAGCCGCAGCATGTCGGCCTGGGTCTCGCCGGTGAAGTTCTGGAACCCGTCGATGATCCCGGCCGGGATGCCGGTGAGCAGGATCGCCAGCAGGTCGGCTCGGTCGGCGGTCAGGTTCGCCAGGTTGGGGAACACGCCCGGATACAGGACCGGCAGCAGCTTGGCCAGCTCGGGCTGGGCCACGAACCGGGCGAACGCCGCGTCACGGTGCGGACCACGGCTGTTCCAGCGGTCCTTCTGCGACATCGGGACGATGACCTCGTTGAACAGCGGGTTTCCCAGGCGGGAGACCTGCGTCCAGGGGCCGACGCCTCCATGGCCGCTCCGACCACGGACATGCGCCCGCTGCCGGTACGAGGAACCCCAGACGCCGATGGTCGTGTTGGGGTCCATCGGGTCGGTGATCCGATCACGACGACGACCACCACGACTGCGCCGGAGCAGGTCCTCGATCGGCACCTCGATGCAGATGGCGTGCACGTTGGCCTGGGCCAGTGCATCGACACCGTTGGCGGCTGCCGTCGGGATCAGGTGCAGGTTCTGGAACGGCCGCAGGGTACCCAGGTCGAAGACCGAGCCCAGGTCGACGAAGAACCCCTCGGCCCGCTGGCCACAGAACACCTTCTCGCCCGAATCGAGCTGGTAGGTGGCGGCATCGGCCAGAGCGGTGTAGTTGGGGGTCGAGCGCGGCCCGATGTTGCAGGGTGGGCACCTCAGGTTGCGCGCCAGCCGGCGGTCCCCGTCCCGGGTGATCTTGGTGACCGAGAAGGTCTGCCGCCGATTCCAGTTGTCGCTGTCCAGCGAGTCGATCGGCCCGGTGTTGTACAGGAACGTGTCGGGGTTGGTGATCTGCGACTCGAAGCGGAACTGGTAGATGATGTCCGGCTGTCCGTCACCGTTGTTGTCGATGTTGACGTGGTAGGTGACGTCGTTGCCGAACTCGTAGAAGTTCGGGCCGCCAGCCGGTGCTTCCACCGGCACGTAGTTGGTGATGATCGCCACCGTGTTGTTCGGGGTGACGAAGGCATAGGTATCGGTGTTGTCTGCGCACGGGTCGCACAAGAGTCCCGGCGCCTCGCGGTGTGAGGACATCGCGATCCGCCTTTCAACGGGTAGCCCGTAGCACGCGGGCCACGAGCGAGTGGTCGGTGAACACGACTTCTTGTTCGCCCCAGAAGACTTCGACCTCGCCGGCCGCGGCGTCGCGGACGTTCAGGACCAGTGACTGGCCCTCAACCTCTTCGAGCTCCGCCGCCGACAGGGATCCCTCGTCGCCGGCCTTGCTGGATACAACCCAGCCCGAGCCGAAGGCAGCGGCGGCGCCTGCAGCGCCGGCCGAGCCCTTGATGAGGAACGAACGTCGGGTAACTGGCTCCATGACTCCCTCCTGTCCTCGTCTTTCGAGGATTGGTTCGGGTGCTCTACGGAGCCGTTGGGCGGGGCGGATGAAAATCGTTCTGGTCGCGCTCAGTTCATGGTCACGGCACTAGCGCGACCAGAATCGGTCACTCGACCTTGAAGTCGTCCCTCGTTCGTCCGGCGCGGGCGCGCTCGACGGTGGGTTCACGCAGCATCCACTTGGTCTGCGCATAGGCGGCGGGGGAGTACTCCCCGAGCCGGCGGGCCTCGGCGATCGCCACGGGGACACACTCCTCGGCCGCGACGACCCGGTCCAGCCAGCCGACCTCGACTGCGCCGTCGGGGTCGTAGATCTCGGCACCCAGCGTGGCGTCGGACAGGGCCTTGGGGGTGATGCGGTCACGAGCCAGCTCGACTGCGAACGAGGGCAGCGACATTCCGATCGCGGTCTCGTTCAGCCCCAGCTTCGCCTTGCCGACGTCGGCGCCGATGCGGACGTCGCAGGTCGCCACCAGCAGGACGCCCGCCGCCAACGCGTGTCCCGTGACCGCCGCGACCACCGGCTGGGGGTGGAGGTACAGGCGCAGCAGCAGCTTGCCGCCAGCTGCTGCAAGGGCCATCGCTTCGTCGATTCCCTGGCGCATGACCGACAGGTCGAATCCCGCCGAGAACACGCCGGCGCGGCCGACGATGCACACGGCCCTGGCGTCGCTCTTCGCCCGGTCCAGCCCCTCGGACAGGGTGTCGAGGACCGCGTAGGACAGGGCGTTGACCTTGCCGTCGTCGAAGCGCAGGACGGCGACCCCGTCCTCGATGGTCGTGGTAACCGCAGCGTCGGCCATGCTCGGACGTTAACGGCCAGGCGATTGCGTGGCCCAGAGGCAACCGGCGTTGGTGGGTATTCGACGAGGCGCTCACAGACGCCAGAACGGTCAGGTCACTTGCGCTTGACGGTCTTGCGGCCCCCGGCCGGGGTCCAGAAGTCGATCACCAGGTGGTCGGGCGGGTCGCCGACGCGGGTGACGACCACTTCGGTGATGTCCGCCCGGAACAGGTGGAACGGGCTGGGGGTGCGCCCTGGGCGAACTCAGCCAGCACGTCGGGGTCGGTCACCTCGACGGCCTGACCCGCGATCTTCGCGTCACCCGCCGACCCGGCCTCCCCGAGACTGTCACACCCAACGCGTAGGGTGCGTCGGCATGGACAGCGTGGTTCCGGCGGCACCGGTCGGCCGGGTCATCGGCACCGAGGCGGCCACCCCGCTCGAGTTCTGGGTCGGGGTCGCTCCGGGCGGTTACCTGCAGCTCGACGACATCGTCGTGACCGAGCGCGTCCTCCCCGGCGGCGAGCCGGTGCAGATTTCGGGGATGGTCACCCAGGTCCGCGCTCGCCACGAGGGCGCGAGGCTCGACAACGACGTGTTCCTGGTCGCCGACGGCATCCTGCCCGCCGAGATCAGCGAGGTGGCACAGGTCCTCGCCACCCGCTTCGAGCCCGAGGTGTACGTGCCACCGCTGCCCGGCTCCGAGGTGCGCAAGGCGATCGGTGCCGAACGCGACGATGCGTTGCTGTTCTCGCAGATGCAGCGGCGCCTGCCGGCGGGCCTGTCCCGCGACGACGAGCCGTTCCACCTCAACCTCGAGTTCCTCGACGGCACCCGCGGCGCCCACGTGAACATCAGCGGGGTCTCGGGTGTTGCCACGAAGACCACCTATGCCACGTTCCTGCTCTACAGCCTGTTCCACTCGGGCGTGCTCGGGGGCGACGCTGCGAACACCAAGGCGCTGATCTTCAACGTCAAAGGCGAGGACCTGCTGTTCCTCGACCACTCCAATGTCGCGCTGCCAGACGACCAGGTGGCCCGCTACGCCGCACTCGGCCTCCCCGCCGGGCCGTTCGGGTCGGTTGCGCTCTACGCACCGCCGCTGCGCGACGACCCCAACGCCAGCCCCGACGTCGCCACCCGCCAGCTCGACGTCACGTCCTTCTTCTGGACCGTCGCCCACTTCTGCCGTGAGGAGCTGCTGCCCTTCCTCTTCGCCGACGCCGAGGACGACCGCCAGCAGTACACGATGGTGGTCCACAACGTCACCGCCCACCTGCGCCAGGCGGTCCACGCCGGCGAGGTGGGAGACGGCGCTGTCGACATCGACGGCCAGGTGGTCCGCACCTTCGACGATCTCGCCGAGCTCATAGAGCAGAAGGTCGACCCCGACGGTCCCGACCAGTGGGCCGGGCGGGCCATCGGCATCGGCACGGTCAACGCCTTCCTGCGGCGGCTGCACGGCTCGAGGCGCCACCTGCGCCACCTCATCCGGGCCGATGTCCCCCGGCCCGACCGGCACCGGGTCGAGTTCGACCAGGCCCAGGTGACCGTGGTCGACCTACACAACCTCAACGACCGGGCCAAGCGGTTCGTGGTGGGCGTCGTGCTGCGCAAGGCGTTCGACCAGAAGGAGCGGTCGGGCAGCGCACTGCCGTTGCAGCTCGTGGTGCTCGACGAGCTGAACAAGTACGCACCCCGCGACGGGTCGAGCCCGATCAAGGAGATCCTGCTCGACGTGGCCGAGCGCGGCCGGTCTTTGGGCATCATCCTGATCGGCGCGCAGCAGACCGCGAGCGAGGTCGAGCGGCGCATCGTCGCCAACTCGGCCGTGCGGGTGGTCGGTCGCCTCGATGCCGCCGAGGCGGCCCGAGGCGAGTACGGCTTCCTGCCGCCGGTGCAGCGTCAGCGGGCGACGATCGTGAAGCCCGGCACGATGCTGGTCAGCCAACCCGAGCTGCCGGTGCCGATGGTGGTGCAGTTCCCGTTCCCCGCCTGGGCCACCCGGGCGAGCGAAGCGGGCATCCCCGCGGGCGTCTCACGCAACGGCCACGGCGGCGGCCCTGCCGAGGTCACGGTCGACGGCTCCGACCCCTTCGCCGGGTTCCCGCAGGACTGAAGGAATCGGGGCGGGTCATGCGATTGCTGCACACCTCCGACTGGCACGTCGGCAAGGCGATCCGGGGGCGGTCCCGGGCCGCCGAGCACACCGAGGTCCTAGCCGAGATCGCCGCCTTGGCCGACGACACCTCGGCCGACGTGGTGGTCGTCGCGGGCGATCTGTTCGACACCGCCGCGCCGTCGGCCGAATCCGAGCGGATCGTCTACCAGGCGTTGGTGCGGCTCGCCGCGGGCGGCCGGCCGGTGGTTGTGATCGCCGGCAACCACGACTCGGCCGCCCGGTTGGGTGCGGTCGCGCTGCTGTCCGAGGCCAGTGGCATCCACGTCGCGTCCAGCATCCGGCCCCCGGGCGACGGCGGGGTGCTCGAGCTCGACCTGGGCGCCGAGACGGCCCTCGTCGCGCTGCTGCCATTCCCCTCGCAGCGCTACGTCGTCACCGCCGATCTGCTCATGGGCGCGGGCGACGCCACCGACGCCCACGCGGCGTATGCCGACCGGGTGTCCCGGGTGCTCGCTGCGCTCACCAGCGCGTTCGGGGCAGGCACGATCAACCTGGTCGCGGCCCACCTGATGGTGCTGGGTGGCGTGCTCGGCGGCGGCGAACGCGGTGCGCACACCGTCTTCGACTACTGGGTACCGGCCACGGCGTTCCCGGCCGCCGCGCAGTACGTCGCCCTGGGCCACCTCCACCGAGCTCAACGGCTGGCCGGCCCGGCACCACTGCACTACTGCGGGTCGCCCCTGCAGCTCGACTTCGGTGAGACGGCCAATCAGCCCAGCGTCCACGTCGTCGACCTACGCCCTGGCCTGCCGGCACAGGTGCAGGCGGTGCCGCTGCACGGCGGGCGGCGCCTGCGCACGCTGCAAGGGTCGCTCAGCCAGCTGGAGCACCAGGTTGGCCAGACGGGCACGGATCATCTGCGCCTGGTGCTCGACGAGCCAGGTCGCGCGGGTCTCGCGGACGAGGCCCGCGAACTGTTCCCCGACACGGTCGAGGTGGCGCTCGCGGCGCGCGACGACGGCGACGAGCCCGTCCGTCACGCTGATCCCGACCGGCTGCGCCGCACGCCGCACGAGCTGTTCGCGTCCTACCTCGACCATGCCGACGTGCAGGATCCGCAGGTCCTCGCGCTGTTCGACGACCTGGTCGACGAGATCACCCTGCCCGACGCCGAGGCGGTAGGCCCGTGACGGCCGGACGGCAGCTGTCCGTGCGTTGGCTCTCGGTCGCCGCCGCCGAGGCGGTCGGCTCGTGACTGCCGTGGGTCGCGGGCTCGCTCGGAGGGCCAACCCGTGAGGCCGGTCCGGCTCGAGGTCGAGGGGTTCACGGCGTTCCGTCAGCCGGCGGTGGTCGACTTCACGTCGACCGACCTGTTCGCGCTGGTCGGTCCGACCGGTGCCGGCAAGACCAGCGTGATCGACGCCATCACCTTCGCGCTCTACGGAACGGTGCCTCGGCTCGAGGACCGGCGCGCGGTCGCGCCGATCGTCAGCCAGAACCTCACCGGGGCTCGGGTGCGACTCGACTTCGGCGTGGGCGCCGAGACCTACACCGCGGTCCGGGTGGTGCGGGCGTCGAAGACCGGCGCGAGCACCAAGGAAGCCCGGCTCCAACGCGGCGACGAGGTCGTCGCGGGCACCGCCGATGAGGTGAGCGCGGCGGTCGGCGAGCTGCTCGGCCTGAGCTACGAGCACTTCACCACCTGTGTGTCGCTGCCCCAGGGGCAGTTCGCGAGGTTCCTCCACGACAAGCCCCGCGACCGACAGGATCTTTTGGTCCGGCTGCTCGACCTTGGCCTCTACGACCTAGTGGCGAGCGCGTCCCGCCAGCGCGCGGCGCTGGCTGCCGGGCGCGCCGACGTGCTGGCCGGCCAGTTGGAGCGCCTGGTCGATGCAACGCCGGCGGCGCTGGGCCATGCCCGGGCGCGGGTCGAGCGTCTGGCGGGGCTGGTCGAGCGCCTCGCGAAGGCGCGTCCCGAGCTGGATGCCCTCACCGAGGGCGCTCGGGAGGCGGACGACAACGCCGCCCGATCCGCCCGGCAGGTCGAAGCCCTCCGGGGGCTCCGCCGACCGGAGGGGATCGCCGAGCTGTGCGCCGAGCTGGGCGAGACGGCCGCGACCCGGGCCAGCCGTGCCGCGGCCGAGGAGGCCGCGGCAACTGAGCTCGCCGCGGCCGAGGCGCGGCTTGCCTCCCTGCCGGCGCGGGCCCACGTCGAACGGCAGCGCGACGACCTCCGGCGGCGTGACGAGCTCCAGCAGCTGGCGGTGAAGGGACGCGAGGCAGTGGCGACCGCCGACGCGAGGGTCGAGCAGGCTCGCCAGGCCGAAGCCGCGGCGGAAGCGCTCCACGACCAGCGTGCCGAGCACCTCGAACGGGTGCGGGTCGAGCAGCGAGCGCACGCTCTGGTTCCCCAGCTGGTCGTCGGCGAGCCCTGCCCAGTGTGCCGGCACCCCGTGGCGACGATTCCCGAGCTCCACCTGCCCGACCTCGCGGCCGCACAGGACGCCCTGGCCGAGGCCGGCCGACAGCTCAAGGACGCCGGCCGTGCTCTCACCGACATGCGCACCGAACAGGCCCGGGTCGACGAGAAGCTGGCACGGGTCGATGCCGAGCTCGTCGAGGTCACCGCCCGGCTCCTCGACGGCGCCGACCTGATCGGGCTGCCTCTCGACCCGCCCCCGACCGCACAGGCGGTCGACGATGCCGGACTGGTCCAACTCTGCGGCGACGGTGCCGAGCCGGCGGCCGTGGAGGGGCGGCTTGCGGAGGTGTCCGCGGCCGAGGCTGCGGTCGAGCACGCCCGTGCCGCCGATCGCGTCGCGCGGCAGGCGACGCGCGACGCGGGTCGCCGCCACGACGAGTTATTGGCCCGCGAGGCCGACGCGCGACGGGCCTTCGACGCCGCCCGCGATGCGGTCGCCACCTTGGAGCCACCTCCGGCCGAGCGACGCGACCTGGCCAGCGACTGGGCGGCGCTCGGCGACTGGGCCGACCAGCGCTGGCCGGTCCTGCTCGACGAGCTCGATCGGCTGCGGCACGAGGCGGCCGAGCTCGGCCAGCAGGCCGACGGCCGGCTCGCCGAGGTCGCTCGAAAGTGCCGCGACGCCGATGTCGCCGTGCGGTCGGGCGAGTGGCCCGGCGAAGCCGTTGCCGCAGCCCACGCCCGCTCCGAGCAGGCGGTCGAGCGCATCGAACACGAGGTTGCCGAGGCCGAAGCGCTGCAGAGCCGGATTCGCGTGACCACCCACGAGCGCCAGGTGGCCGACGCGCTGGCGGGGCACCTGGCGGCCAACCGGTTCGAGAAGTGGCTCCTCGACGAAGCCGTCCACCGCCTCGTCGGTCGGGCCTCGACGATCCTCGGCGAGCTGTCCAGCGACGCCTACGCCCTGTCAGTCGACCAACGCAACGGGGCCTTCACGGTGATCGACCATGCCAACGCGTCGCAAGCCAGGTCGGCGCGCACGCTGTCCGGCGGCGAGACCTTCCTGGCCTCGCTTGCCCTCGCGCTGGCTCTGGCCGACCAGGTGGCCGAGCTGGCCACCGGTGGGGTCGCCCGGTTGGAGGCCCTGTTCCTCGACGAGGGGTTCGGCACGCTCGACGCCGATGCGCTCGACGTGGTGGCGACCGCCCTGGACGAACTGGGCGCCCGTGGCCGGATGGTTGGCGTCGTCACCCACGTGCGCGAGCTGGCCGACCGCTTGCCCGTGCGCTTCGAGGTCCGCAAGGTCGCGGGCTCGGCGACGATCGAGCGAGTCGAGGCATGACCGCGATGGTGACCCATCACGTGGGGTGTCCGAGGCTCGACGGCCGCGCCGGGGGCGAGCCTGCGTGGCGACGCCGACGAGGCGGCAACTCATGAGGTTCGCCGTCGAGACCTGGGCGCCCGAGTTCGGTGCTGCCACCGACGCCGCCGGGCTCGACGCCTCGGATGCGACAGTCGACGTCGCCGTCGAGGTCGCGCCCGCCGACTGGGCCCCGATCGGCCCGTCACACGGCCGGCCCCCTTACGCGTCGGTGCTGTTCGTCGACGGCGTCCAGCGGATCGACGCGCGGGTATGGGTCATCCCCGAGGCCGGTTCCTCGCAGCTGGGCGTGTGCGCGAGCTGGGCGGCGGGCGCTGTGCACTGCGATCGAAGCGGGATCCGGGCCGGTGGCCTGGCGAACGGGCATGAATCGAGGTCGGCTGGTCCGGCACGCGTGGTCGCCGCCGAAATCCGGCGCGGCGCCCTGTGCCCCGGCGACGGCGTCGAATCCATCGCCACCAGGCACGGCACCTACGAGGCCCGAGCCGTCGGTCGCTCGGGAGACGATCCCGTCCACGCGGCTCTCGGCCAGGCCCGGGGCGACCTGGAGGCACGGGTGGCCATCGAGGTCGCCGTGGCCAAGCCGGCCGAGCTGGTCGTGGTCGACGGGCCGCTGGGCGATCGCCGCCTGATCCCCGGCGCGCTCGGCTACATCAAGGCCCACCACGTCGCCTACCTGCCGCCACGGCAGCAGTCCGTGGTGACTGCGTTGGCATCCGGCGAGCGCACGCCGCTGTTCCGCATCGGCGACGAGCGCTTCCGCTATTCGTGGTACCTGCGGTTGCCGTCGCCGCCGATCCATCCCTCGGCTGGGGTCGTGCGCTGCGAGCTGCCGGGCGAGCTACCCCTCGCCGACGCGATCGTGACCGCCGATCGGGCGACGGTCACCCTGCCCCTCTACGCAACGCGCCCCCACCAGGACCCCCGGGCGCCGCAGAACCTGCACCCGATCGCCGGCCTCGAGCGCGCCCTGCGCCGCCGCCTCGGTGATCCCGCCCTGCTCGAGCGCGCCCTCCGCCGGGCCGCCGCATCGTCCTAGTTCGAGTGCGGCCCGTGCAAGACCTCCGGCGACCCGTGTCCTACGGGACGACCGACGCCGGCTCGGTGCAGAGGGTGCCCCGCAGCTGGTCCATGGGGACGGCGAGCCAGGAGCGGCCGGCCTCCTCGACGATGGGCGCCTGTTCGCGCTCGGGGGTGAGCGGGTCGACCCCCACGCACAGCCGCAGAGTCTCGACCGGGTCAGGCAACGGCACCGGTAGGTCGTCGGGGGCGAGGTAGGGATGGTTCCCCTGCAGCGGCCAGTCCAGCTCGATGCGTCCGTCGACGCTGGCCCCCGGCTCCACCTGGGTCATGTACAGGCTCAGCGCCTCGATGCCCTCGCCGCCCTCGGGTGGCACGGCGACCGGCCACTTGCCCACCGTGACGAACCCTTGTGATGACGCCGTCACCCAGGCCCCCGTGGGATCGGGCCCGTGGGTGGCGCCCTCCGGTGCGGCGACGGCGTCGCCGACCAACAACGTGCGGTCGCTGGCGTTCTCCAACCGATAGGTCAGCTGCAACGTCGCGCCGTCGACCACCAGCTCGGCGGCGACGGTGACTCCGTCCAGCTCGCCCGAGCCGACGGCCTCGAGCGTGGTGGCGAAGGGGGTGGTCGTGGTTGGCTCGTCGGCCACGGTGGATCTCCCGGTGGACGTGTCGGTGTCGGCCTGGTCGTCGCCGTCGTCATCGTCGCCGCATGCGGCCATCGTGGCGAGCGCGAGCACGCATCCGACGAGCTGCCGACGCGGGCGGGCGGTGAAGGCTCGCGGCACTAATAGCGCGGCCGCTCTGGCCATTGGAGCTCGCGGCGCAGCTCGTTCTCGGTGAGCTCGTCGGGATGGTCTTCCACGGTGGATGCCGGCACGTCGGGGGTGTCCGGGTTCTGGTCGTGGTCGATCCCCAGCCCGACAGCTTGTCGCTCCAGGTTGGGCGTCCACCCGTCTCCGCCGTTGACCTCGCCGTCGTCGTTGAGGTCGAGGTCGTCGTCGTCGATGTCGCCGTCGTCGTCGCGGTCGAGCTCGTCCGAGGTGACGTCGCCGTCGCCGTCGGTGTCGAGGACGACGGTCCGGTCGATGACTCCGTCGCCGTCGGTGTCGAAGCGCCCCTCCTCGGGCACCTGTTCCTGGTCGGTGCCGACGTAGACACCGTCGGCGTAGCTGTCGGTGCGGTCGTTGAGGGCGTGGACCATCTCGTGGAACATCCCGACGATCGGCGGCCGCGGCCCGATGCTCGACGTGCGCTCGACGTTGTAGTTGATCGTCCCCGAGTAGCTGTTGCCGCCGTCGGTGGGGACGATGCGTAGGTCTTCGCCGAAGACGGTGGTTAGGCGCAGGGCCTCGAGCATCTGGCTGCCGGTCGGCGACGAGGCCAGGGTGACGAGGTCGGCCCGCACCCGCTGGACGAACTCGGGCGGGCCGTCGATATGGATGCTGTCGATCAGGTCCATGTCGATGGTCACCTCGGTGACCTGGTCGCCCGGATCGCCGGCGTAGGCGGTGTCGCCGTCCTCGACGTACATGTGGTCGGCGCCTTCACCGCCGAGCACGAAGTCCTCGCCCGGGCCGGCGTAGACCGTGTCGTTGCCGTCGCCGCCGAACACGGTGTCGTCGCCTTCGCCGCCGGACAGGATGTCACCCTCCGCGCCACCGGACAGCCGGTCGTCGCCCGCGCCGCCGTCGACGTAGTCGCGGCCGTCGCCGCCCTCGATGAAGTCGTTGTCGTCACCGCCGTAGACCACGTCGTCGCCATCGCCGGCGTCGATGACGTCGATGCCGCTGCCGCCGTCGACGTAGTCGCGGCCGTCGCCGGCGTCGACGATGTCGTTGCCGTCGCCGCCAGTGACGGTGTCGTCGCCGTCGCCGGTGTCGAGCGTGTCGTTGCCGGCGCCGCCGTCGACCTCGTCGCTGCCTGACCCGGTTGTGATGGTGTCGTCGCCAGCGCCGCCGCTCACCGTGTTGTTGTCGTCGCCGGCGTCGATCGTGTCGTCGCCGTCGCCACCGTCGATGGTGTCGTCGCCCGCTCGCCCGAGGATCGTGTCGTCGCCGGTGTCGCCGTGCACGGTGTCGCCGCCCGCGCCACCGTCGAGTAGGTCGTTGCCCGAGCCTCCGCGCAGGATGTCGTCGCCAGCGCCGCCGAGGAGAATGTCGTCGCCGTGCCCGCCGTCGATCTCGTCGTCGCCCCGGTCGCCTCGGACGAGCTGGTTGCCGCGGCCGCCGCGGATCCGGTCGTTGCCAGCGCCGCCGTCCAGGGTCAGGGCACCGGGCGCAGCGAGTGGCAGGAGACCGAGGAACAGGCCGACCCCGTCGATGGTGTCGTTGCCGGCGTTGCCGCGGACGGTGATGTTGCGGGCCGCATCGCCCTCGAGGATCTGCTCCTCGCCGTTGACGACGATCATCACCCGGTCGCCGCCCAGCGGGATCACCTCGATGTCGTCGTCGCCCGACCCGCTGTCGATGATGACCCGGTCGCCGTCGAGGATGACCTCGGCCTCGGGTGGGTCGTAGAGGCCGACGACGGCGTTGAGGGCGCTGTCGTCGACGGTGGCGATCCCGTTCCCGCCGACACCGCGGAACGCCTGGGACACCTCGGCCAGCCAGTCTGCGAGGCCGTCCCAGCGGTTGCCCAGGAAGCGCAGGTCGAGGTCGGCCTCGGGAACATCGTCGACGAAGTCGGACCGTCCAGCCGAGCTACGGAAGGTGTCGAGCGCGGCCTTCAGGCCGCCGGCGGCCTTCACGAGCCGTGGCTGTTGGTCGCCGGTTGCGGTGACGTAGTCGTCGAGGTCGTCCGGTCGCGCTGAGCTCGTCGCCACGACCTGACATTACGCAACCGTCGCCGCCTCCGGAGGTCGAGTCGGGGGAGGTCGATCGGACACGGTCGCCAGCGGTCGCGATACTGGTCGTCATGCCTGACGGGCCGAGGCCACCGGATGTGCAGTTCGACGACGCGGCGGCCGCGACGGCGATCGCCGAGCTGTCGGCGGCCCGACGCATCCTCGGCGAGACCCAGAGCGCGCGATCCACCGCGACCCGGACCGCCCGCGCCGAGTTCAGCGGCGCCTACGCCGAGAGCTTCACCGATGCCTCGTCGGGCCTCGACCAGGAGGCCAGCGCCGCCGTCGACGGCCTCAACACGCTCCAGCGGTCCATCGAGGACGCCGTCGAGGAGGCTGCCCGTCGGCGCCGGGACGTCGCGGCAGCTCAAGCCACCTGGGACTCCGAAGCGGCCGAAGAGCGCCGGATCCGCCAGGAGCACCCCAACATCCCGATCTAGATCTTCTTGTGCGGGGCTGCACAGTGGCGGATCCAGCACCGGTTCCTGTGCGGGATCTGGCGAGATGGGCCGGGGCTCCGGTACACAGAACGCTTGAGCAACGATCGATTGCGCCGCGAGCCGCCGCTGTTCCGCCGGGTGGAGGTGCGCCGGGTCGAGCCCCTGAGCCCGCGCCTGGTACGTGTCACCTTCACCGGCCCCGAGTTGGACGGCTTGGACGTCGAGCTCCCGGCGGCCAGCGTCCGGCTGCTGCTGCCCTCGCCCGGGTCCGACGACCTGGTCATCCCGCGGTGGCAGGGCAACGAGTTCCTCCTGCCTGACGGGCGGCGTCCGGCGATCCGCACGTTCACCCCGCGCCGGGTCGACCCCCTGACCCACGAGCTGGACCTCGACATCGTGATCCACGGTGGTGGTGTCGCATCCACGTGGGCCGAGCACGCGGGGCCCGGCCTGCCGGCGGCAGTGTCGGGGCCGGGCCGTGGCTACGTCGTCGACCCCGCTGCTCCGGGCCTGCTCCTCGCCGGGGACGAGACCGCGCTACCGGCGATCAGCCAGCTCCTGGAGGTCGTGCCCACCGCGACCCGGGTGCAGGTCCACGTCGAGGCCGCGCGGCCCGATGCCCGCCTCGCGCTGCCGGAGCATCCGCTGGCGACGGTCGAGTGGCACGACCTCGCGCCAGGAGCGCCGGCCGGTGATGCCCTGGTCGACGCCGTCGGCCAGGCAACGATCGCCGGCGACGACCGGGTCTGGGTGGCGGGCGAGGCCGCGGCGGTGCAGCGCATCCGGCGGCACCTGTTCGAGCAACGTGGGCTCACCCGTTCCCGGGCCACGGTGCGCGGCTACTGGAAGCAGGGCCGCACCGGCGGCGACGAGGCCTGATCGACGAACCGAAGGATCGAAGGCTCGAAGGATCGACTCAGATCGGGTCGTGGCGGAGCGTCCCCTCCCAGCACGGTCACAGCGCGGCCACGGAGGATCACGCTGTCGCCGACGACGCGCATGCCGATCCGTCCGCCACGCGTCGAGGCTTGTCGACTCGCGAACTTGCTGCGGCCGGTGCGTGCCGTGAGCCACGGACCAGTCGTGGCGTCGACCCGGTGGCCGATCCCGTCGGCCGCGCACCCGATACCGTCCGGATCGTGCCCCGAATCCTGGTCGACGCAGACGGCGTGGGTGCCAGCCGGCCCGGCAAGCCGCTGTTCGGGGCGGTGTCGGTGACGGTCGCGAGCGGCGACCGCCTCGCCGTCGTCGGGCTCAACGGGAGCGGCAAGTCGACGCTGCTGGGCGTCCTGGCGGGCACCCGGCGGCCCGAGCAGGGGACCGTCCGCCGTGGCCGCGCGACGCGGGTCACCGTCCTCGACCAGTCGGCGGTGTTGCCGCCGGGGACGGTTCGGTCTGCGGTCGGCGAGGGGTGGGAGGCCGAGGCGATCCTCGATCGGTTGGGCATGGCCGACGTGATCGACGGCGACGTCGCCATCTTGTCCGGCGGCCAGGCCAAGCGGGTCGCCCTGGCGCGGGCGCTGGTCACCGTCGGGCTGGACACCGCCGACATCGGAACCGAGTCCGACCTGTTGATCCTCGACGAGCCCACCAACCACCTGGACATCGACGCGATCGCGTGGCTGGAGGAGCGGCTCGCTGCGTTCCGTGGCGGGCTGGTGCTCGTGACCCACGACCGCCACGTCCTCGACCGGGTCACGACCCGGATCCTCGAGCTCGACGCGGGCCTCGCGTACGTCCACGACGGTGGCTATGCCTCCTACCTCGACGCGCGGGGCGACCGTCAGGCCCGCGCCGAGACCGCCGAGCGGACGCGGCGGAACCTGGCGCGTGCCGAGCTGGCCTGGCTCCGGCGTGGCGCGCCGGCCCGCACCCGCAAGCCGAAGGCCGACGTCGCTGCAGCACTCGCGGTCGTGGAAGGCGGCCCGGCGCCGTCAGAGAGGCCCGAGGACCTCCCACTCGACCAGCTGACCCGCACGCCCCGCCTCGGCAACACTGTCGTCGAGCTGCATGCAGTGACCGACGCATACGGCGACCGGCCACCGCTGTTCGCCGACCTCGACCTGGTGCTCGGACGGCGGGCGCGGCTGGCCGTCGTCGGTCCCAACGGATCGGGCAAGTCGACGCTGCTGGACGTCCTCGCCGGCCAGCGCACGCCCCGGACCGGCGAGGTGGTTCACGGGCAGACCGTGACCGTCGGCTACTACGACCAGCGCAGCGAGTCCCTCCCGCTGGACGTGCGGGTGCGCGACCTCGTCGCCGGGCCTGCCCGCCAGCCCGACTGGACCGACGCGGCGCTGCTCGAACGGTTCTGGTTCAACCCCGATGCCCAGTGGGCACCGATGCGGCTGCTGTCCGGCGGTGAGCGGCGCCGCCTCCAGCTCGTGCTGGTGCTGCGCCGGGCACCGAACGTGCTGTTGCTCGACGAGCCGACCAACGACCTCGACCTCGACACCTTGCGGGCTCTCGAAGACCTGCTGGAGAACTGGCCTGGCGCCCTGGTCGTGGTCAGCCACGATCGGGCGTTCCTCGAACGGACCGTCGACGACGTGCTGGTGCTCGACGGACGCGGTCACGCCGGCCGGATCCCCGGCGGCTACGCCGCCTACGAGGCCGAGCGCCGAGCGCGGCGCACCACCGGACGCCTGCCAGGGCCTGGCCGGAGTGAGCCGCCGCGCGGCTCTCGGCCCGATGCGGGCGCATCCATCGACGGCGACCGCACGGCCCCTCAGCCGAGGCTCGAGCGGGGCAGTTCCCCTTCGGTGCCCGGTGACGGCGGTCGCCGCGACCCGGGCTCTGGCCCGGCGGGCGCGCCGCTCTCGCGCCCGCCACGCTCGCGCAGCACCCTGCGCCACCTGCTGCGCCGGGCCGAGGCCCAGGTTGCGACGCTGCAGCAGCGGCGAGCGGGTCTGGAGGCCGAGTTGGCCGCCGCCACCGACGACCACGTCGCGCTGGCACGCGTCGGCGAGGAGCTGGCCGACCTGCACGCCGAGCTGTCGGCAGCCGAGGAGGTGTGGCTCACGCTGGCCGAGGAGGCCGAGGCCGCCGGTCTCGGCACCTGACCTGCACCGTGCACCTCGTGGCTTCGGGCGGCCGTGGCGGCGGGGCGGCGGTCACCAGGAGCATGGCGAGGTCACGGTGATCGGTACTCGTTCGCTATCTCCTCGAAGTCGTCTGCGTGACCACCATTGGCTCGGATCCGGGCGTCGTCCGCTCCATCGGCCGGCGGAATCGTCATGCGCCCGGTCGCGTCGGCGCCGGTGGCGGTGTCGGCGGAGAACGCGGCAACGTCCGTCGCGTCGCTCCCGTCTGCGGCCGACGGCCGGCGGCGGGCGTTCACCGAGCGCACTGCCATGTTCTTGGCCTTCATTGCCTGGCGCTTCGCCCGGTCGAGCAGGATCTCTGCCCAGGTGAACTCGGTGGCCAGCAGCGCCAGCCCGGCGAACACCACCAACCAGCCCGGCCCCGGCGCCGGGATCAGCACGATGCCCACAGCGACGACGGTCAGCCCGGCGACGAGGATCGCCAGGCGGCGAGTGCTTCGCGCGATGAAGCGAAGAAGCCGCCAAAGCCTGTCCACGGTCGGTCAAACTACCGGTCGCTCGCGCAAATCCAGGCGCGCCGGGCCATCGTTGACGCACCTTCTTGCGACGGAAGAACCCCGGTACCCTGGGCGCATGGTCCTCACCATCACCGATCCCGCTCGCGAGAAGATCCTCGAGCTCCGGGCCCAAGAGGACGAGCCGGATGGGCTCGGTCTGCGCATCGAGGTCACCGGGGTCCAAGGGGTCGAATACACCTACGACCTGACCTTCGACCCCATCGCCGAGGCCGACGCCGATGGCGGTGACCTGGTCGAGGAGCAGGGCTCGCTCCCCATCATCATCCCGTCCGAAAGCGTCGATGCACTGCGTGGCGCGACTCTCGACCTGCCGACCACGTCGGGCCAGGCTGGCCTGGTCCTTCGCAATCCCAACCGGCCCGACCCGCTGTCAGGTGCCCATCTCGAGCTGACCGGCACCGTCGACGAGAAGATCCGCCAGCTCCTCGACGAGCAGATCAACCCGGCGTTAGCCATGCACGGCGGGTTCGCTGGGCTCGACCGCGTCGAAGGCGAGACCGCCTACGTGACCATGGGTGGCGGTTGCCAGGGATGTGCCGTGTCGGCGATGACCCTCCGAGAAGGCATCTCGCGATCGATTCGCGAGGCCATCCCCGAGATCACCGAGGTCGTCGACACCACCGACCACAGCATGGGCGAGAACCCCTATTACACGTGACGGCGTACCGCGCGGGAACCAGGAAGGTTTTTGACCGCTGCCCGTTACCTGGCCCCGTCGCCGGTCGTTGACTGCATGTGACAGGCGCCACCTACAACGTATAGGGTGAACCCGTCACAGCTGGGGGCGACCAGGGGGAGAGGCCCGGGCCGGAGAAATTCGGTCCGGGCCTTGTCGCGTGGTCGGGTCGCCAGCCCGCAGGCCCGGATGGGCTACTTCTCGGTGCGGTTGGCGACTGAGGTCACGACGCGACGGGCCGAGGCCGCGATTCCCGCGGCGTCCAGGCCGAAGTTCGCCAGGATCTTGTCGGGCTTGCCGTGCTCGATGTAGGTGATCGGGATCCCCAGCACGTCGGTGGGCACACCACCTGAGGTCAGCTCGCTGACGCGCGCTGCGATCATCGAGCCTGCGCCACCCTCGCGGTAGCCGTCCTCCACGGTCACGACCGCCGGATGGGCGGCGGCGTCGGCCAACATCGCCTCGTCCAGCGGCTTGACCACCCGCACGTCCCACACGGTCGCCTCGACGCCGTGCTCGGCCAGCAGCTCGGCGGCCGTGCGGGCCGCAGCCAGCATCTTGCCCACGGCGAGCAGGCAGAGGCCGCTGCCGCGGCGCACCTGACGTGCGTGCAGCCCGACCCCGGTCTCGCCCTCGCCGATCCCCGCGTCGGGTGGAGGCATGGTCTTGGACCAACGCAGTGCGGCGGGGCCGGTGCACAGGTCGAGGGCGTCGCCCAGCATCACGCCGAGCTCGCGGTAGGAGGACGGGGCGAAGATCGTCATCCCTGGCACCTTGGACAGCAACACCATGTCGAGGACGCCATGGTGGCTGGCCCCGTCGTCGCCGGTGATGCCGGCGCGGTCGATGCAGAACACCACGGGCTGGCCGTGCAGCCCGACGTCGAGGTTGACCTGGTCGAACGCTCGGCTGAGGAAGGTCGAGTACACCGCGAAGACCGGGCGCAGCCCGCCCATCGCCATCCCGGCGGCCGCGGCCACGGCGTGCTGCTCGGCGATGCCGACGTCGAAAAACCGATCCGGGAACCGCTCCTTGAACGGCAACAAGCCGGTCGAGTCGGGCATCGCCGCGGTGATCGCCACCAGCTCGGGCCGCTCGTCGGCCTCCTTGATCAGGGCTTCGGCGAAGGCGGCGGTGTAGCTGCCCGGCTTCACGTCGCTGACGTCGTGCAGCCGCTTGATCGGATCGTTCTCGGCCGGGGCATATCCCCGCCCCTTCTGGGTCAGCACGTGGACCACGATCGGCCCGTCGAACTGGGCCGCGTTGGTCAACGCCCGCTCGAGGCCGGCGATGTCGTGACCGTCGAACGGCCCGATGTAGCGGACCCCGAGCATCTCGAAGAACGCCGGCGGCTCGAACATCTCGCGCAACGCCGCGCCTGCCGAGTCGACGCCGCGTTCGATGTGCTCGCCGAGCGGTAACTCGTGGAGGAGCTTCTCGAGCCGCGCGCGGTTGCGCAGGTAGGTCGGGCTCACGCGCAGCCGCGCCAGGCTCTCCCCGAGCTTCGACACCGTCGGTGCGTAGGAACGCCCGTTGTCGTTCAGCACGATGACGGCCCGCGCCCCCGAGTTGCCGAGGTTGTTGAGCCCCTCGAAGGCCATGCCGCCGGTCATCGACCCGTCGCCGACCACGGCGACCACGTGCCCAGCCGGCTCGCCCCGGAGCTGGTTCGACACCGCCAGCCCGTGGGCGTAGCAGATGATCGTCGACGCGTGGCTGTTCTCGATCCAGTCGTGGGGCGATTCGGCCCGCGAGGGATACCCCGAGAGGCCCCCGGACTGACGCAACTGGTCGAAGTCGTCCTTGCGACCGGTGACGATCTTGTGGACATAGGCCTGGTGGCCGGTATCCCACAGCAGCCTGTCGTGGGGCGAGTCGAACACCCGGTGCAGGGCCATGGTCAGCTCGACGACGCCGAGGTTCGAGCCAAGGTGCCCGCCGGTCCGCGAGACGGCATCGACGATGTGACTGCGGATCTCGGTCGCGAGCTGATCGAGCTCGGGGTAGCTCAAGCCGCGCAGGTCAGAGGGCTTCGTGATCGCATCGAGCAGCATGTGGGACGGCTCCGTTGGTGCCGGTCGGCGGGGCCGAGGTCGTTCCCCGGCTGGGTTGTCGCGCTGGGCCACGGTATCGCTCCCGCCTGGCGCAGATCATGCCGACGACGGGACCGTCAGGTGGATGCCCCGGCGGGTTTCCCACCAGTTCGTCGCGGTCCTGGCGATCACGTAGCCGGCTCCGAGGCAGGCGAGACCGCCGATCCCGTCGATCCAGTAGTGGTTGGCGGTGACGATGATGTCGAACAGGGTGACCAGCGGGTACGCCACCACCAAGACCTTGGCCCAGCGCCGGCGGACCATCGGGAACAGCACGAACGCGCACCACGTCGACCAGCCGATGTGCATGCTCGGCATCGCCGCGTACTGATTGGACACCTTGGCCATCTGCTCGCTGCCGAACGAGGCCCACCCGCCGTACACCGCGACCGTGTCGACGTAGCCGAACTCGTCGCATCCCGGGTCGCCGGCTTCGGCGGGTAGGCCCTCGGTGCCGGCGTAGACCTGGCACCCGCCGTAGATGCCCGGGTCGTCGAGCAGGCGGGGCGGCATCAGCGAGAACGACGCGAACCCGATCAGCGCCAGCATCGTCGTGATCGCCAACGTGTTGCGCCACACCCGGTAGCGGGCGGGCACCCGTCGGAAAATCCAGATCAGTGCGACGGCGGTGACCACGAAGTGGCCCAGGCCGTAGTACACGTTCCAGAACCGGATCAGCCCGTGGCCCGGCAGCCCGAGGTACCACTCGTGCAGGTCCTGCTCGAAATAGAGCCGGATGTTCTGCTCGAGCTGGATGATCGCCTTGCCGTGGTTGAACGCCGGTTCGGCGAGGACCGGCCCGCCACTGCCCGACCCGAACTGGTTCCGCACCGCGGAGTAGGCGACATACACGAGCACGACGTAGATCACCTCGCGCCACCAGCGCAGGCCGGCACCGCGTCCAGGAGTGGCAGGCTCGCTCTCGGTGCTCTCGGCTTGGCTATCGGATTCGTCGGGGCGCCGGGTGCTGCTCCCGCGCTCGACCGCGGTCATGCAGCCAGAGGCTCGCGCACCCGTCCCCCCGCAGCGAACGCCGGCGCCCCGAGCAGGCTCACACCGAGGTTGAGCAGGTAGAGGAGCAGCCCCAGAGCGATCGCTTGCTCCTGTGCGACGCCGAGCGGGCCGAGGAACAGGACGAATGCACCTTCCCGCACGCCCAGGCCGGACACGCTGATCGGAAGGACCTGCGCGATGAGCACCGCAGGGAAGAAGGCGAGCAGAGCCGTCAACCCCGCGGGCCGGAGCCCGAGCGCCTGGGCTGCGGCGACGGCCGCGAGCACCAGCGCGAGCTGGTAGGCGAACCCCGCGCCCAGCACGTGAGCGGCAGCCGACGGGTGCTGGCGCAATCGGGCCAGACCAAGGTGGACCGCGCCCGCGAAGCGCCGCCAGCCCTCGCGGGCTGCGAAGCGCCCGCCGATCCGCTTGCTCGCGACCGCCGCGAGGACGGCGACGAGCAGGGCGAGCGTTGCCACTGCCATGCCGACAGCGACACGGGTGGCGGTGCCGAGATGCCGGAGCCCGGGGTTGACCGTGAAGCCGACGATCGTGATCACCGGCAGCACCAGCCAGCCGGTGAGTCGTTCGAGCACGACCGAGGCGAACGTGCCGGGCGACTCGCCGGTGTCACGGGACAGCCGGCTGACCCGCAGCACGTCGCCGCCGATGGTCGTGGGCAGGACGTTGGAGACGAACTGGCCGGCCAGGTAGTGCCGGACGAGCCGGGGCAGGGTGGTCTGGATCTCGAGCGCGTCCAGCACCTTCTGCCAGCGCAGCGCCGACAGGACGATCCCGATCAGTGTGAGGAGCACCGCGGCGCCGAGCCAGGCCAACGTGGCCAACGTCCAGCGGGGGAGCAGGTCGCCCCAGTCGAAGTCGGGGGCGCGGACCAGCAGAACGACGAGCATCACGACGCTGACGCCGATGCGCAGCACCAATGAAACCGCCCCTTTGCGGTTCGCATCCCGACTCACAGCTTTCCCCTTCGACCGTCCGCCGTGGGATCCAACACTCAGTCTACGGCCGGGATTCCCTCGGAGTTCCCATGGCGTTCACCCGCCCGTGCCGCAGGGGGGAGCCTAGGTGCAACGATCGGACCGGCGGGGTTCGGGGCCCCAGGTCTCGTCAGCCTCGGGAGGCGTTCCGGGACAAGTGTCCGGAGGCCCTCGGCCGATGTTCTACGCTCACCGACGGTGCTCGGTGGGGCACCCTCGCCCGTCGGCGGCTCGGGCATCTCTCCAAGCCGTACCCCACCCTCCATGTCGTGTTCTGGTCTGGAGGTTGCGCGGTGCGACGGATGTGGAGATCGCGGAGAGTCGTGGTCGCTGTGGCGGCTGTCCTGGTGGTTGTCATGACGGGGCTGGGTCGCCTCGGCTCGGAGGGTCGACGCGCCGACGGCCCGTCTGGCGCCACGTCACCGCCGGACATGCTGGCCGACGCTCACGACCGGGCGAGGTCGGCCGAACGCCTGCACTACCGGTGGGAGCTGTTGGCCGATGTGGCTCCCACCGGCACTCGCGACGGCACAGCGATGCCGAGTGACCGTCCGGCGGGCGGCGTCCGGGTCAGCGAGGAGGGCGCCTTCGACACAGCGGTGCTCCGTTGGTGGCGCACGCTGACCGTGGCCCGGCCCGGGGAGCCGCCGTCGACGCTCCGGTTGATCGCCGACCGGCAGCGGCTGCTCGTCCAGCCGGGCGTGGCCGCCGAGGCTCTCGGCCTCGGCACTGACGCATGGGTCGGCCTCCCTGCTGCGGATCATGGGCTGATGCGCCGCGTCGGGTTGCCCACCGCGGCGGATCAACTCGTCGCCGTGGTCGGCGAGGCGCACAGCGACGTCGAGGTCGTCGGGCAGGACGCGATCGACGGCGATACCACCACCCACATGCGACTCCGAGCGGGTCGGGCATCGGGCCGCCTGCCCATCGTCGGCACGGTCGAGGCGTGGGTCGACGCCGAGAACAGCCTGCGCCGAGTCGAGGCCCCGGGCCCGGACGACAGCATCCAGCGGCTCGACCTGTTCGCCTACGACCAGCCGATCGAGTGGCAGCCACCCGACGCCGTGACCGCGCTCACCGACGGCGGTGTCGTCATCCGTCGCGCCCTCGCCGGGCTGTCCCGGGACGCCCTAGGAGCACTTGGCGAGGAAGTGGTCGACCTCGACCATCACCCGGGTGACCTTGCCCGCGGCGACCAGGCCCCGGTCGTCGGCGGCCGAGACCGTGAACGTGAGGCGACGCCCCTCCACCTTCTCGAGCGTCGCCTCGGCCGTCACCGTGTGGCCGACGGCGGTCGGGGCGAGATGGTCGATCTGCACCCGCATACCGACCGTGGTGTGGCCCTCCGGCAGCGCGCCGGCCAGCGCTTCGACCGACGCCTCCTCGCACAGGGCGATCAGCCTGGGCGTTGCCAGGACGGGCACGTCGCCGGACCTCCAGGCGATCGCGGTGTCTCCGGCGTCCACCTCGAGCACGACCTTGGCGGCTCGACCGGGTTCCAATGGCACCGGGGTACAGTAGGCAGGCACGTCGCTGGCGGGCGAAAGTCCGAGGTCGAGCTGGCCTCACGAGGCCCCGTCGTCGCTCGGGACCAACGGGTCGCACGGCGGCGTACCGAAGCTCCAAGCCACGACAAGCGAGGTCGCAAGTGCTCGACGAAGCCGTCATCAAGCGAACTCTCGGAGTTGGACTCAGCACCGGTGGCGATTTCGCCGAGGTGTTCGTTGAGGACAAGCGCTCGTCCGCCGCCATGCTCGACGACGGCCGAGTCGAGGAGCTCTCCTCCGGCCACGACCGCGGCGCTGGCATCCGGGTCGTCGTCGGCGACACGACCGGCTTTGCCCACACCGCCGACCTCACCGAGAGCGGGTTGCGCTCGGCGGCCGAGGCTGCTGCTGCCGCGGCCCGGTCGGGTGGCGGCGGCGTGAAGGCAGTCGAGTTGACCCGTCAGGCCGCGCCGCGCCCCAACGAGATCGGCATCATGCCCGAGACCGTGGGCAAGGGCACCAAGGTCGAGCTGCTCCGCCGGGCCGACGAGGCCGCCCGCGCCGAAGGCGGCGCGATCCGCCAGGTGCGCGCCCGCTACGGCGACGCCCGCCGCGAGATCCTGGTGGCCAACAGCGACGGCCTGCTGGCCGGCGACGACCAGGTCCGCACCCTTTTCGTGGTGTCGACGGTGGCTTTCGGCGACACCGGCATGCAGACCGGCTACGAGTCGGTGGGTCGCACGATCGGCTTCGAGCTGTTCGACCGGTACGAGGTCGAGGGCATCGCCCGCACCGCGGCACAGCGAGCCATCACCAAGCTCGATGCCCGGCCCGCGCCGTCGGGCACGATGCCGGTGGTCATCGGGCCCGGTGGTGGTGGCGTCCTGTTCCACGAGGCCTGTGGCCATGGGCTCGAGAAAGACCTGGTCGACAAGGGCGCTTCCGTGTTCAAGGGCCGGCTCGGCGAGCAGGTGGCGTCACCCCTGGTGACCCTGGTCGACGACGGCACCATGGCCGAAGAGTGGGGTGCTTACGCCATCGACGACGAGGGCACCCCTGCCCAGCGCAACGTCCTCATCCAGGACGGCGTGCTGACCGACTACATGTGGGACTTCCTGCGGTCGCGCAAGGATGGCCGGGCCAAGTCGGGCAACGGCCGGCGGCAGAGCTACCAGCACCTGCCGATGGTGCGGATGACCAACACCTACCTGCTGGGCGGCGAGAGCGAGCCCGACGACATCGTGGCGTCGACCGAGAAGGGCGTCTACGTCGCCTCCCTTGGCGGTGGCCAGGTCAACACGGCGACCGGCGACTTCGTCTTCGGCATGACCGAGGCCTACCTCATCGAGAACGGCCAGATCACCGACCCGCTGCGCGAGGGCAACCTCATCGGCAACGGCCCGAAGGTCCTCACCGACATCGACGCCGTGGCACACGACTTCGCGATGGGGCATCCCGGCACGTGCGGCAAGGACGGCCAAGGGGTCCCGGTGGGCGACGGCGTCCCGACCTTGCGGGTCACGGCGCTCACCGTTGGCGGCACCGCCGCCTGAGCGGCTCGACGATCAACGGCGATCGGCCCAGGAGAACGAGCATGCAACAGATGGACCTCACCGATGTCGCCGACCTGGTGCTAGCCGGGGTCGAGGGCGACGAGCAGGTCGAGGCGTATGTCGCCCGCTCCCGCGACGCCCAGGTTCGGGCCTACGAGGGCGAGGTCGAGCAGCTGTCGGTCGCCGAGTCGTTAGGGGTCGGCGTCCGGGTCGTGCGCGAGGGCCGGCAGGGCTTCGCCTACTGCGGCACGTTCGATCCCGAGGCGGTCCGCGACACGCTGACCGAAGCCCGCGACAACGCCGCGTTCGCCGAGCCCGACGAGTGGGCCGGCCTCGCGGTCGACGACGGTGTAGCGCCGCCCGAGCTCGACCTGTGGCGCGACGACCTGCTCCACGTCCCGACGGAGCGCAAGGTCGCCATGGCCGTCGAGCTCGAGAACGCGATCCGGGCCGCCGACGCGCGTGTCACCGGCATCGAGTCGTGCGACTACGGCGACAACGCGGCCGAGATCGTGATCGCCACCACGACCGGGATCCGCCGCGAATCGCGCTACACGGGCTGCGAGCTCGTGGGCTACTCGCTGGCCGGCGACGGCGACGAGACCCAGACGGGGTTCGGCTTCTCGGTCGGTCGTAGCATCGACGACCTCGACATCGAACGAGCTGCCCGCGACGCCGCCGACCGCGCGACCCGCATGCTCGGCGCGGTCAAGCCGCCTTCCGAGAAGCTGACCGTGGTCCTCGACCCGTGGGTGTCGGCCCAACTCTTGGGCATCGTGGCCGGCACGTTGTCGGCCGAAGAGGTCGTCAAGGGTCGTTCGCTGTTCGCCGACCGGGCCGGTGAGCAGGTGGCGGCATCGATGGTCACGCTGGTCGAGGATCCGACCGATCCTCGTGCCTGGGGCGCCAGCCCGATCGACGCCGAGGGCTTGGCGAGCCGGCGCGTCCCGCTGATCGAGGGCGGCGTGCTGCGCGGCTTCGTGCACTCGAGCTGGACGGCGCGGCGCACGGGAGCGGCCTCGACCGGCTCGGCGGTGCGCGCCGGTTTCAAGAGCACCCCGGGCGCGGCGTGCCGGGCGGTCGTGCTCAACCCGGGTGCCGAAGCGCCCGACGAGCTCGTTGCCGGTCTCGACCAGGGCGTGCTGGTGCAGGAGGTCTCCGGTCTGCATTCCGGGGTCAACCCGGTGTCCGGCGACCTGTCGACCGGTGCGGAGGGTCTGCGGATCCGCGGTGGCGCGCTGGCCGAGCCGTTGCGCGAGTTCACCATCGCCTCGACGCTCCAGAAGCTGCTGCAGGATGTCGTGGCCGTCGGCAACGACCTGACCTGGCTACCGATGGGCGCCGCCGGGGTGAGCGTAGCGATCCGCGACGTGTCGATCTCAGGTCAGTGACCGCCCAGCCCGGCGATCTGCTCGAGCTAGCTCGGAAGGTCGCGGGCACCGCGGCGACCGGCGAGCAGGTCGAGGCCTACGTCGCGCGCCGGCGTTCCACGTCGGTCAAGGTGCACGGCGGTGAGGTCGAGTCGCTGACCCAGGCGTCGTCGGCGGGGGTCGGCGTGCGGGTGGTGCGCGACCGTTGTCAGGGTTTCGCATGGGCCGCGTCGTTGGACGACAGCGCCGTTACCGACGTCCTGGCCGAGGCACGCGACAACGCCACGTTCGCCGAGCCCGACGAGTGGAACGGCTTGGCCGAGCCCGACGGTGTCGTGCCACCCGACGTCGACCTGTGGCGCGACGGCCTGGACACGCTGCCCACCGATCGGAAGGTGACGCTGGCGCTCGAGCTCGAAGCAGCTGTACGACGTGGCGATCCGCGCATAGCCGGCGTTCGCACCGCGCAGTGGGGCGACGGCATCGGCGAGGGCGCCGTCGCCGCGTCGACCGGTGTCGAGTCCTGGGGCCGCAGCACCGGGTGCCATCTCTCGGTCAGCGCGCTGGCCGAGGCCGACGGCGAGACTCAGACCGGCTACGGCGTCTCGGTGGGTCGGGCGCCCGACGAGGTGGACGTCGCCGAGGCTGCCGACGACGCGGTCGAGCGTGCGACACGGCTGCTCGGTGCGAAGCAGCCCGACAGCGGGATCGTGACGCTGGTGCTCGAACCCCGGATGACCGCCACGCTGGTCGGCATCGTCGCAGGGATGTTGAGCGGTGAAGCTGTGCTCAAGGGCCGTTCGCCCTTCGCCGACCGTGTCGGCGAGGCGATCGCGTCGCCACTGCTACACCTCGACGACGACGCCACGGACCCGCTGTCGCTCGGGGCCGACACCCACGACGGCGAGGGTCTGGCCACCCGGCGTGTGCCGTTGATCGCGGGCGGCGTGCTGCAGGGCTTCCTCCACAACACGTACACCGGCCGCCGCGCCGGCGTCGCTTCGACCGCGTCAGCCGTGCGCGGCTACCGCTCGACGCCCGGTGTCGGTGCATTGGCGCTGGCGCTCGCGCCAGGCGTCGGGGGCCTCGACGAGCTCGTCGCCCAGGTCGACCGCGGGATCCTGGTCCAGTCGATGAGCGGGCTGCATTCCGGGGTCAACCCCGTCTCGGGCGACTTCTCGGTGGGGGTCCAGGGGCTGATGATCCGCGACGGTGCGTTGGCCGAGCCGGTGCGCGAGGCGACGGCGGCGTCGACCATCCAACGGCTGCTGCTCGACGTGCGGCTGGTCGGCGCCGATCGGGAGTGGACCCCGGGCGGCACGGCGTCGTCCTCGGTGGTCGTCGACGACGTCACCCTCAGTGGCCGTTAGTCTCCGGATGCGCGCAAGAGGGGGTTGCAGGGAGTGGGTCGAGTCGGTGACGATGCTGGCTCCGCAGAGCGCTCTACTTCGGTGAGGACCATTTGTCGATCCTTCACGCCATCGTCCTCGGCATCGCACAGGGTTTGGCCGAGTATCTGCCGATCTCGTCGTCGGGTCACCTGATCCTCATCCCGTGGCTGTTCGGGTGGGACGATTTCGCGGGCGACGAGTCCCTGAAGAAGACCTTCGACGTCGCACTCCACCTCGGCACCTTGGCGGGTGCGGTGACCTACTTCCGGTCGGACATCCGGCGGCTGGTGCGGGCGGCGATCCTCGACCCGAAGCGCAAGGACGGGCGGCTGGCGTGGCTGATCGCACTCTCGGCGGTGCCGGCGGCGCTGATCGGGGGGCTGTTGGCCGACACGATCGAGGACAGCACCGATCAGATCGCCACCATCGCCGTGATGCTGATCGTCGGCGGGTTGGCGTTGGCGTGGGCGGACGGCGCTCTCGGCAAGCGCACCATCGACGAGGTCGGTCGGAAGGATGCGGTCGTCATGGGCATCTGCCAGGCTTTGGCCCTGCAGCCCGGGGTCTCGCGCTCGGGCGTGACGATGACCGCCGGCCGCTTCCTCGGGCTGGGGCGCGATGCGGCCGCACGGTTCGCGTTCCTGATGAGCTTGCCGATCACGGCCGGTGCGTTGGCCTTCAAGTTCATCGACGTCCAGGGCGAAGGCGGGATCCCGGACAACATGCGCGGGGCATTCGCGTGGGGGATCGTCACCTCGGCGATCACCGGCTACATCGCGGTGTGGGGCACGTTGAAGCTGGTCCGCAGCCGTTCGTTCGCGCCGTTCGTGCTCTACCGCCTGCTCGTCGGCTTCGCCGTCCTGAGCCTCCTGGCCGCCGGCTTCCGCTGAGCCGTCACGCGCCGGCAAGGGTGAGGAGGACCGCGCCCTGGGTGAGCCCCGCGAGGAGTGCGGGGACATCGATCGCGGGCACGGCGACCGACACGGCGGCCTCGCCGACGTCGACGACCGGTGCCCGCTCGACCAGGGCGACGGCCGGCGAGCCGGCCGCTGCCGACGTGACGTCCTCGTTCTCGTGACCGTGCTCGTCGGCGGGCGCCGCTGTCATCGCCAGCACGTCGACCTGGTCGCCGACTTCCACCGGAGGGATGCCCGCCGGCCCGACCGGGATCGCCACCGCCCGCGATCCGGTCGGCACCAGTGCGGCGACGCCCGTGAGGCCCTGCGGGGCGAGGCGGTCGCCGATCACCGGCTCGCCGGCCGCGACCGGCTGCCGCACGACGGCGCCGAGCGGCACCTCGTCGAGGGCAGCGTCGGTGACCGCCACGGCCGGCAGGTCACGCACGTCGACCGCGGAGGAGTCGACGGTCTCGCCGATGGCGAGGTCGCGGCGTGCGACCACGACCGGCCGGGTGGCTCCCCACCGCTCACGGACCCCCTCCGCTGCCTGGACGCTGGCCGTGACGGCCAGCCCTGTCGCGCCGGCAACGAGAACGACCAGCGCCCGACGAGCCCACGGTCGGGCCAGCAACCGGCGAGCGCGGAGCGCGATCACCCACGGATCGACGAGAGAGCCTAACATGAACTTTCATGCTATGTCATTCAACCCTGTCGCGCGGAAATCGAGCGTCACGCGAGCGGGCGAGTCGAGCGGTTGACCCAGGACATGTCCTCGTAGCGCGCCCCGACCGGACGCAGGTCGTCCAGTTGCCGAAGATCGTCGTCGGTCAGCTCGACGTCCAGCGCGCCGACGTTGTCCTCCAGGTACTTGACCCGCTTGGTGCCCGGGATCGGCACGACATCGTCGCCCCGAGCGAGCACCCACGCCAGCGCGACCTGGGCCGGTGTCACGCCGCGCTGCCCGGCGACCGCTCGCACCGCTTCGACCAGCTGCAGGTTCTGGGTCAGGGCGTCGCCCTGGAAGCGCGGGTTGCCGCGACGGAAGTCGACCTCGTGCAGATCGTCGGCGCTCGTCATCGTCCCTGTGAGCAGGCCGCGCCCGAGCGGGCTGTAGGGAACGATCCCGATGCCGAGCTCACGGCAGACGCCGACGACCTCGTCCTCGATGTCGCGGCTCCACAGTGACCACTCGCTCTGCAGCGCCGTGATCGGATGGGTGGCGGCAGCGCGGCGAATCGTGTCGACCGATGCCTCGGACAGGCCCAGGTACCGGACCTTGCCGGCGGCGACCAGCTCGGCCATGCCGCCCACGGTCTCCTCGATCGGCACGTCGGGATCGGCGCGGTGCTGGTAGTAGAGGTCGACGTGGTCGACGCCCAGGCGCTGGAGCGACGCGTCGCAGGCCGTCCGGACGTACTCCGGGCGACCGTCGGTCCCGCGGGGGTACGTGTCGCCTGGCCGCATCACGATGCCGAACTTGGTGGCCAGCACGACGTGGTCGCGGTAGGGGGCGAGCGCCCGGCCCACCAGTCCCTCGTTGGTGGTGAGGCCGTAGATGTCGGCGGTGTCGAAGAACGTGACCCCGCGCTCGACGGCCCGGTCGATGGTGGCGACAGCCTCAGCCTCGTCGCCGGGGCCGTAGACCGTGGACATGCTCATGCACCCGAGGCCAAGAGCACTCACGGTGGGCCCGGACCGGCCGAGGGTGCGGGTGGACGTGGACGCGGCGGTGTCGGACATCGACAGCTCCTGGGGATCTGGTTCCGGCGTCCGTTCGCTCGTCGCAGTGCTCGCGCCCGTGACGCCGCAAGGTGGTCGGTCAGGCAGGCGGGGACGCGCAGTTGGCGAGGTTCCCGCCGTAGAGGGCGATCTTGAACTCGATGGCGGCCAGCGCGTCCTCGAGGCCGGCAAGCCGAGCACGGACCTCGTCGCGGTGGCGCTCGAGCAGGGCGAGCCGCTCGGGCTCGGTGTGGTCGCCCGCGGCCGCCAGCGCGAAGTAGTGCTGGATGCCGCTGATCGGCATCGCCGTGCTGCGCAGGCGGGTGATGAACAGGACGCGGCCGATGTCGACCTCGGTGTACTGACGCCGTCCACCCTGGTCGCGGCCGACGTCGAGCAGGCCGATGCGTTCGTAGTAGCGGAGGGTGTGGGCGGTGACACCGACCTTCTGCGCCACCTCGGCGATCGTGTAGGTCGTCGCAGGGTCGGTCGTCTGAGTCGCGTCAGTCGCAGTCATCGCCACATCGACGACCGTAGGACTTCGAGTGCACTCTAAGTCAAGACCCGGATTCGACCAGCTCGTTGGGCAGCAGGCCGACGGCGCGAAACAGCACCCTGCGGACGGCCTCGGCGTTTCGTTCCAGGGTGGCGAACACCTCGTCCATGGTCACCGGCTCGATGCCGTCCACGCCGTCGAGGCCGACGTCGTAGTCGGTGACCAGGGCGATCGCTGCGTAGGGAAGGCCCAGCTCGGCAGCGAGGACGGCCTCGGGCATCTGGGTCATGTTGATGACCTGCCAGCCCTGTGCGCCGTACCAGCGCGACTCGCCCTTGGTGGAGAACCGAGGGCCGTTCACCACCACGACGGTGCCCGACTCGTGGACCGCGACATCCTCGGCATGGCATGCGTCGATCGCGGCCCGGCGCAGCTCCGGGTGATACGGATCGGCGAAGCTCACGTGGTTGACGGCGTCGAAGCCGCCTGGGCTGCCCTCGCCGTCGAAGAACGTGGTGTCGCGCCCGTAGGTGCGGTCGACCAGTTGGTCGACCACCACGAACTGGCCCGGATGGATCCTCGGCTGCAGCGAGCCCGAGGCACACGGGGCGAAGATGCTGCGGACCCCCAGCTCACGAAGTGCCCACAGGTTGGCCCGGTAGGGCACCTTGTGCGGCGCAAGCGTGTGACCCACACCGTGCCGCGGCACGAACGCCACTCGGCGACCGGACACCTCGCCGATCGCGGGCGTCGCCGAGGGAGGACCGTAGGGTGTGGCGACGACGACCTCCTCGACGTCGTCGAGCAGGGAGTACAGCCCTGACCCCCCGATGACACCCACAGCGGCTCGGTCCTCGTCGCCGCTACTGCCCCCTCGGAGCTGGGTCATGCCGACTTGGCTTCGGTCCCCGTGCTCGACGACACCGACGAGCCCGAGTCGGAGCTGCTCGAGGCCGAACCGGACGACGATTCCTTCGAGGACGATTCCTTCGAGGACGACGGTTCCTTCGTGGACGACTCCTTCGAGTCGGACGAGCCGTTGCTCGACGCCTTCGCGGCCGACCGCGAATCGGTCTTGTAGAAGCCGCTTCCCTTGAAGGCGATGCCGATCGAGCCGAAGACCTTGCGCAGGTCGCCTCCGCACGCGGGGCACTCGGTCAGCGGGTCGTCCTTGAACGACTGGACGACCTCGAGGTGCTCGCCACAGCTCTTGCACCGGTACTCATAGGTGGGCATTCGTCGACTCTCCGTTGAGCTCCGTCACAGGTTCGCGGGCTCCTCGCTGCATTTCCCGCTGTTGGCGCCTGCGGCGCCGGGCCGCTCGGACCACGGCTCTCTCGGCGGAGCCTCTTAGCACTCTCCGGTTGTGAGTGCCAAGGTTAGCAGCTCGTACTCTGAGCACCCTTGTTGGTCGCTCTCGTGTGCATCGCCTCCTCGTACCTGATCGGCACCTTCCCCAGCGCCTTGCTGGTGGGCCGTCGGTCGGGTGTCGACCCGACACGGGCGGGATCGGGCAACCCGGGCACCACGAACGTCCTGCGCACCGCCGGGCGCCAAGCGGCGTTGCTCACATTGGCCGGTGACGCGGGCAAAGGTGCGCTGGCCGCGGTCCTCGGCTGGGCGGTGGACAGCCGTGGCCTCGGTGTCGCGTGCGGTCTGGCGGCCGTCGTGGGCCATGTCGCGCCGGCGACCCGGCGGTTCCGCGGTGGGAAGGGGGTGGCGACCGCAGCCGGCATGGTGATGGCGCTCTATCCCGCGCTGGCAGCCGTCGGTGCCGGGGCGTACGCCGCGGCGTTCGCCGTGACCCGCATCGGGTCGGTGGCGTCGCTCACCGCGGCCGTGGTCGTTCCGACCGTTGGGGCTGTGGCGGGCATCCCCGGGCGAGAGCTTGCCGGCCTCGTGGCGTGTGAGGCCGTCGTCGTCCTTCGACATAGCGACAACATCCGTCGGATAGGCAGGGGCCAGGAAGGTACGTTGCGCCCATGAGCAGCGTGAGGAAGGCCGTCATCCCGGCCGCAGGGCTGGGGACACGCTTCCTGCCGGCCACCAAGGCGCAGCCCAAGGAGATGCTGCCCGTGGTGGACAAGCCCGCCATCCAGTACGTGGTAGAGGAAGCGGTCCGGGTCGGTATCGACGACATCCTGATCATCACCAGCCGCGGCAAACGTACGCTCGAAGACCACTTCGACCGGTCGATCGAGCTCGAGGAATCCCTGGAGGCCTCGGGCAAGTTCGCGTTGCTCGACGAGGTGCGGCGGTTGGCCGACATGGCCGACATCCACTACCTCCGCCAGGGCGAGGCGCTCGGCCTCGGCCATGCCGTCGGCGTCGCTCGCAAGCACGTGGGCAACGAACCGTTCGCCGTGCTGCTCGGCGACGACATCCTGGTCGAGCAGTCGACGGTGCTCGAGGAGATGATCGCGGCGTTCGACCGCCACCGGTCGTCGGTGATCGCGCTGAAGTCGTTCCCCCGCGACGAGATCTCGGCATACGGCTGCGTCGAGGGCGAGCCCGACCCCGCGGCCGACGGGCTCGTGCGGGTGCGCTCGATCGTCGAGAAGCCGGCGCCCGAGGATGCGCCCTCGGACCTCGCCGTGTTGGGCCGCTACGTGTTCACGCCCGAGATCTTCGACGCGCTCGGCGAGACCAAACCCGGCGTGGGCGGCGAGATCCAGCTCACCGACGCGATCGGCGTGCTGTTGGACACGCAGCCGGTCTACGGCTTCGTGTTCGAGAGCGGGCGCTACGACATCGGCAAGAAGATCGACTACCTGCGGGCGACCGTCGAGCTGGCGCTGGACCGCGACGACGAACTGGCCGCGGAGTTCGCTGCGTTCCTGCGCGACCTGGTGAAGCGCCGAGGTCTGGTGTGACGGCCCCCGCGGTGCTCGTGGCGCGGCGAGCAGCCGCCAGTGGTGGCGTCGGAATCACCGCTGCGCATGGTGGGCGATGCGGGATCGCGAGCGGTGGCGCCGGCCGGGCGTCGGCGCGCACGGTGTGCGATTCGGGATCGCCAGCGGTGGCGTCGGGACCACCGCTGCGCATGGTGTGCGATGCGGGGATCGCCGGCGGTGGCGTCGGCGACCGCGGTATGGTCGCTGGTCGGGTGTTTGGCAGCAGCGTGGCGTCGGACGGACGGCGGTGCGGTAGGTGATCTCGCTCGACGAGGCCCGGACGACGGTGCTGGCCGGTTGCCGGCCGCTGGCGCCGCGTCAGGTCGCATGGCGCGACGTCGAACTGGGCCAGATCCTGGCGGCCGACGTCGTGGCCACCGACGCGGTCCCGCCGTTCGCCAACACGGCGATGGACGGCTACGCAGTCCGGGCGGCCGACGTGGCCACGGCACCCGTGCGGCTGCCGGTGGTCGCCGAGATCGGTGCCGGCCATCCGGCGGATCGGGCGCTGCGGCCGGGCGAAGCGATGCGGATCTTCACCGGCGCGCCCATCCCCGACGGCGCCGATGCCGTCGTGATCGTCGAGCACACCACGCGCGTCGACGGCACGAGCGGCGGTGTGGCTGCCGTGGGGGGCAGCGGCAGCGAGCCTGGCGGCGATCGAGGCGACGTCTCCGCGCAGGGCGGCGCTGGCCCCGCGGCCGGCGTGGGGCCAGTCCAGCGCATGGGCCCCGGCGCCAGCGCTGGACCCGGCGCGGTCGCGTCAGGCGAGCTGGGGCTGGTCGAGATCCACGAGCCGGCGGTCGCCGGGGCGCACATCCGACCGCCCGGCGACGACATCCGAGCCGGCGACGTGGTCGTCCGGTCCGGTGACGAGCTGACGCCCGGGCGGCTCGGCATCGTGCGGACCGTCGGCGTCGAGCAACTGCTGGTCCACCCACGGCCGCGGGTGGGCGTGCTGTCCACCGGCGACGAGCTGGTGCAGCAGGGACGTCTCGGCCCTGGCCAGATCTACGACAGCAATCTCCCGACGCTGCTGGCGCTGGTGACGGCGTCCGGCGGCGTGCCGGTCGACCTCGGTCACGCCGGCGACGACGAGGCCGCGATCACCGACGCCATCACCCGGGGCATCGGGAGCTGCGACCTGGTGCTGAGCACCGGTGGGGTCTCGATGGGCGACACCGACCTGGTCAAGGTCGTTCTGGATCGCTTGGCGGGTGCCGATCCCGACCCGGCCGGCACCGAGCGTTCTTTGACCGCAAGTGGTGGCCCAGCAACCGTTTCGAGTCAAAGAACGGCCGGCACGGGCTACATGCGGTGGATGCAGGTGGCGATCAGGCCCGCGAAGCCGCTGGCGTTCGGTGTCGTCGGGGCCGCTGGGGTGCCGGTGATCGGCCTGCCCGGCAACCCGGTGTCGTCGATGGTGAGCTTCGAGCTGTTCGCGCGCCCGGCTCTCCGGCGGCTCGCGGGCTACGCCGACGATCGCCTGATCCGCACGCCGGTGGCCGGTCGGGCTGGCGAGCCGCTGTCGCGGCGACCGGATGGCAAGGTCCAGTTCGTGCGGGTCGTTGCCCGTTGTGTGGATGGCGAGCTGGTCGCTCGGTCCGCCGGGGGCCAGGGCTCTCACCAGCTCAGCGCGATGGCACGGGCCAACGCCCTGGCCGTCTTGCCTGACGGGCCGGGCGTCGAGACCGGTGACCGGGTCGACCTGCTGGTGTTCGGCGAGCTCTGAGCCTTATCACGGACACCAGAACGGAATGTGGCCCCTAGGCTGGCCGTGTGGGGGTCGAACTGACCGACGGCTTTGGACGGGTTCATCGGGACCTGCGCATCTCGGTGACCGATCGGTGCAACTTCCGCTGCACCTACTGCATGCCGGCCGAGGGCATGGTGTGGATGCCGCGGGATGAGCTGCTGACCTTCGAGGAGATCGAGCGCGTCGCCCGGGTGTGCGTCGAGCGCTTCGGCATCGACAGCATCCGGTTGACCGGTGGCGAGCCCACCGTGCGTGCCCACCTGCCGTTGCTGGTCGGTAAGCTGGCCAGGCTGGGTGTGAACCTGGCTATGACCACCAACGGTGCCACGCTGCGGGTCATAGCCCCCGCGCTCAAGGCTGCTGGCCTGAACCGGGTCAACGTGTCGCTGGACACCTTGCTGCCCGACCGCTTCGAGACGCTGACCCGGCGTGACCAGCTCGATGCCGTGCTCGACGGGATCGACGCGGCAGCCGACGCTGGGCTGCACCCGGTGAAGGTCAACACCGTGGTCATGCGAGGGGTCAACGACGACGAGCTGGTCGAGCTCGCGGCGTTCGGCCGCGACCGTGGCGTGACCATGCGGTTCATCGAGTGGATGCCGCTGGATGCCGGCCACCAGTGGCAGTCGGATGCCGTGGTGAGCCAGGCCGAGATCGTCGCCGCGATCGACGCGGTGTTCCCGCTGGAGCCGCTGCGCCGCGGGTCCGAGCCGGCGGAGCGCTTCGCGTATCGCGACGGGCGAGGCGAGGTGGGCGTCATCCCGTCGGTGACCCGGCCGTTCTGCGAGTCCTGCGACCGCATCCGCCTGACCGCGGACGGTCAGCTCCGGTCGTGCTTGTTCGCGGTGGAGGAGACGGATCTGCGTGCTCTGCTGCGTTCGGGCGCGTCCGACGAGGACCTGAGCGCTGCCGTGCAACGGTGCGTGGCCGGGAAGTGGGCCGGCCATCAGATCGGACAGGTCACCTTCGTGCAGCCCCGCCGTAGCATGAGCCAGATCGGCGGCTGATCACCGTCGTTCTGTGCACAGGATCCGGCAGAACGCGCCCAAGCTCCCCGTACACAGGACGGTTGAGGTCGGGTCGGAACCGCCGAGTGTGAGCCGGGGTGCTCACGGGGAGTAGGCTTGGGCCCATGTCAGACCGCGGGCTCACCCATCTCGATCCACTGGGCCGAGCCCGGATGGTCGACGTCACCCCGAAGGAGCCATCCCATCGCCGCGCTGTCGCGCGCGGTCGGGTCAACATGCGGGCCGAGACGGCGTCGCTGGTGGCTCGGGGGGCGATCGCCAAGGGTGATGTGCTGGCCGTGGCCCGGGTGGCGGGAATCCAGGCGGCGAAGCGAACCCCCGACCTGATCCCGTTGTGCCATCCACTGCTGGTCGGCTCGGTCCTGGTCAACTTCCGCATCGAGGACGACTACATCGAGATCGAGGCCCAGGTCGACACCGTCGACCGCACGGGCGTCGAGATGGAGGCGCTCACGGCGTGCAGCATCGCCGGTCTCACGATCTACGACATGTGCAAGTCGGTCGACCGGTCGATGGTGATCAGCGAGGTCACGCTGTGGGAGAAGACGGGTGGCCGCAGCGGCCCCTACCGGCGCAACGACGCGATCGGCGCCGACCTCGAGCTCTGACCCTTACGGGCTAAGCCAGCGCAGGTCCAGCTCACGAGCCATCCACCAATCGGCTTCTCCGCGCTCTTACAGTCGACCGTGACGTCGGACGGAGTGTCCTAACGGAGCCTCTCGTGGTCTTGTTGATCCTCGCAGCGATCTGGGCAGTAGTGCTCATCCCGCCGTGGATTCGCAGCCGCCGCGACGTCCGTCCCGCCCGGTCGATGGTTTCGTTTCAGCAGCGTTTGTCGTCGTTGGAGCGGGCGGTGCCCCTGGTCGGCGCGTACTCTGACGAGATGTACCTCGACGCCTCCTCGCATCACGAGCTGGGTCCGGGCGTGGGCGATGACGATCCGGCTGCTGGGGGAGTCCAGGCCGATCTGGTGTGGGACGACGATCCGGTCGACGCTTCGGCGGTATCGGCCAGTGGCCCTGGGTCGGTGGCGCAGCTGAGGCCGGTGGTTGCCCGGCCCTTCTCGGTGACGGCGCCGAAGGCGAGCAGTCGCCTGGCCCTCCATCGACGGCGGCAGATCTTCTTCGTGCTGCTGCTCGGCGCGATGGCCAGCCTCGGGGCGGCGGTGATCGTGAACTCGGTCGTCGGCTGGGCCGTCCACGGTGGCTCCGGTGTGCTGTTCATCGGCTACGTGTGGCTGTTGGTGCGGCACCACCACCGAGCGATGGACCGAGCGACCAAGGTCCGCTACCTGGCCCCGACGCGGGCACCGCGGCCAGCGGTGGTAGTCCTCCACGGGACTGCCCGCTAGACCAGCCCGCTCGCCGAGCGGTGTGTCCGTCGACCTGCCGGGAGGTTGCAGGTGTCTCAGCGGCGAGATCGGTTCGATGCCCAGGTGGCCGAGGTCACCGAGCGGCTGGACCTCACGAACAAGGCCCGCGAGACGGCGCTGTTGTCGTGCCGGCGGGTGATCCGGGCCGCTGGCTCGAGCATCCGGGCGGTGCACCGCCACGACCCGGCCCGGGCGGCTGCCCTGGCGGCCGAGTCCGAGGCCGAGCTGCGCCAGGCTCAGGTGGCGCTCGAGCCGTTCCCCGCGATCAAGCACGCCGGCTTCCTCCACGACGCCGAGAAGGAGTACGTCGAGGCCCGTGCGGTGGCGGCGTTGGTCGGCGGTGGGCCCGTCCCGGGGCCCGACGAGCTGGGCGTGGCCGGCCCGGCCTGGATGCGCGGCCTGGCCGAGGCCGCCAGCGAGCTGCGTCGCTATCTGCTCGACCGCCTGCGCGACGGCGACCTCGAGCAGGCAGAGGTGCTGCTCGGCATGATGGAGGACGTCTACGACGCCCTGGTCGTGGTCGACTATCCCGACGCTCTGACCGGCGGCCTGCGCCGCACCGTCGACGCGCTGCGGGCCGTGCTCGAACGCAGCCGCGGCGACGTCACCACGACGGTGCTGCAGACTCGCTTGCAACGGGCCCTCCTCGGGGGTGACGCCGCCACCACTCCACCCGCCGAGAACCGGTGACGGTGGGGCGAGGACGTTCGGTTAGGCTGGCGTGTCCCGTCCGGGGGTGTAGCTCAGCTGGAAGAGCGCTTCGGTCGCATCGAAGAAGTCGTGGGTTCGAGTCCCATCACCTCCACCAAAAGCGCCTTATTCAAACCCTCGACATCCTGGATGTGGGGTTGTGAGGTGCTGGTAGGACCCGTCGTTCCGGTTTCGGGCGGCGGGTTCTGTGCTTCTTGGGCGAGGGCGGCTTCGGCTTCGCGGGTGAGTTCGTCGCCGAGGAGGATGGCGAAGGGCTCGGCAAGGTTGCTGTGCAAGCCGTCGTCGTCGCCGATGTAGAGGGCCTCGAAGAACGCTTGGTTCATGAGGCGCCGGACGTGGGGGCGGGCGGCGAGGTACGCGTGGTGGCAGTTCTGGCCGAGCTTGAGGGCGTGGTCGAGGGTTTCTTCGATGTCGGCGAAGACCTGGTCGATGGTGGCGAGGCGGGCGGTGGCGGTCTTCATCCCGCGGGTGATCCGCCGCTGCTCGTCCTCGAACAGGTCGGGGGCGATGGCGTCGCGGTAGTGGAGTTCGAGCAGCTTGCGGCGCTCGTGGTCGAGCTGGGTGAGCAAGGTCTGCTGCTGTCGCCGCTCGATTTCGGCATCGGCGCGTCGGGCGCTGAGACCGGCGTGGACGTACTCGCGTAGGGCGGCCGAGCGGTCGGGGGCGAGGCCGATAGTGGCGTAGTAGTCCTCGACGATGGCCTCGACGTGCTCGATGCGCATGGCGCTCTGGTCGCAGGTGGTGCGCTTCTGTTGGCGGCCGACGCAGATGAAGTACCGGTAGATGCTGCCGTGGCGGTTCTTGGCCTCGGTGACGATGAGCCGGCTCTCGCAGCGCCCGCAGAACACGGTGCCTTTGAGGTAGTGGGGGTGGCTGCGCTTGCGCTCACCGGCGGTGTTCTGGGCGTCGAGGTTGCGCTGGACGCGCTCCCAGATCTCGGTGCGGACGAGAGGCTGGTGGGTCCCGGCGTAGGTCACGCCCCGGTAGACGACGTGGCCCTTGTAGTAGGGATTGCGCAGGCAGCGATGGAACTGCGCCACGGTCAGGGGCTTGGCCGGCCGCTTGGGTCCGGGGATCGTCCGGAGGCCCTTGTCGGTGACCTCGCCGTGGAGCTGGCGGATCGGCCGGGGCCGCAGGGCCATCTCGGTCAGTGCCCAGGCCATGAGCGGTCCCCGGTCGGGGTCGATCTCGACCACCCGGGCCTCGCGACCGTTGATCATCTGACGGACGTTGAGATACCCAATCGGGGCTTTGTTCGGCGTGCCGCCCAGCTCGGCCTTGGTGACGCTGCCCTTGATGACCTCGCGGGCGAGGTTGTCGGAGTAGAACTGCGCGATCGACGCCATGATCCCGTGCAGGAGCTGGCCGGCGGGGGTCTCGTCGATCGCCTCTTGAGCGGAGATGAGCTGCGCTCCGGCCTCGCGGACCGACCGGGTGATCAGGGAGTCCAGCTCGCGGTTGCGTGCCCACCGGTCGACCTTGTCCACGATCACATAGGTGACCGGGTTCTCGGCGATGTAAGCCAGGAGCTTCCGCAGGGCGGGCCGCTTGGCGAGGGTCTTGCCGCTTTCGCCGGGCTCGATGAACTCCTTGACCACCGTGGCCCCGAGGGCAGTCGCCTTGCGGTGGCCGCTGCGCCGCTGCGAGGGGATCGAGAACCCTTCCTCTTCGCCGCCCCGTTCAGCCTGGTCCTTGGTGCTGACCCGGAGGTACAGCACCGCGGTGGCCTGACCGGCACCGAGCTGGCCCAGCGCCGCAACAACGTCACCTTCCAGGCCGGCGAGCACATCGCCAGGCGTCGACGGGCCGGCCGAAGGGGGAAGCGCGAACGATGTGCTCATTCGATCACCCCCGGGCAGGTGGACTCGTCGGCGAGTTCGGCGGCCAGGCGGGCGCCATACGCGTCGGCGGCGGCTAGGAGGATGCGCACGTCGGCATCAGTCGGGGAGTAGCCGAGCTGCTCGGCGGTCTCGATGACTTCGAGGCTGACCTCGCCGTGGGCGTCATCGGCGACTGCTCGGCGAGCGTCGCAGTCGGGGGTGGTGTTGGCCCGGACGGTGGCGTCGTACGCGGCAATGACGCGTTGGATGTCGTGGTCGTTCATGCCGGCACCTCGGTCACGAGGATGACGCGAGCACCGGTGCCTGTGACGGCGTCGTGGATGTGCTGCCACGTCGTGGTCCGGCGGGCGAGCTGGTCGGCCTGGGCGACGATCACATACTCGACCCGCCGGATGCCCCACCCTTCGTGTCGGGCGGCGATCACCGCGAGCCGGTCCAAGAGGGCGTCGAGGCCCGGCCGCTCGGGTGCTTCGCTGCTGCCGTCATCGAGGTACCGGCCGACAACGAGCGCGTCGAGCCGAGCGGCAGCTCGCATGCAGTGCTCGTAGCGGCCGCGGGCGATTGCCCTGCCGTTGATCATCGCGGCCTGGCGGCGGACGTAAACCATCGCCAGCGGGTGGTCGTGAAGGCATGTGCATACGGCCGGACGGTGGCGGAAGCAGACGGGTCGTTCGTCCTCGCCAGTGAGTGTGCCCCAGCCCGGGGGCTGGGTGGCGGGGTGACCGTCGTGGTGCCAGTGCAGCCCGGTGGTCCCTGCTGTGGGGACGGACATTCGGGTTCTCCTTCGTGGGAACGGAGTGTCTGTCACTTCGGGCTATGTAGATAGTTCACATAGCATTTAATTATATCACATTCATTATCGGGTTTCAGGACGAGCTGGGCGGGTCGAGCGGGCCAATCACGGTGTCGTTCTCGGCCGACTCGGAGTTGGTGTCCGCCTCGCTGGCCGTGTCGTAGGCGAGGTCGATCAGCGCCTCAGCCAGCACGCGGAGGTCCGGTGGGGTGTGCAGCGCCGCTCGGACGCGCAGGGTCCTCGCCTTCCGGCCCTTGGTGCGCGGCCGGCGTTGGGGTGGTCGGTGTCGTGTCATGCCGGGGGGCGAAGCCCCCGCAGGTTCGCTACCGGGATAGGGGCGGCGACCAGGGCAGATTCCAGCTCGGTCGCGCACGCCATCCGCCGCGTACCTGCCGTGGGCGGGGTACGCGACCGCGTACCGGAGTAGCCGGACGTACGCGGCGCTTCACCCCTCGGGGTACGCGGTCGCGTACTTCGAGGCTCGGGGGAAGGTCGTGCGGGGGGCTACGGGCCCGACGAGTACGGTCGGTCGGTTGTGAGGAACTGGACGGCCGTGGAGTGGATCGCACTCGCAGGGGTGGTTGCAGCGGTGATCGTCGGCTTGGCGACCGTCGCCGCGACGCTCTACGCACGACGGCCGACCCGGGCAGCGGCGCGCATGGATGCGGCCGCGGCACGTTCGGAGGCCCGCAAGGTCGACATCGGCTTCGGCATGGTTGGTGCCGGTGCCAAAGGCGCGCCGGGCTTCCACGATGGCTTGAAGCTCCAAGTGCACAACCGGTCAGCCGAGCACGTTCTGGCAGTCGCCGCATGGGCCGATCGGGACAACAAGCCCGGGCCTTGGTGGCTGGCCTCGGACGGGCTTGGCCCCGATGAGTCCGCGGAACTGCGACTGCCGGCGGCGTGGCCGTGCGAGGTTCACGTCTACTACCTGGATCATCTCGAACGGGCCTGGCGTCGCCGGGTCAACGGTCACGGAGTTGGCGATGTCGAGCAGGTGGACCCCCGGGACTGGCCAACCATCGAGCCGCGCCGCCGACGGTGGTGGCGCCGCGCCTGGTGATGCCCCGACAGCGTCCTGGCCGGGCCGAGGCCGTTCCGGCCTGGCTGCCTACAGGAATGCGCATCCGCACCGCCGGACGCACGTGTCCGTTCAGTTGATGCGTCGCCTCGCTGAGCGCTCGGCGTCGTCAACGACCCGCCGCCAGGGCGACGGCACCGACCGGCGCTGGAAGGGCTCGATCCGTTCGACGAGTTCGCTCATGGTCGAGCGCTGCTGACCACCTCGACGCCTGAGCAGTGGCAGGGCACGCAACCGGGGGGTCGACGAACCTAGGCGGTGCCGGTCGACTTCGTTATCCATGGCATCTCGAACTCGGGACGTCCGAGCGCCCGGTACTGGCGGTGGGGGCCGTCGGCACCGACGTCGCGCTGGGACTGAGGATTGAACTTGAACGTACCGGGCGGAGCGTCGTCCTCTTGGACTAGGGGACTGATATTGGTGGTGATCCACAGCTTGTCGACGATGCCATCCGGACGGGGGTCATGGACGGTGACCTCGAGGTAAGCCAGCTCGGCCGGCGGCGGACTCGTTGACCACGCCCCTACCGTTCGCCCGAGCGTGAACTCGAAGTACGCGTCGGTATCGGGCAGCAACAGAACGTCGTTGACGATCTCCTTCGGCACATTGGTCTGATCGTCCAGGTCCGGTTCGCTGCTGATTCGTACGGGCCGGTCGAAGGACACCTTGGCTGTCGAGTGGCCCTCGTTCCGCATGGTGGCGGTCGCCAGGACGAAGACGAGCGTGTTCTCGTGGCGCGGGAGCACGAGGCGCGCGTCAGTGCTGAGGTGCTTGGCGCCGTTCAGCATCTCGATCGGATCGCTCGTGGGTCCGTCGAAGGACTGCGGCGGCCACCCGATTGCCTGCTGGGTGCAGATCACACGAGGGCTGTCAGCGTCGAACCGGGCCTTGGTGACCTCGGCAACCGACTCCTGAGCGGCCGCAGCGCTCTGTTCGGCAGCGATAGAGGCGCGTGCAGCCTCTTCGGCCGAGCGCGCTGCCGCATTCGCTTCCTTCCGGCCGGAGAGCCATTGCAGGCAGGTGAACGCCGCGCTGGCGATTGCGACGATCAAGGCGGCACTGGCGGCGGTCACGGCGGGCAACGCTACTGCGGCGTTGGAGCGTCGCTCGCAGCGGCCTGGGCCATGCAACGAGTCTCGGCTCGGTCAGAGCCGCAGCGCATGAGCGGCAGCAGGTGACCAACACCGGGACGTCATGACGTGGAACGGGCCGGACCGAGTCGGGACGACCCGTGCGCGACGTCGCGCGGACGTCGCGACCCGCACTCGGCTAGCTCAGTAGCCGGTCACCGGCGGGCTACTTGTCGGAACTGACACCTGCCACCCGGCAACGTTCCCACGAGGTCGGACCTTGTCGTTGTGGCGGCCCTTCACCACCTTGCCGTTCGACAGCTGCACACGCACCAAACGCTCGACGTCGGGTACGTCAGGCACGTCCGCGATCGGTATCCATGTCTCGTAAGTCTCATCACCCTCCAGGCTCTTGGGCAGCGGGCGCCCGGGGTTGACGACGTCGATACTGGGGTCGGTCTCGAACCAGACATGCGTGACCTCTAGCGGGCGTTTCGGCGAGAGGTTCGTCATCTTGATGAAGAAACACTCCTCCGGCGGCCGGTAGCTGACGGCCGGCACGTCGAACGCCGCGCGATGCACGAGGACACGCAGCTTGCGTCGCCGCTGGTGGGCCTTCTGTGCGAGTACACCGGCACTACGCAGCAGTGGCATCGCGAAGTTGATCATCGTGCTTCCACCCTTCTGAATGTGCCGGACCCAGCAGTCTGCCGTGCCCGTGCCCGAGTCGGACGCCGTCTCAGCGCGGCGGGAGTCGGGAGCTCGGCCCTAGGGTCGACAACTCAGCCTGTACGAACATACGTTCTCAATCATGGTCGATGCGGTGTCGACGCGGGTGCAGCTGTGGCGGGCTGCCGAGCTGGATCGGGATGGTGCCTGGGGTTACTCGTGGCGGCAGACCATCTCGCGGGCGCGGGGTCGTCGGTCGTGGAGCGAGGGCGTGTTGTTGGCGGACCCCGAGGGTGTCCGGCGGGTTGGCCCTGAGGTCGCAGGGTCCGAGACGGCTGCGGCGGTGCTGGGGGATGTACGCGCGCTGACGGGTCGGCTCCCGGTGATGGTCGACTTGCGTTTCGAGCAGCCGCCAACGCTGCCCGCGGGGTTGGGGCACGAGCCGTGGGGTCGGGGGTCTCGGTACGACCGGCCGGGTCGTCGTGGCGAGACGCTCGGTGAGCGCGCCGCTCGCCATCGACGGGAGGTGGGCGACACCAACGGATAGTCCGACCCGGCGGCTCGTCGCGGGTACGCGGTCGCGTACCGGTGGTCGTGCTGCTGGGTCAGTGGGCGTGAGGATGGCCTGTTCAGGCGGCATGGATCGTCGCCGGATCGCAACGCGGGTACGCGGGTTTGTACGCGGGTTGGTACGCGGCCCGAGGCGCACGGTCCCCCTCGTCGAGCAAGGACGAGGAGGTCCGAAGCATGGATCGAGTCAACGCGTTGTCCCGTTTGGAGGCCGAGCTGCGCCGGTTGCGCGGTGCCAGTGGCCGGGAGGTCGTGGCCCGTTGGGCCAAGGCGTGCCCGGTGCTGGCGGAGCTGCGGGTGGCGGTGCCGGGCGAGGTCCCGCCGTACGTGTGGGGGATGGAACGCCCGGCCGCGGATCGGGTGTTGCGGTGTCTGGTGGGTCTGGCCCAGGCGGGCGATGAGGTCGCGGTGGCGGCGGTGTTGGCGTGCCTGCGGCCGGGCCTGTGCGCTGTCGCCGGCCGGATCGGCGTGCCGGTTGACGAGGTGGTGTCGGAGGCGACGTTCGTCGTGTTCGAGTTCCCCTACCGACGACGCAGCACGGTGGCGGGGCAGCTGTTGTTGGACACTCGCAAGCGGTTCTCCCGGGCGCGGGAACGGGTCCGTGACGTGCCAGTCGGCGATACCCGGCAGCGGTTCGAGACCCCGGCGCCGGGCGTCTTGGGCGTCGAGGTGCCGACCATCGAGCGGCTGTCGCAGCTGGCGCATCTGGCGTGGCAGGAGGGGCACCTGACCAAGGACGCCGCTCGGCTGATCATCGAGACCCGCGTGTGGGGCGTGCCGGTCGAGGAGGCGGCAGCACGGCGAGGCATCTCTCGCAAGGCGGCGTTCGAGCGCCGTGCGCGAGCCGAGGCCCGGTTGGGAGAGGTGTTCCGATGAACCATCGGAGCATCGAAAGCGCTGGCCCGGCCGATGTTGCCGACAGCTCCGTGGATTGGCGACCTCGGTTCGGGCTTACCCCGGTGCAGGGACCGAGCCACCGGCCGGTCGGACACGACCGCCGGGGCGTCGGCCCGGCCCCTGGGGATGACCCGAGACCCGAGGAGCTGGCCGTGGGTGTGTTGGATCGCTGGAAGCGAACGTCGACATCTGGTGGCCCGCGTCGGTCGCTGGGCGTGTCGGACGAGACGAAGATGCGGGCCGCATCAGCGGGCCTGTGGGCGCTGGTGTCCCTGGCGGCGGTCGGCGGTGTGACTGCGCTCCTGCGGCCGGCCGCCGAGGCGCCCGGCGCCCCGTCGACGGCGCCGCCGGCCGAGTCCGTGTCCGACGCATGGGCGGCGGCCAGCTTCGGTGAGCGGTTCGTGATCGCCTACCTGGTCGCCGGCCCCGACAGCGATGTCGACCTGGCGGACTATCTGGCTGACACCCCCGAACTGCCGGCGAACAGTCCCGCCGAGCCGCTGGACGGCCCGGTCGTTGCGGTGGGTGTCGAGCAGCTCGACGCCGGCTATTGGGCCGTGACGGTGGCCGCGGGGCAACCGGGCGACGAGCGGTTCTGGTGGGCCGGGGTGGTGCGGGATGGCGCCCGGTTGGTCGCGACGGCTCTGCCGACGCCGATTGCGGGGCCGCCGGTCGCCGATCGGCCGGCGCTGTTGGTGAACCAGGCCGAGGCCCCACCCGTGGGCGACCCGGCGGTGGACACGTTCGCCGGGTGGGTCGGGGCGTATGCCTGCGGCCAGGGAGACGCGTCGCGCTACCTCGCGCCGGGCGTGTCGCTACCGGCGGTAACCCCGTCGATGTGCACCGAGGCCCGGCTGGAGACCTGGGGCAGCGTCACCGACGACCAGGGCCGCCGACACGTCGTGGCCGAGGTCTTGCTGGACCCCGGCCCGCAAGCGCGGCGGGTCTCGTTCGCCGCGGTGCTGGCCGAGCGAGCCGGGCGCTGGGAGATCACCGAGCTACAGCCCGCACCCGCCCTCGCGCAC
>JBOGHK010000131.1:0-9497 GCA_050744325.1 Acidimicrobiales bacterium
CGCCCTCCCCGAGGACCGGCGCGCCGTCCCGGAAACACCCTGGGACCCTCACCTCCAGAAGGCGTTCGCCGCACAGCATCTTGTCGTCCACGAGGAGCGCCTCCTGGACTCACTGCTTGCCTAGGAGCGATCCCCGGCTGGACTCCACCTACCCTGCCGACCGACGACGCGTGAATGGGCTTCGCCGCGGGGCAGCCGGTGCTTTCGGTTTTTCGATAACACGCGGCGCCATCTTGCTTAGGCCGTGGTCACAGAGTGATCACAACGCCCAGCAGAAGGCCGCCACGAGTTGGGACGGACAGGCATGACCGCCATGGAGTTCGCCCAGCTCAGCGTCACTATCGGGCAGGAGCCGAGACGGGCCAACACGGCGAGATGTTGAGTTCGAGCCCCCGAGCAATGAAGCCCCAGGTCAAGGGCCTGGGGCTTCATCATTGGTGCGGGTAATCCGGCTGACTCAGTTCAACGGCCGTTGACGGCGTCGCTGACCCGAGTCTGTTCAGTTTGGGCAGTGCCATAGAGGTGGTGGAGCCAGTTGTACTGGTCGAGGCCGCCGTCGACGCGGATGTCGGCTCCGGTCACGTAGCCGGACGCGCTGGGGTCGCAGAGGAAGGCGATGACGTTGGCGACGTCGGCTGGTGTGCCGAGCCGGCCGAGGGCGATGACGGCTTCGCTGCGGCGGCGCTGTTCGTCGGGTTCGGCGACACGGTCGAACCAGGTGTCGATCGCGCCGGGGGAGACCGAGTTCACCCTGATCTGGTGCGGGCCGAGTTCGGCGGCGAGCTCATTGACGAGCATGTGGAGGCCGGCCTTGCTGACCGAGTAGTCAGGGCACATCCTGACCCGGGATCTGTGCAGGGAGAGGTTGAAGATGATTGATCCTGGGGTGCGGGTGGCGATCATGTCGTCGACTGCGGCGCGGGTGAGCTTCCACGTACCGAGCAGGTTGGTGCGCAGGGTGGCTTCGACCGCGTCGAGGGGGAGGTCGAGGAACGAGCGCCCGTCGAGCACGCCCACGTTGTTGATGAGCACGCCCAGTGGTTCGGGGGCTCCGTTGATCGCCGCGGTGATCGGCGCGGGGTCGTCGACGATGTCGTGCTCGACTCGGATGGTCTGTGGCGGGAGGTCGGCGGACCGTATCTCAGGCCCATCCTTGTCGACGGCCACGATCCGGTACCCGTCGGCTGCTAGCCGTTGCGCGGTGGTCAGGCCGATCCCGTGTGCCGCGCCACTGACCACCGCCAACGAATATGTCGGCATAGGTTCCATCGGGTTGAGACGCTACGCGTCCAGCCGGCGCGTTGGTCGTTTCAGGCGCCGAGTGTGGCCAGAGTCGTGGCCGGCGGCTCCGTGTTCGAGGGTGCGCCAGAACGCGAGGTAGGTACTGCCGGAGCCCCGGTACCACGGCGGTGCTCCGACTGCGTCGACGGCATTGCGGACCGATCGGCAGAATGCTTCCGGGAAGTTGCCGCGGCTCCAGCGGTCAGGGCTGGCCCGGTCGTAGGGGCAGAGGCCGAACTCGCAGCCGTCGGCGCAGCCCTCGCCGGTCAGTGCCGGCCGGGCGGCTTCAGCTGCCAGGCACTTGGGGAGATCGGTGCGGCGGCCGTTCGCGTCGCGCTGGGCTTGGGTGGCGTTGTTACTCAGGTTGAGCAGCACAACGGTGTCGGCCAGCAGGAGGATCGCGTCAGGGGTCAGCCAACTGTGGGGTTTGTTGACGGCCGCGTGCTCGTTGAGCCAGACCAGCCCATGGGATGACCCGCTCGACCAACAGCGCGAGGCGAGTTGGGCAGCCGCCCGGACCAGGGGGTGCGGGTCCTGGCGGGCATGGCGAAGCAGCGGTCGTGCGACTGGGTCGCTCCGGTGGTCGTCGGCCAGGTAGCCGAGGCCGAGGCAGGCTTCGAGCCGTGCGAACCAAAAGCGTGCCCGACGCACCGTCGGCTCGAACAATACGGCGTCGACTGGGCGGCGTAGCCGGGCGGCCAGCTTCAGCCCCTGCGCCAGTGACGACTCGGCTCCGAGCGCGCCTGGGACGTCCAGGTCGGATACCGCGCGGACGTGGCCGGCGACGACCGTCATCCAGTGCTCGTCGGGAAGGTCGCGATCGCCAGCTACCGACGGCCCGAACCACAGCAGTCCTTCCTGGAGCAGCAGGCCCCGGTCCGTCTCGGGTGCGGTGGCGATCTTGTTGACCGTGGCCCTGGCCCAGCGGGTGACAGTGCTGTTCTCGCCGCGCTCGCCGAGGTGGATGGCGCTGGCCCAACGAACGCCGTAGTCCTGGGAGCGTTCCTGGAGCTTCAGTAACACATTGACCGCCCACGTTTCGCGGGACTGCGCAGCGATGGCTAGGAGCTGATGCTGCTGAGGGGTCGCTGGCAGTGGCCCGGTCTCGACCCAACGCCGCAGCCAATGGGGCAGTCCCAACCCAGCGGCGTCGCAGATGCGCACCGCGGCCACAGCAGTGCGGCCGTCGGTCCGCGTCCCGCCGTCGAGCCTGGCCAGCCAGGCACGGGCGTCTCCTCGGCTCGCGGCCCAGACGACGGCCTGGTCTGCTTCGGGCAACGGGCTCGCGGCAAAGTTCACGACAGCGTCCGCTGCCGCCGCGGCGTCCACTGGGCCGGTGGCCATCGCGAGCGCGGCGAAGTAGGCGACCAGGATCGGATGGCTGAACCGAACTGTCTCCTCGCGGGCGAGTTCTCGTGTGCGGAGCACGTCCAGGGCTACGGCCTGCTCCAACACATCGAAGCTCAGCACTGGCTGGACCTGCGGATCGTCGGGTCCCATCACTGATGACAGCCGCGCCTCGTAGCGACCGAGACGCAGCAGATCGCCGGCGAGTCGCTCGAGCGCGGGACGTAGCCCTACCGGAAGGTCGTCATAGGCCCGGTCGAGCACGGCGACGCGCGCCCGGTCCGTCGTCTCGGGAACGGCGCCGAGGCTTCGGCCGCTGGCCAGCACCTGGCCGATCAGGTCGGCGAAGAACGGGCACTGCTCGGCGCCTGTCCGCTTCAACGCCTCTACCGTCTCGCTCAGCAGGTGGCCGTCGAGGGGACCGTGGCTGCCCGCGCGCTGCTGCACCACTTGTAGCGCCTCGTCCAGCGCCAGGTCAGGGATCGCGAATCGCGAGCACGCCGCCGTCGGCGGCACGAGGTGGGGTCGGCAGGTCACCACGGTGCGGCCAGCTGATGCCAACGTGCTGAAGAACCGTTGCATCGCGATATCCGCTGCCGACGGCGAGCCGGGCAACAGCGCCTCATCCAGCCCGTCGAGCAGGAACACCAAGCGACCAGAGCGCCGAAGCCGCCGCCAGATGCGATCGGCGTGGTCCGTCGACCACAGGAGCGGATCGACAAGTGACCAGAACACCGCCTTGGTCTGGTCCTCGACCGACCGGCTGAGAGGGGTGGCTCGCAACGTCGCGAGCACCGGGACCAGGCGCCGCTCGCTCAGATCCCGGGCGAGTTCACACAAGGCGACGCTCTTGCCGGTCCCCGTATCACCCTCGATCACCAGGGGATCACCGCGGGCTGAAGACCGCAGGTCCTCCAACATCGCTGTCGTGAGTGCCTGGCGTTGGAACACCCGTCCATCGCTCATGCTGACCGGTAGGTCGAGCAGCGCGCCGGGATCGCTGGTCAGGCGCCGGCGGTAGTGGCGCAGCGCCCGGCGCTGACCGAACCCGCCGACCCACACGATTGACACCACCAGCGCCAGCAGCGCCGATGAGCCGAGGTTCGTCGCCAACGAGCACGCCACCGGTCGCTCGGCGCATGCGTCGTCGACGTCGGTGTCTGCCGAAGCCCGCAGCCCAACCGCGGCCAGCACCACGACCGCGAGCCCGATGCCGATGGCTCCAAGGACGCGCCGGCGGCGCGGCCCCCACCACAACAACCGGGATCGCAGCAGCCGGGTTCGCACCCGATGGACAAGGCGCCGCGAGCCGCGCCACCGACGACGGCGCTCCATCGGTTGAGCCATCAGCCATAGCCTTCCCGCACTCCGGACTAGCTGCCCTGAACGTAGTCCCATCAGCGCCCTACGCGACCGTGGTCGCCGGAGGCGACCTGCGGCACCATGCCGACCTCGACCGCGGCGGGCTCGGCATCACGGCCTGGGTTGCCGACCGGCCCGGCCCGGCCCGTGGCACGTGACTGCAGATGCCTACGGAACGGCGGTGGCGAGACGCCGGAAGCGGGTGCCGCTCGCCGTCGACTCGTTGCCATCCATGCCCTGGGACCCTGATCTCCGGGAGGCGATGACCAACGCCGGCATCGCCGTGTACGAAGAGGAGGTTCGCAGGCGACAGCCCGAGGCGATGCAGGTGCAGGAGGTCAGTGCCATGGCTGGTGGCAGCTTGATGGCATCAAGGCCACCGTTGCTTCGGCAGGGCGATTGGTGATTCCCAAGCCCCTCCGTGAACGGGGTCGGTCTTCATCCTGGCGTCGTGGTCAGCACTGTCGACGGGGCAACCTGCGGGGCAGAAGACACGTTCTTGAGTTGCGGCCCCAGGGTGCGTTCTTGCGCCGAGCGGCACCCAGATCGCGAGCACGTCATGCGTCGAGGCATCGCGGACCGTGGCGCTGGGGACGCTTGCGGCCACGGGAACTCATCGGGTCGTTGTCGACCCGAGTGACGTGACCGCTGGGTCGGCAACTCTGCGCTTGACGACGACCACCGCGGCTGCGGCCCCTGAGAACGCCGCGGTCGAAGAGTCCCGGGATGCTGAGTCGTCGGGCCCGCGCCCGGGGCCTTCGACAGCCGCGCCGTCACCGCGTAGATCGACCGGATCGGCCGCCGCGTCGAATACGACTACGACAACTTCGGCAACGTCACCTCGGTCACGGCCCCTGGCCGGCACCGACGACGCGGTCACCAGCACGTACACCTGCGACCCCGACTTCAACAAGGTCGCCTCCGAGACCGACCCACTCGACCCCCACCACCTACACCTACGACACCGAAGGCAACCTCGCCACCGTCGAAGACCCCGCCTGTGCGGTCACGTGCCTCACGGTCGACGGACATGCTGGGTGTGTCAAGCCTGATTGGCCCCACCGTGCTCACGTGATTTGGCCCCGTGTGGGGCGAGGGCGGTGGGTGTGGTGGCTGCGTGGTTGGCTGGTCAGCCGGCTCGTTTGCGGGTTCGTCGGGCTTGGGTGGCGCGGAGGCGGTAGCTGTCGGTGCCGGTTTCGATGATGTGGGCGTTGAAGGTGAGCTGGTCGACGATGGCGGCGACGAGTCGTGGGTCACCGATGACTTGGCCCCATTCACTGAATGGCAGGTTTGAGGCGCAGGCTACGGAGGCTCGTTCTTCTCGTTCGGTGAGGATCTGGAACATGAGCTCGGCGCCGCGGCTGTCGAGTTGCACGTAGCCGAGTTCGTCGAGGCAGAGGAGGTCGAGGCGGCCGTAGCGGGCCACGAGCCGTGAGAGTCGGCGTTCGTCGGCGGCCTCGGCGAGTTCGTTGGCGAGTTGCGCGGCGGTGATGTAGCGGACTCGTCGGCCTTGTTCGCAAGCAGCCATCCCCAAGGCGATGAGGAGGTGGCTCTTGCCGGTGCCGGAGTCGCCGAGCAACACGACGGGTTCGCCGGCGTCGAGGTAGGCGCCGGTGGCGCGTGCTGCGATGGTGGCGGGGTTGATGCCGGGGGCGGCGTCGGGGTCGAAGTCCGCGAGGCGTTTGACGCGGGGGAAGTGGGCTTCGTGGACGCGGCGTTGGCGGCGGCGTTCGGCGCGTTCGTCGACCTCGGCTGAGAGCACTTCGGCGAGGAAAGCGAGGTAGGTCTGCTGTGAGCGTTGCGCGGCTTGGGCGAGGCGTGTGGCATCGGTGCGGACGACGGGTAGGCGTAGTTCTCGGGCGGCGGCGCCGATCGCGGCGAGGGCTGCGGTGTCGCTCATCTTGGCCATGTCATGCCTCCAGCAGGGTGTCGTAGTGGTCGAGACGGGGTTGGGGCCGGTCGAACTGGGCGAGCGAGCCGATTGGGATGACCGGCGCGCTGGTGTGGCCTGTGGCGGCGCGGCGGGCCTCGATGACCACGACGGCGGGATCGACGGAGTCGACGGTGTTCGCGGCGGCGAGGCCGGCGATGATCGCGGCGGCGGGGAGGTTGCGTTGTGCCAGTAAGACCTCGATGAGGGCCCGGGTGCCGGCGGGGTCCCCGAGGCGGCGTCGGGCTGCGGCCCAGAAGCTCTCGTGGGTTGCGCTGAAGGAGCCGGTCGCTCGTGCCCTTGCGAGCGCAGTGGCGCCGGGTAGGGCGCCGGGCTTGATGCGCAGGACCTCGAGGTAGTGGTCCAGCACCAGGCTTTCGGCGCCTTTGCCGACCGCTCTGGGATGCGAGGCGACGACCTTGGCGCCATCGAGCGCTTCGACCCGGTCCGCTCTGAGGCGCACGTCGATGCGCCGGCCCACATAGCCGACGGGCACCGAGTAGAAGCACTGGCGCACACAGACCCGGGAGCGGGCGTCGACCCGGCAGGTGAGCGCCAAGGCGACGTCGAAGGCCTCGACGGGCAGACCAGCCAGCTCGGGTGCTTCGAGAGCGAAGTGCTCGCCGACGGCGATCTGCCGGGCGTGGATGCGACGGTTGTCATCAGCGCTGTCGGCGGCGTCCACTCGGTTGTTGAGCTCGGCCATCGACGCGACCTTGGGCACCGGGACCAGATGCCGGCGACGGAACCGGCCGATCTCGCCTTCGACGCCGCCCTTTTCGTGCGCGCCGTCCACGCCGGGGAGACAGAAGAAGCTGTCGAACCCGTAGTGCGAACGCATCGCGACGAACCGTTCGGTCTCGGTCCGGTCGCGGCCCCTGAGGACCCGCACCACCGCCGGTTTGAGGTTGTCATAACAGATCTGGCCCGGGACCCCGCCAAAGTGTTCGAAGGCCCGGACATGGCCATCCAAGAACACCTCCTGCGCCTGGTTCAGATACACGCGGTGGAACGCTCGCCCGGAAGCGGACAGGCGCATCACGAACATCCAGCCATCCCTCAACACCCCGTCGAGATAGAAGCCGACCTGACCGAAATCGACCTCGGCCTCCGCCCCGAGCGGATGGGTCTGGGGGACCTTCACCTCCGCCAACACGACCGGCTGGTCCCGGCGAGCTGCAGCCACGTAGCGGCGGACGGTCGACTCGCCCACATCGGCGCCGTGTTCTTCGACCAGGCGCTGCCACACCCGCCGCGCGGTGTGGCGCTGCCTGCGCGGCGCCTCAGCATCCTCGGCCAGCCAGCCGTCGATCACCGGCTTCCACGGGCCAACGCCGGCGACACAACCAACGACCGCTGCTTGCGTGGCGGCGGGACCGGCGACGCCAACGCCACTCGCACCATCCGGCGATGCGTCCCGAACCGGCGCGACAGCTCCCGCACCGACAGCCCCTCGCGGGCGTGCGCCTTCCGGATCTGCTCGAACAGCTCCACCTTCGACCTCGCAGACATGTCGCCCACGCTCGGTGAAGGCGACAGCGCTCAGGTGAAGCCCGCTGACCCCAGGTGGGCCAAATTTCATGAGCACTACCACTCAGGGTGGGGCCGGATCAGGTGAGCACACTCAGACATGCCGTCCTCCGATCTCGCACTCGGGATTCCGCCTGCCTGCGGCGCTGGTGCAGCCTGGTGTAGATCGCACGTTGCTGACGGGCGATTGGGGCCACGGTACGCGAGCGAGGCGAGTCCGGATGGGGCAATCGGCTGATCGCGCCCGACAGCACCTCGGAGGTCGGTGGTGAGCGCAGTTCACGTTTGGCCTCGACATGCTGGCGGCGGTCTTCGCTGTCACACCCCGTGAGGATGATGGTGGCCTCGTGACAGGACGTCACGACGGTGGGTTGCGCCGAACGTCTCCAAGGAGGTCCACCGTGCATCGTTACGAGGCTGTCTCGACCGAGGGTGAGGTCGCCGAGACTCCCCCGATCGACTCCGTCTGCTTCACGGACGCCCGCCAAGTGGTGGCGCGCGCCCAGGTTGACACCTGCATCGGATGGATGACGTGGCCGGAGGTCTGGCATCTGGACGGCGAAGGCAGGTTCTGCTGCTACTTCAAGGGGTCGAGCCTGGATTCGCTACGGGGTTGGGCCGACGACCCAAGCCCGCTTCGCCGTTCACGGCTCGAGGGGCTGCGCGGTGGCGGGTGTGCGGACCACTGGGTGGTCGTCGACAGTCGGCCGTCGTGGCGATATCCAGCGATGCGGGTCGGCGAGCCCGACGTCGAGGCACTCATACAGGTACGGCAGGCGTTGGAACCGCTCGGCGTCGGGCTGCTCGATGTCGTGATCTTCGACGACCGTCAGCACTGGTGGTCTCTGCACGAGCTGTCGTCGGGCACCACCCGGTGGGAGTTCGGTGGCCGGTCCTGACCACCCGTTCCTTCTCAGGTGATGGGGTCGAAGAAGTCGAGGGTGTCGAAGCGAGCAAATCCGTGGTCCGCCGTGGCGATCCGGCAGCCTTGGGAGATCGCCAGCGCAGCTAGGTAGGCATCCGGCACGAGGTTTGCCTTGATGCCTCGATCCTTCGAGATCAGCTCGACGAACGTCGACCATGTGGCCGGGGTCGACGACAGCCTGCGAGCGCGTCGTGCATTACGAATGCGTGTGACGAAGCCGAACGCTTCTGAGATGGGCGCGGGATCCGCAAAGATCCGCTGATTGGTGACGATCCGAAGGAAGCCAGTCAAGCAATGATCAACGAGAGCCAGTTCGTCTCCGCCGGCGACGATCCCGGCCAGCCACTTCGCGTAGGCCTCGTGCTCGTCCGCTTCACGCCGATAGGCGTAGACGAGAGTGTTGACGTCAGGGAGGATCACCGCGGGCTGTCGGCGTCGAGTGCTTCCCAGACAGCGTCACGATCGGTGAGGTCGATGAGGACCGTTGCCTCGGGGTCGCCGTAGGCGGGAAGCGGCTCGGACGGGAGCGTCTCGTCCTCGCGCTCCAGCACCGCCCGCAGGCCTTCCTCCACGAGGCTGGTGAACGTCGTGCCGTCCGCCTTGGCTTTCGCCTTAGCCGCCTCGGCAAGTCCATCAGGCAGATTGATGGTCGTCCTCATGCAGATCAGCATACGTCGTGCCTGGGTTCTGGGGCGGCCGGCGAACGTCGCGCTCGGTGACCAGGAGCATGATGTATACGTCTAGTCATTCGCAGGAAGCAGCTCTACATCGATGACGATCTGGACGAAGCGCTCAAAGAACTGACGACTCGGACCGGGCGCTCGGAGGCCGACTACGTTCGTGCGGCACTGCGTGCCTACCTGCCCGGGCGACTGGCTGAGGACGATCACATCGACCTGCGCGAGTTCGCTGGGATCATCGATGACGACGCTCCTGACGACCTGGCGTCAGAGCTGGACCATTACGCCTACGGCAGCCCCAAGGGACACAAACGCATCGTAACTATTCAGGTCGCTGGGATGGGCCAGGGGCCGGTGGTGAGGAGTTGGGTGAGGGCGGCGAGGGGGTTGTGGCCGTGTTTGCGTGCGGTGTCGATGTAGCTGCGGACATTGGCGAAGGTCT
>JBOGHK010000132.1:0-8401 GCA_050744325.1 Acidimicrobiales bacterium
GTTGGGGTACGTCGTACCGCCGCCACCGGAGGGGTTCGCCACTTGGGACGATTTCAAGCGTTCGCAGCCACCTGAGCAGCGGGATTCATGGTTCGCCTGCGTAGATCCCACAGGTGAGGGGCCGCGACTGTTCTTCCAGCGCGTCCCCGAAGGGAAGTCCGCTAAGAACCGGGTGCATCTTGATGTGCGGGTCGGCACCGGACTCGTGGGCGAAGAGCGCCTCGCCGCACTCGAGGCCGAATGCGCACGACTGGTCTCGCTCGGCGCGGTACACGTGCGAACGCTCTATGACGGCAATGATTCGTGCATCCCGATGCTGGACATCGAGGGCAACGAGTTCTGTCTCGACTGAGTGCCCGTCGCGTATGGGCCACGGCAGCCAACGGGCGGCGCTGATCTTCCAGCACGCCGGCCGGGAGCGGGAGCGGGCGATCACCGAGGCGGTGGATCGGAAGATCAGGCTGAGCGCTTGGGCAAGCGTTCTGGCACGGAAGTGGCACAACGCTCGAGCGGACGTTCCAGCGCGGCTGACCAGAACTGCGCAACGCGCATCACGTCATCAGAGTCGACGGTGATGTTTCCGACTCGGACCCCCATACGGACGCAATGAACCAGGTCGTGCCGTTGGTCGACCGGTGTCCGGAGGCGCCCGTCACAAACCGTCGGCTCTGCTGGCGAGCACGGCGAGGTCCCGATCTGCGTAACGGTGGTGCCACCACTCCTCGAACATGACGACCCGGATGCAGTCGCCGACGGTGGTCGTGCCGCCGTTGGGGCTGTCGACGACCCGCGCCAGGGACTCGTCGGTTGCGTCGCGCACGAAGGTGTCCACGAAGCCCGTCCGCTCGGCTCGGATCTCGAGCACGTCGTCGAGCGTCGGGTTGGCGTCCAGGTCGAGCGGCGCGCGCTCCGCAGGCGGAGCGCTGTCGTAGGGGTAACCGAGCGGGTGGAACTGGTCGGCCTCGCCGAGCACCGGTCCGGTGATCCAGCGATCGGCGGCGAACACGAGGTGGCGCAGGGTCTGGAGGTACGAGTACTCGTCGTCCACCGACTCATCGAGCATCGCCGGTGGGAGTCGCCGGGCGGTGTCGAGCGTTGCCGCGGCGATCTCTTGGACCTTGGCCCAAGCTCGTTGCAGCCCGGGGACGTCCTTCGAGTCGAGGTACCCGAGCTCCGGGTGGCGCCGTTCGAGCTCGGCCCGGACGTAGCCGGCGACCTCGACGCCGTTGACGACCAGAGACTGGATATTGCCCGACAGGTCGAGCGAGTGGACCCAGGCGTCGGTCACTTTGGTGTTGATGAGGAACGCGCCATGGACACGGGTTCCGGAAAGGTTCATCTGCTCGAAGCGCGTGCTGGACACGTCGCGGATCTCGCCGGCCATGGACTCCAGTTCTACCCCTCGTCGCAACGGTCGGCCACGGTCCCGGCGTTGTAAGGCACTCTCGGCGAGCGACGTCATGCGCCTGCCAACACGCTCAGGCGACCGGGCTCGCCGTTGTACTCGACGACGGTTTGGCCATGGTCCTCGACCCGTCGACACCCACGACGTCGCAACCGCGGCGCGCGAGTGCGAGCGCGTGCGCGCCAGGTCCGCAGCCGAGGTCGGCTACAGGTCCGGGCGGTGCAACCACGTTCGTGAGCTCATCGGCGGTCCGCTCGACCAGCTCACGCGCTCCGGCTCGTCGCGTCGCCGCTCCCAGGCCGCGCTCTCGCGGTCGTACATGAAGCGAAAGAACCAGTGCGGAGCAGGCATGGCGGCGACGCTACGCGTGCGGCTGCCCGCGGGGGTTCCCGATGCAGAAGGCGTGCGCCCACACACGACGCGTGTGAAGGTGCACACGTGATCGGGCAGGATCGCGTCGTGGAGCGCCCTGCGATGCGACTGTCCGGCCCGAGTGCCGAGGCACCTGACGTGCCCGCTCTGGTCGGGTTCTACGAGCGGTTCCTCGGCTGGGAGGTCGAGGATCTGGTCCGCCCCCGTGACGACCGCCCGCGGGGCTGGGGGTGGGGTTGACTTCGGCCTGCGGACAAGGTGGCGGGCCACAGGATCGAGGTGCAGTGGCAGGCGCACTACCAGCGGCCGGTATGGCCGGGCGAGCCTGGCCAACCGACCATGCAGTGGCACCCCGACTGGTGGGTCGAGGGCCTGGAGGCCGGCGTTGTGTCCGTTGCCTCAGAGCTTCCGATCGTGGCTACCCGTCTGCCGGGTTCCTCGAGGGACTCCTGCTCGGGACGGGTGCGTTCGTCGACTGACAGGTCCTGCGTCACGGCTCTCCCATGGTGGGCGCGGTCGGTCGCAACGACGGACTCACCTCTGCGCCGCGATGTCAGTTGGTGAGCCGATCGGCCGGCGTCAGGTCTTCGGGAGTGGACCTCGTTGGGATCGACGCCGAGCTGTTCGGCGATGCGTTCGGCGAGCTGCCGGGAGCTGAGCCGTCCGGCATCCCAATCGGGCCGGAGCTGGTTGACGAGGGGTACGTAGTGAGCGGTCCAGGTGGGGAACCGTTCGCAGTCCCGGCGGAAGAAGGTCTGGTCCGCCAGGGTGTTCCCGAAGTCGACGAGCGCGATCGGCACCACGGCACCGTCCTCCACCAGTTCGACAGCCCCGGGCGTTACCGGCGAAGGACGATGAGGCTCAGGTCGAGCACCGCCGGTTCGTTGGGGGTGGCGCGCAGGCGCTGCACGCCGGTGGCGACCTCGTCGTCGGTGAGGGCGGTGAGCATGGAGTCGGCGTGGCGCATCCGCTCTACCCAGTCGGCCGCTTCGCCGTAGGTGGTTTCGACGTCTCGGAGATCCTCCAGGCGCCGGCGAAATGCCGGCGCCCACGTCGGCTACCCGGACACGCCCGCCGGCCGGCAGGTGGGGTCGCACGGCCGCCCCCCACCGGTCGAGCGCCTCGTCCGGCATCGCCCGACCCGCCTCGTAGAGGTCGGCCACCCGGTCGTAGTCCACCAGCCCGGATCCGGTCATGTGGGCAGCCTGCCTCACGAAACGCCTTCGTGAAAACGAGTCCGGGACTGGGCACGCTCCATTGATCGTGCGGTCGCTGTTCGCCGGCGCCTCATCCTCTCAGCGGCACCGATCGGCATGGACCACGCCCCCACCGTCTGCCGGGCCAGCAGGTCGACGCTGTTGTCACTGCCACGGCGCTGCATTGGCTCCCGGAGGGCGTCGTGCGCCGGATCTACGGCGAGCTCGGCCGCGTGATCCGCCCCGGCGGGGTGATGGGCCATGCCGAAGAGATGCCGCTGGTCGAGCTGCCCCGTCTCGGTGCCGCGCTGGGCAGAGCCGGACGCAACCGTCGGAGGGAGCGGCGGGTCGACGCCCGGGCGCGGTGGGACACCTGGTGGGAACAGGTGGCCGTCGACCCCGCCCTTCGAGAAGCGGCGGTCGAGCGCCAGGCGGTACTCGGGGACAGCTACACCAGCCACGCGACCTTGCCGGACAGAACCCCCGCACCGCCGAACTCCGCGTCCCTGACCAGCGGATGTGCGGCCCATCGGCGCACCGACCACATTGACCCTGCATGCAGCAATCGGACAACCGAGCACCGCTGCTACCAGGCCGTATGTCGTTCTGCGTGCGGCCGCACACGGTTGTTGGGTGGGCGCGGAGGGACTCGAACCCCCGGCACCTGGCTTGTAAGGCCAGCGCTCTAACCATCTGAGCTACGCGCCCCGGTGGGGAGGGGACAGGCTATCGCCCTGCTCACGGAGGCTCGGCGGCGACAGCGCCGGCGGCGACGTCGTCCTCGTCGTAGACGGGCACGCCGGCGTCGCGGAGCGCTCGAGCGGTGATGCCCTCGCCGGCGACCAGCGTCCGCCTGAACGAGCCGTCGTAGACCTGGTGGCATCCACACGACGGTGACCGCGCCTTCAGGATGGCCGCCGTCGCTCCCGCCGCCCGCGCCATCCGCACCGTATGACCCGCGCCCCGCCGGTACGCCTCGGTCACGTCCGAGCCGTCGGCGGTGCGCACGCAGCGGTCAGGTTGCAGCGCGGCGGCGGGGCGCGGCGTCGGCAGGCCGCCCGCCGTCTCGGGACACACCGGCAACAGGCGATGCCGCTCTCCCAGCGCGACCACCGCCGAGCTGGTGTTGGCCTCGCCCTCATGGTTGCAGCGCACGCCGAGCAGGCAGGCCGACACGATCAGCGGCGAGGATCCCCGATCGGTCGTACGCCCGGCACTAGGTTCGCCCATCAGTGCAGCCTCTCGTCAGCAGCACTGACCGACCGTATCTGACCGATCCTGGCCGACCGCTTCCCTTGGAGGATGCCCGTGGTGGGGCCGTCCCGGCCGACGAGCGAGAGCACCGTCGACCTGACCCGCAAATACCTCGCCGAGTTGGGTGACTATCCCCTGCTCACGGCGAGGGACGAGGCCGAGCTCGCCCAGGCGATCACGGACGGGCGGGTGGCCAAGGCGCGGCTGGCACGCACCGATGGTCTGACGCGGGCCCAGCGAACCCGTCTCCGAGCCGCGGTCCATGGGGCAGACGAGGCCCGTCAGCGGTTCATCCAGTCCAACCTGCGCCTGGTCGTGTCCATCGCGAAGCGCTACCAGACCCCGGGGATGAGCCTGCTCGACCTCATCCAGGAGGGCAACCTCGGGCTGATGCGGGCGGTCGAGAAGTTCGACCACCGCAAGGGCTTCAAGTTCTCCACCTATGCCACGTGGTGGATCCGCCAGGCCATCGGCCGCGGCATCGCCGACAAGGGCCGCACGATCCGATTGCCGTCGCATCTGATGGACACGCTCTCCACGCTGTCGCGGGTATCGGCAGGGTTGCTCAAGTCGCTCGGGCGTGAGCCGACCGCCAAGGAGCTGGCCGACGAGACCGGCATCGCGCTCGAGAAGGTCAAGGCCGCGCTCCAGGCGGCCCCCGACCTGGTGTCGTTGTCGCTCGCCGTCGGCGAGGACGGCGACCACGAGCTCGCGGACCTGGTCGCCGACCAGGCGCTCGAAACCCCGTTCGACGCTGCCGCCTCGGCCATCGAGCGCAGCGACGTCCGCGCTCTGCTCGAACACCTCGACGAGCGCGAGCGCCAGGTCATCGACATGCGCTTCGGCCTGACCACCGACCAGCCGCTGACGCTCGACGAGGTCGGCCGGCGGTTCAACCTGACCCGCGAGCGCATCCGCCAGATCGAGGCCAAGGCCCTGACCAAGCTGCGCCACCCGTGCTCGGCCGAGCACCGCCGCCTGGTCGATTCACTCGCCCGCTGACGATCGCTCTGCCCCGCTGAACGACAGGGTCAGCTCGCCGAGCGGCGGAGGGGGCTGAAGTCGACCGAGCGGTCCTGGCGGGCCAGGGCCACCAGCGCGCTCACCGTCTCGTGCTGCAGCTCGGGCAGTTCGTCGGTCGAGAACCAGCCGACCTCGGCGATCTCGGGTGACGACGGCGCTGCAGCGCCAGGGTCCTCGCCTGCCTCGGGACGGGCGCGGTAGACGATGTCGATGCGCCGGGGCTCGGGATCGACCACGACCCCGGGCTCGCCCAACAGGTCGACCCGCAGGCCGACCTCCTCGAGTACCTCGCGCCGTGCGCAGTCGCCGATGCCCTCACGGCGCTGCATCAGACCGCCCGGCAGGCCCCAGCCCCGCCGGTACACCTGGCGCACCAGCAGCACGGCCCCGTCGTCGCGCTCGATCACACAGATCGCGCCCACGGTGAACGACGGTGTGAGGACACGCACGATGCGCCGCCGCAGCGACCGCGGCAGCCGCCGGAACAGCTTCAACAGCGCTCTGTGCGCAGTAGGGACCAACTCCACCGGATCAGCGTAATGCCCGCGCCTCGACCGCCTGGTGGTACAGCTCGACCGTTCCCGCAGCTACCGGGGTTCGTCGGACCTGCGGATCGAGATGAGCACGGCTGCTCAGGTCGCGTCCCTCGGCGTCGCCGCCCACCGCGCCGGCCTCCTGGCAGATCAACAGGCCTCCCAGGTAGTCCCAGGGACCGTGGGCCGAGACCGAGCAGTCGATGTACGCGTCGAGGGTGCCCTCGGCGACGGCGCACAGGTCGAGGGCCAGGGCCCCGAGCGCCCGGTACTGCTTCCAGCCCAGGTACCGCGCCGGGAAGCCCGACAACCCGACCACTGCCTGCCCCAGGCGGGTACATCCGCTCGGACGCAACGCCACACCGTCCACCGACGACCCCGCGCCGCGCACGGCCTGGAACCGCCGGCCCCGAGGCACGTCGACCACCAGCGCGACCCGTGGGCCGTCGCCGTCGACAGCGCACAGGCTGATCCCGTACCACGGGATGCCGCGGGCGGCGTTGGTGCTCCCGTCGAGCGGGTCGACGACGACGACCACGGGCCGGTCAGGCTCGTGGAGGCCCGACTCCTCCGACAGGACGCCGACGTCCGCGCCCCCGAGGACCTTCAAGGCCGCCGCGTCTGCTGCGAGATCGCTGTGATGCTGGCCGGCCCGCGTGCCTGCCAGTCCCCAGTCGACGAGGTCGTCCAGCGTGGCGGCGATGGCGGTGGCCGTGTCGTGGAGCAGGTCGAGCAGGTCGCCGTCGGCCAGGGGCATCCTCTCGGTCTACCGCGAACACAGCCAGTGATCGACAATTCGGGGCAGGAGACCGTGGCAGGCTGTGGGCGTGGCTGTCATCGACATTGCGGGGTTCGTCGCGGATCTCAAGGACCATGCGATTGATCACGCTTTCCACGTTCACGACGAACGACACTTCGTCGAGACCTATTCGCTGGGACAGAACTGGGAGATCGACCTCCACCCCGAGGAAGCCTGTGGAGGGCCACTCGACCTGCACCTCGCTCTCGAGATCGACCCGCGGACCCTGTTGTCGTTCGAGGACGCCGTCAACTCATTGCCCGACGACGAGGAGCCGCCCGACCAGTTCAACTTCCCGCTGGTCTTCACCTGGGTGTTGCCTCCGCTTCCCGAGGGCCCCGACCTGCTGATCCTGGCTACCGAGCTGGCCGGCATCGGCGGCCCCGGGCTGCCGCTCGAGGTCTCGGCGATCGACTCCTACCCCTCGGCGACCGATGCGCCCGAACGCAGCCTCACGATCCATGCCCGGGTGGGTGTCTCGCTCGCGCGGGTGTTCATGGGCCAGGAACAGCTCTGCGAGGTGCTCGACAACTGCCTGGCCGTCAGCCGCTATCTCCTGGAACACGCCCCGGCCTGGCTCGGCGACGAGACCTGACCACGCGCAGCGCCCCGACGACCTCGTCGTCGCTCACCTGGGTGAAGTCCCGGTACCAGTGCCCGACGGCGACGAACCGGGCCGGCTCGTGCAGGCACTCCACCCGATCTGCCAGGGCCCGCAGCGTGGCGCACGCCTCGGGCGGTGCCACCGGCACGGCCGCCACCAGCTGGCGGGGACGCATGGCTCGGAGCAGGTTCACCGCCGCCCGGAACGTGGCACCGGTCGCGATGCCGTCGTCGACCACGACCACCCCCCTGCCCTCGATCGGCAGGGCCGCCTGACCCGACCGCAGCCGCGTGGCACGACGGGCGAGGTCGCCGGCCAGGCGCGCAGCCTCGGCCTCCAGCCTGCGAACGGGGATCCCCAGCACGTGAGCGATCCGGCGGTTCACGACGACGGTCCCTTCGGCCGTGGCGGCGCCCACGGCGAGCTCGGGCTGACCCGGAGCACCCAGCTTCTGCACCACGAGGACGTCGAGGTCGGCCTCGAGCCGCTGGGCGATCTCGAGACCGACCGGGACGCCACCGCGCGGCAGCGCGAGGACGACGACGTCCTGGCCGGCGAGACCGGCCAGGCGCCCGGCGAGCTCGCGCCCCGCGTGCTGGCGGTCGTCGAAGATCGGCGCGTCACTACCCATGCCGACCGCGTACCCGCTGCGAGCCGACAGCAAGAGCGGTCAGCCCAGTCAGACCCGGGACGTGCGCCGCGACATCGCGTTGTAGATGATCAGCACGACGACCGCTCCGAGCACCGAGCCGATGATGCCCGACGGCTGCAGTGCCCCCTCGTCGAGGTCCTCGCCGAAGATCAGCCAACCCAGGAAGCCGCCGGCGAACGAGCCGACCACGCCGAGCAGCATCGTGCCGGCGAACGACATCGGGTCCGGCCCGGGGACCAACAGCCGGGCGAGATACCCGGCGACGATCCCGAGAAGGATGAGCCCGACGATGAAACTGACCATGGTGCTACCTCCTGGTGAAGACGTTCCCCATCCAAGCATCCGCGGAGAAGCGCGACTAAGCGCGACTTCCCTTGTCCTGTTGGCCAGGGGGCCTAGAGTTCCGCCCCGTGAGCTCTAACCAGGAGGTCCGGCAATGAGTTTCCCAAGTCAACCTCTAGGACGCGATTTGTTCGGGTTGTTGGCGGATTTTGCGTTCGGCGCCGTGGCGGGTCGGGTCGTAGGGGGTGTTGGTGTGCCAGCAGGCCCAGATGACGCGCATC
>JBOGHK010000133.1:0-26896 GCA_050744325.1 Acidimicrobiales bacterium
CGCCCAACGGGGTGTCCAAGATGTCCAGCACCGCGTCGGGGAGCCGGTGGTTGGCCATCTCGGTGGCCTGACGGGTCAACGCCCGCAACGGCCGCGTAATCGACCGCGACACCAACCACGTCGCCAACCCCGCCACGACGAGCGCCAGGAACGCCAGCCCCCAGTACGTGAACACCCGCCGTGTCGCCGCGTCGGACAGTCGGTCGGCGTCCGCCGACCGCACTTCCTCGACTTCCGCCCGGAACAGGCTGTACGCGTGCCCACCCGGGTTGTCCGAGCCGTCGGCAGCAGTCAGCAGCTCGAGGGCGTTGACCGTCCCCGTCGAGCGCGCCTGGTCGACGAGCGCCGAGAACTCTTCGACGTGGGGGGTCGTGAGCAGCGTCTCGACCAGCGGCCGGTAGTCGCCGGCGGCCTTGGTCTCGATGGAGTCCTGGTTCTCGTCGAGCTCGGCCTTCAGCCCGGAGATCGTCGCGATCTCGTCGGGTGTGTCGACGCCGCTCGCGTCGCTCAGCACCGCTGTCAGCACGTTCATCGTGAGCTTGGCGAAGAGGTCGGTCTGGTGCGCGGCGAGGTCGAGCAGCTCGGCGCCGCGCCGCAGGTCGGGATCGTCGATCTCGAGGGTGACGTCGCGGCTCGCGTCGAACAGCGGTGCCATCAGCTCGGAGTAGCGGTCGAAGACGCCTTGGGCCTGGGGGAAGTTGGCGATCCCCAGCTCGCCGTCGAAGCCCTGGACCTCGGCCCGAAGCTCGGCCAGCGTGTCGAGGTTGTCGAGCGCGGGACCGAACGCCTCGGCGACCTCGCCCCCGAGCCCGTCCACCGACTCGGTGAAGTCGGCCCGCACGTCGTCGGTGGCGGCGAACGCCTCCTCGAGATCCTCGACCGCGAGCTCGAGGTTGCCACCCTGGCCGGTCAGGAAGGTCGCCACGGCGTTGCGTTCGTCCTCGATCTTGCTGAGCAGGCTGCCGTTGCCGGACGACGAGGACGACAGGTCGGCTTCCTGGTTGATCTCGGTCCTCTCGGCGGTGGTCTGGACGACCTCGAAGGCTGCGACCACCAGCAGGGCGAACAACGGGACGGCCAGGGCGATGAACAGCTTCACTCGGATGGGGAACCGTTGGAGCACGGATCTTCCTTTGTAAGCGTCGCTTGGTCGGCGGGTGTTCGGGCTAGCTGCTGGACGGGCTGGGTGCTACCACTTCGGACGGATCGGGCAGGGGGAGCCCGCTGGCGACGGCTACCGGTGCCTCCGCGAGGGGTTCAGGGGGGAGGCCGGTCACCATCCCGGCGTCGTCGGGCAGGCTGATCGCCCACCCCAAGGTGTCGAGATGGTCGGTCAACAGGACGACCGGGCGATACGCCGCGCTCGCCACCAGCGCGTCGAGCAGGTCCATCCGCTGGTCGTCGCCGAGCTCGTCGAAGGGGTCGTCGAGCACGGCGATCTGCTCGGCATCGGTGCCGAGCAGGTGGCTCACCGCGGCGTAGACGTCGTCGGGCTCGACCTCGGCGCTCGGGGTCACCGTGAGGTGGGCGTCGAGGTCGGCCTGGGTGGTGTCGATGTCGGCCCGGGCGCGTTCGAGGTCCTGGGTGGCGTTGGTGAGCGCGACCTCGGCCCGCTCGACTTCGCTGCCCAGGGCCTCGCGCAACCGGGGCAGCTCGGCCAGGGGATCGTCGGACGACTTCGGCCGCAGTGCGGGGGGCAGAGCCTCGCTGATGCGGCGGAGCTTGCGGACCGCATCGCTCAGCGCGGCAGTCGCCCGCTCGAGGTTGGCCTCGGCGGCGGTGGCTGCCGCGTCGGCCTGGGCGATGCCGTCGTGGTACTCGTTCTCGGAGCGTTCGAGGGCCTCGGTGACCGCGGCGATCTGTGCGCGGAGCTGCTCGGCGGCTGCGACCCGCTGGAGCCGGCGCTCGTCCTGTGCGGTGCGGTCGATCAGCTCGCGCTCCAGCGTCTGGACCCGCTCGTTCGCGGCCTCGACCCCGTCGGCGGTGAGGTGGACCATGTCGTAGAGCCGGTGAGCCTCGTCGCCCTCGGTCGCCTCGTCCTCGTCGAGGACCATGGCTTCCTCGTCGAGTCGTTCGATCTCGCCGTAGTACTGGTCGCGGACCGCCGCTTCCTCCTCGAGGTCCATGAGGAACTGGATCGTGGCGTCGCGGACGCTCACCCCGACGGGGTACACGCCGTAGCTTGCGAGGGCGTTGGCCAGGTCGCGTACCCGGTTCGGCGGCACCACAGGGTGGGCGTAGAGCAGATCGGTGATGTTCTCGCCGGGATCGCAGCACAACAGCTCGGCTGCCTCGCGGAAGATCCGTTCCCGGCGGGCTCGCAGGGTGAGGACGATCTGTGGCGGCTCGGTCGACGCCCACAGCGAGGCCAGCGTGTCCTCGGCGTGTCGACGCGCTCGCATGACGTCGAGCAGCTCGGACTGCGCCTCGGCCGGCTCGGGCTCGGCCATCACGAGGTCGAGGTACGTCTCGTAGCCGTAGCTGGCCAGGATCTGCTGCTCGGCGACCCGGGCAGCTTCGAGCTGTGCGTCGGCCATCGGGTGGCCACCCGACTGGTCGAGGTACTCCTCGGCGGCCAGCACCGCCTCGTGGGCGGCATCGATCTGGTCCCGGACGGGCATCGGCAGCCGGGCATGCTGGTTGGTGGCTTCGAGCTCGGCGATCACGTTCTCGAGCTCGGAGAGGTTGTGCTCGGCGGTGGTCAGGTCGTTCTCGGACGGAGGCTGCGGCAGTGCTGCCTCGATGCGGGCCAGCTCGTCGTCGACCTCGGCCCACTCGCGCGCCAGGTCGTGGGCGACGAGGTCGCCTTCGGGCGCAGTCTCCGCGTCGAGCGCGGCGAGGGCCGCCTGCACCGGCTGGGGGTCGTAGATCGGGGCCTCGATCCGCTCGACCATGGCGGCGCGCTGGTGGGCGAGCTGGTCTCGGGATGCAGCGCGCTCGCCGGCCCGGGACTGCAGTGCCTCGACGGCGGCGGTGGCCTGGGCGAGCGCCGCCTCGGCATCGTGCAGCTCGCGGCCGGACTTCTCGAGTTCGCGGCGCAGGCTGGCTTCGTCGAGCTCGGCCGACTCGAGGTCGTGGAGCTGGGACTGCGCATCGTCGATGGCCCGGGCGGCGGCGACGCGCTGGTCCTCGACCAGTGCCAAGCGGTCACGGGCGGCTTCCAGGTCGCCGCGGCGGCCGTCGAGCTCGCGCTGAGCGGCGTCAGCCGCTGTGGCCAGCTCAGCCGACTGTTCGAGCAGGCCCTCGGACTCGTTGAGATGTGCGGCCAGCCGCCGAGCCCGTGCCGCGGCCTCGTCGCGTCGGCTGGCGATGACCGCCTGCTCCTCGCGGATGCGCCGGAGATGGGACGTCAGCTCGGTGCGGGTCCGCTTGTGCTGCTCGACCCGCTCGGCCGCCATCTCGCGGGCGGCAACCCGGAGGTCGTCGACGTCGAGTGGCTCGACGGGCTGAGGCTCGTCGTTTCCGGACGCGCTCATTAGCAGCCGAGCCAGATGCTCGGTCAGTGACCCTCGCTCATGTGGGCCAGCGGGAAGCACCGTCAGACGCTGGTGTAGCCCTGCAAGCCGCATGGCGATGTGGTGACGATCGGAGACGTTCACAATGGCGGCGGCAGGCAGTGGACCGTTTCGGGACCCCTCCCCCAAATCGGCGACCGCCCTCCTTACGACAATTGCGTTACGAAGCGATTCTCGCGCACCCACGCAAGCGGATGCTCGCAATGTCAGTCACGGGATACTAGCGGGACCTTCCTGGTCACCCTGAGTCCGCGCCACCTCACCGCGGATGGTCGCTGGGACGTCGTTGCCCTGAAACCACACGTTCACACCGTCCGCGTAGCGTCATGCGCGTGAAGACCTTCGTGGTGCGACTGTGGCTCCCCGACCGTCCGGGCGCGCTGGGCCAGGTGGCCAGCCGCATCGGCGCAGTCCGCGGCGATGTCGTCGGCGTGGACATCCTCGAGCGCGACGGCGGCCAGGCCGTCGACGAGCTGGTGGTCGAGCTGCCGGACAGCAGCCTGGTCGACATGCTGATCCGCGAGATCCGCCAGGTCGACGGGGTGGGCGTCGAGGAGGTGCGACCGCTCGACAGCCGGCATCACCACGACCCGCGGCTCGATGCTCTCGAAACGGTGGCCCAGCTGGTCGGCGTGGCGGACGAGGTCGACCTGTTCGACCGCTTGGTGGCGCTCGTCCGGCGGGTGATCGGTGCCGGCTGGGCGGCCGTGGTCGACGTCGAGCCGGGCGGCCAGGAGGTCGTGGCCCGCAGCGGCGACGCGCCCTCGGGCGCCTGGCTGCGGGCATTCGTCGGCGGGACGGCCAAGGCCGAGGCCGCCGAGCCGACCGACATGGCGTGGGCGCCGCTCCCATCGGCCGCGATGGCGCTGGTCCTCGGCCGGGACGACGTCGCCTTCCGGGCCCGTGAACGGCGCGCGGTGGCCGCGTTCGCCCGGGTGGCCGACATACGCCGCCGGGAGCTGGTCCGGGTCGCGAGCCGGGCCCGCCACCCGAGCATCAGCACCTAGGCCCACGCTCGGGCGCGTTCGACCGCCCGCCGCCACTGCGCGTAACGCCGGTCGACGTCACCGCGATCGGTGGCCGGGTCGAATCGCCGGTCGAGGCGCCACAGCGCCGCGATCTCGTCGGCACCGGCCCAGACACCCTCGGCCAACCCGGCGAGATAGCCGGCGCCGGCGACCGTGGTCTCCTGCACCGTCGGTCGGGCGACGGGGACGCCGAGCTGGTCGGCCTGGATCTGGAGCAGCACGTCCATGGCTGACGCGCCGCCGTCCACCCGCAGCTCGGTGAGGGGGACCCCGCCCGCCGCCGCCGTCATCGCGTCGATGACGTCCCGGGACTGGTAGGCCATGGCCTCCACGACTGCTCGGGCCAGCTGCCCGCGGCCGGTGCCGCGGGTGATGCCGACGATCGTGCCCCTGGCATAAGGATCCCACCAGGGGCTGCCGAGACCGGTGAAAGCGGGCACCACGTACACGCCGTCGGGGTCCGGGCAGGCTGCAGCGAGCGGGCCGACGTCCGCGGCCTCGCCGATGATCCCCAGCCCGTCGCGCAGCCACTGGATCGCCGCCCCGGTCACGAAGATGGCCCCTTCGAGGGCGTAGGTCGCGCCCGGCTCGCCGGCGACGGTCCATGCGACGGTGGTGAGCAGTCCTTCGACCGGTGGGGGCACCGTGGTGCCGATGTTCATCAGCACGAAGCTGCCGGTGCCGTAGGTGTTCTTGGACATGCCGGGGGCGAGGCAGGCCTGGCCGAACAGCGCCGCCTGCTGATCGCCGACCATCCCGGACACCGGGACACCGGCTGGCAGCGGCAGGCCGGCAGCGGTCACCCCGAAGCGCCCCTGGGTCGGCCGCACCTCGGCCAGGGCGGAACGAGGGGCGCCGAACAGCTCGGTCAGGTCGTCCGACCAGGTCAGCGTGGTGATGTCGAACAGCAGGGTACGGCTGGCGTTCGAGGGCTCGGTCGCATGGGCACCACCGTCGGTCCCACCGGTGAGGTTCCATAGGACCCAGGTGTCGACGGTGCCGAAGGCGAGGTCGGGTGTCACCTCGACTCCGCCCGGGCCGAGCAGCCATTCCAGCTTGGTCGCCGAGAAGTAGGGGTCGAGCACCAGGCCGGTGGTGCGGCGGACGAGGTCGAGGTGCCCGTCGGCCTGGAGTTGGGCGCAGCGGTCGGCGGTCCGCCGGTCCTGCCACACGATGGCCCGGTGGAGGGGCCGCCCGGTGCGGCGGTCCCACACCACCGCCGTCTCGCGTTGGTTGGTGATGCCCACGGCGGCTACCGCGGGACGATCGAGGCGGTCGAGCAGCTCGGCAAGCGTCGCCGTGACGGCGTCCCAGATGTCGACGGGGTCGTGCTCGACCCAGCCCGGCCGGGGGAAGTGTTGAGAGATCTCGCGGTACGCGAACCCAGCGGGCTGACCCTGCTCGTCCAGGGCGAAGCTGCGGACTCCGGTCGTGCCTGCGTCGATGGCGATCACCACGGCCATGGGTCGGTGACGATACTGAGCTGGCAGGTGCCCAGGCCTCGATAACGTTCGCGGCCATGCGCATCGCGATGCTCACCGGCGGCGGTGACTGCCCGGGCCTCAACGCAGTCATGCGGGCGGTTGCCCGCAGGGGCGAGCGGACCTACGGCGACGAGCTGTTGGGTTTCCGCGACGGCTGGCGCGGCCTGCTCACCGACGAGGCCGTCGACCTGTCGGTCGAGTCGTTCCGGGGCACCCTGCCGCGGGGCGGCACCATCCTCGGTTCGTCGCGGACCAACCCCTACAAGGTCGACGATGGTCCTGAGCAGGTCAAGCAGACGCTGGCTCGTCGTCAGGTCGACGCGCTGGTCGCTATCGGCGGCGAGGACACCCTCGGGGTCGCGGCCCGGCTCGCCGGCGAGGGTGTCGCGGTGGTGGGCGTGCCCAAGACCATCGACAACGACCTGTCCGCCACCGAGCTGACCTTCGGTTTCAACACAGCGGTGCAGATCTGCGTCGACGCCATCGACCGGCTGCACACCACAGCCGAGTCCCACGACCGGGTCATGGTGCTCGAGGTCATGGGACGCCATGCCGGGCACATCGCCACGTGGGCTGCGATCGCGGGCGGCGCGACGCTGGTGTTGATCCCCGAGGAGCCCTTCGACATCGACGAGGTGTGCGCGGTGATCCGCAAGCGCCACGAGCGGGGTCGCTTCGCGTCGATCGTCGTTGTCGCCGAGGGCGCGACCCCCCAGGAGGGCACGATGTCCGTGGCGTCGGGCGAGGTCGACGCGTTCGGCCACGTCCGGCTGGGCGGCATCGGCGAGCAGCTGGCCAGAGCCATCGAGGAGCGCACCGGCTACGAGACACGAGCCATCGTCCTGGGCCACGTGCAGCGGGGTGGCACGCCCACCGCGTTCGACCGGGTCCTCGCCACGCGCTTCGGCGTCGCTGCGACCGATGCGGTCCACGCCGGCGAGCTCGGCTGCATGGTCGCGCTCAGGGCCGGCGAGATCGTCCGGGTGCCGCTGGCCGAGGCGACCTCCGAGCTGAAGCTGGTCAGCGACGACATCTACGACGTCGCCAGCACCTTCTTCGGCAGTTAGCGCGGCGCCACCGGCTCGTCAGCCGGGCGGCACCGTGGTGGTCGCCGCTGCCGCTGCCGCGCCTTCGCTCTCGATCGTGCCGCTGACGGTCTCGCCCTGGTCGTTCGGGCCGACGTAGCAGAAGGTGTCCCTCATCTCGTCGTTCCACTGGGCCTCGGTCGGCACGAGAGGGAAGAGGTTCAGCTCGAGAGCTTGGAGGTCGGCGCGAGCGCCGCCGAAGTACTCCTCGACTCGCAGGGCGCAGGCCTCGTCGTGCTCGGTGTGGAGGGCTTCCTCGCCCGGGAAGGCGGCGTTGGCGTCAGCCGGCGCGAGGATCGCGACCAGCTCGCCGCGGTGGGCCTCGCCGCAGCCGACGATCTCGAGGTCGCTGAGGTCGTCGCCGAGGAAGCACTCACCCTCCTCGACGTCGGCCAGGCTGTCCGGTTCGTTCTGCCGTGCGGTGAGCGCCAACGTCGCAGCGACGCAGACCACCAGGATCAGCCCCCCGACCAGCATGCCGAGGCGGCTCCTGCGGCGCTGCTTGCGTTGCGTGCGCTTGCGCTGCTCCTGGGTGGTGTAGCCAGGCGGCAGGTCGGTGGACGTGCCGGGCGGCGGCGGCAGCCCCGCGGCACGGTATCCCAGCGAGGGCCCGGGTGCCTCGGTGGCCGCGGCGTCGAAGGTGGGATCCCATCCCGGTCGGCCCGACGGCGCCGGTGGGGGAGGCGGAGCCTGGGGCGACGTGCCCATGGTCGGCGGGTTGGGTCGCTGGTAGTCGGGCGGGGACGGGGCGGCCGCGGGGGAGGACGTGTAGCCGGCCGGCGGCGCGCTCGGAGCGGGGCCCCGAGTCGGCGGCGCGGGTGGCGGCGGGGGCGCCCCGGGTGACCCCGGCGGTGGGCCAGGGCTCGACGGCGGGGGTGGTGTCGCGGCGGCGTAGGCCGGCGGAGCGGGTGGAGGTGGTGCAGATGGCGCTGGTGGCCTGGTCGGGCGCACCGCTGCCGCCGCGGCCACGGACCCGGCCGCAGCCACAGTGCCGACCGCTGCCGGAACGAGGTTGGGCGCCACAGCCGGAGCGGGCCGGCCCTGCGCCGCATCGCCGACGGGCACCCCCGCCACGCGGGCCGCGACGATGGCGGCGCCCAGGGCAACGGCGTGCTTGGGATGGGCGTCCACCGCGACCGGCCGCCCCAATTCGGCGGAGACCAGCCCCGCGATCAGCGGGATGCGTGACGATCCGCCGACCAGCAGCACGTGGCTGACGTCGGCCGGTGTCAGCCCCGCCGAGCGCAGCGCCCGGTTGAGCGCGCTGATCGTCTCGCCCAGCGGTGGCCGGATCATGTTCTCGAGCTCGGCACGGGTGGCACGCACCTCGGTCTGGGTGGTCGGCAACAGCACCGGGATCGTCGCTTCGGTGTCGACCGACAGTGCCTCCTTGGCCTGGGTGCACTCCTGGCGGAGGCGCGCCACGGCCGCGATCGTCGCTTCGTCTTCGGGATCGAGCTCGTCGAAGACCCCTTCGAGGGACTGGGTCACGTGATTGAACACCGCGGCGTCGAAGTCGATCCCGCCGAGCCGTTCGATGCCTTCGGGCGACCCGAGGACGCTGAAGGTGCCGTCGGCTTCCTTGCGCAGGACGGCGGCGTCGAACGTGCCCCCACCCAGGTCGTAGACCGCCACCACCGCGCCTGCGTCGACCCGCGCCTGGCTGGCGTAGGAGATCGCCGCGGCCTGCGGCTCGGTGACCAGCGTGACGTGCGCGAGGCCCGCGCCCTCTGCCGCCCGGACCAGCAGGTCGCGCTTGTAGGGGCCCCAGTTGGCGGGATGGGTCAGGACGACCGAGGCGGGCGCGGTGCCCTTCGCCCGGACGACGGTGTCGTAGACCGAGCGCAGCAGCTGGCCTGTGAGCAGCTCCGGCGGTGTCGCGACGCCGCCGAGCTGCACCGGTGTCGGGTCGCCGAGGCGCCGCTTGAACTCGCGCGCGACGCGCTCGGGGTCGGTGATCGCATGACGGTTGGCCGCGTCGCCGGCCACGACGCTGCCGTCGGGTTTCAGGTAGAGGACCGAGGGAATGGACGGTCCGCGGTCGCCCAACGGAACGACTTCGACTCGGCCGCCCTCGTGGGCTGCTGCTGCCGTGTAGGTGGTCCCCAGGTCGATGCCGAGGTGGTAGCTCATTGACCGTCCCGCTCGCGTGGTGCCCGCTTGAGAACGCTGGCGATTCCGCCGGACTGGGTGCGTCGAATCGTCAGCGGTTTGCGATCGTAGCCAGACCGAGAGGACTGGCGGAGATCAGGCCCGGCCCCGGACCATCGGATCACTCTCGGCGGGGGTCGAGGTTGGCGTAGTCGTCGGGGGTGACGGGCTCGTCCTGCGACTCGCCGTCGCCGTCCAGGACCGGGATCTCCTCGCCGGTCTCGCTGATGAAGCGCACGGCCTCCACGCCGGGGATGTCGGCGGCGGTGAACACCAGTTGGGCGACGGCCTTGATGAAGTTGTTGCCACCGCGCACGTAGAAGTCGTTCGACAGGCTGACCTCGAGGACGGGGCCGTCCTGGGTCGGGAGCGCGGTGAGGCGGGCATCGGGCGGGATCGCCGTCGAGATGCCCGCCTCGCGCTCCTCGTCGGTCGGCCCGCTGCGCGGGCCGATCAGCAGGTCGAGGCGCCGGGCGGCCTGTGCTGGCCAGGGCACCCGCCGGTTCACCTCGTGGAGCTGGGTGATTTCGTCGTCCTCGACCAGGAACCACACCTGGACCTGCTCTGCGTCGGTGCCTTCGACCTCGAGGTCGTCACCCTGGCGGCCGACGTCGGCGTCCAGCAGGTCGGCAGGCACGTTCTCACGGGGGATCGCCTGTGGCTCGTCGTTGGTGCTCACCCCACATCCCGTCAGGACCAGGGCGAGAGCCGTCGCCAGGACGGTCGTTGTCACCTGCCTTCGCCGTGTCGTCCTCATGCCTCGCCTACCTGTCCTTCCGCCACACTGCCCTCCGGCTCCGGTGCCGGTAGTGACACCACGAAGCGGGCGCCCGTCTGGTCGCCCTCCCTGTCCTCCACCCAGACCTCTCCGCCGTGGAGTCGGACATGCTCGGCGACCAGCGAGAGACCCAGGCCGACGCCGTCGCCCGTACTCCGTCGGTCGCCGGCGACCAAGCCTCGGCTGAACCGGTCGAAGATGCGGCGACGATCCCCCGGCGGTACGCCCGGCCCTTGGTCCTCCACCGCTATCTGGACGTTCCCGTCGACGCTCCGCAGCTCGACCCGGCTAGCGCCGCCAGCGTACTTCGCAGCGTTGTCCAAGAGGTTCGCGATCACCCGGACAAGTCGACGTTTATCAGCTTGTAACACGACGCCCGCGAGCTCGGCGTCGATGTCGAGCGGGATCTCGGCATCGGTCGACAGGTTGACCGCCTGCATCACCAGCTCGGCGATCCGGACGTCGTCGAGGTCGAGATGCATCACGCCCGCGTCGAAGCGGGAGATCTCGAGGAGGTCCTCGATCAGCTGCCGGAACCGGTTGACGTCGGCGACCATCAGGTCGAGCGCGGCCTGGGCCCGCTTGGGCATGTCGTCCCGGTGGTTCTCCAGCACGGTGATCGACGCGGACAGTGTGGTCAGCGGGGATCGCAGCTCGTGGCTCACGTTGGAGGCGAAGCGGGTGTCGCGCTGGATCCGCTCCTCCAGGGTCGTCGCCATGTCGTTGAACGACGTCGCCAGCGGGACGAGGTCCGGGTCTTCGCTGGCCTCGACGCGGGTCTCGAGGCGACCGTTGGCGATCGACTGCGCCGCGTCGCCGATCCCGGCCAGCGGCCGGAGCACCCGCCGGGCCGCCCACCACCCGACCCCCGCGCCCGCCACGGTGGTCGCCAGAGCGGCCCCGACCAGCGAGACACCGAGGGACTCGAGGGTGTCCTCCAGCTCCTCGAGGGACACGATCTCGAAGTAGGCGCCGTCGACCGACGACAGGGGTGTCCCCACCGCGAGCTGGGTCTCGTCGCGGTAGCGGAAGCGCATCGACCCCGGTTGGTCCGCGGCGATCAGGTTCACCAGGTCGGTAGGGATGGCGTCCTGCCCGTAGAGCGGGTCGAGGGGATACCACTGGCCACTGCGCAACAGGACGGGATGGGAGTCGCCCGGCGTCGGAAGGTCGGACAGCAGGTCGGTGGGGTTCGCGAGGTCGGGCGTGATGCCCTGGTTCACCTGCTCGGCATTGCTGATCACCAGCGTGATCGCGCTGGCCTCCCGCTCGTCCAGCAGGTTCTGACGGGTCAGGCCCCAGGTCGTGGCGGCCAACAGCGCCGACAGGATGAACGCGCCGACGGCGAACGCGAGCGTGATGCGGGCCCGGAGGCCGAGACGAGGTAGGAAGCGAGGGCGCTTCACGCCTGGAGCTTGTAGCCCAAACCCCGCACGGTGACCACATGGTGGGGGTTGGCCGGGTCGGGCTCGACCTTGGTGCGCAGTCGCCGCACGTGGACGTCGACCAGCCGGCCGTCCCCGAAGTAGCCGTAGCCCCACACCCGTTCGAGCAGCACCTCGCGGGAGAACACGCGGCCGGGGCTCGAGGCCAGCTCGACGAGCAGCTTGAACTCGGTCTTGGTGAGGTGGATCTCCTGGCCGGCACGTCGCACCACGCCTTCGTCCGGGATGATCTCGAGCTCGCCGAACCGCAGGTGCGCGCTGGTGGCGTCGGTGCTCCGCGCTCGGCGGAGCAGCGCCCGGATCCGCGCCGACAGCTCCTTGGGAGCGAAGGGCTTGGTGAGGTAGTCGTCGGCGCCGGCCTCCAGACCCGCGACCACGTCATGGGTGTCCGCACGGGCCGTGACCATGACGATCGGGACGTCGGAGATCCGCCGGATCGACCGGCACACCTCGAACCCGTCGATGCCCGGCAGCATGATGTCGATGAGGACGACGTCGGCCGGCTGGCGTTGGAACGCGCTGAGCGACTCCTCGCCGGTCTCGGACTCCTCGACCGTCCAGCCCTCGTCCTCGAGTGCGAGCTTCACCGCCGTGCGGATGCGTTCGTCGTCTTCGACCGTCAGGATGCGCGTTCCCACAGTCAAGATGGTGCCTCATGGCGCAGCGGTTCGGCGGTACTCTCGCCGATCAGCGTGTCCGGCGAGGGTTGGGGCCTGGTCCGGGCCTAGTCCGGCGTCTCGTCGGCCTGGAGCTCGCTATAGGCCGCGAGCAGCGCATCCCGGCCCGGCCCGCGGCCGGTGCGGTAGTGCAGACCCTCGGCCAGCTGCGCGCTCAAGGCCCGACAGGAGACCAGGGCATCGGCGCCCTCGGGGGTGAAGTTCTCGAGGGCGCGGAGGTCGATGTCCAGCCGGGTGGGGCCGGTCGCGACCGCCGCAGACGCCGCGCTCAGGAGGGCCTCGCCGGTGGGCACGTCGAGGCAACGCTCGACCGCGATGACCACCGTGGTGCCCTCGGTCGCCACCCGTATCGACGTCGGGTCCTGCTCGTCGCGGTCGTCGGACTCGCCCGAGGACGGGCGCGACGACGACGGTGGCGGCGTGGCGGCGGTCATGGCTTCCAAGGATGGCGACGCATCGTGACGGCGCGTGGCCATCTGGATTGCGATCGGGTGACGAAGGAGCGGGCGCGGCGACTCATGGCACGTCGTGTGCACCTAGCGCGCTGAGCCTGGCACGTAGAGACACAGCGATTCCGGGCGCCGCCGCGAGTACGGATCCTGTGATCGGGTCGCTGGGTGCGTCACCAATCGGACCCACCGTGGCGCCTGCCTCACGCGCGATGAGCATCCCCGCCGCCCAGTCCCACCACGACAGGCCGGCTTCGTAGTACGCGTCGACCCGTCCGCACGCGACCGAGCAGAGATCGACGGACGCGGCGCCCATCCGGCGGATGTCACGGATCTCGGCCAGCAGGGTCGCCAACAGCTCGGCCTGCGCCGCACGCCGTCGGGACCGGTAGCCGAAGCCGGTCGCCACCAGAGCGTGGGCCAGCTCGGTCTCGTCGGAGCAGCGGATCGGCTCGCCGTTCCGTCGCGCTCCGGCGCCCTGCGAGGCGGTGAAGACCTCGCCGTGGACCGCGTCGACGACCACGCCGGCGAGGACGTCGCTGCTGCCGGCCGCGCCGTCCGACCCGACGAGCTCGGCCGCGATCGACACCGCCCAGCCCGGGTGGCCGTAGAGGTAGTTGGTGGTGCCGTCGAGCGGATCGATGACCCATCGCACGCCGCTCGAGCCCGGTCGGGCGCTGCCTTCCTCGGCGAGGATCCCGTCGTCCGGGCGGGCGCCGAGCAGCTCGGTCACGATCAGCCGCTCGGAGGCCCGGTCCATCTCGGTCACCATGTCGGTGGCCGTCGACTTGGTGGCGACGCTGGTGCGCTGGCGCCGCGCGCCGTCGAGCAGCAGTTCGACCGCGCGCTCGGCGACCTTGGTCGCCAGGTCGAGCAGTTCGCTGGCGTCGGGCGCGGACGGAACGGACGAAGGTGCGGGCGGGGACACGCGGGCCGACGGTACCGTGCGCAGGGTGCGTCCCCACCCGGTCGACCTCCGCAGCGACACTGTGACGCGGCCTACCGCGGCGATGCGGCGGGCCATGGCCGACGCCGAGGTCGGCGACGACGGCTTCGGCGACGATCCCACGGTCAACCACCTCCAGGAGCTGTTCGCCGAGCGGGTGGGGCAGGAGGCCGCGCTGTTCATGCCGTCGGGCACCATGGCCAACCAGGTGGCGCTGCGGATCCTGGGCACGCCGGGCACCCTGGTGGTGGCCGGCCGACACCAGCACGTCGTGACCCACGAAGGTGGCGCCTTCGGGATCAACCAGACAGCTCAGCTGCACCTGCTCGACGACGACGACGGCACCTTCGATCCCGACGCCGTGGCCTTCCTGGTCGAAGCCGCCGGCCACCGTTGGCCCGCCCCGAGCGTCGTCTGCGCCGAGAACACCCACCTGGTCTCCGGGGGCCGTCCCTGGCCCCTCGAACGGCTGGAGGCGCTGGTGGCCGTCGGCGTGCCGGTCCACCTCGACGGCGCGCGCCTGTTCAACGCGTCCGTGGCCAGCGGCATCGCACCCGCCAGCTACGGAGGGTTGACGACGACGGTCACCTCGTGCCTGTCCAAAGGGCTCGGCGCACCCGCGGGGTCGCTGCTGGCCGGGCCGGCCGACCTGGTCGCCCAGGCCCGGCTGGAGCGCAAGCGCCTGGGTGGCGGCATGCGGCAGGTCGGCGTGCTGGCGGCGGCGGGCATCGTGGCGCTGGAGACGATGGTCGACCGCTTGGCCGACGACCACGAGCGGGCCCGGCGACTCGGCGAGGCCGTGTCCGAACGGTGGCCCGACAGCTTGCGGGACGTCGCGACCAACGTCGTGATCTTCGCCCATCCCGACCCCGTCGGCTTGCTCGGCTACCTGAAGGACGAGGGTGTCCTCGCGGTGACCCTCGGGCCGGGGGTGGTGCGGCTGGTCACCCACCTCGACGTCGACGACGACGATGTCGAGCACGCGGTGGCGGCCATCCGCAAGGCCCCGGAATAGTCCCGTGACGTTGTTCGCCGACCGGCCGGCCCGGGCGCTGGCCATCTACGGTCACCCCGACGACCCCGAAGTGGCCTGCGGCGGCACCCTCGCCCGCTGGTCCGCAGAGGGCACCGAGGTGCGGCTCGTCGTCGTCAACGCTGGCGACAAAGGGTCCTTCGATGCGACGACCGACCCCCAGGCGCTGACCGACGAACGGGCCGCCGAGGTTGCAGCTGCGGCCGACGTGATGGGGATCGTCGGGGTCGACATGCTCGGGGTGCCGGATGGCGAGGCCGGCAACGACCTGGCACTGCGGGGCCGTCTCGTCGGCCTGGTGCGGGCCGTGCGACCGGATGTGGTGGTGGCGCCCGACCCGACCGCGGTGTTCTTCGGCGACAGCTACGTCAACCATCGCGACCACCGCGAGGTCGGTTGGGCGGTGCTCGACGCCGTGGCGCCTGCGGCCGCCAGCCCGTTGTACTTCCCCGAGCAGGGCCCGCCGCACCAGGTGCCGACGCTGCTGCTGTCCGGGACGCTGGCGGCCGACGCCTGGGTCGACGTCACCGCGACCATCGAGGCGAAGGTGGCCGCTGTGGCGTGTCACGCCAGCCGGGTCGGCGACGATCCGGAGCTGGTGGCCAGCCTGCTGCGGGCACGCACGACCGAAGCCGGGACCAAGGTCGGCGTGGCCCATGCCGAGGCCTACCGCCGCCTGCGACTGGCCTAGCGCGGACCAGCGCGGACTAGTTCCGCTCGCTCTCCTCGCGGTGCTGGATGGTGCGCCATTCGCCCATGGCCCGGAACGCCAAGGTGACCACGACCGCGACTCCTGCTGCGCCGACGACAGCCCCGACGAGACCGCCGAGCCCGCTCTGGGCCCCACAGTCGCCCGAGCACTGCAGGTCGACGAACGCGTAGCCGATGACGCCTCCGCACAGCCCGGCCACCAGGATGGCGACGAACCCCAGGGCCCGCGCCGCGACCGAGGGCAGGAGGTTGGGGGCGTAGTCGCTGTCGGAGGGCACCTCGCCGTTGGACATCCCGACCGATGCTACGCGGGCGTCGCGGGGGCCCGTACAAGCCTGCGAGCCGCTGCCAGAATGGCCCGGTGAAGGAGTGGAGCGTCGCCGGCGGACTGATCCTGGGCGACGGCGGCCTGCTGCTGGTGCGCAACCGCCGCCGCGACGGCTCTCACGACTGGAGCCCACCGGGCGGCGTCATCGAGCCGGGCGAATCGACGATGTCCGGGCTCACCCGTGAGGTGTCCGAGGAGACCGGCGTCGAGGTCCTCGACTGGCGAGGGCTGGTGTACGAGGTCGAGGTCGAGGCGCCGGGGATGGGATGGCGGGCCCGGGTCGAGGCCCACGTCGCGGGGACCTATCAGGGCGAGATGCGGGTCGCCGACCCCGACGGGATCGTCGTCGAGGCGGCCTGGGTCGAGCTGCCGTCGTGCCGCGGCCACCTCGAGGCCGGCCACCGCTGGGTCCGCGAGCCGCTGGGAGCCTGGCTCGACGTCGCGTGCGCCGGGGCGGCCGGGCTCGCGGGCTGGGAACCTCGCACCTACCGGTACCACGTCGTCGGTGACAGCCCGGCGAGCGCGGTCGTCACGCGGATCTAGTCCTCGTGGGAGGCTCGGAGCCTGCGCTGCCTGACGCCCCCGCGATCCTCCACGTCGACATGGATGCCTTCTTCGTGTCGGTCGAGCTGCTGCGCCGGCCCGTGCTCCGCGGCCAGCCGGTGGTCGTGGGCGGCGCCGGCGTCCGCGGGGTCGTCGCGGCCGCGAACTACGAGGCGCGGGTCCACGGCGTGTTCTCGGCGATGCCGACCACGCAGGCGCGCCGGCTGTGCCCCCAGGCGGTGTTCCTGCCCGGCGACCACGACCACTACGCGACGGTCAGCGCGCGGGTGATGGACGTGTTCCGCGAGGTCACACCGCTGGTCGAGCCGATCAGCTTGGACGAGGCGTTCCTGGACGTCTCCGGCGCGCGGCGGTCGGTGGGCGACCCGCCAGCCATCGCGGGGCTGCTGAGGCGGCGGATCCGCGAGACCGAGCAGCTCGACTGCTCGGTCGGGGTCGCCACGTCCAAGCTGGTGGCGAAGCTCGCGTCCGAGGCCGCCAAGCCACGCATCAGGGCTGGCCGGGTCGAAGCGGGCGACGGAGTGCGGGTCGTGCCCGCAGGCGAGGAGTTGGCCTTCCTCCACCCGCTGCCCGCCCGGGCGCTGTGGGGCGTCGGGCCGAAGACTCTGGCCCGCCTCGAGCGGCTCGGTGTGCACACCGTCGGCGACATAGCGGCGCTTCCTGTCGGCACGCTCGTCCGAGCTGTCGGCGAGGCCCACGGGCGGCACCTGCACAGCCTGTCGCTGGCCGAGGACGACCGGCCGGTGACGCCCGACCAGCGCCTCAAGTCGGTGGGACACGAGGAGACCTTCCCCCACGACCTGTACGACCAGGCGGACCTGCACCGCGAGGTGGTCCGCATGGCCGACGGCGTGGGGTCTCGGCTGCGGCGCGCCGGGCTCGCCGGCCGCACGGTGGTCCTCAAGCTGCGCTTCGGTGACTTCCGCACGATCACCCGGTCGACGACCCTGCCCTCGGTGGTCGACGATGGTTTCCTGATCGCGAGGACGGCAGGCGAGCTGCTCGCCGCGACCGACACGACGCCCGGGGTGCGACTGCTGGGCGTCAGCGTGTCCGGCCTCGCCGAGGAGACGGCACGCCAACTGAGCTTCGACGATCTCGACAGCCGCTCGAACGCCGTCGCGACCGAGGCCGTGGACCGCATCCGCGACCGCTTCGGCGACACCGCGATCGGTCCTGCGTCGTCGCTGGGAGATCACGGTTTGCGGATCAAACGACGGGGTAACGCACCTTGAGGACCGGCTTAGACGACGGTCCGACAGACGCCAAAGTCGTGCGCCCACGCGTTGTCGTTGCTGGCAGCCTGTGGGACACTGGGTTGCACCGGCGTGCGTACGACGGGCGGAGAAGGGGTTTGGCGTGCCGCTTTCCGAGGATGAGGAACGGATCCTCCAGGAGATCGCCCAACGGTTCTACGAGGACGACCCCACCTTCGCGCGCGAGGTCAGCGAGACGACGCTGTACCGCCACACGATCCGGCGAATGAAGTGGGCGTTGCTCGGCGTCCTGTTCGGGGCGGTGTTCCTGATCGCCTCGCTGGCCACGTCGCATCTGGTCTCGTTCGCCGGGTTCCTGTTCATGCTGGGCTGCGCGCTGGTCTTCGAACGCAACCTCCGCAAGCTCGGTCGGGCCGGGCTCGACCACCTCTCCAAGAGCATCCGTGCCCCCGGCCTCCGCGATGCGTTGGGCGGTGCCAGCCGCCGCATGCGTGATCGCTTCAAGCGCGAGGACGACGAGACTTAGCGCCGTCACCACAAACCTTCGCGTCCACCACGCCGACCAGTCCGTCGTCGTCTCGCCTTGCCTCGGCTCGAGAGCGGCCGACTATGTGGTGCGGACGGCGCTCTGGGCCGAGCGCCGGGCGTGCTGCGGCTGGGGGAACAGCCGGCGGACGTCGAGGTATCGCAGCACCCGGCGGTGCCAGACCTGGCGCTTGGCCGCGGCGGCCACGATCACCGAGGCGGCTCGGGCGGCCTCGGACGCCTGCTCGGGCGTCGGAGCCACCTCGGCGTAGTTCACCTGTTCCACCCATTGCGCCACCAGGTCGATCTCTGCCCCGTGCTCGGGCATCGCGGCTCGGATGCGCTGGGCCCGTTCGGCGACGGTCTGCGCTACGGAGAGCCTCACGCCGGACTCGGCGGCCTCCTCGGTGGCTTCGAGCCACGCCAGGTCGACCTTCGCCGCGGGCGCGCGGGCTCGTAGCCGGCGGCCGGAGCGCACGGCAACGAGCGCGAGCGGCACGATCACCAGGTAGATGCTGACGCCGATCCCCACCGTGCGGCCGGCTCTCTCGAACGTCGGCGGCACGAAGCCGTCGTCGTCCCCCTGAGCGTCGTCCACAGGAGCCTCGCCCCCTCCGACCGCGACATCATCCCGACCAGGCAGCGGGCCGGGCTGGTTACCTTCCCCGTCCGGGACCGGCTCGGCGCCGGTCTCGTCGTCGGCCGGGTCGGGATCCTGTACGCCTTCCGCACCCGCCTGCTCCTCGCTGATCCCCAGCCACGAGTCGGCGTCCGACGGACCACGCTCCGGTGTGGGCTCGAAGGTGACCCATCCGAAGCCCTCGAAGTACACCTCCACCCAGGCGTGCGCCTGGCGGCCGGTGACCCGCCACAGCGTGGGCTCGAACGCGTCCTGCGAGCCTTCGGTGAACCCGACGGCGACCCGCGCGGGGATGCCGAGACTGCGAGCCATCGCGGCGAACGCTCCGGCGAACTGCTCGCAGTACCCACGCTGGTTCACGAACAGGAAGTCCTCGAGCGCATCCTCGCTGTGCCCCGGCTGGACGCTCTGGTCGTAGGGGAACCGGCGCAGCTCGTTCATCAGCGCCAGGGCCTGGTCGTAACGTGTCTCGGCCCCGCCGGCCCACTCCTGCGCGCGGGCCCGGATCCGTTCGCTGAAGTCGTCTGGTAGCTGGAGGTAGCGGTTGCTGACCTCCTCGGGGATCTCGGCCGATGCGCCGCGCAGCTGGTCGGCGGTCCAGGTGGGGACCTCGGAGATCACCGTGTAGCTCTGGCCGTCGGAGGTGGGCGTGCTGCGGTCGACGATGAGGGTCTCCGAATCCGAGTCGTAGTCGACCTCGGTGCCGCTGTCCTCGAGGTCCACCGCCACGGGCTCGTGGGCCGCCGGTAGCCAGATCGCGTCCAAGGCGAGGATGGTGATGGTCTGGCGGACGCGGCGGGTGTCGGTGCCCGAATCGACGGCGCGGGGCAGGTTCCCGTCGGCCTCGTCGGTGTCGTAGGACGATCGCCAGATGCCGTCCTCGAAGGTGTCGAGCGCTGTCAGCCGCCAGTACGCACCGCCGAAGTCGGGGTCGTCGGTCTCGACCGTGAACACCTCGACGTCGGCCTGGTCGACCAGCCGGCTGCGGATGTCGACGAGCGGGCTGATCACGACGCGGGGCTCGGGATCGTCGGTGATGTCGCGCCACGGGAGCATCGGCGGATCGTTCGCGCCGGGCAGCTGGGGACCGAGGATCGCGCTCGCCACCACCGGCAGGGCCGCCAGTGCGCTGCCCGACGTGAGCATCGACCAGCGCCCGCGTTCCCGGTTGACCGCCGCCCAGGCTGCTGTCCCCTCCTGACGCCATGTGCGGTGCAGCAGGAGGAACAGCAGCGCCGCGCCGACGAAGAGGGCTGCGCCGGGGGCACGGGACCCGCTCGTGTCGCCCAACACCGCCGCGAACAGGAACAGGGTGGCCGGCGGGAGCACCGCCTCGAACGACACTCCGGTGCGGAACGCACCCCAGTCGGCGATGAAGACGATCACCCAGACGGCGAGGCTGGTCGCCACGATGAACCCGGGGACGACCGGGGCCGGGGCCCGCACGTCCTGGAACAGCCGCCAGGCCTCGTCGAGGTCGAGGTCGATCGCGCTGAGGGTCTCGCTCGACGGCAGCAGCGCGACGGTCGTGTCGAGGTACTGGAGCCAGGTGATGCTCAACACCGCCACCACCGCGGCGATGCAGGTGGCCGTCAGCAACCGGACCTCGCGTCGCCGCAGGATCGCCAGCGTCACGTGCGCGACCACCGCCTGCCAGAACAAGGGGGCGAAGAACGAGCCGTCGGCGAACAGCAGGTGCATGCCGACGACGGCTGCGGTGGTGACACCCGCCAAAGCGAGCTCGGTGGACCGCTCGAGGCCGTCGGTCCGTCGGCGGGGGCGACTCACGGGCGGTCGCCGCTTCCGGCGCTGGGCCCGTAACGCCGGGCCCGTATGTGGTGGTTCCAGGCGAGATCGAACGGCATGTCCTCGGTCACCAGCACCATCGGGGTGTCCGCCGCCGCGCCTCGGCGGCCGCCGCCGTTGGTCGCCCACGACGGTCTGCGGCGGTGGCCGTTGGTGTGGCCGTTCCGGCGATGGGGGATGCCGGTGACGTGCACGATGGTCACCGACCCGTAACGCCGGCCCAGCCGGGTGATCGCGTTGATCTCGTCGCCGGGGACGTGGGCCACGATCACGACCAGCCCACCGCCGGCGTCGCGATGGAGCAGCTCGAGCATGGCGCGCAGGCTCGCGGCGCCGGTGGCCTCGACCACGGCCAGGTGCTCGAGCATGCCTTCGAGGTGGGTGCGGCCGACCGCGAACCCCGAGTCGGTGCCGTCGGTGCTCACCAAGCGGACCAGGTCGTGGCGGTCGCAGTTCGCGGTGACGACCGACGCGGCTGCCGAGACGGCGACTTCGAGGCTCTCGACGTCGTGGGCGTTGCGGCGCACGTCGAGCACCACCGTGGTGCGGCCCTGCCACGGCTGCTCCTGCTGGCGGACCAGCAGCTCGTCGTGCCGCGCGGTGGACGGCCAGTGGATGTGTCGCAGGTCGTCGCCGACGACGTAGGGGCGCAGCGCGTAGAAGTCGTCGCCGGCACGGCCCAGGGCGTGCGGCTGGAGCGAGCCGGCCAGGGGATCGTGAGCCAGGGTGAACGGCACCGGCAGGATCTCGTCGACCCGCGGATAGACGGTGACCTCGATGCGATCGGCACCGGTCGTCGAGCTGGCGACCAGGCCGAACGGATCGGACATCGTGATCTGCAGCGGCCCGATGCGCTGCAGGCCCCGCCGGTCGGTAGGCAACCGGTAGGTCACCGCCGCGGTCGCTCGACGGTCGAGGGGCGGTACCAGCAACTCGGCGCCTTCGGTCCCCGAGACCGGGTCACGCAGGCGGAGCGTCGGTGTGGTGGCTGCTCGCAGGTTGCGGAGGCGGATCTCGACGCGGCTCGTGTTGCCGGCGTACACCCTGGCCGGATAGGCGCGGCGGTCGACCTCGAGGTCGAGCCGGGTCAGGTGGACGTAGAAGGCGGCCACCACCACCAGGATGAGGGCCGCAGCTCCGAAGACGTACAGCTCGCTGATCCCGACGACGCGCCCGGCGATCAGGAGTGCGACACCACCCCAGACCACCATCCACCCCTGGCGTGTCAGCACCGTCAGTGCCCGCCGGGGACGGGGACCGCCGCGAGTATCTGGGCCATGGCCTCGCCCGGCCCGATGCCCTGGAACTGTGCCTCCGGCGTGGGGACCATGCGGTGGGCGAGCACGGGAACGGCGAGCGCCTTGATGTCGTCGGGGACCACGTAGTTGCGGCCCTGCGCGGCGGCTCGGCCTCGCGCCACGCGGGCCAGCGCGAGCGTCGCCCGGGGCGACATGCCCAGCGACAGGTGAGGGCTGCGGCGGGTCGCATTGGCCAGGTCGACGAGATAGGCCTTGATGCCGGGCGCCATGTGCACGCCCCGCGCGGCATGGACCAGCGCGGTGATGTGCTCGGCCGAGATGACCGGGCCGATGTCGGCGTAGGGGTCGTGGTCGCCGTGGGTGTCCAGGATCTCGAGCTCGGCGTCCGGGGCGGGATAGCCGACCGACACCCGCATGAGGAACCGGTCGAGCTGGGACTCGGGCAAGGGGTAGGTGCCCTCGTGCTCGATGGGGTTCTGGGTGGCGATGACCATGAACGGCAGGTTCATGGGGTAGGTCGCACCGTCGACGGTGACCTGGTTCTCGGCCATCGCTTCGAGCAGCGCCGCCTGGGTCTTCGGCGACGCCCTGTTGATCTCGTCGGCGAGGACGACGTTGTTGAAGATCGGGCCGGGCCGGAACGTGAAGGTGCCGTCACCGCGGTTCCAGACCGTCAGCCCGACCACGTCGGACGGCAGCAGGTCGGGAGTGAACTGCACCCGGCCGAAGCTCGCGTCGAGCGAGGTGGCGAGGGACTTGGCCAGGCTGGTCTTGCCGACACCCGGGACGTCCTCGAGAAGCAGGTGCCCCTCGGAGACCAGGCAGAGCAACACCATCTCGACGACGTCTCGCTTGCCTTGGATGACCCGTTCGATGTTGTCCACGACTCGGCCGAAGTAGTCGGCGAACGTCGCCTCGCGGGTCGCTACTGGCTGGGTGGTCGCCACGTTCGTGTGACTCCTCGCGTCCGTTTGCCCGGTCTCCGGACTCCGAGCGCCCGCCTCGGAGGCCGCTCTTCGATCCGTGCCCTGTGTGCCCTACCTCGTGCTTGGGGCGACGGTCGTGACATCCGGTTCAGGTTACGTCGAGTTTGCCCGCAGTGGCAGGCCGCCAAACGAGTCCTCTCGGGGGTAAAGAGCCGCCGCGGTAGCGTCCCCGGCTCGTGGACGTCGCCCTGGCCCTCGACATCGGGGGCACCAAGCTCGCGGCCGGACGGGTGGCCGCGACCGGTCGCCTGCTCGACCATCAGGAGGTGCCGACGGGCGGAGCCGACGCCGCGGCGCTGTGGGAGCGACTGGCCACCATGCTCGACACGGTGCGCCACGGCGACGAGGTGGTTTGCGGGGTCGGCTGTGGCGGGCCGATGGCCCCGGGAGGGACGACCGTGTCGCCTCTCAACATCCCGCAGTGGCGCGACTTCCCCCTGCGTGGCCGGCTGGCCGACCATCTCGGTCTGCCGGTCGGCATCGACAACGACGCCAAGGCCCTGGCGCTGGGGGAGGGGTGGTGCGGTGCGGCTCGCGGCGTCCGCGACTTCGTCGCCCTGGTGGTCTCCACCGGCGTCGGAGGCGGGATCGTGCTCGACGGCCGCCTGCTGGACGGCGCGGGGGCCAATGCGGGCCACATCGGCCACGTCGTGGTCGAGCCGGACGGCCGCCGCTGTGCCTGTGGCGGTCGAGGCTGCCTGGAGGCCGAGGCGTCGGGGCCCTCGATCGAGGCGATCACGGGCCAACCGGCGGCCGGAGCGCCCCTGGCGATGCGGCAGCGCACGGGGACCCTGGTAGGCCGGGCGGTGGCGTCGGTGGCCAACCTGCTGGACCTGAGGCTCGCAGTGGTGGCCGGATCGGTGGCGCTGGGCTTCGGCACGCCCTTCTTTACCGCTGCCCAAGCCGAACTGGACTTCCGTGCCCGCATCGAGTTCTCCCGCGGCGCCCGCATCGTCCCGGCCGGCCTCGGCGCCAGCGGGCCGCTCGTCGGTGCCGCGGCGGTGGGCTGGCGGGCGCTCGGCCGCCTGCCCGGTGTCTCGTGACCGGCGGTCGCCGGGGCGTCGCCCGCGACTGCGCGGCGGACCGATGCCGGCCGGCCGGCCGGCCTCGACACGGTGAGTCAGGCAGGCCGTGGAACCACCTGCGCCAGATCGGCAGTCATGGGCGAGGTGGCGACACCGATGGCGCAGACGACACAAGCGGGAGTCGTGTGCCGTCCAGGAGGGGCCTGGCGGGCGTAGAGCGGGGGGCGGATGGATGAGGGTTCGGGCCGGTGTCTGGTGAGCTCCAAGACGCTGTGCGGCTTCGCGGTGAGAGCCGGATGACGTGGTCCCCGGCCGGCCGCTAGAACCCCACCATGATCACCCGTCCGTGGCGCGGCTGGACGACGACCGAGAATGCTGACTCCTACAAGCGATTCCTCCTGAGCGAGCTCTTTTCGTCGATGCGAGAGATCCCGGCTTCCGCGGCGCTGAGATCCTGAGTCGTGTGGATGGCAACGAGGTCGCCTTCGTCACCCTGACCCGTTTCGACTCGGTCGACGCCATTCGGTCATTCGCTGGCGACGACTACGAAACCCCGGTCCTCGAGGCCCAGGCCCTCGCCCTGCTCTCCCGTTACGAGCAACACGCCCACCACTTCGACACCGCCACCTTCACAGCCGAAACACCCTGATCAGCCCGGCACCCGCAGCAGATGTCGTGGCCGGTGCACCCGGGGATATAGCCCGTACATGTGTTCGCTACGTGTGGTAGTGTGTAGCCATGGAAGGGATCGAACTGTTACGTCGAGCAGCTGATGAGCTGCTGGTGTTCGATCCTGAGGAACTGTCGGGTGAGGAGCTGGGCGGGCTGCTGGTCGAGTTGGACCGCCAGAAGGCACGGCTGTTGGCCGGCCAGCTGCGGGTGGTGCGCTCGTTCGACCAGCGCTGCTGGTGGCAGGCCGACGGGTCGAGGTCCGCGGCATCGTGGCTGGCTCGCCAGCTGCACGCTCCGCTCGGGGCGATGCGCAGGCTGACGCGTCTGGGGAAGCGGCTTCCGAGAATGGCTGGCGTCGCCGAGGCGCTGGCTTCTGGCGACATCACCGGCGACCATGCCGACGTACTGGCCAAGGTGGCGGGGTCGCCGCGCAGGCCCGTGCGCGAGTGCTACGACGACGCCGAGGAGATGTTGGTCCGGTTCGCCACCGAATTGGATTTCGAGGACTTCGTTGCCTCGGTGAAGCACTGGGAGGACGTCGTCGACCAGGATGGCCCCGAGGAGCGGGCTGCCTCGGACCACGAAGCTCGTCATCTGCACGTGTCACAGACCTTCCCTGCGCCGCGCGATCCAGCTGCGAGACCGGCGTTGTGTCGAGCCTGGTTGCCGTGTCCCCGCCGATCGTTGCGAGGCTGACCACGGCGACCCGCACTCGCTCGGCGGCGAGACGAGCCAGGAGAACGGCAAGTGCCGCTGCAGAGGCCACCACCGTCACAAGAGCAGGACGGACGGCAGCAACAGCCGCCCGCCACCGGACACCAGCTGAGGGCCGCGGCTGCGATTCGAGCACGCTGCGTCCAGGCCTGCCGTCCATCAGCCGCCCACCTCGCCGGGCCCCTCTAGCATCGGTGGGCGATGCGTGTGGTCCTCGCGGTGATCCGGCGGCCCGAGCTGTGGTCGACGGCGGTCCGGCAGGCCGCGGTGCTGGCCCGGCCGGGGTGGTGGCGGCGGTCGCCGTTCCTGCCACTGCCACCGCCGGACTACTGGCGCTTCCGGCTACAGACGGCCTACGGCGGCGACGGCCGGGGGCCGCTTCGTAGCGCGGACGTGGTCGCGTACCTTCGCTGGTGCCGGGCGGGGCGGGCCCTGCACGAGGTCACGACTCCGTCGTCGTGAATGAGGGGCGACGGCTTTACGGCGCCGGTACGGTATGGCGCCGATGAGCCGGGCACTGGTGTTGAACGCCACCTTCGAAGCCCTGTGCGTCGTTCCCGAGCGACGAGCGGTGGTTCTCGTGCTCGACCGCAAGGCCGAGGTCGTGCACCGTACCGACGCGGTCATGCACTCGGCTCGGCTCGAGGTCGTGGTGCCGTCGGTGATCCGGCTGCGCAACTACGTGCGCGTGCCGTACCGCTGGCGGGCGCCGCTGAACCGGCGAGCGGTCTTCGCCCGTGACGGCCATCGCTGCCAGTACTGCGGTGGGCCAGCCGAGAGCATTGACCACGTCGTTCCGAAGAGCCGCGGTGGCCTCCATACGTGGGAGAACGTCGTGGCGGCGTGCCGTCCGTGCAACGTGCGCAAGCGTGACCGGCTGCTCGGCGAGACGTCGATGCGACTGCGTCGCCACCCCGCGATGCCCCGCGGCCTGGCGTGGATCGCGCTGTCGCTCGGGCCTGTCCCTGATTCGTGGACGCCCTACCTGCTGCCGGCCGCGTGATCCGCACGACATGACGCGGTATCACGCGCATTGAGGCTGCACTAAGGCAGGCTGGGGCGATGGCGTCGGTGGTGGTCGGATGGGCTCCAGGCGGGTGGCACGTCGAGCGGCGCCGCGGCCCAGCGGCTGCGCACCATGGCCGACCGCTGCCCGAGGAGCCCACCCGCGCCGTGTGGATCCACGAGGTCGACCGGCCGGCACTGGTGTTGGGGTCGACCCAGGACGACACGAGCATCGACCGGGGCGTGGCCGCAGCACTCGGCATCGAGCTGGTGCGGCGCCACTCCGGTGGCGGTGCCGTGCTGCTTGTGCCCGGCGAGGTGGCCTGGCTCGACGTGATCCTTCCCGCCGGCGACGTGCTCTGGGAGGACGACGTCAGCCGGGCCAGCCACTGGCTGGGGCAGATGTGGCGGTCCGCCCTGGCCGACCTCGGCGTCGGCGGGGCCACGGTCCACGACGGCTCGCTGGCCTGTGGCCCTCTGGGGCGCGTGGTGTGCTTCGGGGCGATCGGCCCCGGCGAGGTGCTGGTCGGCGTGCGCAAGGTCGTCGGCATCAGCCAGCGGCGCACCCGTGTCGCGGCCAGGTTCCAGTGCGCCGTCTACCGCACGTGGGCCCCTGACCTGCTGGCCCGGCTGCTCCGGCTCGACGACGAGCAGGAGGCGGTGCTCGACCGGGCAGTCCTCGAAGTGCGGGCCACCCCCGCCGAGATGGTCGCGGCCTTCCTCGACCACCTGCCTGACCTCGATTCGTGAGTTGACCCGCGAACCTATGTGGTTGACGCCGCCATCGTGACGGCATCACCGCCAGAGGTGGCGGCTACGGTTTGCGGTGTAGTGGTACGGCCACGGGTTGGAG
>JBOGHK010000134.1:0-8400 GCA_050744325.1 Acidimicrobiales bacterium
ACCATCAACGACGACGAACTTCGAGAGATGATCGATCACTCCTACCAACTCGTCCTCAACCGCCTCCCACGCAACCAACGAGCCCACCTCCTCGGACACTGACGCCCCGCCCACTCCTCAAGCTGCGACAACTGCGCTAGGTCACCGGCACCGGCGGAGGAGGTTGGGTATCGGCATGTAACAATGCCGGCGTGTCCGACCACCGGGGAGCGCCGGTGCCGTCCACCGAAGGGCGCGAGGTGCCGTCGCCGGCGGCGATCAGCTTCGTGACCACCGAGCACTTCAATCTGCAGACCGCTCGGGGAGCCACGACGTTCGAGACCAATGGGCGAGCCGGCATCTTTCTCGGCGCCGTGTCGGCGGGCCTGGTGGCCTTTGCCTTCGCCGGCCAAGCCTCGCGTACGGCCCTGTACACCTTCGGGCTCGTGCTGTTTCCGGTCCTGTTCTTCCTGGGCGTGACCACCTTCAGCCGCGCTCTGCAGTCGTCGATCGCCGACACGATGTTCGTCCTGCGCATCAACCGGATCCGGCGCTACTACCTCGACCACGCCCCTGAGCTGGCCGGCTACCTCATGCCGGCCACCCGCGGTGACGACCTGGGCCACCTTCTGCGGCAGGAGGGCTACCTGCTCGGGCGGACGCAGACACTGCTCAGCACTCCCGGGACGATCGCAGTCCTGAACGGCGTACTGCTGGGCGGCACCGTCGGCCTTGCCGTGTCCGCGCTCACCGCCGACAACCTCTGGCTGGGCACCCTCGGCGGCCTCGTCACGCTTGTCGTCACCGTCCTCGCACACCAGCGCTACCAGGCTCGCGCCCGCACTGCGAAACCCGACGTGTTCGTCGACTGACCAGGGCCTCCAGGCGTTTTGGTCATCGCTCGGAGCGCCGGACCCGCACCCGAGGTGAGCGCCTGTCGGGCGCGGCCGTCGCTACGACCCGCCTGACGAATCGATCGCTCCGGCTGCTTCCACGAGAAACGCACGCACGGCCGGTGAGGGGACGTGGTTCGGAGCGACCGCCAAGGACAACCGTCGTTCGGCGCGCGGCGTGAGCGACCGCAGCGCCACGGTCGGTGGCGGGCTCGGTACCGCGAGCGCGGGGATGACGGAGACGCCCAGCTGCTCGCCGACCATAGCCAGGATCGCCGAGGCCTCGCTCACCTCGTGACTGACGTTGGGCGTGACCCCGTGCGCGGCGAGCGTCGCGAGCACGAGCCGCTCGCAGCCAGCGCGTGTGAGGATGAAGGGTTCCTCGGCGAGATCGCGCATGCGCACGGCGGCCCGTGACGCGAGCCGGTGGCCGGCGGGGACGACGGCGAGCAGCTCGTCCGTCACGAGTGGCTGGAGCGCGAGTCCGTCGCGGTCACCGGCGACCACTGCGAGGTCGACTGTGCCAATACGCAGCCAGCTCACCAGCTCGTCGTCGTGGCCGTCGAGCACTGTCACCGAGAGCGAGGGACGTCGCCTTTCGAGGCGGGCCAGCAGCGTGGGCAGGATGGCGAGCGAGACGCTTGGCATCGAGCCGAGGCGGACATGGCCGCTCGCCAGGCCATTCGCCTCGTCGCGCTCCTGGCGGATCGCCTCGGCCTCGCTGAGGATCGCGCGGGCGCGAGCGAGCACGCGCTCGCCTAGCGTCGTCGGGGCCGCGACGCCGTGAGCGCGAACGAAGAGATCCCCGCCAAGCTCGACCTCCAGCGCGCGAACGGCGCGGCTCACACCCGGTTGGCTCATGTGCAAGCGGCGCGCGGCTTGGGCGAAACCGCCCGCATCCGCGACTGTTACCAGCGCACGAAGCTGCGCTTCAGTCATAGCGCCCATGCGTGATCGGCATTGGCCACCGCACACATCGAACCTTATCGTCATTGTCATGGCGACCCGCACTCAGCCGCAGACATGACGATGCCGTCCTGGGTGCTCTTCGATCTCAATGGCACGTTGCTCGATCCGCGTCCGGTCGCCTCCGCCCTGCCGGTGGCTGACGGAGAGGCGGTCGTACTTGCCTCGCTGCACGACGCGGTCGTGCAAGGGATGGTCGACACGCTCAGCGGCGAATACCGGCCGTTTCTCGGCTATGTGCGCGCGGCGCTCCAGCGACAGCTACAGATGTCCGGCGCGGAACTCGACTCCGATTCGGTAGAGGCGGTCGTCGAACTGCTGGCGCGCATGCCGCCCTTCGCCGACAGCGCCGACGCCATCGCGCTGCTGCTCGACGCGGGACTCCGTGTCGGCGTGCTCACCAACAGCGGCAAGGCGCCGGCGGTTCGCGCGCTGGAGTCCGCAGGTCTGATCGCCCGGATCGAGCAGGTGATCGCCTCCGACACAGCCCGTGCCTACAAGCCGGCGACGTCCGTCTATCAGACGGCAGCCGAGCACATCGGCGTCCCTCCCGCCGAGATCGTGCTGGTATCGGCGCACTGGTGGGACGTGACGGGTGCCAAGCGCGTCGGGTTCAGTACCGCTTGGGTCTCGGCGAAGGAGCAGGTCCTCATGCCGGGCAGCCCAGCGCCCGACGTCCAAGCGCCGAGCCTTCTGGACGTGGCGCAAGGAATCGTCAACAAGATTGGAGAACGCGAACAATGAACGAGCTGTCGCCGGACATCCTGCAGCTCATCGGCAACACCTCCCTCATCGCGCTGCGCAACATCGTGCCGCTCAACGGCTCCCGCATCCTGCTGAAGCTGGAGAGCGAGAACCCGACGGGCAGCATCAAGGACCGGATGGCGCTGGCGATGATCGAAGCCGCAGAAGCGGACGGACGGCTCGAACGCGACGGCTCTGTCGTCGAGTACACCGGCGGCAGCACCGGCGTCTCGCTCTCCCTCGTCTGCGCGGTCAAGCGCTATCGGCTCCACATCGTCTCATCGGATGCGTTCGCGCAGGAGAAGCTCGACCACATGCAACTGCTCGGGGCCGAGCTCCAGGTCGTCCCAAGCGACGCCGGGGGCATGACGGAGAAGCTCACACGCGACATGATCGAAGCCGCTCGCGTGATCGCGGAGGCGAACGGGGGCTACTGGACCGACCAGCTCAACAACACGGACCAACTCGCCGCGTATCACACGATGGCCGAGGAGATCTGGGACAACACCGGCGGCCGGATCGACGGCTTCGTCCAGAGCGTGGGCACGGCCGCGTCACTTCGGGGTATCGCAGAAGCCCTGCGCCGCCACGACCAGCAGATCACGATCGTCGCCGTGGAGCCCTCGGAGTCCGCGGTCCTGTCTGGCGGACCCACGGGCGCCCATAAGATCGATGGCGTGGGCGCCGGCTTCGTCGTGCCGCTCTGGAACGACGAGATCGCCGATCAGGTCGACCAGATCTCGACGGAAGAGGCGACGGCCATGGCGATGCGCCTGGCCCGGGAAGAAGGCCTCTTTGCGGGAACGTCCACCGGCGGAAATGTCATCGCTGCGTTGCGGCTCGCGGACCAACTAGGACCTGACGCGACGATCGTCACCGTGATGTGCGATACCGGGATGAAGTACCTTCACACCTATGGCGCCAGGCTGTCCGCCCAGTCGCTTAGGCCATGAGCGGATGGTGTGATTCAGGGCTCCATCGGTTCCGCGAGTTGATGAGCCGTCGGACGATGTGGATGCGGGGATGCCGACGGCCTCCGACATGACCGTCGCGTCCCCGCAAACGTCCCGGGCCCGGCCGCGGCTGCTGACCGTCACGCTGCTGGTGCCGGCCCTGGGCACCACGCTGGGGATCGACGGCGGCGACCTGTTCCAGATGGTCGCAGTGGAGAACCTGGGCCTCGACGCCCGCACCATCGGCATCGGCCTGGGGTTCTGCACGCTGTCGGTGCCGATCCAGCTGTGGGCGGCCCGGCTGTCGCTGGGGCGGGCCCGCCAGCGGCTGGTGGCGTTCCTCCTGAGCGACGCCCTGCTGTGCTGGACGCTGGCGCTGCTGGTGGTGACAGCGGCGCCGGGCAGCTGGCTGGCGACGAGCGCCCTGGCGATCGCGGTCGTCGCCGAGATCAGCCTGTCGGTGCTGTACGCCACCGCCTTCCAGCCGCTGCTTTCCCTGGCGCTCGGCGCCAGCGACCGCCAGCGCATCAACGCCCAGGGTCGGGCGCTGGCCCGGGGCCTGATGGCCGGGCTCCTGCTGCTGTTCGGCCTGGCCAACGAGACCACGCGGACCCTGTTCCTCGCCGGCATGGGGTTCGTCGCCCTGGCGCTGGCGTGGGTGGTGCACGGCGTCCCGACGCCGTCGCCGCCGCGGCCCGCGGCGCCCGCTGACACCGGGTCGGGCCGGTGGTCACTGCCCGCCGGCATGTGGACGCTCTGCATCACCGCCGGGCTCGGCACGGCCTCGGCCTGGCCGCTGTTCGTCACCTACACCCACGACGTGCTGTGGCCGGAGGTGAACCTGGGCCTCACCGCGACCGCCCAGGTCGCGGGGTTCATGTTGGCGGGGCTCCTGTGGCGTCCGACGTTGACGGGACTGGTCCGCCGGGCTCGGTGGGCGTCGGTTGCCTCGGTCGCGGCGGCGATGGTCCTCGCGTCGATCCGCGCCCCGGTCTCCGGGGCGGCCGAGGGCGTCGTAACGCTGCTGACGATCGCGGGCGCGGGCGCGGCGATCTATACCGTGCTGCTGGCGGTGATGGAGTTGGTCCACCAGACCGTCGACCCCGACACGTCGGTGCGCGCGCTCACCATCTTCGACGTGTCGTGGTCGACGTCGGGGCAGACCGGGCTGATGGTGGCCGGCTTCCTCGTGTCGGCCAGCGTCGACTCGGCCTGGGCGGTCGACCCCTACCGGCTCTACCTGCTGGTGGCCGCCGTCCTGGTCGCCCTGATGGTGCTACGCCCCGGCTGGCGGCGGCTGGTTGTCGCGGAGCACTGACACCCGCCGCCGCGTCGTCTAGGCGTCGGTCCTGGTTCCTGTCGCGGTGGCGGAGGTTCGCGCCGCGCTGGTGCGCTCGTGGTCGCGGAGCGTGCGGCGTAGGAGCTTGCCGCTGGGCGTGCGGGGGAGGTCGGCGACGATCCGCACGTCGTGTGGGTGCTTGTAGGCGGCGACGCGGGCGCGAACGAAGCCGACGAGGTCGTCGGGCGTTACGGATCCGGTCGTCACGACGAAGGCGACCGGGACCTCGCCGTATTCGGTATCCGGTCGTCCGACCACGGCAGCGTCCGTGTCCCGGGCTGTCGTCGACGCGTTCTGGGATGCGACGTGATGTCCGGCCTGGCGGTCGCCGATGTGGCGGGCGGCGTGGAGCCAGCGCACGGTGTCGGCAATGGCCTCGGCTGCGGGGCGGAAGCTGACACCCAGGTCGCGAGCGGTGGTGCTGGCGTCCGCGGTCGGGGTGTGGGCGACGAGCCACGGCGCCTGGAATCCCACTGGCAGCCGGAACGGGATGACCCGTTGGACCGCCTCCGCGAGGCCGGCGGTGCCGAGCAGGACAGCATTCGGCACCGATGCCACCCGCAGGCGGCGGCCGGTCACCGTGCGCAGGATGGCGAGAACCTCGTCGAAGGGGACGACCTCGCCGGTGGCAAGGTAACGGCGAGGGCCACAATCCGGCTTCATGACTGCCGCGTGCACAGCCGCGAGGTCACGGACATCGACGACCGGAATGCGACCGCGGGGTGCAGCCGGCGCCCGGCCGCGGAGCACGTTGCGGACGATCTGGGCGTTCTCGCCGACGTAGGGGTCGTGCGGGCCGAACACCGCTCCTGGCTGCGTGATCACCAGCGGTACGCCCTCGTCCTGCATCCGCCGCGCCACACGCTCGGCCTCCGCCTTGGAACGGGCGTAGGCACCCCGGGGGCGACCGATCGGCGAATCGGGACCGAGTGTGTCTGGCGCGGGCAGCAGGGCTGTCACGCTGGACACGTGAACGATCGGGTCGAGACCGAGCTCGCGGGCGGTTTGCAGGACCAGCTCGGTGCCGTCGACATTGGTCCGCCGCATGTGCCGGGCAGCTCGGGAGTCGAGCGAGTAGACGCTCGCGGCGTGCGGGCGACGGATGTCTGCCGATGCCATCCCTGCCAAGCCAGCATCTGCGCGACCGCATCCCGTCCGTCGAGGATGCCCTCGTGGCGGCCCGGATGGAGCGCAGCACGCCAGGGCGGGTTCGAGTAGTCGCACGTCGTTGCCGTATGCGCCGTCGATCACCTGGTCGCGATCGTGTTGTGATCAGCTGGTGATGAGTGCGGTTGGGGTGGTGCCGGTGAAGTGGCGGAACTCGCGGATGAGGTGGGCCTGGTCGGCGTAGCCGGTCTCGGCGGCGATGCGGGCCCAGGTCTGCTCGTGGTCGAGGTGCCGCCAGACGGTTGATAGCCGCAGGAGCCGGGACGCCATGTGAGGTGCCACCCCGACCTGCTGCTTGAACCTGGTGATGAGGTGCTTGTGGCTCCAGCCCACCTGGCGAGCGATGCCCCTGATGGTGCTCCTCCCGCCGGAGCGTACGAGCAGATGCCACGCGTGGGTCACCTCGGGTGATGGCTGCGGTCCTCGGGTGGCGCGATCGACAAGGAAGTCGTCGAGCAGCCGGCCGCGCTCGTCCCAGGTCCGGGCGGATCGGACCTGCTCGCTGAACCGGCGGGCCTCCGCGCCGACGATGTCCTCGAGATCGACGAGCGATCCACCGATCTCCGACAGGGCCGGCCCGAGCAGCTTGTAGGCGCCGAGAGGGGCCAGGCGCACCCTGATGACAGGTGCATACGGTCCCTGGACACGGGTGTAGGTGCCGCTCGGGCCGTTGACGAACACCGGGGGATGCCACGGCTGGTCCGTCACCTCCACGACCAGCGGCGTCACCAACATGGCAGGGACCACGAAGTCGCCGTGCGGCAACGACGCCTCGTCGAACCCCCCGTAGCCACGGACAACCCACGACCGCAGGCGAGCATTCACCGGCAACGAGATGCTCGGCATGCCCTCACGCTCGACCCTCACCGACTCCCTGCCTTGGGGTGCCGCCTCCTGCCATGGTCGTTGTCGTTGGCCTTTGCTCGCATTGCGTGAACGTAAGGACAATGTGTTAGCCGCCCGCTAGCTGGGACCCGCAGCAGCTATACGGGGTCAGGTGAAATTCGTGCAAGACCGCGACGGCTCGTCGTCCGCATCGTTGGTCCCATGACCGACGTGCTGATCGCCGGGGCGGGACCGACCGGACTGGCTCTCGCGTGTGGGTTGCTCGCCAACGGCGTCGCCGCCCGCATCGTCGACAAAAGCCGTTGAACCTGCGGGGACGTCCCGGGCACTGGGCCTGCAGCCCAGAGGCATCGAGGTGGTCGAGCGCCTCGGTGCGCTCGACGGACTACCCGAGCGGGCGCTGCAGGTCGAGCAGATCGTGGTGCACATCAACGGCAAGCACGCCGCCAGCGTGCGTGTCGGTCAGCGCACCGCGCTGGTCACGCGGCCCGGTCTGGTCATCTCGCAGGCGGAGGTCGAAGCCGCGCTCCGGCGGCGCGTCATCGAACTGGCTGGTGAGATCGTGTGGGGCTGCGAAGTCGTGGGGGCCCAACAGTTCCGCACGGTGTCACGGTGGGCTTCGCCGGGGGGTGGTGAGAGCCGGGTCGGCTGGCTGGTGGGGTGCGACGGGGCGCACAGCCGGGTGCGGGAGGTGGCGGGCGTCGGATTCCCCGGAGTGCCGCTCGCCGAGCACTTCCTGCTCGTCGATGTCCACGCCGACCTGCCGCTGTCACGGCAGTCGATCTCCGTGTGGCTCGACGGTGACAGCGTGTTCGGCGCGTTTCCCCTTCCCGGAGGGGACTGTGGCGGTTGATGGCGCCCGCCACCGGCCCGGGAGCCGAGGCCGAAGAGGTCCGCTGCCCGGCGACCGGGTACCCGACATCGACTGTGCACGGGCCGACGACGGCGGACGAACCACCCTGCACGCCGAGATCGGCGACAAGTGGGCGCTGGTGATGCCCGGTCCCATGGTGGCCGACGAGCACGCCGACCGATGGCTCACCGCCCTGACGCGGCACGGCCGAACCGCCTGGGCCTCCAGCACACCCCGGAAGGCCTCGCCGTGACCAACGCCCACGACCACACCTGGCAAATCCGATCACGTCACCGGACCAGCGAGGGCACCGTGAGCTACCAACAGTGCCGCTGCGGTTCGTGGCGGGTGCTCCTGGGACCCTGTCCGGTGCTGGCCGCGTGGCCCGGCGCCCAGGTGACCGGCGACGCTGTCGTCAGACGATGGGGGTGGTGAGGTCGAGGGCGGCGAGCTTGTCAGGACTGACGACGGCGTGGACGGCACGGACCGCGCCATCGGCGACCTCCACTGACAGGGCCAGGAACGGCTGGTCGCCGTCGAAGGCCACGATGCCCGGCTCGCGGTTGATGGTCGCCAGCTCGATGCGGAGGTCGCGGTACCGGCGGCGGGCCAGGTTCACCATCAGGCGGGCCACACGGTCCGGGCCGTGGACCGGGAGCC
>JBOGHK010000135.1:0-10149 GCA_050744325.1 Acidimicrobiales bacterium
CATTCGTCGCGAGCACCGCGACGAATGAACGCCAGATCTGGGCCGATCCGAGGGGTCAGAACCCTCGGACGGCGCCGCCGTCGACGCGGATGGTCGTGCCGGTGACGAAGCTCGCACGCTCGCTGCACAGGAACGTCACCACGTCGGCCAGTTCCTCCGCGCGACCGACGCGACCCAGTGGGATGCCAGCGACGTGCTCGGCGTGCACCTCGCCGACCGGTCGTCCTTCGGCCACGGAGCGGGACTGCTCGAAGCGCCCGAGGCTTGCGGTGGCGAACTGACCGGTCACGACGACGGTCACATTGACATCCGGCGCCAGCTCCAGCGCAAGCGAACGGGCCATCGCCGTGACACCGCTGCGGAAGACCGACGACAGCGCCAGCTCCGGGGTCGCCTCGACCACCGACCGGGCGGTCATGAACGTCAGCCGGCCCCCCTTCGGCGCCTCACATAGATGGGGGGCTGCGGCTCGCGCCACCTCCAGCGCGGGTCGCAGCATCGAGGCGTAGGCGGCCTCGTCGCTGCCGGCGGTGGCCAGGATCCCACCGGGCTGGCCGCCCCCGGTGTTGACGACGCACACGTCGAGCCCACCGAGCGCGGCGACCGCGTCGGCGACCAAGCGGGTGCCGGCCCCGGCGTCGGTCAGCTCGACGGTGCACCCGGTCGTGGCACCTAGCTCGTCTGCCGTGGCCGCCGCCCGCTCCGCCGAGCGTGACGTCACCGCCACCAGAGCGCCCTCGGAGACGAGCGCCGCGGCCACCGCCCTCCCGAGGCCGGCCGACGACCCGAGGACCAGCGCCCGCTTGTCCTTCAGTCCCAGATCCATCCGGTCAACTCGCCAGGAACACGGTGCGGCTCACCGTGTAGAAGTCCATGACCGTCGGGCCCAGCTGCTCCTTGTGGATGCCGGTGCCCGACAGCTTGATGCCGCCGAACGGCGCGTTCATCGCCGCCCCGACCGTCGGCCGGTTGACCTTCACCATCCCGGCCTCGACCTCGGCGGCGAACCGCTGTGCAGCGCCCAGGTCGCGGGTGCAGATCGCCGCCGCCAACCCGTACTCGACGTCGTTGGCCGACTCGATAGCCTCGTCCAGGCCGGACACCGGCTCGACGCCCACCACCGGCCCGAACACCTCGGTCCGGCTCAGGGACGTGCCCCGGCTGACCCCGGTCAGGATCGTCGGCGGGAAGAAGCACCCCTCGGCCAGGATCCCGTCGGTCGGCCGGGCACCACCGCACACCACGGTCGCCCCGTCGGCGACGGCAGCGGCGACAGCCTGCTCCATGGTGGTGACCGCCGACTCGTCGACCAGTGGCCCCATCGTGACGCCGACGGCATCGCCACGACCGAGGACGTGGTCGGCGGCCAACGCCGCAACCCGATCGACCACTTCGTCGTGCACCGAGACCTCGACCAGGATGCGACCGGCGCCGGTGCACGCCTGCCCCGACAGGCTGAACGACGACCGCGCCACCACCTGGGCCGCCGCATCTAGGTCGGCGTCGGCCAGCACGACCACCGGGTTCTTGCCACCCAGCTCGAGCTGCAACCGGCGGGGGAGGCCGACCGCCTCGTGGATCTTGCGGCCGGTCGCCAGCGATCCCGTGAACGTCACCGCACCGACCCGCGGGTCCGCGACCAGGTGGGCGCCGGCAGCGACCCCGTGCACCACGTTGACCACCCCGGGTGGGAAGCCGGCGGCCTCGAAGGCGCCCGCCAGCCGATCGCCCATCAGCGGGGTCATCGGCGACGGCTTGAACACCACGGTGTTGCCCGCCGCCAGTGCGGGCCCGATCTTGCGGCTGGCCAGGTTGAGCGGGAAGTTCCACGGGGTGATCACCACGACGACGCCGACCGGGTCGCGGGTGGTCCAGGCCAGGGTTCCGTCGTCGGATGGGAAGGTCGTCCCCGTGAGCCGAAGTGCCTCGCCGGCGTAGAGCTCGAGGTTCTTGGGAGTACGCCCCGCCTCGAGGCGCGCGTCCGCCAGCGGCTTGCCCTCCTCGGCCACCATCTCGCGAGCCAGCTTGCTGGCGTCGACGGCCAGGATCCGCGCCGCCTTGCCCAACAGGTCGGCGCGCTGAGACGGGGTCGACCGCCGCCACGCGGGCGCAGCCTCCGCGGCAGCGGACACCGCCGCTGCGACGTCGGTCGCGGTGGACTCGGGTGCCACCGACACGACCTCGCTGGTCACCGCGGGGTTGCGGCGCTCGAAGGTGGCACCGTCGCCGGCCGGCACGGCCGATCCACCGATGCGGTTGCGGACTTCGACGGTCATCGGCCGCTCACTCGGCGGTCGGGGCGGGCGGCTGCCACTGGTCCCACCGGGAGAAGTCGACCGGCTCGCCGAGGTGCTCGAGCAGTGCAGTGACCCCGGCCTTGCAGCAGGCGATGTCCTCATTGGTGTGGCCACCGGACACCCCGATCCCGCCGACCACCTCGCCCTGCACCTCGATCGGCCATCCGCCGACGAAGATCGCGAACCTGCCGCCGTGCATGTTCATGATCCCGAACGCCTCCTGGTTGGGTTGGGCGTTGGTGTAGGTGTGGGTGGGCCGCCGGTGGCAGGCCGCGGTGAACGCCTTGCTGACGGCGATGTCGACGCTGGTCACCTTGCCGTTGTCGGGCCGCTTCACCACGATCGGGTAGCCGGCAGCGTCGCTGACACAGACGACCGAGCCCACACCGAGCTCGGCCGCGGTGGCCAATGCGGCGTCGACGGCGATCTCGGCCTCGGCGAGGGACAGGCGGTGGCTGACGATCACGAGTGGTCCTCCTCGTGTGGCTTCGGACTGCGATCGGGATGGCAGTAGCGCTGCCAGGCGAGACCGGCGGTCGCGACGTCCTGCAGCGCGACCCCCTGGGACTCGAACAGCACCGGTCCGTTGCCGGCCCGGGGCACAATCGTCGTCCCTGCGACGACGGCGTGCAGCTCGACCGCCTGCTCCCATCGGAAGTAGCCGGCGGCCTCGGCGCGGATGAGGTCGCCGCACTCGGTGCGTGACCCGACGACGTCGTCGGCGACGACCGCGACGCATCGCTCGACCAGGTCGGGTGCGATCTCGCAGCGGCTCGCCTTGGTTGCACCGACGGCGCAGATCAGCGTGCGCCCGCCAACCACGGTGGACGGGACCAGCGGATCGGTCGCCGAGGTGACCGTGACCACCACCTCGGCACCGTCCGCAGCGGCGACGGGGGAGTGGGCCGCCGACGCCGGGATACCGACGTCGATCGCCCGCTTGACCAGGAGCTCGGCGTCCTCGCGGCGGCGCGCGTAGATCCGCACGGCGGCGAGGTCGGGCAGTTCGTCGGCCAGCATCTCCAGGTGGCCCCACGCCTGGCGGCCCGCACCGAGCAGCGCGGCCACGGTGGAGCCTGGTGCTGCCAGATGCCGGACGGCCAGCGCGCTGGTCGCCGGCGTGCGCAGGCGCGTCACGGCGTCGCCGTCCAGGGTGCACAGCAGTCGACCCTGCAGGTCGAACAGGACGATCACGAACGTGAACGTGCCGTCGACCGTCGCGTAGACCTTGCCGCCGGTGAAGGGGGGCACCACCGCGGCCATGGACGAGGCCATCCCGGCCTCGGTAGCAGCCCGCTGCCGCTGGGTGGTGGCGGCGTGGGCGTGACCCCAGGCCGCGAAGGCCTCGGCGACCCTGATGGTGACCGACGGCAGGTCGAGCAGGTCGAGGATCGTGGCGTCGTCGAGGTGGGGCATCGGGCGGCGTGGCTGCCAGGCGGAGAGGTCAGGTTCGTAGCCGGTTCGGATTTTGCATACTGTACGCGAGATGCCGGGTGGCCGCCTTCTCCCGACGACGACCTCCCCGGCTGAGCCCGCCGGGCCCCGCTGGGGTGGCTTCGCCCTCGCCTGCACCGCGTATCTCGCCGCAAGCGTCGGCGAATCGCTGCTCAGCCCGATCTTCCCGACCGCCGCCGAGGACCTCGGCCTGGACCTGACCCTCGGCGGTGTGGCCTTCGGCGTGCTGACGGCCAGCATCGCCGTGGCCAACCTGGTCAGCGGCAGCCTGCTGCCCCGGGTTGGCGCGACCAGGATGATCCGCCGGAGCGCTCTGCTGTCGGCGACCGGTGGCATCGTCGCCGCGACCGCGCAGTCGTTCCCGCAGCTCGTGTTGGCCCAGGTCCTGCTGGGTGCCGGCTCGGGCCTGTACTTCCCGGCAGGTATCCAGGCTGTCGGCCTCCTCGCCGGACCGCGGCGCAAGGGCTTCGCGATGGGGATCTTCGGGGTTGCCTTCTCCGGTGGGTTGGCGATCGCCGCCGTGCTGGCCGCGCTGGGTGCTGACCACGGTTGGCGGCTGCCCTTCGGGCTGTCGGCGCTGCTGTCGGTCGTGGCCGCGGTGAGCACGCTGGGACTGCGGACGCCTCCGGTCACCGAGGTCGGCGGCCGGCTCCAGGTTCGGGAGGCTCTCACGACACCGACGGCCGTCGGATGCGTGAACACGGTCAGCCAGTACGGCACGGTCTCCTACCTCGCCGTCTTCGCCGTGGACCAGTGGGGGCTGACGGCGGCGGCCGCCGCGTCGGTGCTCGCCGTGGGCCGGGTGCTGTCGATAGCGGCCAAGTTGATCTCGGGCGCCGGTGCCGATCGGCGGGGACCTCGTGTCAGCGCCCGCCGGATCGCCGCCGTGCTCACCGTCGCCGGCCTCGGCTGGTCACTCCTCCCCGCGTCACCGGTCGCGTATGCCCTGGCCGCGGTGTTCGCGGGTACTGCAAGCTCCCTGGCGCCGGTGGCCAACGTGCTGGCGCTGGAGCGCTTCGGGCAGCAGGGCGGGGCGCTCGGGCTGTTTCGCTCGATCCAGATCGCGGCTGGCGCGCTGGCCACGTTCCTGGTGGGGGTGCTGGCCGATCTGGTGGGCCTACGACCAGTCCTGGCGGTCGCCACATTGCTTCCGCTGTCGCTGTTCTGGATCTGCCGCGAGCCCCCCGGACCCTCCGCCAGCGGAGCGAACAAGCCGAACCGTTCCGGCTAGTGCCGCATGAGGCAACGTTTGACCGTTGCACGGCGGGCCAGGGAGGGCTCTGGCAAGGACGCGTCCCACCGAACCTCGCGTTCGCCGTTGCGGATCGCGTCCTGGCTGATGGGTGACTGAGCCCATCAGCGAGCTCACTCTCCGGCCGCTCACCAGGGGTGGGTGGTGCCGTCGGGGAGGAGGCACGTGCCAGCCGCGCTGATTTCGAGGCGGTCGATGACGTCGACGACACCGGGTAACGCCTCCTCGGGTGGCGTTGCCTCGTCGGCCATGCCGTTCATGTCGGTCCGCAGGTAGCCCGGCCACAGCGCGACGGTGACGATCCCCTGGCTCGCCAGCTCGCCGGCCACCATCCGGGTGAGTGCGTTCAGTGCGTAGCGGCTGGCCAGGTAGCTGTGGTTCTCCGTCGCGCTCAACGCCGTCAGCGGACGGGTGGGCGCAGTGATGTTGACCAGTCTCGGCCGTACGCCGGCCTCCAGGAGCTGGAGAAACGCTCGACCGACGATCATCGGGGCGATCGCGTTGACCGCCATCGATTCGGCGAGCTGATCGGCGCCGATCTCGGCCAGGCGTGTGCTCGGGAAGAAGACGCCGGCGTTGTTGATCACGACGTCGACAGCGTCCGTTCGTCGGCGAACCTGCTCGACCGCGGCGTCGATCTGGGACCTCGACCTCACGTCGAGGTTCACGACCGCGCACTGGTCGGGGTTCTGGCGGGCGACCTCGTCGAGCGCCGCTGCCAGGCCCGGGTCTCGGCAGCACGCGAACACACGGTGGCCTCGCTCGAGGTACACCCGGACGAAGCCGAGGCCTATTCCGCGGTTGGCCCCCGTGATCACCACCCGCTGCATGATCCAGTGACACTAGCCAGGTCGCTCGAGCCCGACGTCCGTGACTCCCGAGGTCATAGACACGCCTTGGTTGTCACACGCCGAGGGCGGCACCGCCGGTGCGTGGGTCCGTGGCGGCCTCGAAGGGCTCGTCGCCGCGTCGGACCCGCACCACCTGCTGCGCCGACTTCAGCCCCCACCGGTGTCGCCTGGCCAACCGGGGTGCGGCCAGGGCCAGCGCTGCCACGTCGTCGTCGTCGAACCCGTCCTCGACCCGCACGCCGTCGTCGGCGGGTAGCCACTCCCAGCGGGGCGAGGTCACCAGCGTGCCCGGTGTCCAGCATCCGGCGACGACCTGGCCGAGCAGCTGGCTGTTCCAGGGCATCTGGTTGTCGCCGCCCGGAGTGCCGCCGGCCAGCCGGGGATGCCCGGTCGCGTCCGCGATCATCCAGAGGTGCAGGGTCGTGGCGGGACGGCGCCCGGCCGATGGGAAGTTGGGATGGCCGGGCTCGGGGGTGAAGCCGCGGCCTGGCCGGTTGTTCAGCACCAGGTCATAGTCGGGCACGACGATCCCGCTGCCGAGACGCGGATACGAGTTCGAGTGCACGACGACCACGACGTTGGCGTCCTCGTCGGCCGCCGACACCATCGACGTGCCGCTGGGGTCGGACAGCGCTTGGCGGGCCGTGGCGATCGCCGTGACCACGCGACGGTAGGTGGCGGCGGTGTCGGCGTCGGGGCCCGCGCCCGCGACCGCCTCCAGGAGGACCGGCCCATGGGTCGGCGCGGGCGTGGCCCAGGCCCGGTACGGACCAGCCGTGCCCTCGGCGCAGGGCACCCACTCTGCTCGGGCATACGCCGCCAGGTCGCCGGTCGTCAGCACGCCTCCCAAGCCCTGGACCGTCCGGACCACGGCCTCGCCCACCGGGCCGGCGAACAGCCCGTGGCGTCGCGTCACCAGCTCGTCGATGGCATCGGCCAGGCCGGGGAGCCGCACGAGGGTGCCGGGCGCGATCGGCTTGCCGTCCGGGAGGTACACGCATCCCTCGGGATGCATCTCGGCCACCAGCTCGGCGGCCTGCCGGGTCAGGTCGGTGGCGACCGGTGCCCACGGGAACCCGTCCCGGGCCAGCGCCACCGCCGGCTCGGCGAGCCGGTCGAGCGGCAGCCGACCGCGCTCGGTCAGTGCCAGCAGGCCAGCCGGTGCCGCGGGCGGGCCGACCGAGGTCGGGCCGACGTCACGCCAGCGGCCCCCGGCGGCGACCGCGCCGAGCCCCGATGGGCCACCACCGATCGCGAGCAGGGATTCAGGTTCGGTGGCCCCGGCGACGAGGGACAACGCCACCAGGTCGCCACCCAACCCGCACTTCGGCGGGAGAAGGACCCCCTCGGCGAGCGCCATCGCCACCACGGCGTCGAACGCGTTGCCGCCGGACCGCAGGATCGTGGCTCCGGCCTGGGCCGCGAGCGGCGCCGCGGCGCAGGCCACACCGTGGGCGCCGCGGCCGGTGCACTGCTCGGCCATCACGGCGACGTCGGAAGAAAGTGGTTGCGCCATAGGGGATTTGTCGACAGTATACAAAGCAGCGATCACCCGCAGGGGACCAGAAAGGCACACCCATGGCCGAACTGCTGGACAGAGCCGAGTTCAGGACCGCCCTCGAGGAGGCGATCAAGGGTCGCGAGGCGCGCAACGCCTCGTTCTCCCAAGCATGGGCCAACGGTGAGCTCGAGCGTCACCACTTCGCCCGGTGGGCCGAGAACCACTACCACTACGTGGGGCCGTTCGCCGACTACCTCGCCTACATCTATGCGAACACCCCCGACCACCTGACCGACGCCAAGGACTTCCTCCTGCAGAACATGTACGAGGAGGAGCTGTCCGACGTCCGCCACACCGACCTGCTGATCCGGTTCGCCGAGGCCTGCGGCACCACCGCCGAACGGGTCACCGACATCGACAACGCCACCCCGGTCACCCGCGGCTTCCAGGGGTGGTGCTACGCGGTCGCCTTCCGCGAGCACTTCGCCGTCGCCACGGCCGCGCTGGTGGTCGGTCTCGAATCGCAGGTGCCGTCGATCTATCGCCGGCAGTATCCGGTGCTGCTGGACACCTACGGCTTCAGCGAGGAGGAGGCCGAGTTCTTCGACCTGCACATCACCTCCGACGAGGTGCACGGCGAGCGCGGCTACCAGATCGTGCTCGACCACTGCGACACGCCCGACCTGCAGCAGCGGGCCCTGCAGCTGGTACGGCACGGCGCGGAGATGCGCTTCTCGTACACCAAGGCGCTCTACGACGCCTACGTGGCACCCGAGCGCGAGGCGGTACCGGCCTAGTGTCCCGTCAGCCTGTTCCGCCGCGAAATCGCCGGCCAGAATCGCCGCTGGTCAGCGTCCTCAGCCTCGAATTCTCTGGTGGAGTCCTTCGGCCTGCGTCCTTGCCAGCGACGATTCTGACTCGCCGATTTCATCGCCGGACCAGGCTGACGGGACACTAACCGGTGACGCGGCGTCCACCGATGCACCGAACGCCGGCCGCGTCGCCATGCCGACCATCCGGTTCCTGACCAGCGACCGCACCGTCGACTTCTCCGACGGTGACGACGTCAACCTTCTGCGGGTCGCCATCCGCAAGGAGTGCGGGGTCCCGTACAAGTGCGCCAGCGGCAACTGCGGTACCGACCGGGTCCGGGTGGTCGAGGGGGCGGAGAACCTGGAGCGGCCCCGTCGCCGTGAGCGCGAGACCCTGGGCGAGGACCTGCTCGCCCAGGGCTACCGGCTCGCCTGTCAGACCTATGTGACCGGCGACGTGGCGGTCACCTGGGATCCCGACCAGACTGCGCTGCATCCCGGGCGCGCGGCCGACAAGCTGCGAGCACGCTGGCTCTCGGCATCCGACACGGAATGACCGAGCCCGGAACCGTCAGCACCTGGGTGGACGTCGTCGGGTTCGACGAGCTGCGCCGACGCCGCAAGGTGGTGATCGAGCACGGCGACACCGAGATCCTCGTGCTGCTCCACGACGGCGTGGTCCACGCGTTCGTGAACCACTGCATCCACCGCCAGCGCGAGCTCGCGAAGGGCGTGGTGCTCAACGGCCGCCTGGTCTGCCCCGGGCACCAGTGGGCCTTCGAGCTCGGCACGGGCTGGGAGGCCACCAAGGGCGAGTGCCAGCCGACCTACGAGGTCAAGGTCGAGGATGGACGCGTGCTCCTCGACACCGCCAGCCGGCGGCTGCGCGGCGGCCCCGCCTGAGGTCGCCGAGGACTCCGGTTCCACCGACCGGAGAGTCGTCCGTCGTTCACTGGTGTGTCCGAAGTCACCTCGCTACGGTGTCGTCTGACGCAGAAAGTGATGGTCGAGGTGGGTGACCATCACCTTCAGCACAGACGGAAACTGGAGGAACGATGCACACGATGATCGACGGCGGGGCCGAAGCCACGGTCCGACGGCGCTGGTTGCGCTCGGGCGGGGCGTTGGTGGCGATCGTCGCGTTGCTGGCGGCGGCAGCCTGTGGCGACGACGACAGCGACACGACAGCCGCCGAGGACGCAGACGACAGTGCCGACGCGGACGAGGCGGCAGGCAGCGACACCGACTTGGACGCCTACTGCGAGGCGGTCCTCGCGCTGGAGATGGCGCCACCTCCGGACATCGACTTCGCAACGGCTACGCCGGAAGAGATCGCTGCGGGGCTGCAGGCCCATGCGGCCGACACCATGCGGCCTCTCGCCGACGAGGTCCTCGCGGTGGCTCCGGACGAGCTCGCCGACGACCTCGATGCGATGGACGGCGCGCTGACCGAGCTCGAGGCCACGGGCGACATCGCCGTGTTCGACCAGCCCGAAGCGGCGGAGGCCAGCGACCGGCTCCACAGCTTCGACCTGGACAACTGTGGGTGGACGACCACCGACATCACGGCGACCAACTACGCCTTCGACGGCATCCCCGACGAACTGCCTACGGGTGTCACCAGCTTCGAGATGACCAACGACGGCACCGACGTGCACGAGTTCGTCCTGTTCCGCAAGAACGACGGGGTGACGCAGAGCGCCGAGGATCTGTTGGCCCTGCCTCCCGAGGAGGCCCTGCAGCAGGTGACCCAGGTGGGCTTCCAGGACCTGGTGTCCCCGGGTGATGCGAGCTACTCGGTGGTCGACCTCGCTGCCGGCGACTACGTGGCTGTCTGCTTCCTGCCGGTGGGCATGACCAGCGAGCAGGAGCCACCGCCGGCGGACGCCCCGCCGCACTTCACGCACGGGATGTTCGCCGAGTTCACGGTCAGCGCTTGACCACGATGACCAAGGGCTGAGGCTGCGGCGGTCCCGGTGGT
>JBOGHK010000136.1:0-6012 GCA_050744325.1 Acidimicrobiales bacterium
GGCCTGGGGGGAGCCAGGCCCGACCGATCGAGCGTTAGACGTTGCGGCGGTAGCGGCCGCCGACCTCGAACAGGGCTTGGGTGATGTCGCCGAGGGTGCAGCAGCGGACTGCATCCATCAGGACGCCGAACAGGTTCTCTCCCTCCAGCGCCGCCCGACGCAACCGGTCGAGCATCGCTGGGCGGTCGTGGGCGTGCGCCGCCTGGAAGGCGACCCGGCGGTCGAGGCAGCGCCGCTTCTCGTCGTCGGTCGAGCGGGCCAGCTCCATCGGCGTCGCCCCGACCCGGACCCCGTCGCTGCCGGAACCGGTCGGCGCCTCGAGGAAGGTGTTCACCCCGACCAGCGGTAGCGAACCGTCGTGCTTGCGGCGCTCGTAGAGCAGCGACTCGTCCTGGATGCGGCCCCGCTGATAGCCGGTCTCCATGGCCCCGAGCACCCCGCCCCGCTCGGCCAGCCGGTCGAACTCGTCGAGCACCGCGGCCTCGACCAACTCGGTGAGTTGCTCGACCAGGAAGCTGCCCTGGTTGGGGTTCTGGTTGTAGGCCACACCCCACTCGTTGTCGATGATCATCTGGATGGCCAGCGCCCGGCGCACTGAGGCAGCCGTGGGCGTGGTGACGGCTTCGTCGAACGCGTTGGTGTGCAGGCTGTTGCAGTTGTCGTAGATCGCGCTGAGCGCCTGCAGCGTGGTGCGGATGTCGTTGAACGCCATCTCCTGGGCATGCAGCGACCGGCCAGAGGTCTGGATGTGGTACTTCAGCTTCTGGCTGCGCTCGTTCGCGCCGTACCGGTCGCGCAGGACGATCGCCCAGACCCGCCGGGCGACGCGGCCGAGCACCGAGTACTCGGGATCCATGCCGCTGGAGAAGAAGAACGACAGGTTCGGCGCGAAGTCGTCGACATCCATGCCGCGGGCCAGGTAGGCCTCGACGTAGGTGAAGGCGTTGGCCAGCGTGAACGCCAGCTGCGAGAGGGGGTTCGCGCCGGCCTCGGCGATGTGGTAGCCGGAGATCGAGACCGAGTAGAAGTTCCGCACCTGTTGCTCGACGAACCACTCGGCGACGTCGGCCATCATTCGCAGCGCGAACTCGGTGGAAAAGATGCAGGTGTTCTGGCCCTGATCCTCCTTGAGGATGTCGGCCTGCACCGTGCCGCGGACCGTGTTCAGCACCCACGTGCGGATCTCGGCGGCTTCCTCGGTCGTCGGCGGCCGGTGGTGCTCGGCCGTGAAGGCGGCGAGGCGCTGGTCGATCGCCGTGTTGAAGAACATGGCCAGGATGGCCGGCGCCGGTCCGTTGATGGTCATCGACACCGAGGTCGCCGGATCGCATAGGTCGAACCCGTCGTACAGCGTCGCCATGTCGTCGAGAGTGGCGATCGACACGCCCGAGTTGCCGACCTTGCCGTAGATGTCGGGCCGCTCGTCGGGGTCGTAGCCGTAGAGCGTGACCGAGTCGAACGCGGTGGACAGGCGGGTGGTGGGCTGGCCCTCGGCGAGCAGGTGGAATCGGCGGTTGGTGCGGGCTGGTTCGCCCTCCCCCGCGAACATCCGGGTCGGCCGCTCGCCCTCGTGCTTGAACGGGAAGACGCCGGCGGTGAAGGGGAAGTGCCCGGGGAGGTGCTCGGACCGGAGCCAGCGCAACAGCTCGCCGTCGTCGCCGAACCGGGGCAGCACCACCTTGGGGACCGGTGTACCCGCCAGCGACTCGTGGTGCAGGCGGGTGCGCAGGGTCTGGCCTCGGATGCTGGCCACGTACTCGTCGCCGCTGTAGTCCCCGACGATCGCCGGCCAGCCTTCGAGCAACGCCCGTGAGTGGTTGTCGAGCGCGTCGTCCGCCCGAGCGGTCAGGCCGTCGACCGCGGCTGCCACATCCGCACCTGCCCCCGGAGATGGCGCCATGCTGCCATCTCCGAGGGCAACGTCCAGAAGATCACGGGTGCGGTGGAGAGCCTGGCGCTGGCGGGCCAACTCGACCTGCTCGTCGGTGGCGCGGTGGTACGCCCGGACCGTCTCGGCCACCTCTGCGAGGTGCCGGGCGCGTGCCGGCGGCACGACCGTGGTGACGCCGGTTGGCTGGTGCGTGTCCACCGGAGCCAGCGCCCCACCCTGGTCGGACGGCATGCCGTGCTCGCGCAGCTGCGACCGGAGGTGCTGGTAGAGCGCAGTGACGCCGTCGTCGTTGAAGCGGGCGGCGATCGTGCCGAAGACCGGCAGCTCGTCGAGCGGCGTGCCGAAGCTCACGTGGTTGCGCTGGTACTGGCGGCGCACGTCGCGCAGCGCATCCTCGGCGCCGCGGCGGTCGAACTTGTTGATGGCCACGGCGTCGGCGAAGTCGAGCATGTCGATCTTCTCGAGCTGGCTGGGGGCCCCATACTCGGGGGTCATGACGTACAGCGACACATCTGCGAGCTGAGTCACGGCCACGTCGCCCTGGCCGATGCCGGGGGTCTCGACGATCACCAGGTCGGCGCCCGCGGCCTGGCATGCGGCGATGACGTCGGTCAGGTGGTCCGGCACCTCGCGCGCGCCACGCGTCGCCAGGGACCGCATGTAGACATGCGGGTGGTCGATGGCGTTCATGCGGATGCGGTCGCCGAGCAGCGCCCCGCCGGCCCGGCGCCGGGTGGGGTCGACGGCCAGCACGGCGATGCGCAGCTTGTCCTCGTAGTCGAAGCGGAACCGGCGCACGACCTCGTCGGTCAGCGACGACTTGCCCGACCCTCCGGTGCCGGTGATGCCGAGGACCGGCACCCGACGGCGGGCCGCAGCCCCGCGGAGCTCGGCGAGGAGGTCGGGGCCGGCGTCGGCGCCAGAGCCGTGGATCTCGCTTGCGGCTGCGGCGCCCACCGCGTCGCCGCCGGTGCGGCTCGTCCCGAAGGTTCCGTTCTCCATGCAGGTGATCGCTCGGGCCAACTCGCGGGGCTCGCCGGCCAGGACGGCGTCGACGCTCGTCGGTGGATGCACCGTCAGGTCGACGTCGCAGGCTTCGACGATGGTGTTCACCATGCGCTCGAGCCCGAGCCGCTGCCCGTCGGCGGGCGAGAAGATCTTGCTGACCCCGTAGCTCTCGAGCTCGGCGATCTCGGACGGGACGATCACCCCGCCTCCACCACCGAAGACCTTGACGTCGGGGCGACCCTCCTCGCGCAGCCGGTCGACCAGGTAGCGGAAGTACTCGACGTGGCCGCCCTGGTAGGAGCTGATCGCGACGCCTTGGACGTCCTCCTCGACCGCGGCCCGGACGACGTCGTCGACCGAGCGGTTGTGGCCGAGGTGGACGACCTCGGCGCCCTGGGCTTGGAGCAGGCGCCGCATGACGTTGATGGCCGCGTCGTGACCGTCGAACAGGCTGGCGGCGCTGACCAACCGGACCGGGTGCGCCGGCCGATGCAGGTCAGCATCGGTTGCCGCCCTCGCGTCGATACCCGGTTCCGCCATGGAGGCACATTACTAGGAGTTCCGAGAATCTGGCTATCTAGCATCGGTTGTCCGACTAAGGGACGCCCAACAGTCGTGCGTTGCCTACGATGACGGCCAGTGAACTACCGCACCCTGGAGTTCGACGCGATCGCCGAGGCTCGCCGCCAGTGGGAAGCCCACGGCTGGTCCGCGCCACAGGCGATGGCCGCGGTCACGTCGATCATGCGGGCCCAGCAGATCATCCTCGCCCGGGTCGACGCAGCGCTGAAGCCCTTCGACCTGACCTTCGCCCGCTACGAGGCCCTGGTGCTGCTGTACTTCAGCCGCCAGGGGGCGCTGCCGCTCGGCAAGATGGGCGACCGGCTGATGCTGCATCCGACCAGCGTCACCAACATCATCGACCGGCTGGAGCAGCAGGAGCTGGTGCGGCGAGTCCGCCATCCAACGGACCGGCGCACGACCCTGGCCGAGATCACCGCCGAGGGACGCCAGATCGTCGAGTCGGCGACCAGGGCAACGGCCGGCGACATCGAACTGGGGATCGGCGGGCTGTCCCACCGCGAGCTCGACCAGCTGACGAAGCTGCTGCGCAAGGTGCGGATCGACGCCGGCGACTTCCCCGGCCCCAGTTGACATGAGGTAGAAGTTAGGCTTACCTAACACCATGGCCGACGAGGGGGAGCACACCTGCCCGCTGAGCTGGCTGGTCGACGAGGTCGGCCGGTTCCTGTCCGACCCTGACGCCGACCATGACGCCGTCGTGCACGCCGGGCAGCAGGCGATCCACCAGGGCGCGACGCACGTGAACGCGCTGCTGGGCAGTGCCTTCGCCGCCCACGAGGTAGTGGCCACCGAGCTGCGGCTGGTGGGGCCGACGCGAGGCTCGCGACGCACGGTGTTCGCCGAAGGCCCGACGCCGGTGGCGTTGCTGTTGCTCTGCCTTCGGCTGTGCGATCTCGGCGACGAGGTCACGATGCTCTACCACACGGCCGGGCGGGGATCGACCAGCCGCTCAGCGGCCTGGCCGTTCGGGATGGACCGAGCTGAGGAGCTGACCCGTCCCCCGTCGGACGCGACCGCCCCGGTCCCCGGCCTCGACGACCTCGTCAACCCGTAGGCCTCGACCGCCCGCCCGGGCGGCGAGGCGATGGTGGTCACCAAAACCCGCGGCGAGGCGATGGTGGTCGGGGGGCCGACGACTGCCGGCGTTGCGTTGCGACACACCCAGTAGCGTCATGGGGTATGCGGCTGGATCGGTTCGTGGCGGAGGCGCCGGTGGACGAGGTCGCCACGGCGCTGGACGAGCAGGGCTACGCGTTGGTCGAGAACGTGCTCTCGGCCGCCGAGGTCGAAGCCAAGCGAGCGGAGCTGGCGCGGCTGGCCGAGGTGACGCCGACCGGGCGCAACAACTTCGAGGGCTTCAACACCCGTCGGGTCTACGCGCTGTTCGGCAAGACCCGGGTCTACGACGACCTGGCCCTGCACCCACTGCTCGTCGGGATCTGCGACCGGTTGCTCGATCACTACCAGCTGTCCGCGCCGGTCGGGCTGTGGCTCGGCCCGGGCGAGACCGAGCAGTCGCTGCACTACGACGACCTCGTGTATCCGTTGCCCTGGCCGCACCAGCACGTGGTGCTCAACTCGGTGTGGGCGCTGTGCGACTTCAGGGCGGACAACGGTGCCACCCGACTGGTCCCGGGAAGCCACCGATGGCCACGCGACCGCCGGCCACGACCGGACGAGAGCGTCGCCGTGGAGATGCCGGCCGGATCGGCCCTGATCTACGTCGGCAGCACCTGGCACGCCGGCAGTGCCAACCACACCGACGAGCCCCGCCCGGCGATCCTCATGGAGTACGCAGCCTCATGGCTCCGCCCCCAGGAGACCCAGCTGCTCGCGGTGCCGCCGGAAACGGTGCGCGACCTCCCCGAGCAGATGCAGGCGCTGCTGGGCTACAACGTGTTCCCGCCGTTTCTCGGCTACGTCGACGGCCGCCACCCGCGCCGCGCCCTGGACCGGCCGTCCGCGTCGGTGTAGCTCGTTCCGGCGTCCGTCCGTCGCGAGCGCCGCGACCGCACAGTGGCGCCCGCCGAGTCCGCGCATTGGGCCCTCGTTCCGGCGTCCACGCGTCGCGGTCCCCGCGACGCGTAGACGCCGGAAGCAGGATCAGTCGCCGGTGTTGACCGCCTGTGCTTCCTCGACTCCGAGCTCGAATGGAGTCTCGCGGGGGATGTCGGGCAGGACCTCAGGTGCAGGAGCGCCGTTGATCTCGTATCGGCCCTCCCACACGAGCGTCGCCGAGCCCTGGTACATGTCACCGGGCTGGCCTGCAGATGACGTCTCGTACCGGTAGACGCAACCGGCCGCCTGGGCGCTCTCCTCGTCGGTGGTGATCGGGCAGGTGACGCTCCCGTCGCCCATCTCCCAGAGCACCTCGCGAACTTGTGCGAACGCCTGGACCGCGACGCCGGGGACCGAGATCACGTCGGACGCGATCTCGCCGGTCGGGATCCCCCCCTCGACCCACATCCGGGTGTCGAAGGCGACCATCGTTGGGCTGGCTGGGCTGAAGGTCGGGTCAGGGGCAGCCA
>JBOGHK010000137.1:0-8437 GCA_050744325.1 Acidimicrobiales bacterium
CGCCTGCGGGCCCTCGTGGCAGAACTCCACGAGCTCACCCTCGCGATAGTCGAAACCGAACTCAGCCGCCCCAAGCGCTAAGCCGAACCCGGCCAGCCCCACGCCCCAAGAAGTGCGAAAGTCCACGCGAAGCGACGAAACCTTAATGCGCTCTACGCGACGGCGCGGCCAATGGGCGAGGAACCTCAAGGCCGAGCGGGGGCAGATTAGCCCTGGGAGTGCCCTTGGTAGCAGGGGCTTCGACATCGCGTTCTGGCGCGGCCCGCAGCTCACGTAGCCGTCGATCTGGCGCGGGCACAGTGCCCGCTCGGCCACAGTCGCTGATCGTTCATGCTTCCTTTCAGTCGTCGTGCTCGTGGCTCGGATCGTTCGGGGTCTGTCGAGGTGCCTGATTGATCGCGTCTGATTCGACGACGGTGAACTGGCCCATCATCCCGGCATCTTCGTGGAACAGGATGTGGCAGTGGTACATGTACGGGACGTCGGGGTCGGTGTAGTCGGCGAACCGCACGGCCACCCGTACGGTGCTGCCCGGGGGGATGAACACCGTGTCCTTGGGGCCGTCGAGGTGGGCTGGCGGCGGGTCGCTGTCGAGATCGAGGACGCGGAACTGGACGTCGTGGATGTGGAAGTTGTGGGGGTTGCCGGAGCGGTTGGTGACTTCCCAGATCTCGGTGGTGTCGACGGCGACGATGGTGTCGATGCGGCTCATGTCCATCTTCTGGCCGTTGATGCGGCTGCGGCCGGTGAGCTCGAAGGTTCGTGTCGTGTCCGCATCGGCGGGATCCGGCAGTTCGGTGGCGGTGAGCTGGCGTGGAACTGGTGGTGACTCGGCCAGGGTGTCTGCGGCACGTAGTTCGAGGAGGTCGAAGCGGTCGTCGCCGCCGGAGAACCGGCGTTGCAGGAAGTTGAGGCCGAGTTCGGGCGAGTTGCTGCGCAGGACGGTCCGCTCGCCGGGGTCGACCCGCACGACGATCTCGGCTCGTTCGCCGGGCGACACCTGAAGGCGGCGGAGCGACACCGGTTGTTCGAGCAGGCCGCCATCGGTGCCGATGAGCTCGAAGCTGCGGTCGTCGTCGAAGCCCAGGTTGTACACGCGTCCGTTGGACGCGTTGAGCACGCGCAGCCGAACGAGGTCGGTTTCGACGTCGAGGTGCGGTCTGTGGGTGCCGTTGACGAGGATCTCGTCGCCGAGCTGGCCGACGGTGCTGAGGAAGTGGGCGCCCAGGTCGAGGGAGCCGTCGTCGTTGAACCGCTTGTCCTGCAGGATGATGGGGATGTCGTCGATGCCGTAGTCGTCGGGCAGCTCGACGTCCTGATCGTCGTCGAGCAGGAACAGTCCGGCGACTCCGCGGTAGACGTGGTCGGCGGTCTCGCCGTGCGGGTGGGGGTGGTACCAGAGGGTCGCTGCGGGTTGGTCGATCGTCCAGGTCGGCGACCAGGACTCGCCGGGTGGGATCATCTGATGCGGCCCGCCGTCGGCCACGGCGGGCAGGTGCATCCCGTGCCAGTGCAGCGTGGTCGACTCGGGCAGCGAGTTGGTGACGTTGATGGCGATGTCGTCGCCGCGTGATGCCCGCAGGGTGGGTCCGAGGTAGTTGCCGTTCGCTCCCCAGGTGACCGTCTCGGTGCCGGGGAGGAGCTCGGCGGGTCCTTGCTGGAGCTGGAGGTCGAACACGGCGCGGCCGGTGCTGTCGGTCTCGGGTTCGAGCAGCGGGGGGATGTGGAGCGGCTGGTCGAAGGAGATGTCACCGGTCGTGTCGATGCGAGCCTGGGTGTACATCCAGGCACCGACGGCGAGGACGCCGACGATCACGATTGACGCGGCTGCTCCGAGGATGAGGAGCCGTCGCGCCCAGCGCCGGCGGAGACGCGGGAAGCGGCGGCGGCGTGGTTCCTGTATGGGCTCAGTCGGGGTCATGACCGGCCGGCCTTCTGGGTGAGGGTGGGTGTGCGGGTCAGTCCGGCGATCGGTTCGGGCTGATCGTCGACGGTGAGGTGCGGGAGGAGACGGTCGAGCCATCCGGGCAGCCACCAGTTGCGGTCGCCGAGCAGCTCCATGGTGGCCGGCACCAGCAGGAGACGGACAATGGTGACGTCGACGAGGATCGCGGTGGCGAGCCCGAGCCCGAAGAGCTGAAGGGCGCGTTCGTCGGAGAGCACGAATCCGCCGAAGACGCAGATCATGATGGCGGCAGCGGCGGTGATGAGCCGGGCCGTGCGAGCTAATCCGTCGGCGACGGCGGTGGCGTTGTCGCCGGTACGGTCGTATTCCTCCTTCATGCGGCTGAGGAGGAACACCTCATAGTCCATAGAGAGGCCGAAGAGGACGGCGAACAGCATCATCGGCGCCCAGGCTTCGATCGGCCCCGGTTCGCCGAGCCCGAGAACACTGGCGCCCCAGCCCCACTGGAACACCGCGGCCACGACGCCGTAGGCGGCGCCGATCGACAGCAGGTTCAACACGACGGCCTTGAGCGCGACCGCGACGCTGCGGAACATGGCCATCAACACGATGAACGAGACGACGAGCACCATGCCGATGAACAGCGGCATGCGGGAGGCCTGCAGGTCGCTGGCGTCGGTCACCCCGGCGACTGCGCCGCCGACGAGCACCCGGGCGTCGGTACCGGCGACCACCTGTGGGAGAACGCTGTCGCGGAGGCGGTGCACGAGCTCGGAAGTGGCTTCGTCCTGGGGGGACGTCGTCGGGAAGACCTGCACGACCGCGACGCCGCCGTCGTCGCTGACCACCGCCGGGGTTGCCGACGCCACGCCCTCGTCTTCTTCAAGCGCGGAGGCGAGCTGGCCGAGCACCGCTTCGTTGTCCGAGACCTGACTGGGAAGGTCGATGGCAAGGAAGATGGGTCCGTTGAACCCGGCGCCGAAGTTGTCCGACACGAGGTCGTAGGCGCGGCGGGAGGTATCGGAGTCCGGTCGGTTGCCGGCGTCGCCGAACCCGAGCCGCATCGACACGACCGGAGCAGTCAGAACCAGGAGCACGGCGAACCCCACGGCGGCGACCGGGGCGGGGCGGCGTTGCACCACCCGGCTCCACCGATACCACGCCGAGGTGGTGCCGCCGCGATCGAGGGGGCCCCGGCCGATCGAGAGGCGGTCGATGTGCCGGCCGGCGAAACCAAGCAGCGCCGGAAGCAGCGTCAGCGACGCCAGCATCACCATCAGCACACCGGAGGTCACGGCCACGGCCAGCGACCGCGTGGCGGCCAACCCCACGACGAGCAGCCCGAGCAGCGCGATGACCACCGCTGTTCCCGCGAACAGCACCGCCCGGCCCGCGGTGTCCACGGCGCGTATCACGGCGGCCTCCGGGTCGCGGCCGGCGGCGAGCTCCTCGCGGTAGCGGGTGACGAGGAACAGCGCGTAGTCGATCCCGACGCCGATGGTCACCATCGCCACCGCCGCCGGCGCGAAGTCGGGCACATCCAGCACGTGGGCGGCGACCATCACGATCGCCATCCCGCACCCGATGCCGAACAGCGCGGTGAGGATCGGCAGCCCCATGGCGAGCACGGATCCGAACGCCACGAGCAGGATCACCACCGCGGCGACCAAGCCGATGGCCTCCGAGGAGAACTCGGACTCCTCGTAGAACAGCTCCCCGCCCAGCTCGACCTGGACGCTCGCGGGAAACGCCGTGGTGTTGCGCAGTGCAGCCACCGCAGCGGCGCGATCCTGCGCGGTGTCGAGGGGCACGTCACCGAACTCGACGTCCGCGAAAGCGACCGAGCCGTCCGGTGCGATCTGGCCGCCACCGCCGTACGGGCTTGCGACGTCGACGCCGTCGACCTCGGCGCGTACGGCGGCGAAGAAGTCCTCCATCGCCTGTTGCACTGCGGGGTCGTCGATCCCCGTGGATGCCGCGAACACGATCTGTCCGCGTTCGCCCGCCGCGCCCACAAAGCCGCCCCCTTCGAGCAGGTCGGTCGCCGCTTGCGATTCCGATCCGGGTAGCGAGAAATCGTTGCGGAGATCGCCGCCGAAGGTAGAGCTGACCGATGTCGCGGCGATCAGGATCCCGATCCACGCGAGCACGACGAGCCGGCGCCGCCGATGACAAGTACGTGCGAGTCGTTGGAGCATGTGCTCGACGATGACGCTCGACCAGCGTCACCGTCATCCGGCTCGGGGAGGCGCCGCCGCTACCGCGCCGGGAGTACCCCGGTCGTGCTTCCTACCGGTCGATGAGCCCGGTCTCGTAGGCGATCACGACGAGCTGGGCCCGGTCGCGCACGCCGAGCTTGCCGATCATCCGGCTGACGTGGGTCTTGGCCGTCAGCGGACTGAGATAGAGCCGCTCGGCGATCTCGTCGTTCGACAGGCCCCGCCCCACGAGCTCGAGCACCTCGCGCTCCCTCTCGGTGAGCACCTCCAGCCGCTCCGGGGATCTCGGAGTCGCCGAGCCCCCGGCGAAGGCGTCGACCACCCGCCGCGTGACCGACGGCGCCAGCAGGGCCTGGCCCGCAGCGACCACACGTATCGCCTCGCGCAGGTCCGCCGGTTCGACGTCCTTCGTGAGGAACCCGCTGGCGCCGGCACGCAGCGCCTCGAAGACGTACTCGTCGAGCTCGTAAGTAGTGAGCATCACGACTCGAGTTGCCTCGAGCGACACATCCTCGGTAATGGCGCGGGTGGCGGCGAGACCATCCATGCCCGGCATGCGAACATCCATCAAGACGACGTCAGGGTGGAGGGCACGCACGGCAGCGAGCGCCTCGCTGCCGTCGGTGGCCTCCGCGACCACCTCGAGGTCCTCGGCCGCGCTGACGAGTGACACGAACCCGGCACGGACGAGCGCCTGATCGTCGGCGACCACGACCCGGATGGTCATGCTGCACCGCCGACCAGAGGCAACCACGCCCGCACCGTCCAACCCCCCGCGACGTCACGGCCGTGCCACAGTTCGCCGCCGATCGACTCGACCCGCTCAGCCATCCCTCGCAGCCCGAAGCCCGCGGCCGACTGGCCACCATCGGTGGTCCCGTCATCCCGGACCTCCACCATGACCCGGGACCGTTCCTCCCGTATCGCCACTGCCACCGACGACGCGCCCGCGTGACGCACGACGTTGGTCAAGCTCTCCTGGACGACGCGATAGACGGTGAGCTCGACCAACTCGGGCAGCGCCCGGCCCGACAACACCGTGTCGAGGTCGACTCGCAGACCATGGCCCCGCGTCGCCTCCACGAGGTCAGAGAGCCGGTCGATACGCGGTGCGGGCGCCGTGACGAGCGCCCCCTCGTCGTCGGCTCCCGCCCTCAGCACTGCGACGGCCGCCTTCACCTCGCCCACCGCCTGCCGGCCCGACTCGCGGATCGCGCCCAGCGCGTCGCGTGCTGCTCTCGGGTCCCGCTCGAGCCGGTCGGTGGCGACGCCGGCCTGAACGATCATGACCGAGACGGTGTGCGCGAGAACGTCGTGCAGATCGCGGGCGATGCGCAGGCGCTCCTCGGCCACCCGGCGTTCAGCGTCGGCCTCGGCCTGTTCTGCCCGGTGGGCGTACTGCTCGAGCAACAGGTGCCGGTGACGAACCAGTTCACCGAACAGCACCGCGACGATGATGTAGCCAGCGGCCATCAATGCCTCCGACCAGGCCTCACCGGCAACGACTCCGATGTTGACCAGCACCGCCACCACGGCGCTCGCCGTGACGGCCACCTTCGCACGGGCAGCCTCGCTCGCGCCCAACCGGTAGAACGCGATCAGGGTAGCGACGTTGATCAGCCCGCTCGTGTAGCCGACGCCGTACCAGACGAAGCCAAGAACCAGCACCACGATCGCCGCCGTGCCCGGAAGCCGGCGCGAAACCACCGTCACGGCGAGTGCCGCTACGAACAGCACCATCGCCCAGACGTCGAGGTCACGGACGGTGTCCGCAGTCGACGGCTCGTTGCTGGACGCGGCCGCGAGGACGATCACCACCGCGGCAAACCCAAGCGCGGCCCGATCCGCCAGCCGTAGCGACATCAGCGACCGTCTTGGGCCTGGCATGGACCCGACCGTACGGGAGACACCCACACGCCTGCGACCCCCACGAGAAGCCACCCGGCGTACTCCCACGGGAGTAGGCCGGCGGCACTCCCCCGCCGGTCGCCACCGGGCAGCCCGCCTCGCAGCGGTCGAGGGCTGACGTCGCGCCGACGCATCGGCGGTCATTTCGCTCGTCGACCCGAACCGGGGTTGGCCCGTCTTGTCTGGGTCGGCGCCGGGGGTTCCCCCACTATCGACGTTGTCAACAGTCGCGCTGCAGGAGCCGTACGTAATCGGCGGTAGGGGCGTCCGGGACGACCGCGGACCGGACCGGTCACCACTACAGATCGTGCGACCGTTGGCGCTCTAAATCGAATGGGTGCGGCTCTCTGGGAGGGAAGGTCACGCAGCCGTGGGGATCGCACCGTCGAGGTAGCGGGACTCGTGAACCCGCCGTCGCTCGTTGGCCAGGTGGAACGCCCAGTAGTCCTCCCAGGCGTCGTTGCTGCGCAGTGCCCGTAGCTTGAGCACTGCCTCGGCTCCCTCGAGGCCCCACCGGGCGCCGGTGATGTCCATGCGATCCTTCACGACGTGGCGGACCGCCCCTTCAATGACTCCCGTGGCGATCGGCCACCCTGAGGCCAGGGCGGTCGGGTAGACGAGGTAGGCGGCCTTGGCCAGCAGGTAGTCGGCGCAGGTGTCGGCGTTCTTGCGGGTGGCTGCGTCCAGGCCCAGGGCGGTGGCCTTGCGGCGGATGGCAGCGGCGACGATCGACGCCCGGCCCGAGAGGATCTCGATGGACTTGGCCTGCACCCACTCCTCGGCGTCGGGGTCGCCCTCGGCGAAGAAGCTCCAGGCGGCAGACCACAGGTACTCCAGCACGTGCACCCAGTCCACGACGATGGTGACCGTGATGTTGCGGGCGGCGGCCTCCACCTCGATGCGCTCGATCTGGTGGCGGTTGCCGTCCACCAGCGCCACCCAGTCGTGGCTGTGGTCGGGGTCTCGCCGTTCCGCCTCGGCGAAGACCCCGGCGATGACGGTCGCGGCGTCGTTCGCCACGCTGGCGGTGAGCCACTTGTCCTTGGCCTTGGGGGCCTCGGTGGGTCGCGGGCCGTCGGAGCGGGCCATGACGTCGCTTGGTGTGCGGGGCACCGGCTCGACGACGTAGACCGCACCGACTTCGGCCATGCGCTTGCGGTTGGCTTTCTCGCCTTTGGAGAGGCGGCCGTTGAGCTTGTTCTTCGAACGGGCCGCCTTGGCCGCGGTGGCCGCCCGCAGCCCCTCGGGGCGCATGACGATCCCCTTGCCGTCCGCCGACAGCACCACCACCTGGCCAGGCTCGGCCACCGGGCGGTTGGCGGTGGCGTAGTAGGCCTCGAAGTCGACCGCGGCGGCCCGGGCGAGATCCTCTACCTGGCGCTTGGCCACGCTGGCCCCGCTGCCGCGATCGAGGGCGTGCTTGGCGCCCTCGAACGAGCCCCGGGCCGCCTCGATGGCGGCCAGCTCCCGCAACCCGTGGGAGTGCACCTCGGCGGGCAGGTTGGACGCCGCGTCGGCAGGGAACAGGTTGGTGGCGCACTTGGCCCGGTAGGCGAGGCGGGTGACGCTCACCTGGCCGAAGATCGTGACCAGTGCCCTGGTGTGGGCGGCCTCGACGTAGGGGCGGGGCCGGCCGTCGCTGCCCACCGGTGCCTCGTGGCGCTCCTCGGTGGCTGCCCGCAGGTCGAAGTGGTCCTGGAGCACCTGGCGAAGCACCTCGAAGCCGTCGGCTTTGAGCCGGGCCTCCAGATGCGCGTGGGCCAACCCGGCCGCCTCCGGGCCGGCGAAGAACCCGACCAGGGCCTCGAAGGCCACCCGGCTGGACTCGAAGGTGTCGGTGTCGGCCACTGGTCGTCCTCCTGGTCCGCCCGGCGCCGCTGCGCAGGGGCGGCCTACAGCCTCTACGCTGTAGGACGGCGAGGCGGGGACCCCCGCCCCAAGGAGCTGGCATGGACACCACTGAGCCGACCAGGGCGTGGGCGGCCACCAGGAAGGCACTGGCCGAGTCGATCGCTGAGATCGACGGCGTGCTTTCCGGAAGCATCGTGGTCCGCCGGATGCGGTGCGGCAAGCCGAACTGTGGGTGCAAGACCGACGGCGACGCTCTGCACGGGCCCTACATCCAGTGGACCCGCAGCGTCGCGGGCCGCACCATCACGCGGTTCCTCAGCGAGGAGCAGCTCGAGCGCTATCGGCCCTGGTTCGACAACGCCCGCCGCATGAAGGACCTCATCGCCAAGCTGGAGATCGCCTCGGTCCAGGCCTTCGAGTCCTCCGAGCGAACTGCCCGACCCAAGCCGGCAGCCCCCAACAAGCCCGCCACCTCCCGGTAGGCGTCTCCCGGATCGGGCGGATAGTCCCCACAATCGGCCGAATCACGACTCTCGCCGGGCGGCCAGTCGGG
>JBOGHK010000138.1:0-9930 GCA_050744325.1 Acidimicrobiales bacterium
TGCACCTCCAGGATCAGGCTGCCCTCAGCTTCAACCGGTCTGCTGCGACAGACCGACGGCGGGTCCTTTCACCCCGCCCGGGATACATGGCGCCTCGTGGCGCACCCGGAGATCGTGGAACCGGATGGGCGTCACCGTGAGGCCCTTCTGGGCTCGAACGAACGCCTGGGAGGCGAGGTGAGGGTGGAGCGGTCCGCCGCCGCTGCCGGTGAACACCAGGCCGAGCTGGTTCGTGAGCCCGGCCCGGTCGAGGCCCCCCGGCCTGTTCCTTTCGCCAAGCCTTCAGGTGGTCGACGGTTTCGGGATCGAGGGTGATGCAGCGCCGGCTGGTCTTGGTCTTCAGCCGTGAGAACGAGATCGCGTAGCCGATGGCGACAAGGGCCTGGGTCACCTCGATCCGACCCGTGTCGAGATGAACGTCGGACCAGCGCAGACCGAGCAGCTCACCCCGTCGCATCCCCGTGGCCGCCGCGAGTCGGAACAGCATCGAGGGCCGGCTCGTGCTCGTTGCCTCGAGGAACACACCCAGCTCACGATCTGTCCACGAGGCGGCTCGGCGCCGAGGCGAGGGCCGCTTGCGCGGGTCAGGCGGCTCGACCTCATCGGCAGGGTTGTGGCCGATCATTCCCTGGTCGACGGCGTCTTGGAGGGAGAGTCGCAGGATCTGGTGGAGATTGCGGATGGTCTTGGCCGCCAGCGGTCCGCCCTTGCGTCCGCCGCTGACGGCGAGCCGGCGATAGAGGGAGGTGAGCTGGTCGGATCGGAGCTGGCGCAGCTGAACACGACCGAGGTGGGGCACCAGGTAGTGGTCTATCGAAGTGACGTATCGGGCGAAAGTCGTAGCGGTCAGAGCCGCTTCTCGTGCCGGCAACCACTTGCCGAGCAGGTACTCGCTAAGCGTCAGCAGCGACCCGGCCTGGCGGAGACGAGCACGACGAGACCCGAGGCGTCGCGCGAGCGCTTCCGCGGCCACCCGGTTAGCGCCGCGATGCCAGCGCCGCCGCTCGCGACCGGTGATCGGGTCGGTGCCCTCGTAGATCACCGCGTAGTGCACGCCCGCCTTCTCGACGACATAGGCCATCCCGTGTGCTCCCTCGCTCCGTGTCGATAGTGGGAGCAGATCATCTACCAGACGCCGCCGGCGGCATCGGGGACTCGACTCTTCGGGGTTCCGCCTCAACGAGTAAACCTCGATCGAACCACCACGGAGCGTCACCATCGGCGTGCCACGTCGGTCGCGAGCTCGCGTTGGCGGGATCAGCATCGGCGGGCGTCGGTCTCGGTTTGTACCCGGTCGGGTTGCGGTCGTTGGTGGGCTAGCAGCTGCGGGTGTTGTGGGTGAGGTGCTGGTCGATGAGATCGAAGGGCAGGTAGAAGGGGCAGCCGAACTGGTCGTCGCGGTGGCGGAGCCAGTTGGCGACAGCGAACATCTCGCAGGCCCCGTAGCCGCGAGCGGCGGCGAGCAGCGAGGCGCTGCCGTAGAAGAGCATGGCGGGGACGGGGAGCAGGTTGAGGAAGGCGATGACCAGGGCGATGTTGACGACGTGAGAGAAGGGACCTGTCAGCCGTAGCGGTGGCGCCGAGGCGCCACGTGCGGCCAGTGTGACGAGGACGATCGCGTTGGCCGCCACGATCCCCACCAGGATGTCGAGGAGCTTGATACCACTGAGGAGCGCTGCAGCGAGCATGGCTGTCCCGCCGACGACGCGGGCCGCGGTGGCGAGGGTGCCGATCTGGCGTGGACTGGGTGGTCTCGGCCGGGCGAGCGGTTGGTGCTGTTGGCTCATGGCCCCAGCTTGCGGGCGGTGGGGTGTGACGCCATCGGTCTGCTGGCGGGTTGGTTCGCACTGTTTGGGGGCTGGTGGGCTCCACCGTTTGGTGGATTCCGGCTCGTGGGCAGAGTCCGTAGCATCGAGGGCGTCGCCATGGTGTCTGAGACGTTTGCTGGACCCCGGGGCCGCCTGAAGGGTTGGTTCGATCGGGGTGGTTGGATCCAAGCGTGGCATGTGGTGTACCTGGCCACGCTGGTGGTGGCCACCGTGCTGATGGTGACTGACGGCGACGTCTCGGCCGCCAAGCGAGCCAGCCTGGGTGGGCTCGCGGTATTGGAGACGGCCTGGTACGTGAGGATCGTGCGGCGCCGCTACTGGGAGGCGCCGCCGGGAGGGTTCGCGTTGGCGATGGGCGTCGGTGGGGCGCTGTGGTTCCCGCTGCTCGTTGGTCACCCGGCCTACGTGATGACGATCTTCGCCGCGTACGGCGTGGCCGCGTGCCCGTGGCTGCGCCGCTCGATCGCCGCGGTCGCGGTGCTGACCGCGCTGGTGCTGCTGGCCGACGTTCTCGACGGAGGCGATGGGGTGACCGCGGCGGATGTGGCGGTGGTGGTGGCCATCGGCGCCCTCGTGGTGTTGGCGCATGCGACGCAAGGAGCCATCGCGGCGGAGAGTGAGCGGCGTCGCCGGTTGATCGTCCAGTTGGAGGCCACGCGGGCGGAGCTGGCGGCCAGCGAGCGGGCTGCTGGCGCGTCGGCGGAGCGGGAGCGGCTGGCCCGCGAGATCCATGACGCGTTGGCGCAGGGGTTCACCAGCATCGTCCTGTTGCTGGAGGCGGTCGACGCCAAGCTGCCCGGCGGGAGTGCGGAGGTCCGGGCGCCGCTGGATCAGGCGTTGCAGACCGCCCGGGACAGCTTGGCCGAGGCGCGCCGGATCGTGTGGGCTCTGGGTCCCGAAGCCAGCGAGCCTGGAGCGCTGGTCGCATCATTGGAGCGGTTGGCGGTGCGCACGACCGCCGCGGGGGGCGCGGGGGTGGAGGTCGTGGTGGCCGGTGATCCGGTGCGGCTCGACGCCGGCCGGGAGTTGGTGCTGTTGCGCACGGCGCAGGAAGCGGTGGGCAACGCCCGTCGCCACGCCGCCGCTTCCCGGATCACGGTGACGGTGAGCTGGTTGGGTGACGAGGTGATCCTGGATGTGGCCGACGACGGCGGGGGATTCGACCCGGACCGGCTCCCGCCCGGTGGGGACGAGGGCGGGTTCGGGTTACCCAGCCTGGCTCGGCGTGCTCGCGAGGCCGGTGGCCAGCTCACCGTGGACAGCGCCCCGGGCCGTGGCACCACGATCAGCCTCACGCTCCCCCTCCGTCCCCAGGCGGTGGACGCGGCAATGCGAAGTGGATCGTCGTGACGGTGCGGGTGCTGGTCGCGGACGACCATCCCATGGTCCGCTCCGGGCTGCGCCAGATGCTCGACGCCGGGGGCGACTTCGAGGTGGTCGCCGAGGCGGCTACCGGTGACGAGGCGGTGCGCGCCTCGGGTCGGCTGCGGCCCGATGTGGTGTTGATGGACCTGCGGATGCCCGACCTCGACGGGGTGACGGCCACGGCCGAGATCCGGCGCCGCTACCCGGAGGTGCACGTGCTGGTGGTCACGACCTATGACACCGATGCCGACATCTACGCCGCCATCGACGCGGGCGCCACCGGCTATCTGCTCAAGGACGCCCGACGCGAGGAGCTGTACACCGCGGTGCGGGCCGCGGCCCGGGGCGAGACGACGTTGGCGCCCAAGGTGGCGTCGCGGGTGCTGGACCAGGTGCGCGGCGCCGATCCGACGGCGTTGACCCGCCGCGAGGTCGACGTCCTGCGGCTGGTGGCCGCGGGCTGCCGCAACCGGGACATCGCCCACCGCCTTCACATCGGCGAGGCCACCGTGAAGAGCCACCTGCTGCACATCTACGGCAAGCTCGGTGTCGACGACCGCACCCATGCCGTCACCGTCGCTCTGGAGCGAGGCATCCTGCGCATCGACCACGACACCTGATCGGTCGTCGCCGAAGTAGCAAACCGCCGAGCAGAGGTCGCTCAGCGGGCCACGACCCGTCGCCACGCCAGCGTCGCGAGCGCCCCGGCTCCAGCGGTCCAGGCGGCGAGCACGGCCAGGGCCGAGGCGGGAACGGTGTCGCCGCTGGCGGCGCTCCATGCCACCTGGACGACGCCGTAGGAGGGCAGGGCCTTGGCGACGGTGGCCAACGTGTCGGGCATGTTGGCTGGTTCGGTGAAGATGCCGCCGAGCAGCCAGAGCACCAGGAACGCCATGGTGGTGGCGGCCTGGGCGGTCTCGGCCCGGAAGCCGAGGCCGATCAGGGTGCCCACCGCGGTGATGGGCGTGGTGGCGATCCAGGCCGATCCGACCAGCGCGAGCCACGCCGGCCAGCCCAGTCCGATGTCCTCGGTGAGGCCGGCGGCCACGGCGACGAGCGCGATCGCGGGAAGGGCGAAGCTCATCGCGACGGCCATCTTCGCGGTCACCGCGACGCTCTGGCGCAACGGGGTCACGCGCAGCTGCCGTAGCCAGTCGCTGGCCCGTTCCTCACCCAGGGCGGGGCCGGCCGCCAGCCCGGAGATGAGCGCGGCCAGCGCGACGAGGGCCACCATCCTCGCGGTCGCGGCGGGCAGCGGGTCCATGCCCGGTGCCGTGGAGATCGTGTCGTCGCTGCCTTGGCCGGTGGCTTGCAGGATCAGGTAGACGGCGGTGGGCAGCCCGAGCCGGAACACGAGTGCTTCGCGGTTGCGCCATTGGCGCTTGGCTTCGAGCCACAGGTAGGCGAGCTGGGGGGTCATCAGATGCCTTCTTCGTGGCGGGTGAGGGACAGGTAGGCCTCCTCGATCCCGGCCCGGGCAACCTCCAGGCCGGTCACGTGGGGCGCTCGTTGGAGCAGGGCTCGCAGGGTGCGGTCCGGATCGGTGGTGTGGAGGGTGATGCGGCCCCGGTCGGTCTCGACCGCGGTCACCGCGGGCAGGTCCGCCACGCCCGCTCGGTGGACGCCGTCGGTCGCGAAGCTGATCGTGCTGCGGGCCGCGGCTGCGGCCTTGATCCGGTCGGGAGGGCCGTCCGCCACGAGGCGACCTCCGGCGAGCACCACGACCCGATCGGCGATCGCGTCGGCTTCCTCGAGACGGTGGGTGGCGAACAGCACCGGGCGGCCCGCCGCCGCATAGGTGCGGACGCGGTCCCAGAACGTCCGGCGCCCGTCGACGTCGAGCGCCGCGGTCGGTTCGTCGAGGACCAGCAGCTCTGGGTTCCCGACCAGCGCAGAGGCCAGCCGGACCCGTTGACGCTGCCCACCCGACAGCCGCTGCACCTGCCGTTCCGCGACGGCGTCGAGGGCCGCGAGCTGGAGCACATCATCCAGCGGCAGCGGATCCGGGTATAGGCGGCGCATCCAGCCGACGAGCTCGGCGACCTTCACGCCCTCGGGGAGCCCGGCGTCCTGGAGCATCGCGCCCACGTGACCCCCGGCGATGGCCTCTGCTGGGGAGCGGCCGAAGAGCTTCACGGCACCGGTGTCGGGGGCGGCGAGGCCGAGTAGCAGCTCGATAGCGGTGGTCTTGCCCGCTCCATTGGGTCCAAGCAGCGCCACCGTCTCGCCGCGCTCGATGGTCAGCGACAAGGCGTCTACGGCGGCCACCTCGCCGAAGCGGCGCGTCACCTCTGCCAGCTCGATCACTGGAGCTTCCCTGCCTCGAGGAACGGACCCGTCGGCGCCGGTCGTCGGTCCCTCGACGAGGGGCGTCGCTGCCCGGTCGAGACCGGTTCTTGTGGTTCGTTCAGGCATCGTCGGCGTCCTCCTAGAACATGAACGTCAGGACGACTGCCGCCACGGTTGCCGCGACGCAGACCCCCGACGTGAGCAGCACGAGCCACCAGTCCGGCCGATCGTCGGGGTCCGTGTCGTTGGTGGGGTGGTCCGGCTCTCTCGGCCTCGCTGTCTGGGTCATGGTCATCGCTCCTTGGTCTGGCTTCGACAATGGTCACGGACCGGATCGCCATTGCCGTCAGCCGGACCGCCGATCTCCGATGGCAGTTCGGTGGAGGTTCCGATCCACCGAACGGTGGACAGGGCGGGGTGTGACGATGGATGGCGGCGCGCCCTTTCAGCTGTGAGGCGCGCCAACGTGATGCGTGTGTGCTCGGGCGCGTGCGCTGCGCTCTTTCAGCTGCGAGCGTCGCGCTGTCTGGTTCGCCGAGCGGCTTCGCTGGGTTCTGCGGCCGCCTATTCCTGTGGCGGAGCGATGTCGGCCCAGTCGTGTTGGGCGAGGGCGGGGACGTCGGTAAGGGTGACGGTTCTGCCGGGGGGTTGGCCGGCGGTGTGGCGCCAGGTGTGGAGGTGGTGGGGGTTGCAGAAGAGGTTGGCGTGGGTGCAGAAGTCGGCGATGGCGTTGGCGCAGGGGCCGGCGGGGAGCCACAGCACCATGGGGCTCGTGTCGGGTGTGCGGCCGTGGTTGATGTCGATGGTGAGGTGCCGGTGGCACCTGCGGCAGGTGGTTGTGGCTTGGGCGGTGATGCCGAATGCGGTGGGGATGGCGATGGCGTCGTAGGTGCACCAGGTGTGCAGGGCGCGGTCGCCGATGGCGAGGGTGTGGGGTGTGGGTCGGCGGGTGAGGCCGTGGGCGCCGATGAGCAGTTCGCCGTGTCGTTCGAGTTGGCCGTGGTTCTCGAGCCAGCCGATGGCGTGGGCGACATCGAGGGCGTCGCGGCTGGCGATCTCGGCGATGTCGGCGAGGCGTGGGGTGTCACCGGCGAGCAGCGAGGTGAAGGCGTGGCGTCGGAACGCGGCGATGGCGCGGCTCAGGTCAGGTGGGGGGCAGCAGGCGGTGGGATCGGTCATGGCAGTTGGGGTTCAGTAGCGGGTGAGGGTTCCGTCGCGGCGGACGCGGCGGCTGGCGGCGTTGAAGGCGATCATCCCGGCGGCAACCCAGGCCGCCGCTACGGCGGTCATCGTGAGGAGTCCACCGTCGCCGGTGAGGGTGAGGCCTTGGCCGTCGAGCAGGATGCCGCGGGCGGCGGTGATGGGGTGGGTGACGGGTAGCAGCCGGCCGATGGCGGCCATCCAGGCGGGCATGTCGTCGAGGGAGACGATGACGGCGCCGAGGAAGAAGACGATGAGGACGAGCATGTCGTTGAGCAGCTCGACGCGCTTCCACAGCAGGGTGAGGCCACCGATGGCGAGGGAGTAGCCGAAGCCGCCCACCAGCAGCAGCGCCACGGGGGCGAGGACGGCAGGGTGCCAGTCGATGTCGACGCCGATGGTCAGGGTCACGACCACATAGAGGGTGCCGACGACGAAGAGGGTTTCGAGGATGGAGGCGAGCGAGCGACCCACGGCGGCGAGCAGCCACCAGGGCAGGGGGGAGAGGTAGACCTGTTCGAGGGTGCTGGCCTGGATCTCGGCGAGTTGGCGCCAGAAGTACTTCTGCACCTGCAAGAAGAAGAACATGCCGAGCACGTAGCCCACGAGCAGCCAGCCGGTGCGGCGGTCGTCGAAGCGCCACTCGAACCGGCCGTCCAGGATGTCGTCGCCCTGGCCGGCGAGCGCGGCGAACAGCAGGAACAGGGGTACGAACATCGTGAGCTCGAGGCTGATCTGGCGGCGTTCGTCCCAGCCGAAGCGCAGGCCCTTGGCGATCTCGTTGCCGATGCCGACGACGGTGGTGCCCAACCGACGACGCCTGACATCGGGGAGTGCAGGGATCGTGTGGGTGTTCATGCGGGTCCCAACCTTCCGTCACGGAGGGCACGGCGGATCTGTGCCTGGTAGGCGACCCAGCCGGCGACCACCAGCACGGTGGTGTGCACCAGGAGCCAGCCGAGCGCACCATCGCCCCAGAGGTCGGCCAGCGAGTCGCCGCCGATCAGGACCCGGCGGGTGGCCGACACCCCGAGCGTGGTGGGGACGAGCTTGGCGAACAGCTCAAGCCACTGGGGGTAGAGCTCGACGGGGGCGAACATGCCGTTGACCGACATGACCAGCATCTGCACGATGTGGACCAGCGCGCCGATGCCGGGGTAGGTGAAGCTGGCCGCGGCGATGAGGAGCGCGAACGCCGCGGCGCTGGCCAGGGTGAGGCTGAGCGGTACGAGCGCTTGGGGGTCGAAGGGATAGCCGACGCCCACGATCACCAGGACAGCGGTGGTGACGACAAGGCCGGCGGCGAGCATCTCGACGAGGGCGGCGCCGAGTCGGCCGGCGGCGAGTTGCCAGGCCGGGAGGGGGCTGAGGTGGGTTTGTTCGAGGGTGCCGGCGTTGCGCTCTTCCAGGATCCCGGACACGAGGCGCATCATGAGCCCGTAACCCACGACGTAGGCGAGCATGGCCGGCGCGGTCTCGGCGACCAAGTCGTCGAGGATGCGGCCGTCGCCGACGAAGTACTGGACCATCAGGAACATGGCCACCCCACCGAACAGCTCGGGCACGAGGGTCGCCCGGTAGACCCAGCGCAGCCGCAGGCCCCGGGCGATCTCGTTGCCCACCATCCGCAGCCTGACACTGGTGCTGAGCGTGTCGGCGTGCATCCCGGTGACCCGGGAGAGCCCCGGCATGCCGGTGTCGGTGCCGGTGCTCATCGGTCGCCTCCCACCAGTCGCACGAAGACCTCTTCGAGGTCGGGGCGCACCGGTGTCACCGACACCAGCGGCACCTTGCCGTGCGCTAGCAGGTCCAGAACCTCGTACACGGCGTCGGGGTTCGAGATCGACAGCGTCGTGCGGCCACCGCCACGGTCAGCGACCTCGTAGAGCGTGCTCGGGGGCAGGTCCTCGGCTGCGGCGGCGACCTGGATCTGGTAGCGGTCCTCGCTGAACTCATCGATCAACTCGGCGACCGGGCGGTTCGCCAGGATCCGCCCGCCGCTGATCACAGCGACCCGATGGGACAGCTCCTGGGCCACCGCGAGCTGGTGGGTGGTCAGCACCACGGCCTTGCCCTCCTGGGTGGCGAGGCGGCGCACCCAGTCCTTCACGGTGCGGGCCGCAGCCACATCCAGGCCGATGGTGGGCTCGTCCAACAGCAACAGCGCCGGGTCGCTCACCAGCGCGGCGGCGATGGCGACCTTCTGCTGCATCCCCCGCGAGAACCCACCGACAGGCTGATGACGCCGCTCCCACAGGTCCAACTCGCGCAGCAGCCACTCGGCCCGCGGGGCGAGCTCCCGGGTGCGCAGACCACGCAGCCGCCCGAAGTAGACAAGGTTCTGCCACGCGGTCATCGCCCAGTACACGTTCCGGCCACCCTCCAGCACCCCACCCAGCTGGCGGACGGCGGTGCCACGGTGGCGTCTGAGATCCACGCCACCGATGGCCACCTCACCGCTGGTGGGGGTGACGAGGCCGGCGACCATCTTGATGGTGGTGGTCTTGCCGGCCCCGTTGGGTCCCAGCAGGCCGACGACCTCCCCGGCGTGCACAACGAGATCGACGTCGTCGACGGCCTGTAGCGCCCCGTCGCCGCGGCCGAACACCTTGGTCAACCCCTGGGCGTCAAGCACCCGGAAGCGGTCGTCCGCCACGCGGTCGCTCGGCGCCGCCCTGTCCGTCACCGCTGTCGTGCCCATCGCAGCTCCTCCTAGATTGTGACTACAAGCGACGCCTACGATGTAGGCTACGCCGCAGACTAGCGATGAGAGCTACGATGTCAACCATGAGCACCGCGGAACCGGACCTCGACGCCACCCCGTCGACCCTGCCGAGGAGCCGGCGCAGGCGGGGCGCCGTCACTCGGGGTGATGTCTTGGCCGGTGCGCTCGACTTGGTCGACCGCGAGGGGCTCGACGCCCTGTCCATGCGACGCCTCGCCGGACACCTCGACGTCGAGACCATGTCGCTCTACAAGCGGGTCGCCAGCAAAGACGACCTGCTCGCGGGTATCGCCGAGGTGCTGTGGGAAGAGGTCGCCGCCGTCGCCCCGCCCGACGAGGACTGGCGGGCCTGGCTGGCTGCGTACGGCAACGCCATCCGCAACGTGGCCATCGCACACCCCAACGCCGTACCGCTGCTGGTCGCCGGCGAGGTCTTCCCACCGGCCCTCCTGGAGGTCGTCGCCACCCAGCTCGAACGGGTGGCATCCGGCGGCGGATCTCAGCCTGACGCGGTCAACGCCA
>JBOGHK010000139.1:0-18045 GCA_050744325.1 Acidimicrobiales bacterium
AACGCCGGAACGAGTCTTCTGCGAGCTTCTCGAAGCTCAGCTCCTCGAGGCTCTCGACCGCCGGATGGCGTCGAGCGCGGCCGTCGTCAGGTCCCACCTTTCGAGCTCGGCGAGGCCCGGTGGCGGCATGAACCCCAGCGCGGTGAGTTCGATGCCCAGGCTGTCGGCACCGTGGTCGACGAGGCTCAGTGCCACTCCGTCGACGTCGACGTCGACGTCGACGTCCGCGGCCGTGGACGCCTCGACGGCGAGCTTGCAGGAGTGCAGGGTCGTTCCCTCGACGACGAGCAGTGTCGCGACGGGACGGCGCCTGAGGTGCGAGCGAGTCCGGCGGCTGGTCAACGCCACGTACAGCTCACCGCGGTCGGCGGCGACGGCGACCTCGGTGCTCGACAGCAGGCAGCAATGCGGCGAGCCGGCATCGTCGACGGTCAGGAACGGGAAGGCCTGGGCAGCCACACCGGTCGTCACCGGTTCGCCAAGGGCGGCGACCACCGCGTCGGGGATCGTCACGACCACCGGGTGAACAGGTCGTGTTCGATGCCGAACTGGTCGAGGACCTTGCCCACGGTGTGGGCGACGAGATCGTCGATCGACCGGGGTCGGTGGTAGAAGGCCGGGACCGGGGGAAGCACGGTGGCGCCAGCCAGCGTGACGGCCTCCATGTTGCGGATGTGGATCAGGTTGAGCGGTGTCTCCCGCGGCACCAGCACCAGCCGGCGCCGCTCCTTCAGCGTCACATCGGCGGCCCGCGTCAACAGGTCGGTGGTGTTGCCGGTGGCGATCGCAGCCAGCGTGCGCATCGAGCATGGCATCACGGCCATGCCCACGGTCAGGAACGACCCCGAGGAGATCGATGCGGCGAGGTCGCCGGTGTCGTGAACCACGTCGGCCAACGCCTCGACCGCGCTCGGGTCGAGATCGGCCTCGAGCTTCACCGTGCGCACCGCACCCGGCGACAGCACCAGGTGGGACTCGACGGTCCCCAGGTCGCGAAGGGTGCGCAGGAGTCCGATGCCCAGCTGGGGAGCACTCGACCCCGACAGGCCGACCACCAGCCGCGGTCGGGAGGGCTCGGTCACCGGCGGGCCTCCTGCTCGTCGCCCGGCCGAGGCTCGAAGTCGGTTCCCGGCAGGACGCGCCACCGATCGAGGCACGACTCGACCTCGTCGAGGTGCTGGCGCATGACGTCGCGGGCAGCCTCGGGGTCGCCGGCGACGACGGCGCCGAACAGGGCCTGGTGGCCCCTGGCCGCCCGGTTGCCGGGCTCGTAGCTGGCATCGGAGAGACGGGTGCGTAGATCGCTGAGCAGGTTCGCGAGGGCGTGCTGCACGGCGATGACCAACGGGTTGCCGGTGCAGAGGGCGAGCACCTCGTGGAAGCCGACGTCGGCGGCCACCGGCCGCTCGCCGTCAGGGCTCTCGACGGCCGTGTCGAAACGGCGCAATGCCTGCCCGAGCTCGGCGATGCCAGCCTCGTCGGCGTTGCGGGCCGCCATCGCCGCGACCTCGGGCTCGAAGGCGCGCCGGAACTCGACCACGTCCTCGACGGCGGCCTCGGACAGCGAGATCACCATCCGAAACGCCGACATCAGCGTGTTCAGGTCGGCCTGGCGGACGAAGGTGCCGGCGCCGCGGCGGGCCTCGACCAGACCGAGCATCTCGAGCTCGCGCAGAGCCTCACGGATGCTGTTCCGGCCGACACCCAGGCGCTCGGCCAGATCGCGCTCGGCAGGCAGCCGGTCACCAGGCCCGAGCCGACCGTCGCTCAGCATCTGACGCAGGTGGTCGACCACTGAGCTCGACACCCGCGGCGTGCCTGACGGCTCGGTCTCCTGTGCTGTGGCCATCGGCCGCTCCTCCGGAACTGGTACGACCATCCTAGCCATCGATGCTCGCTTGTCCAGGATCGACCGCAAATTGGAAGGACCACTTGCCTTGGATGGGTGCGATGAGGCAGATTGGTAGCGACAGTTGGAGGGACGCGGATGCGAGTGCTCGCCGAACAGCCAGAACGATGGGGGCTCTGGCTTGGCGCGGCGTCCGACAGCAGCCACGACCGCCCGACCGCGACCGTCGTGGCCCCGTTCGACGGCCGGGTCGTCGCCGAGGTCGAGCAGTCCACCACAGCCGACGTCGAGCACGCGGTGACGCTGGCCCACGAGGCCGCCTCCGCGCACCGACGGAGGCCAGCCCACGAGCGCGCCAGCTGGCTACGGGCGGCTGCCCGCTCCCTGGCCGACAACGCGCAGGCCTTGATCGCCACGCTGGTCGCCACGCTCGGCAAGCCTCGGCGCGCCAGCGCCTTCGAAGTCGGGCGTGGGGTCCAGCTCCTCGACCTCGCCGCCGACGAGGTCGTGCGCCTCGGCGGCGAGAACCTGCCGCTCGACGGCGTTCCCGGCGGCGAGGGCCGCTGGGGGCTGACCCGACGCGAGCCGTTCGGGGTGGTGGCGGCGGTGACGCCGTTCAACGCCCCGGTCAACCTCCTGCTCCAGAAGGTGGCCCCCGCGCTCGCGGTCGGCAACGCCGTGGTCGCGAAGCCGGCACCCGAGGGTGGGGTGGTCGCACTCCAGATCGCCGAGCTCCTCGCGCCCGCTCTCCCGCCGGGGATGGTCAACGTGCTCCCCGGCGGTCCCGAGGTCGCCCTCGGCCTGGCCGCGCACCCGACGGTGCGAGCAGTCACGCTCACCGGCGGTGTGGCCGCGGGCACGGCGGTGATGGCCGCCGCCGGCATCAAGCCAGTCCTGCTCGAGCTGGGGTCGAACGCGCCCAACATCGTCTGTGCCGATGCCGACCTCGACGACGCGGCAGCCAGCATCGCGAACGCCGCCTTCGGCGCGAGCGGCCAGCAGTGCATCTCGGCGCAGCGGGTCATCGTCGAGCGAGCGGTGTTCGACGACTTCCTGGGGCGGTTCACGGCTGCAGCGGCCCGGATGGTGGTCGGCGACCCCGATGATCCCGACACCGAGATCGGCCCGCTGGTCCACACCGGCCGACGCGACGCGATGCTGCGGTTCGTCGAGGACGCGGAGCAGCACGGGGCCAAGATCCTGCTCGACGGCCGACCCGCCAGCGCCGACGACCTGTGCTTCGGGCCGACCGTGCTGGTCGATGCGCCGCCCGAGGCCCTGATCTGCCGCGACGAGGTGTTCGGCCCGGTGGTGGTCGTGCTGCCTGCCGACTCCCTCGACCACGCGATCGCGATCGCCAACGACTCGCCGTTCGGGTTGCAGGCCGCGTGCTTCACCGGCAGCCTGACCAGCGCCTTGCGTGCCGCCGAGGACCTGCGGGCCGGCTCGGTCTGGATCAACGAGTCGACCCGCTTCCGCCTCGACACCACACCCTTCGGCGGCTATGGCCAGAGCGGCGTCGGCCGCGAGGGAGTCCGCTACGCGATGGAGGCGCTCTCGCAGCTCAAGTTCGTCGGCCTACGCACGCTGCCCACCCGCTGACCGGGTCGCCAGAAACGAGGAAACCATGGCCAAAGACCTGCACAGCTTCGTCAAGCAGATCGAATCCGGGCATCCAGGCGACTTCCGTCGCGTGGCCAAAGAGGTCGATCCCGCGAACTTCGACGTGACCGCCGTGATGGAACACCTCTACCGCCGCGGCGAGCGCCCTGCGGTGCTGTTCGAGCATCCCAGGAACCTCAGGGACGAGCCGTCGGACATCCCGGTGCTGATCAACGTGTTCGCCGAGCGGGCCCGATGCGCGACCGCCCTCGACTTCCCCCGCGACCAGTCCAACCTGCAGCTCAGCCTGGAGTTCTCGCGGCGCGGCGAGCAGGGCATCCCCCCGACCACCGTCACGACGGCGGACGCGCCGGTGAAAGAGGTCGTCCACACCGACGACCTGATCGACACGCGCGACCTGCCCATGGTCATCCACTCCGAGGGCGACTACGGGCCGTGCCTGACGATGACCCTGCTGGTCAAGGATCCGGAGAGTGGCGCGTACAACGCCGCGTTCATCAAGGCGTTCTACGACCTCGAGGATCACCGCCGGCTCCGCATCACCATCCACTCCCCCGACACCGAGCGGGCGCTGGCGTGGTACGAGGCCCGCGACGAGCCGATGCCGATCGTCGCCGTGCTCGGCCATCACCCGGCGTTCTACCTGGGGACCATGGGTCTGACGCCCTACGAGTCCGACGACTTCACCACCATCGGTGGGTTCCTCGGCGAGCCGCTTCGGCTCGTGCCCTCCGAAACGTGGGGCGACGACTTCCTGGTACCCGCCGACGCCGAGATCCTCATCGAAGGCGAGGTACCTCCCGGCGTCCGCTTGATCGCCGATCCAGTCGGCGACATCACCCGCCAGTACCAGGCGCAGACGCTGCGGCCGGTCATGAACGTCACGGCGATCACACGCCGGCAGGACGCGATCCTCCAGGATGTCTTCGCCGGCCACCACGACCACTTCACCGTCGGCCAGATCCCCAAGGAGGGCACGCTCTTCAACACGCTGCGGCGCAAGTTCGGCGACATCGTCACGGCGGTGCACCTGCCGTACTCAGGCTGCGGCCGCCTCGCCTGCTACGTGTCGATCGCCAAGAGCCGCGAAGGGCAGGGCAAGGCGGTCGCGCTCGCCGCGATCCAGGAGTCGTGGACCTTCCAGGTCGTCGTGGTGGTCGACGACGTCATCGACGTGTTCAACGAGCAGGACGTGATCTGGGCGACGTTGGTCAACGTCGACCCCAGCCGCGACGTCGACATGATCCACAACATCCCCACGGTGTTCACCACCTCGATGGGCTACCGCAAGGTGCTGATCGACGCGACACGCCCGCTCGACAAGGCGATCCCCGAGATGAACCGTGTGCCCCAGGAGGCACTCGACCGCGTCGACCTCGACGCCTACCTGGAGGCCCTCTGACCATGCAACGCATCTTCTGGGCAACGTGCCCGCGGTGTGCCAAGGCGTTCTCGGTGGACTACGGCATCCGGCACGTCGACGTCCAGCTCGAGTGCCCGCACTGCCGCAGCAAGTTCACGGCCGACGAAGCCGCCGCCCTCGACGAACGATGGGGATGACCTCAGCCGAGCGCTCGTCCCGACCAGGCGGTGTCGGGGCGCGGCAACGACGCAACGAGGACCGGCGCCACCTCCGTGGTGAAGCCACCTTCGTCGCCGACATCGCGCTGCCCGGCATGCTCGACGTGGCGTTCGTGCGCAGCCAGGTGGCCCACGGACGGCTGTCCGGTGTGGAGGCCCCAGCGCAGGGACGGTGCTTCGTCGCCGACGACCTGGCACCACTCGCCCGACCGATCGTCGCCGACGCCGCACACCCCGGCTTCCGCAGCTCGGCGTACCCGATCCTGGCCACCGACAAGGTGCGGTTCGTCGGCGAGCCGGTGGCTGCGGTGCTCGGCGCCGACCGCGCCGAGGCCGAGGACAGCGCAGCCGACGTGGTGGTCGACGTCGACCCCCTGCCGGCAGTGGTCGACATGGACGACGCGCTGCAGGCCGACGCGGCGCTCGTCCACGACCACTGGCCGGACAACCGGTTCCTCGAAGCCACCGGAGGGGGCGGCGACCTCGATGCAGCGGCAGCCGCCGCCGACCTCACGATCACCCGCCAATTCCGGATGGCTCGCCACGCCGGCGTTCCGCTCGAGACCCGGGGGTGTGTCGCCCACTACGACGGTCGCACCGACCAGCTGGTGCTCTACTCCTCGACCCAGTTCCCCCACGTGATCCGCTCGGTGCTCGCGCAGCAACTCGACATGGAGGAGCATCGCCTTCGCGTCGTGGCGCCCGACGTCGGCGGCGGGTTCGGCATCAAGAACAACCTCTATCCCGAGGAGGTCGCCCTGTGCGCCTTGGCGCTGATCGTGGGCCGGCCCCTGCGGTGGATCGAGGACCGCTGGGAGCACCTCGTCGGTTCGGCCCAGGCCCGCGAGCACCGCTACACGATGACCGCCCACGCCGGCGCCGACGGAACGCTCCTCGGTGTCGACGCGCGCATCACGGTCGACGCGGGCGCTTACTCGGTCTGGCCGTGGACGGCGACGATGGAGGCGGGAATGGCCGCCGGCATCATCCCCGGCCCCTACCTGCTGGATGCCTACCGGTTCGTGGCGACCACCGTCGCCACCAACAAGCCGCCCCTCGGCCCGTACCGCGGCGTCGCCCGGCCGGGCGCATGCTTCGCGATCGAGCGGACCGTCGACGAGGTCGCCCTGGCGCTCGGGCTCGAGGCCAAGGATGTGCGGCGTCGCAACATGGTGCCGCCCGAGCGGTTCCCCCACACGTCGGTGACCGGCAAGGTCTACGACAGCGGCGACTTCGCGGCGACCCTCGACGCCGCCGTCCGCCTGATCGACCACGACGCCGTGCGGTCGCGACAGCGGTCCGGCACCGCGAGGGTCGGTGTCGGCTACGCCTCGTACACCGAACAGACGGCCCACGGGCAGGCCGAATGGGTGGCACGCGGCTTGCCGGTGACCTTCGGCTTCGAGTCGGCGACGGTGGCGATCGACCCCTCGGGCGCGCTCACCGTCCGGGTAGGCATCCAGTCCCACGGCCAAGGCCTGGAGACGACGCTGGCGCAGGTGGCGTGCGAAGTGCTGGGCGTCGATCCGGCCGGCGTCCACGTGGTGCACGGCGACACCGAGACGGCGCCCTACGGCATGGGCACGTTCGCGTCGCGCAGCATGGTCATGGCCGGCGGTGCGACCTACCGCGCCTGTCAGCAGCTCGGGGCCAAGATCACGGCCATCGCCGCCCACCTGCTGGGATGCGAGATCGCAGACCTGCAGCTCTCGGGCGGCAAGGTGCAGGGCCCGACAGGCACGGTCACGTTGGCCGAGGTCGCCGATGCCGCGTACCTGCACATGGAGCGGCTACCCCGCGACATCGACCCCTGCCTGGAGGTCACCGACCGCTACCGGCCCGAGGTCGAGACCGGCACCTTCGCCAGCTCGACCCACGCGGCAGTCGTCCAGGTCGACGTCACCACTGGCGAGGTTGTCCTGCTCGACTACGCGGTGGCCGAGGACTGCGGCCGCGTGGTCAATCCGATGATCGTCGACGGCCAGATCCACGGCGGCGTGGCCCAGGGCATCGGCACTGCGCTGCTCGAGGAGTCGACCTTCGACGACGAGGGCCAGCCACGCGCCACCACGTTCATGGACTACCTGTTGCCCGGGGCCACCGAGGTCCCGGACATCAAGATCGAGCACCTCGAGACGCTGTCGCCATTCACGGTCCTCGGCGTGAAGGGCATGGGCGAGGGCGGCGCGATCGCTCCCCCGGCCGCGATCGCCAACGCGGTCACCGACGCCCTCCACGACCTGGGGGTCTCGATGGTCGAGACCCCGATGACACCCCGCCGGGTGTGGCACGCCCTAACGGCAGGTTCGTCATGAAGCCGGCGACGTTCACTTACCGGAGGGCCGGCTCGGTCGAAGAAGCTCTGGCGCTGCTGGCCGAGCACGGCGACGAGGCAAAGCTGCTGTCCGGTGGGCAGAGCCTGGTACCGCTGCTCAACATGCGCCTGGCCCAGCCGAGCGTGGTGGTCGACATCGCTCGGATCCCCGAGCTGGCGACGGCCTCCGAGCGTCCCGGCCATGTGCGCTACGGGGCGGGGACGGTGCACGCACGCTTCGAAGACGCGCTGGTCCCCGATCCGACCCGGGGCCTGCTCCACGCCGTGGCCGGCGGTATCGGCTACCGGGCGATCCGCAACCGGGGAACGCTGGGTGGCAGCCTGGCCCACGCCGACAGCTCCGCGGAGTGGCCGGTGGTCATGGCCGCGCTCGGCGCCGACGTGGTGGTGCAATCAGCCCGAGCTGGGGAACGGACGATGCCCGCGGCCGGCTTCGTGCAGGGCTTCTTCACCAGCGTCCTCGACGACGACGAAGCGATCGTCGCCGTCGACGTGCCCCGCCTGCCAGCCGGTGCCCGGTGGGGTTTCGCCAAGGCGGCACGGAAACCCGGCGAGTTCGCCGAGTCACTGGCGGTCGCGGTGGTCACGGTCGACGAGGACGGGCTGATCCGAGGCGCCGAGCTGTGGCTCGGTGCCGCGACACCCGTGCCGCTGCGCGTCGCCTCCGCCGACGAGGTCCTTCGGGGACGGGCCTGGGACGACGAGGCGCGATCCGAGGTCCAGGTCGTGTCCGGCACGCTGCTGGCTGCCGAGGACCACAGGCCCGACACCGACCCGGATGCCCGCTACGAGCACCACCTCCACGGTGTCACCGCGGTGCGAGCAATCGACCGAGCACTCCAGCCAAGCGAGGGGCCGATGTCATGATCAGCGACCCGGCAACGTTCGAAACGGCCCCCGGGGACGGGAGCCCACCCCCATCTCTGGGGGCCGGCTCGGTGGACGAGCGCCGGGGTACCGACGATCCCGTCGTCCGGCTCACCGTCAACGGCACGGACCACTGGCTGCGGGTGCCCGGCCGGCTGTCGTTGGCCGACGCCCTGCGCGAGCGCCTCCACCTCACGGGCACCCACCTCGGCTGCGAGCACGGCGTCTGTGGTGCGTGCACCATCCTGCTCGACGGGATGCCGGTGCGATCGTGCATCACGCTGGCCGCGGCCTGCGACGGGTGCGACGTGGTCACCGTCGAGGGCCTCGACGGGCCGGTTGCCGACGCCGTCCGCGAGGCGTTCTCCGCCGAGCATGGCGCACAGTGCGGGTTCTGCACCCCCGGCATGCTCGTGACGGCCGTCGACATCGTCACCCGGCACCCGAGGGCGTCCCCCGGCGAGATCCGTCTCGAGCTGGGCGGCAACCTGTGCCGCTGCACGGGCTACGTCAACATCGTCCGTGCGATCGCCCGTGCCGCCGAGGAGACAGCATGAGCTCACCACCCGGGCTCGTCGGCGCGGCTGCCGTCCCCCATGCGCCGCAGTTCTTCACCCTGCCCGACACCGAGGACCACGATCAGGTAGCCCGGGTGCACCAGCGGATGGCCGGCATCGGCGAACGACTGCGGGCCCGGCACCCCGACCTGGTGGTGGTCATCGCCAACGACCATCTCGACAACTTCGCGCTGCACTGTGTGCCGGCGTTCACCCTGCACTGTGGGCCGGAGGCCCGTGGCAGCTTCGCCCAGCGCGACTTCCGGTGGCCGATCCCGGCGGCCACGGCCGCGGCCCTCCTGCGGTCGCTCCAGGGGCAGGGGTTCGATCCGGCCTACACGATGAATGCCACGATCGGCTACGAGTTCGGCATCCCGCTCACGTTCTGCGGGTTCGGTGACGAGACGCCCGTCCTGCCGATCTTCGTCAACAGCTACCTGCCACCGCAGCCCAGCGGCGACCGGTGCTACGCGTTCGGTGTCGCACTGCGTCGCGGGCTGGAGGAGCTGGGCGTCCGCGCCGTGGTGGTCGCGAGCGGAGGCCTCTCGCACTACCCCGGCACAGACCGCTACAGCGAGCCCGACGTCGATGGCGACCGGGCGTTGCTCGACCACATCGCGGCTGGCAACCTTCGCTCGTTGCTGACCCTGGACGATGCGGCGCTCGACCGCACCGGCAACGTCGAGGCGCGCTCGTGGCTGATGCTGGCCGGTGCAGTTGGCGAGGTCGCCCCCGACGAGGTTGCGATCGAGCCTTCGTGGCACCACACCTACGCGATCGCCGCGTGGACGTCGCTGTCGGGCGCCGACGACGGTGACCCGACGGCCGGGCTCCACTACCCGATGCCCGATCCGGCACTCCTCCCGCTCTACGAAGCGCTGTACGCGTTGCGCATCGAGACCGCGGCCGCCGACGCCTTCATCGCCGACCGCGAGGCATTCGCCGATCGCTACGCCCTCGACGCGGCGGCGCGGGCGGCGCTCGTGGCCCTCGACGAAGCGGCGCTCCGCACGATCGGCGTCCACCCGCTGCTCGGCTTCCTCGCCCGGCTGCAGATCGACCTGACCCAGCGCGCCCGGGGGACACCGACCTAGTGTCCCGTGCCGCATCGAGTCACGCACCCGCGAAGGGTGGCCGATGATCGCCGTCGGCATCATCGGTCATGGGGCGATCGGGTCGGTGGTCGCAGCGGCCCTCGACCGTGGTGACGTCTCCGGATGCCGGCTGGCCGGGGTGCTGGGCTGGTCCCGTCGACCCGACGCCGTGACGGCGATCGACGAGCTCGTGGCGCACAGCCAGGTCGTCGTCGAGGCTGCCGGGGCCGAAGCGCTGGCCACCTACGGACCGACCGTCGTCGCGGGCGGAGTCGACCTCCTCGTCCTCAGCGTCGGAGCGCTGGCCGACGACGACCTACGGAGACGGCTTCTGACCGAAGGCCGCGAACGATCGGACACCGGTGGTACGACACCGGGTCTCCCGCACGGCGGGCGGATGCTGCTGTCAGCCGGCGCGATCGGCGGGCTCGGCCTGCTGCGGGCCGCGGCACTGCTCGGGCCGATCCACCACGCCGGGCTGACCACCACCAAGCCGCCCTCGGCGCTGGAACGGCCCTGGATGTCGCCGAGCGACCGGGCCCGGCTCCGAGAGGCGACTGGGCCCCTCACCGTGTTCTCGGGGCCAGCCCGCGACGCGGTCACCCGGTTCCCCGAGTCGGCGAACGTCTCGGCGACGCTCGCGCTGGCAACCGTGGGCTTCGACGCCACCCACGTCGAGCTGGTCGCCCAGCCCGGCGCGACGCTCGTGCGGCACCGCATCGAGGTCGACGCCGCTGCCGGCCACTACACCTTCGAGATCGAGAACCGCCCTTCGGCGAACCTGCGCACCAGCGCGATCACCCCCTACGCCGTGATCCGCGCCCTCGGCGACCTGTCAGCCTCCGTCGTGATCGGCGCGTGAGCGGGCGTCCCGCCTCCGCCCTCCGCCCTCCGCCGACGACGCCGCTCCCGGACGGGGAAGGCCACGGACCCGCCGGTCAGCTCCCGAGGTACGCGGCGCGGGCCGAGGCGATGTGCTCGCACGCCCGCCGGTGCGCCAGGTCGCCGTCGCTGGCTGCGATGGCGTCGACGATCGCTGCGTGCTCGCTCCAGGAGTTGGTCGACCGCTCGGCGATGCGACGGGCGTAGACCCAGGTGATCACCGGTGACAGCCGGGCGAGGACGTCGGTGAGCATCGCGTTGGCAGCAGCACTGTGCAGCGTCACGTGGAACCGGTTGTTCAGCTCCGGAAGGTCACCCAGCTGCCCGGCGGCCACACGCCCGGCGCCCTCCTCGACGACGGCCTGCAGCTCCGACAGCTGCTGTGGCGTGCGATGCTCGGCCGCCAGCCGCGCGGCAAGGCCCTCGAGCACCTCGCGCACAGCGAAGAGCTCGCCAGCCCGTTCGGTCGAGATGCTGGCGACGCGGGCGCCGCGCCGTGGCTCGATGGCCACGAAGCCTTCGGTGGCCAGCGCCTGCAGTGCCTCTCGCACCGGGTTGCGCGACACGTCGAGCTCCTGGGCCAGTTGATCCTCGAGCAGCCGCTCTCCCGGTGGGTAGCGCCCAGCCACGATCGCCGTGCGGATCGCGTCCTGCACGGCCTCGCGCAACGGCTGATGGATCCGCCCGATCGGGCGGACGACGCCGGAGGCTCGTGGTGCTGCGTGACCGTCGACCATCTCGTTACCTCGTATGAACCTTCTGTTCCAGCGACGCTCACCCATTGACTTCGTCTGTTGTCGATTGTATACCGAGAACAGCCCGGGCACTGCGGCCCAGGAATCCAAGAGTAGGAGAAACGCGACGTGGGGAAGCGACAGCGGCTCCTCGCCACCGTCACTGCCATAGGCCTGCTGGCCGTGGCCTGTGGCGATGACGACGACGGAGCAGACACCACCAGTGGCGGGGACGGCGGCGCGACGGTCGAGGGGGCGGAGATCGCGATCGCGCTGGGCTCGGAACCGACGAGCCTCGACCCCTACCTCGTCGACGATGGCGGCGAGCGGGCCATCAACGACAACATCTACGAGACGCTGCTCACCCGCAGCCCGGAGGGCGAGCTCCAGCCGGGCCTGGCGACCGAGCTGCCGACCCAGGTCGACGACACCACCTGGGAGTTCACCCTGCGCGACGACGTCACCTTCCACGACGGCACGGCGTTCAACGCCGACTCCGTGGTCGCGTCGGTCGAACGCATCGTGCGGCTGGTCACCAACGCCCAGACCGACATGGACGGCTTCTTCAGCTCGATCACCGGAGCCACCAAGGTCGACGAGACCACCGTGCAGGTCACGACGGCCGAGGCCGACGCCGTGCTCCCTGCCCGCCTGTACTGGCTCAAGATGATCGCTCCGGACGCCCAGGATGCCGACGACATCTCCGATGCCCCGAACGGCACCGGTCCCTACGTCTTCGACTCCTACACCCAGGGCTCCTCGCTCACGCTGACCGCCAACCCGGACTACTGGGGCGGCGAGCCGTCGATCGGCACCGTCGACTACGAGTTCGTGTCCGAGGCCGGAACCCGGCTCGCCGGCCTGATCTCGGGTGAGTACGACCTCATCACCAACCTTCCCCCTCAGGACGTCGAGCAGGCACCGGCATCGACCCAGGTGCAGGGACAGGAGCACCCGATCGTCATCCTCAACGCCGACGAGGGGATCACGGCCGACCCCGACGTCCGCCGGGCACTGAACCTGGCCGTCGACAAGGAGGCCATCGTCGAGCAGGTCTACGGCGGCTACGCGGTGGTCGACCCCGGGCAGCTCATCAGCCCATCGATCGTCGGGTTCAACGATGACCTCGAGCCCTACGAGTACGACCCGGAAGAAGCGCAGTCCCTGATCGAGGAAGCGGGGGTCGCGGGCGAGACGATCACCCTGGTGGGCGAGTCGTCCGGCCGCTGGCTCAACGACCGCGAGCTGGTCGAGGCGGTCGCCAGCTACTGGACCGCGGCCGGCGTCGAGGTCGACCTGCAGACACCGGGCTTCGACGAGTACCTGGACGTGCTGTTCGACCGGGAGAGCCGGGCCGACGCCATCTTCGTGTCGAGCTCGAACGACCTGCTCGACGCCGACCGCCAGCTCTCGACGTTCTACGCCGCCGGGGGGATCGGGTCGTCGAACAGCAACGAGGAGCTGGCCTCGCTGATCGCCGCGGCCCGCACCGAGCTCGACCCCGACGGCCGCACGCCGATCTACAACGAGGCGCTGCAGATGGCCTACGACGAGGCGTACTTCGTATGGCTGGTCAACAACGAGGACCTGTACGGCCTGTCCGACCGAATGGACTGGGAACCCCGCGTCGATGCAAAGCTCCTGGTCAACGAGATGGCAGTGACCGAGTGAGGCGATGACGAGGACCACTAGCTGAGGGACCGATCGATACCGATTCCGGCTCGGAGCTCCAAGGCGAAAGGGCCTGGATCGGTATCGACGAAGCGGCAGGGGGAGCTCCATGGGGCGCTACATCGCCAGACGGCTGGCCCAAGGGCTGGTGGTCATCGCCGGAGTCACGGTGTTCGTGTTCGTCGTGACCCGCATGGTCGGCGACCCCGTGAAGTTCATGCTGCCTCTCTCGGCCACCCAGGAGGAGCGCGACGCTCGGCGCGCCGAGCTGGGCCTCGACCGGCCGCTCCCTGAGCAGTTCGGCGACTTCGTCGGCGACCTCACCCGGCTGGACCTCGGCGAGTCGACCTACGTGCGCAACCAGCCGGCGCTCGACGTGGTCTTCGACTACCTGCCCCGCACGTTGCAGCTGGTGGCCCTGGGCATGGTGGTGGCCGTGACGTGTGCGATACCGCTGGGGGTGTTCGCCGCACGAAGACCCGGCAGCCCGGTCGACCGGGCGCTCACCACCTTGAGCCTGGTCGGCTTGTCGATGCCCCAGTTCTTCCTGGGCTTCGTGTTGCTGATCGTGTTCACGGTCAAGGTGAAGTGGTTCGAGTCGGGCCCGGGTCCGTGGACCAGCAACCTGATCCTCCCCGCCTTCTGCCTGGCTCTGCCCGCTATCGGCCGTCTGGCGATGGTGGTGCGCTCGGCGATGATCGACGAGCTCAACGCCCAGTACGTGAAGGTCGCCAAGGCCAAGGGGCTCAGCCGGCGCCGGGTGGTCGGCGTCCACGCTCTGCGCAACGCCGGCATCCCGTTCGTGACGTTGTTCGGGTGGGAGGTGATCCGCGCGCTCGCGGGCTACACGGTCGTGGTCGAAACCGTCTTCAACTGGAACGGCCTGGGCTTCATCGCCGTGCAGGCCATCGAGAACAACGACTTCTTCCTGATCCAGGCCATCGTCTTCGTGGTCGCGGTGATGGTGGTGATGGTCAGCATGTTGATCGATATCAGCTACAAGCTGATCGACCCGAGGGTGAAGCTGGCATGAGCACCACGATCGGGCCCGACGATGCCACTGCGGCGACGGGCATCGACGAGGAGCAAGCCGCCGTCGAGGCCGAGGAGGCGCTGTTCGGCAGGCCCTTCGAGCTGTCCGGCGCCCGCTCGCCCCGCGGGCTGCTCGGCGACCTCGTCCACGACAAGCTGGGTCTCGCCAGCCTGGTGTTCCTGGTGGTGCTCGGGCTGGCGGCCATCCTGGCGCCGCTGATCGCGCCGGACGACCCCAACCACGGCGACCTGACCAACGCGATGGCCTCGCCAGTGTGGCACGGCGGCACCTGGGACCATCCCCTGGGCACCGACTGGCAGGGCTACGACGTGCTGTCGCGGCTGCTGTACGGAGCCCGCACCTCGCTGTTCATCGGGATGGCGGTGGTGTCCCTGGCCGGGACGTTCGGGATCCTGGTCGGCCTGACCGCCGGCTACTGGGGTGGACGTACCGACCGCTGGTTGATGGGCTGGACCGACGTGCAGGTCTCGTTCCCGGGCCTGCTGCTGGCGATCCTGCTGATCGCGCTGGTCGGCGGCAGCGTGCTCAGCGTCACGATCATCCTGGCCATCAATGGCTGGATGGTCTACTCCCGCATGACCCGCGGTGTCGTGCTCACGGTCAAGGAGCGACCCTTCGTCGAGGCGGCCGAGATCGTCGGCTGCAAGCCCCGGCGGGTGGTGCTGACCCACATCCTCCCCAACCTGACCTCGCCCCTCGCCACGCTGGCGGTGCTGGAGTTCGCACGCATCATCCTCGCCGAAGCCGCGCTGTCGTTCCTGGGACTCGGCGTGCAGCATCCGACGGTGACCTGGGGCCTCGACGTCGCCCGGGCCGGCGACCACGAGCTGTTCGGCAACCAGTGGCTGATCATCTACCCGGGCATCCTGCTCAGTCTGACCGTCCTCGCGGTGAACCTGCTGTCGAGCTGGCTACGGGTCGCCCTCGACCCCCAGGAGCGGGAGAAGCGGTTCGCCGCGACCGCCACGACGGGTGTCACGAGCGCAGGGACAGGGGTCTGACGTGGCCCACGAGACCCTGCTCGAGGTCGAACATCTCGACGTGCAGTTCTTCACCCGTCGGGGCCAGGTGCGCGCGGTGCGCGACGTGTCGTTCAGCATCGCCGAGGGCGAGACGCTGGGTCTGGTCGGCGAGTCGGGCTCGGGCAAGAGCGTGACCGCCCAGGCGCTGCTCGGCCTGGTCGAGCTGCCGGGCCGGATCTGCGGCGGCGACGTGCGCTGGAAGGGTCGCTCGTTGGTCCACGACGCGGCCGCCACGCTCGACAGGGTGCGGGGCCGCGAGATCGCGATGGTCTTCCAGGACCCGATGACCTCGCTGAATCCGCTGTTCGCGATCGGCGCGCAGATCGCCGAGACCTTGCGCCGCCATCTGCACACGCCCCGGCGGGAGGCCCGGGAGCGCGCCGTCGAGTTGCTCGACCTGGTCGGGATCGCCAACCCGGCGCAGCGGGCCAGGCAGTATCCACACGAGATGTCGGGCGGCATGCGCCAGCGGGTGTTGATCGCGATGGCGCTGGCCTGCGAGCCCGAGCTGCTGATCGCCGATGAGCCCACCACCGCGCTCGACGTGACCATCCAGGCCCAGATCCTCGAGCTGATCGCCGACCTGCAGAGCCGCCTCGGACTGGCCGTCCTGCTGATCACCCACGACCTCGGGGTCGTCGCCGGTCTGTGCGACCGGGTGGCCGTGATGTACGGCGGCAAGCTGGTCGAGCTGGGCGGCGCCGACGCGTTGTTCGCTCGGCCGGGCCACCCCTACACCACCGGTCTCCTGCGGTCGACGCCCAGGCTCGACGTGACCAGCGAGCGGCTGGTGTCGATCGAGGGAGCGCCACCCGACCTGGTCAACCCGCCCGACGGATGTCCGTTCGCGGCGCGCTGCCCGCTGGCCCACGACCGGTGCGAGGCCGAGATGCCCGTGCTCGAAGCTCACGAGGAAGGACGAGACGTTGCCTGCTGGAGCGCCTTCGCCACCGTTGGCTGAGACCACGTCGACCGACGCCACCGGATCTGCGGGCGCCGGGGCCCCGTCTGACGCGGACGCTCTGGTCCACGTCGACGGCCTGACCATCCGGTTCCCGGTCGGCCGCGCCGGCTTCTGGGGCGGCACGCGTCTCGAAGTCCATGCCGTCGAGGATGTGTCGCTGGCCATCGGTCGGGGTGAGACCCTGGGCCTGGTCGGGGAGTCGGGGTCGGGGAAGACCACGATCGGCCGCGCGGTCCTGCGGCGGTTGACCCCGACCGCGGGGACCATCCACTTCGACGGTCAGGACATCACCCAGGTCAAGGGCGAGGAACTACGGCGGTTGCGCAAACGGATGCAACTCGTCTTCCAGGACCCGTATGCCAGCCTCAACCCGCGGATGACCGTGCTCAAGCTGGTCGCCGAGCCGCTGGTCGTCCACGGCGAGGCACGGAACCCCGCGGCTGCCCGCGACCAGGTGGTCGAGCTGCTCGACCGCTGTGGCCTGCCCGCCGACGCCGTCGACCGCCACCCGCACGCCTTCTCGGGCGGCCAACGCCAGCGGATCGGCATTGCGCGGGCCCTGGCGCTGAGGCCCGACTTCATCGTCGCCGACGAACCGGTGTCGGCCCTCGACGTCTCGGTGCGTGCCCAGGTCGTCAACCTGCTCCAGGACCTGCAGGACTCGCTGGGCATCAGCTACCTGTTCATAGCGCACGACCTGTCGGTGGTCCGCCATATCTCGCATCGCATCGCGATCCTGTACGCCGGCAAGCTGGTCGAGCTCGCGCCAGCCGACCGGCTCTACGAGCACCCGGTCCACCCCTACACCGAGGCGCTGCTCTCGTCGGTGCCGATCCCCGATCCGCCCGCCCAACGCCAGCGGCGCCGCATCGCGCTAGCGGGCGAGATCCCCAACCCCATCGATCCCCCGACGGGCTGCCGGTTCCAGACCCGTTGCCCGCTCGTCGAGGAGCGCTGCCGCCACGAGCAACCCCCGCTCGAGGAGAAGGCGCCCGGACACGTCGCGGCCTGCTTCGTGCGCTAGTTCCCCCCGCCCATCAGGAGCTCCCTTGTCGATAGAGGTCACTGCACGCGCAACTGAAGGCACCCGGTCGCGGCTGGTACGGGCCGGGATCCTCGGCTTGGTCGCCGGGTTTCTGTCCGGCCTGTTCGGTGTCGGTGGCGGCATCCTGATCGTGCCGGCGCTGGTGCTGGCCATGCGGATGGACCAGCGCCTCGCGCACGGCACGTCGCTGGCGGCGGTGCTGCCGATCGCCCTTTCGTCGACGCTCGGCTACGGCCTGGAGGACAAGATCGACTGGCCCGTGGCCGTCCTGCTGGCGGCGGGCGCTGTCGTGGGCGCCGTGGTCGGCACCCACGTGCTCCACGTCCTGCCCAAGCGGGCGCTGGCCATCTGCTTCGGCGTGCTGCTGGTGGCCACGGCGATCCGCCTCCTGGTCGACCACGCCGACGCCGGCGGACGCGGCGAGCTGGACGTGGGGACCATCGTCGGCCTGCTGGTGCTCGGGGTGACCAGCGGCGCCCTCGCCGGGCTGCTCGGCGTGGGCGGGGGGATCTTCATGGTGCCGGCCATGGTCGTGCTGTTCCGGGTCCCACCGGCGGTGGCCCGTGGGACGTCGCTGGCCGTGATCGTGCCGACCTCGATCATGGGGACATGGCGCAATCGCCGCAACGGCAACGCCGACCTGCGCATCGCCGGGGTGGTCGGCTTGGCCGGGGTGGTGTCGGCGTTCGTGGCCTCGCAGATCTCGGTCGGTATGTCCGAGACCGCGTCGAACGTGCTGTTCGCCCTGCTCCTGCTGGTGGTGGCGG
>JBOGHK010000140.1:0-18493 GCA_050744325.1 Acidimicrobiales bacterium
GCGCCGAAGATGTCGCGCAGCAGGAGCCGGAGCCGTTCGTCGTCGATCTCGGGGTGGGCGTCGTCGGGTCCGATCAGCTCGGCGTGGCCTTCGACGGTGGCCCATCTCCAGCCGGCGCGGGCAACGATGGCGATGGTGGGGTCGGTGCGCAGATGGGCGAGTTTGCGGGCGCCGCCGGCGGCAGCGAACGCGACAGTGGGGTCACCGGTCACCGGATGGGAAAGGACCCCGGCGTTCACGACGGTGGTGTGGGGGCTGTGGTCGGCGCGGAGGGTGACCACGACACTGAGGCCGTGGTCGAGGGGCACGAGCTGTGCGAACCGTGCAAGGTCGGTCATGTTCGCCTCAGGTGAGTCGACCGGAACGCCGTTCGCGCCGTCGCTCGGCTGGGTGTTGTGCTGGCCGCCGGTTGGGCGGCTAGGGATCGACAGCTGCCGCCGGGGGACACGGCGGGTCATCTGTCGGGGCCCCCGAGCGTGTCGATCCAGCGCTCGAGGCGCCGGATCTGGGTGGACATGATCTTCGGGTCGCGCAGCGTGTTCGCCAGCAGGGCAGCACCTTGGACTGTGGCGAGCATCGTCATCGCGAGCTCGCGGGCGGCCGGGTGGCCCAGCTGGCGGAACTGGTCTGTGAGCCAATCGGCCGTGGTTGTGACGATCGCGGCCGCCCGCTCGTCGAGACCCCGGTCGCGTTTGTTCAGCTCTGAGCACAGCGACCCGATCGGGCATCCGTTGCCGGCGATGTCGTCCCGGTTGACGACCCAGGCCCGGGCGAGGGCCTTGAGCCGGGCGCTCGGGCTGGAGCGCCTGTCGAGCGAGCCGAGCAGCTGTCGCAGCCCTTCGGCTCGGGCATCGATGACCGATCCGACGAGCTCATCGCGTGTCTTGAAGTAGTAGTAGACGTTGCCGGGCGGCACGCCGGCCGCGTGCGCGATATCGGCGAGGGTGGGGCTGTCCACACCGTGTCGGTACAGCAGGTCGGTGGCACTGCGCACCAAGCGCTCCCGCTTGCCGTCGACAGCCCCCGCTGAAGAGTTAGTCACCTCACTCAGTATGTCCCGCTGCCGAGAGCGTTGCACAAGCGGTGCCGACATCGAGCGGCAACCGTCCGAGAGCTCAGCCATCGGCTGGCGCCGAACCCGCAACGTGGTGCGCCGGTCAGTGCTCGGTCGTGGTGGGGTCGACGACGTTGATCCGAACGCTGCCTGGGATGTTGCCGTTGACCTGGATGTCGAGGGTGTGGCGGCCGGGGTGGACGCGGCGGATGGAGACATGCTCGAGGCGGTGGCGGCGGGTGACGGTGGTTGGTTGGCCGGGTGCGATCCGGCGGTGGGTGAGCTTGAGACCCTGGGGCGGCGGGGGCCATTGGCGCCCATGTAGTGGGCGCGGTCGTCGATGAGCGCATCGGCGTTGGTCGTTCCGTCGAGCTCGATGGTGAGGTGAAGGTGACGGTCCATCCCGTGAAGCCCGGTGACTCGGGGGTGCGCCAGAGCAGCTTCGCCGACGTGTCGAAGTCGTCGGGGAGTGCTACGCCGCAATCCGTGAGCAGCTCGAAGCGGGCCATCAGCGCGAGCCGGGGGCACCGGCACCGGGCGAGTCTGCCCAGCTCACAGGCCCGTTCCGTCCCGTGTACGTCAGCGGTGACCGCTCGTGTGGGACGCGTGCTGGGTGGCGGGCGACCACAGCATCGCCGCTACGCTGAACTGTGACGGCGATGGGGCTCGCCTTAACCGCCCGGCCACGGGATGACGGTCCCTCTTTCTGAGAGGTCGATCCATGCCCGACGCCAGCCAGCGCACCGTCACAGTCTCGGTTCCGCCGCGAGCCTCGCAGCAGGCTGCCCGCCGGCCACCGTTGCCTGTGCTGATGGCGATCGGTTCCGGTGGCGCGTTGGGCGCCGTCGCCCGCTACGAGATCACCATGGCCGCCCCGGTCTCATCAGGGGCGTTCCCCTGGGCGACCTGGGCGATCAACCTGACCGGCTCGTTCGTGTTGGGTGTGATCGCGACGCTGGTTCTCGAGCGCTGGCCACCGACGCGTTACGTGCGCCCGTTCGTGGGAATCGGGATCTGCGGGGGCTACACGACCTGGTCGACGTTCATGACGGAGACCGCGCTGCTGGCCCGGGACCATCGGCCAGGCATCGCCGCGGCGTACATCGCTGCGAGCGTGGCCGGCGGCCTGGCCGCTACCTACGTCGGGATGTGGGCGGCCCTCCGGCAGACTCCGGCGCGACGCAGGAGACGGAGATGAAACTGGAGGGACCCGGGGAACGGCTGACGATCTTCGTTGGTGAGACCGACCAGCACGCCCACAAGCCGCTCTACACCGAGATCGTGCATCGCGCCCACAACGCTGGCCTGGCCGGCGCCACGGTCATCCGGGGCTTGGAGGGCTATGGCGCGTCCCGGCACATCCACACCACCCGCATCCTCAGCCTCTCAGGGGACCTGCCGGTCGTGATCGTGATCGTCGACCACCCCGACCGCATCGACGCCTTCCTGCCCACCCTCGACGAGCTGATCACCGAGGGCCTCGTCGTGCGCGAACCCGTCGAGATCGTCAAGTACGTCGGCCGCAACAACGACGACACCTGATGGTCCTCGCGGTCGCCATCACGGCCTTCGCCGGCGCGGTGTCCCGCTACCTGGTCGACCTCGCGGTCCAACACCGGACCGAGTCCGTCTTCCCGCTGGGCACGCTGGTCGTCAACGTCACCGGCTCCCTCGGGTTGGGGTTCATCGTCGGTCTCGGCCTCTACCACGGCCTCCCCGCCACCCCCCGAACCCTCATCGGGACCGGCTTCCTCGGCGCCTACACCACCTTTTCGACCTTCAGCTACGAAACCGTCCGCCTCCTCGAAGACGGCGTGTACCGCGACGCCCTCCTCAACACCGCCACCAGCCTCGCCCTCGGCCTCGCAGGCGCCGCCGCCGGCATCGCCATAGCCAACGCCCTATGACCACCACCACCCGATGACCGTGGTCGGCTGGTTGGTCGCACCGGTCGGCTTCTGCCGCCCCGCCATGCCACTCGGCCCTCGTGCACGGCGACCGCGGCGATCAGAAGGGCCGCGATCTGCCGAACCGAGCTGCAGAAGGCAGAGCATCAGCGTGTGCGGGCGAAGCGGCGCACCGCGAAGGCGGCGAACACCACCAGGATGCCGGCGCACCACACCAGGCTGAGCGCCACCCAGTAGCCGGTCGTGTGGCCTACCCCGACGGCGTCGGTGCCGCCGAGCATCAGGCTGCGTACCGCGTTGGTGAACACGCCCATCGGCTGGTGCTCGGCGACCGGCTGCAGCCCTCCCGGCATGGACTCGACGGGCACGAACGTGTTGGACAAGAAGGACAGCGGCACGACCAGCAGGCTCGCCATGCCTTGGGCGGCCTGCCCGTTGCCCGCCGCCAGCCCCAGCGAGATGAACAGCCATGAGAACACGTATCCCACGACCAGCGTGAGGGCGCAGGCGGCGAGCACCGATCCCACCGCGGCGTCGGCGCGGAACCCGACCGCGAAGCCGAGCCCGAGGGTCAGAGCTGCGGTCCAGGCGATGAGGGCGGAGTCGGCCACGGCTCGGCCAGCGACGACGGCCGCTCGTGGGATCGGCAGCGACCGGAACCGGTCGTACACACCCGAGGCGGCGTCCTCGGCGACCCCGGCCGGGAAGTTCATCCCTGTCCACAGGATCGTCTGCACGACGAAGCCGGGCACGAGGAAGTCGACGTAGTCGAGGCCGCCGCCGGTCTCGATCGCCCCACCGAACACGTAGCGGAAGACCAGCAGGAAGAGCGCCGCCATGATCGTGGGCAAGACCAGAAGCTGGGGGCTGCGCAGGGCTTGCAAGATGCTGCGCTTGGCGGCCTGGCGAGCCGCGATGCCGAACCTGGCGCCACGCTCAGCGCGGGCGCCGACGGTGGCGGTGCCGCGACCGAGCCCGTCGCTGGTGATGGTGGGGGTGGTGGTGCTCGTCATCGTTTGTCCTCCGGATGCTCATACGGCCGCTTTGGCCGTGTGGGGGTCGTCGTCGTCAGGGTCCGGTGATGCCAGGGGCTGGCCGGTGAGGGCGAGGAACACCTCGTCGAGCGAGGGCCGGCGCAACCCGATGTCGTCCAGGGCGATGCCTCGGTCATGCAGCTGCTGCACGGTGGCGGTCAGCATGTCGGCGCCGCCGTCGACCCCGACCCAGGTGCGCTGGGTGTCCAGGTCGGTGCGGGGTGCCTCGGTGCCGACGGAGGCGAGGACCTCCTCAACGGCGGGCAGGTCGCCGGCGGCGCGGGGCCGGACCTCCACCACATCGCGGCCGGCACGATCCTTCAGCTCGGCGGGGGTGCCGGCATCGACCACCTTGCCGTGGTCGATGATCACCACCCGACGGGCCAGCTGGTCGGCCTCCTCCAGGTACTGGGTCGTGAGCAGGACGTCGACGCCGTCGGCCACCAGATCGCGGATGGCGTCCCAGAGCTCGCGACGGCTGCGGGGGTCCAGGCCGGTGGTGGGCTCGTCGAGCAGCAGCAGCCGCGGCCGACCTACGAGGCTCGCCCCCAGGTCCAGGCGGCGGCGCAGGCCACCCGAGTAGGTGCGGACCAGCCGGTCGCTCGCTTCGCCCAGCTCCAGGCGGTCCAGGACCTCGGCGGTGGCCGTGCGAGCGGTGCGACGGTCGAGCCCGAACAGGCGGGCGACCAGCTCGAGGTTCTCCCGGCCGGTCATGGCTGGCTCGACCGAGGCGAACTGGCCGGCAAGACCGATGACCCGCCGGACCCGCCGGGGCTCGGCCAGGGCATCGATGCCCGCGACCCGCAACGCGCCGGCGTTCGGTCGGAGCAGGGTCGCCACCGCGCTCACGAAGGTGGTCTTGCCGGCACCGTTCGGCCCGAGCAGGGCGGTCACGTGCCCTGACTCGGCCACAAGGTCGAGACCGTCGAGCGCGGTCACCTTGCCGTAACGCTTGGTGAGGCCGCGCGCCTCGATGATGGGAGGCATGAAAGGGGCTCCTTTCGTAGATGTGTCGTCGTGCGTCAACCGTCTCGACGTGCGCCGTCGGCGAAATGTGACTGGCCGGTGGCCGAACGCTCGACGTGGCGGACGCGCCGAGCGCTAGGCCCCGAGCCCGACAACTCGACGGCGACCTCGTAGGCGGCCGAGCTCGCCGCGAGCACGAGCTCCGAGTGGGCGGCCACGGCGCTGCTGTGCTGTCGGAACTCGAGATCTGCTGTGGCGGTCTGCCACGCCTCGACATCTTCCCAATGGGCGATGTTGACCACCTGGAACCGTGCCCGGGGCGAGATTGCCCGATGCAACAGCGCATCCAGGAAGCCCGGCTTTGCACTCATCAACGCGGCACGCTCACGCCATTGAGCGATGAACGTGTCGACGCGCTCGACGGGTACCTCGAACTGGTTGATCACCGTGACGACAGAGCTGACAGGCGGGCTGTTGTGGTCCATGCGGGTGGTCCTTCGAACTCGCGTAGAGGTTCACCTACATGACCACCCGGAACCCGTGAATGTGACACGGGTGGTGCTACGGCAGTTCAGCATCGAGCGAGCCGACGTCACTGCGCAGCGAGCAGCTTCTGGGCCATGCCAGCCGGTCACATCGAATCCTCGTCCGGGGTCAGTTGTGTGTATCGACCACCTAGACGAGGAGGACATCATGCAGTTCGTGCTGGTGATCTATCACGGCACCACACCGCTACCGGGCACGCCGAAGTGGGATTCCCTCTCGAAGGATGAGCAGGATGCGGCGTATGCCGACTACGCCACCCTCAACAAGATGGAGAACCTGACACCCGCACCTCCGCTGGGACTGCCCGACAACGCGACGACTGTCCGCGTCGAGAACGGCTCTACCGTCACCAAGGAGGGCCCGTACCTCGACACCGAAGGCGCAGTCGGTGGGTTCTACATGGTCGAGGCCGACGACCTCGACGCCGCGGTCGCACTGGCCTGCCGCGTACCACAGGCCCGCCTAGGGGGCGCGGTCGAGGTGCGACCGTCCGCCACCTACTGGTGATCCCAGATCCCGACGCCTCGCTCACACGACACCAATAGATCTGTGCCCGTCACTGCTGGAGCGACGGGCACAGGAACACCGTTGGCGCTAGGTCGATCCCGCCCGGACATGCTTGGCGTAGATCTTCGGGTTCTCTCTCTGGGCGCTCGGCGTCTCGCAGGCGCGAGCCGATCCCTGTCATCAGCTCCGACAGGTCGTGGAGCCAATCGGGTTGTTCCCGATCTGGCTGCCGCCGAGTTGGTTCTCGCAGGGTTACCAGCACCAGATGAACAGTCGAACCAGCCGCGGCTGGCCGGTGGTCAGTTCTTGAACGCGGTGAGGTCGAGAGTGGCGAGCCGTTGCGGGTCGGTGAGGATGTCGAGCTCGGCGATCCGACCGCCCGTGATAGTGAGCCCTATCACGGCGAAGGGGCTGCCGTCGCGGATCGAGATCACGCCCGCGGCGCTGTTGATCAGTGCCCGCTGCACCGTCAGGTCGGCATGGGACCACATCAAAGCTTGGCCGGCGACGGTCTCGGCTCCCCGGACTTCGCGCGTCATTGCAGACAACCCGGCGTCGACCCGGAGTACGACGTCGGGGTCCAGCAGTGTGACCAGGCGCTCGAAGTCACCACCGCGAGCTGCGGCGAAGAAGACATCGACGACTTCCCATTGGGACCTCAGGTCGGCGTCGGGAACCTTTGCTTCGCCGTGCACTCGGCGACGGGCGCGGCTGGCGAGCTGTCGCGCGGCGGCTGTCGAGCGGCCGAGCATCGTGGCGATCTCCTGGAAGGAGACGCCGAACATGTCGTGAAGGACGAACGCCACACGTTCGGCTGGTGTCAGTGTTTCGATCACCACCAGCAATGCCAGCCCGATGGAGTTGGCCATTGCCACCTCTTGGGCGGGGTCCGTCTCGTGCTCGTTGGTGATGATCGGGTCCGGTATGTGCACACCGACGAGGTCTTCGCGTCGCCGCTCTCGGGACCGCAGCCTGTTCAGGCATACTCGACCGACAACGGTGGTCAGCCACGCGTCGAGGTTGTCGACGTTGCTCCTATCGGAGCGGCTGAGCCGCAGCCAGACCTCTTGCAGCGCGTCGTCGGCCTCGCTGAGCGAGCCCAGCATCCTATAGGCGATCGCACGCAGATGGCTACGGCGTCTCTCGAAGCGATCGACAAGCCATTCGCTGTCTCTCATCGGTGTGCGCTCTCTTCCACCATCATGAGGTGGCGTGGGTGGTGTCCTCGTTGGGTTGACCCCGCGAGCCCCGCCGATGTGACCGTACAGGCGTGCAAGCTGGGGCCGTCCGCCACCGCCTGCCGGCGCCGTCGTTGCAGCGAGCACAAGATCCACCGAGCGCTGCTCTGTGGATTCACCGGTCGGTAGCACCAGATGTCACGATTTCGCTCTGGTGTCTGGTGGGGTCGTGCAGCTAGGGAGTCCGGTCATCGACCAGGCGTGCGGACGTCAACCGGCGAAGCGCACCGTGCGCGACTGATCAAGGAGACGATCGACATGACCGGGGTGAAATGGTGACAGCTCACCCGGCGGGCTGTGCGACATCGGGCGCAAGCTCCCGTCCGTCACGGCTGACTCCGATGAGATTCGCTGGGGTCGAGACCGGCGATACGTTTGGACATCGCCTTCTCTTCGCTGTGATCTCGCTGGTGTCAGGGATGCGCCTACCAGACGCAGCTCGGGCCGTGCTCTATCACAGAAGCTTCTTCGTCGATCCGATGAGTGTTTGGACTCACACTGCGATGCGTGGGGAGAGCGCAAGGTCCTGAACCTCGACGCCGTCACCGAACCGCGGCCGCTCATCGACGCCCTCGAGATGTTCTTCGAGACGGCCGACCTTCTGCGCTGGCGGAGCGACGACAGCGTGCCGCTTGGCGTGGCCTACGACCGCACCTCAGCCAGCGCCGTTCTGATGGCCTCCCGACCTTCGACCACCACGACCAGCTGAGGCTCGAAGACGGCCGGTTCGTACAGGGCCACCAACCGGTCCAGGTCGCCGGCACGGACTCGGTCGGTGAACGAACGCATCAGCGCCTCAGGTGTGGACGTGTCAGAAACAGAACTGGTCATGCACGATTAGACGAGCGACTCCCCCCGGTTGTGACCGGCGTCGTGGTCCCGAGGCTCTTACGATCCGCGGAACTTCTCCAGACTGACCAGGGTTGAGGGCTGAGGGCGCGACCGCGTGGTTCTAACGTCGAGGTCGTGAAGACCGAGAGCGACCCCGTGGTGCGTGCCGGTGGCGGGGCGGCACCAGCCCCGGATGTCGGGTCTCGCCGGAGGTTGCAGTGGGTGCTGGGAGCCGGCGCGGTCGTGGTGGCCGCCGCCGGGTTCGTGCTGGTGTGGTTCCAGCCCCACAAGCTGTTCATCGACGATCGGGTCGACCAGGCGGTCCCGACGGCTGGGCCGACCACGACGGCGGCCGAAGAGGTCGAGTCGAGCGGGGCCGTGTCCCAGGAGCCGGGCACCACGACGACCGTGCCGGCCGTGCCGGTCGGTCTGGCGACCGGTACCTTCGTCGGCCTGGACCACGCCACCGAGGGCACCGTCCGCATCCTGGAGCTGGCCGACGGGCAGCGCTTCGTGCGCCTCGAGGGCTTCGAGACCGACAACGGCCCCGATCTCTTCGTCTATCTGTCGACCAACCCGGGGACCGGGGATGAAGGGGCGTTCGACGACAGCTACCACAACCTCGGCCGCTTGCAAGGCAACATCGGCGACCAGAACTACGCGCTCCCTGCCGACCTCGACCCGACCGCCTTCGCCAGCGTGGTCATCTGGTGCGACCGGTTCGACTCGGCGTTCGGCGCTGCCGACCTCGTCGCCGCACCAGTGCCTTGAGGACCGCTCCCGGGCCCGTCCGCTCAGGAGGGGCGGGACGCGTCGGCTGTCATTCCGTAGGGGAACGTCGGCCCGACCGGCGTCGCCGGCCGTGCCAGCCCGACGGCCTCGGGGGAGTCACCGTCGGCCGACTCGAAGTAGGCGAGCGCGTCGGTGTTCCCGCGGGCGCGCGCGAGCCAGGACAGGTGGCCGGGAGCAGAAACGGTCGCGACCTCGTCGTAGGGCTGGACGTCCAGATGGCCGATGACGTGGGTCCGCCGCCACCCCGCGAGCGGGGTCGAGGCGTCGGCATCGTCGGTGCCGCCAGGGTGGGGCATCGGCGCAGTTGGGGTGTTGCGGTGTCGTGGCGGTTCCTCGCTCGGTGATGACGTGACGGCACAGGGACGCCTGACGGATCGGCCATGTCACGCCGGCCGATTGGTGGCCGCCTCGGCCACGCTCGAGGTCCTGTCGTCGGCCGGCCCGCCGGGCCGAGACTGCGCCTATCGAGGACGCCGACTCATGAGGTGGTGCGGGTGACGGCGCCGATCTGTCGGAGGAGGTGGAGAGTGTCCCGGCTGCGCCAGGCCTCAACGATCTTGCCGTCCTCGAATCGATCGATCGTGATCCCTGGGAGCGTCACGGCTCTTCCCGTGAGCGGTTCCCCGGACAGCGTCCGTTGGTGGGTCATCGCCGCAGTCCACCGCGTCGTCACCCGGTCCTCGTCGGCGATCTGGTCCTCGACTGTGATGTTGAGATCGGGGAACGTCTCGCGTTCGCGCTGGATCGTCGCCTTCATCCCGTGGAGTCCGTCGGCGGCGTTGGGGTCGTAGCGGTCATGGTGGATCACGTCGGACGCGACGACTTGGTCGAGAAGTTCCACGTTGCCGCTGTTCCACACGTCGAAGACCAGGCCAGTCGCCGCCTTGTGTTGCTCGGCTTGGCCGACTGGCGCCGGCGGCAGCGACGCAACGTCAGCGACAGCGGACCGGAGAGCGTAGGTATCGGCGAAGCCGCGGTAACGGGCGATCTTGTCGTCCCTGACGGTCCAGACATGCAGCGCTTGGGCGTCGAGCTCGCCGCCGGACCGGGTGTGTGTGCCGCTGTAGCGTGCGATCACGACGACGGTGCTCGCCGCGGGGATGAACTCTTCGGGGACGACTCGAAGATCGGTCCAGTCTCGTGCCAGCGTCGACCAGACCGCTTCGTTGATGGCGGCGACTCCGATCAACCCTTGGCCGGGCCGTCCGTACGGACTGTGCTCGGCTTCGATCCATTCGATCTCGGGATGGAGCTTGGCGGCCGCGCCGGCGATGTCGCCGTTGTTCATCTGCGCGTACCAGTCCCGTACCAGATCGAGGGGTTCCATGGACATCTCGAGTCCTTTCGGGTCACGGTGGGGCGACGGCCGCCGGGATCATGCCGAGTGAGCTCCCGCAAGGAGCATGCGCGACCCGGCGGCGACCCACCCGGCCGCGGACCGAACGCCCGTGGTCGTGGAGGTGGTCATGATCGTGGTCGTGGTGGTCGAGGGTCTCATCCAGACACATCGGATGTCCTCCTTCTGTCGACATCGCTGTTTCCAAAGGGACCATGTTGGCGACGATCGCCTCGGCGGCGTCGAGCGCCCCACGGGAGGATGCCCAGCGCTGGTGTGGAGGCTCGCGTCGGGTAGGCGTGACACGCGCGGGACGCGCGCGCGGAACACCCGTGGTGACCAGATCTAGAGACGCTTCCTGCCGTCGGGCAGGTTGAGCACCCGAGTGCCCGGGCGCAGGTCGATGTGCCCGGCCCACGACAGCGCTGGTGCCGCGGTCGTGGGCCGGGTCAGGGCCGTAGCTCTGGCGGTTCTTGCATGGCGTCAGGTCGCCGTCATCGAACGTGCTCGGGCGTCACCGCGCCCGGCACCGTGGCTAGGCCGGGGCCGCTGTCCAGCTCGCGTTGGCCCATCAAGTCCATGAACGCCTCGCTGCCGAGACGTCGCCAGTCGTGGGCGAAGACAGGGTAGTGGCGGCCTCCGACGACGAACTCGGCTTCGGGCACTCGATGGTGGTCGACGTACCGGCAGTACGGCTCCAGGTCGAGCGACGGGAACGCCGCGATGAAGGTCAGGGCGAGTGTTGCCGGCCTGACTTCCTGACGATGTAGCCGTGCGGTCCGGCCGTGTTGTTTGCGCGCTGAGTTGGGCTCGTGGTGGCCGGTGATGGCCGGTGAGGATGGGTGGTTCCTGTTACGCGAGGGACCCCCTCCCCATCAGTTGGTCGCTGTGGCGGGAGGGGGTCCAAGGCGGTGTTGCCACCGGTGGCGATCGTATGGCCGTGCCCGTTGTCGGTCGATGGGTATGTCGCGGCGGGCCGTGGGGTGGAGGTGCCACGTCCGGACTGCCCGCGTTGTGGTGGGGCGATGTCGTGGTGGTCGGGCTATCGCCGTTTCGTTCGCTTCGGTGGGACGAGCCGGGCGATCTTCGTGCCCAGGGTGCGCTGCGGCTCGTGCGCGAAGACCGACGTTGTGCTGCCTGCCCTCGTGTTGTGCGGACGCCTCGACGCCGTCGAGACCGTCGGCGCGGTCGTGGAGGAGGTTGTGGCCGGAGGGGGTGGCGTGCGCCCGGCCGCGGCGCGCCTGGATGTTCCGCATACCACGGCGCGGGGATGGGTCCGGGGTTTCGCCGTCGGAGCGGTGGGATGGTCGATGGCGTTCGCGGCGCTGGCCGTCGAGTTAGCCGGCGAGGGTGTCGCGGCGGTGAGCGGCGCCGCCGGTCAGGCGTTGGTGGCGATCGGCAGGCGTCGTTTCATGCCTCCTGTCCCTGCGGAGGGGACACGAACGGAGGATTGACATGGACCGTGACCAGCAAGAGGCGGTGGCGCTGCACCGTTTCGGGGTGATCGCGGTCGAGCACGACGACGTCGTAGTCAGTGCCGGCGATGTGGGCGAGGGCGTCCTCGCCGTCGAAGACCACGTCGACGGCCATACCCTCCCGGCGCAGGCCTGTCGCGACCGTCGTTGCGAGCTTGGCGTGGTCCTCAGGGCATGGGCGTCACTTCTTCATCGCACGCCATGTTGCCGGATTGACGGACAATATGGCAATCTGGTGGAGGACAGGGAAAGATTCAAGAGGAGGAGGCGTGTGGTCCGGCTCCTTGACAGCGATGACATCCGTCGCCTGGTCAGCATGGCGGACGTGATCACGGCGGTGCGTGAGGCATTCGCGGCGGCAGACCGGGGCGGCGCGGTGACGCCGGCGCCGTTCGGGATGCACTTGCCCGACGCAGGCGGCGAGATCCACGTGAAGGGCGCGTACCTGGCCGGCGCGCCGGTGTTCGCGGTCAAGACCGCGACCGGGTTTTGCCGCAACGCCGGGCTGGGGCTGCCGGTCAGCGGCGGGATGACTATGGTCCATGACGCCATGACCGGCGCGCTGCGGATGCTGGTCGCCGATGGCGGGCTGCTGACCGAGCTGCGGACGGCCGCGGCAGGAGCGGTCGCCGCGGACCTGCTGGCCCGGCCCGGCGCGCGGTCGGCGGCGGTGATCGGCACCGGCGGGCAGGCCCGCTTCCAGCTGCAGGCGCTGCTGCAGGTCCGTCCCGTCGAGCAGGTAACGGTCTGGGGCCGCCGCCCGCGAGGCCGACGAGCAGTTCCAACGTGACATGACCGTGGCCGACCTGACCGGCCTGGGCGTCCAGGACGCAGCCGTGGCCGACCTCGCTGCCCGGCTCGCCGATAAGCACGGCGTCGGCCGGGACGTGCCGCTGGGAGACTGGTGACCATGACGAGCCCGATCACCGGCCTTGGCGCGGGCATCCAGCGTCGCAGCACCGCCGAGCAGGCCGCCGAAGCCCTCCGGCAGGCCATCTTGTCCGGCCGACTGCTGCCGGGCATGCCGCTGCGCGAGGCCGCCGTCGCCGCCGAGCTCGGCATCTCGCGCAGCACACTCCGCGAGGCCGCGCGGACCCTCGAAAGCGAGGGCCTGGTCCGCTACCACATGAACCGCGGCATCGTCGTCTCCGACATCACCGGACCGGATATCGCCGACATCTACGCTGCCCGCGCCGCGGTGGAACTGGCCGCCGTCGACGCCCTCACCAGCCGCCGTGACCCGGTGGTTTACACCAGCCTCGCCGACCTGGCCGAGCAGATAGAGCACGCTTTCGAACGGGGCGCCATCGCCGCCGTGCTCGACGGTGACCGGCTCTTCCACGCCACCCTGGTCGCGGCCACAGGCAGCCCCCGGCTGCGCCGCTTCTATGCACAGCTGCAGCAAGAGCAGCGCCTGGCCCTGGCGCTGTATGAACGCTCCAGCCGCGAGCTCGGCCGCACCGCGGACGACCACCGCCAGCTGCTCGACGCGTTGCACGGCTCTCCCGAGCAAGCCCGGGCGGCGCTCACCGCGCACCTGCACGTTGGCGCCGCCGAGCTGCAGCGTCTGCTCGACCTGCTGGCCCACCGCAAGCAACCCGCCCACCCCGAAGAAGGCGAAACGCCCCGTGGCTGATCACTCCACCACCAGCACCTGGGACACCATCATCACGCCCTGGCACCTCGACGAGCACATCCCGGCCTTCCCGATCCCGGCCACCGCGGCCGAGGTCACCCCCCCGCCACTCGCCCAGGGCCCCGTCCCGGCCCGCATGAACCGGCTGCACCAGGCGGCCGCCGGCGCGGTGGCGCAGGTCGCCAGGCCCCTGGTGCTCTCCGGCGACTGCCCCACCGCGCGCGCAGCGGTGGCCTCGGTGCAGCGCCGCTATCAGGACCTGGCCGTGGTATGGCTCGACGCCCATGGCGACTTCAACACCCCCGCCATAACGGCCAGCGGCTACATCGGCGGCATGGCACTGGCCATGCTGACCGGACGGACACCCGGCCTCTTCCAGGACACTCTCGGCCTGCGACCCATCCCTGACACCAGCGTCGTCCTCGCCGACGCCCGTGACCTCGACCCCGCCGAGCGCGACTCCCTCAACGCCAGCCAGGTCCGCCGCGTCACCGCCGACCCGGCCGCGATCACCATCGCCCTTGGCGAGCTCGGCCCCGCCCCGGTCTACCTCCACCTGGACATCGACGTCATCGACGGCGCCCAGCTGCCCGGCGCGCGCTTCCCCTCCGGCCCCGGGCCGTCCCTTGCCCAGATCGAGGAATGCCTGGCCGCCGTCTGCACCACCGCCGACGTGAAAGCCGCCTACATCGCCTGCGCATGGCTCCCCCACCGCGTCCGCGACCCGGCCACCCGCGACACGATCACCCGGCTCACCCGAGCGCTCGGCGCCGACCTGACCTGGCCCGAGCCCGCCAGTGACTGACCACCCACGGCAGCTATCGCCGCTCGGGCGAGCCAGACGCGCTGGCGTGCGTGCGTGCGTGCGTGCGTAGCGCGGCGCCTGCCGCCCCGACGGTGTCCTGAAACAGTCGATACCGGGCATCCCGGGCACGCAGCCGGCGACCGTCTCCGCGTCGTCGTGGGCCGTCTGACGAGCGCGGTGGGCGTTCGTACTGCCGGCGGCGTTCGTACTGCCGGCGGCGTTGCTCTCGCCGGACACGACTGCCCGACGAACTGCCCGTACACGTTTGGCGCGGCACCGGTGTCCCACCCACCTGGGAGGACGCCGTACTCGACGGCAAGGTGGCCGCAGACGTTGCATCGTGGCCGACCGTGGCCGCAGGATCGGCCAGCGATGGCAAGCGCGTCGGGCGAGGTCAGGTCGGCGAACACCTTTGTCGGCGCCGACCGCCACGAGGTCGTCGACCCATTGAGACGTGTACCGATGCCAGTCCTGTGCGATCTCCCCTCAGCGATGAGCAACTTCCGTTCGATCCAGGTCGAATGACCGTTGTCTGCGACCGCGGTGGCGCTGAGCATCTGTTCAGCATGAGAGGAGTGCAGATGCGAAGGCTGAGCGGGGCGCTGGGATGCACGCTGCTGCTGGTGGTCGTCGCTTGCGGCGACGGCCAGCAAAGCAGCGACGACGCGTTCTGCGTCGATGCGGAACGGGCAGCCGCGGCAGTCAGGGAATACGCGACGGTCACGCGCGACATAGACGTAGCTGGCCTGAGCGACGACGACGCCAGTGCTGCGGCGGCAGAGCTCCCCCGGCAGGTCAGAGACACCCTCAGGGAGGTGACCGGCGCATTCGACGAGATGATCGACACCGCCGACGGTGACGTGCGCGACGACCTGGAGGCCTATCAGGAGAACGTGCTCCGGGCCGTCCTGGAGGCCATCGCCGACGCCGAGTCGCCGATCGAGATCGCCGTCGCAATGGCCGACCTTCCCGACCCGCCCGAGCCCACTTCCGAGCTCGTGGAGCGGATCAACGCCGCCACCCGGCAACGCTGCGACATCACCCTCGTTCCCGACTCACCTGAGGGCCCCGCGCCCTGGGGCGCGCTCGATGTGTGCTCGTTGCTCCCCACCGAAGCGGTCACCGACGCGGTACCCGACCTGGAGGCGGTGGACGCCGAGACGACAGCGTCTCAACGTCGCTCCGAGGGTTGCAGATGGGGCGACCCGTCGGGTCCCTACGTCAAGGTCGAGCTCTGGGATCCCGTGGACCCCCAGGAGTTCCTGGTCGGCTACGAGGAGCACCCGGAGATCGGCGGTCACCCCGCCTACGTCCTGGAGAGCCCAAGCACCACCGTGGATCTCTGCGAAGTCGTCGTTGACAACGCCGACTACTTCGTCAGCATCGATGTCAAGGTCGATCCAGCATCGGTACCGGACAGCGCCTGCAGCCTGGCCGACAGCCTGGCCGCCGTCGCCCTGTCGTCGCTGCCTGCGAACTGATCGGCTCGGCGCTGGCCGTGAACGTGCGCTCGTTCGTGGTCCCGACACCCTTTGTCGGTTCCTGGTCGTCAGGCCTCGACGGAAACCGGGCCCAGATGCCAGTCACACCTCGGATCGAGATCGCTGGCGTGCCACCAAGGGCGGCCCATCGGCCGCGCCACCGCCCCGAGTCCTAGCGCATCGCACACCAGCTGTGGTTCGCTTGGTCAGGGCCGGCAGCGGAGAGTGCAGCGTCAACGTGGTGGTGATTGGCAACATGCAGTGTCTCGGCTGTCGGGTAGGCCGGGGCGGGAGGGCTACTGGCGCCGATGGTCGGTGGGGCGGATGCCGTACACCCGTTTGAAGGCGACGCTCAGGGCGTAGGCGTTGGCGTAGCCGACCTGGTGGGCTATGGCGTCGACGGTGGCGTCGGTTTGCCGCAGCAGGTCGGCGGCGAGGCAGAGGCGCCAGCAGGTCAGGTAGGCGATCGGCGGCTCGCCGACGAGGTCGGAGAATCGGTGGGCGAACGTCGCGCGTGACACGTTGACCTTGGCAGCCAGCGCGCTCACGGTCCATGGATGGGCCGGGTCGTCGTGCATGAGCTCCAACGCCGCCCCGACGACGGCGTCGTTGCGGGCGCGGTGCCACGGCGGGGCACCGGAATCGGGCTGGTCGAGCCACTCGCGCAGCGTCGAGACGAGCAGCAGGTCGAGCAGCCTGTCCAACACGGCCTGCTGTCCCGGTCGCGAGCGGGCGAACTCGGCGACGATCATGTCGATGGTCGGGAACGACAGGGGCGCCTTCGGCACCACCAGGGTCTGCGGCAGCCCTCGCAGCACCCGCTCACAGACGCTGCCCTGGACCGGGTAGGTCCCCTTGAGGAGCGCGGACCCGTCGGTGTCGTCTCCGGGGCGGCACCAGAGGCCAGGTACCTCGTCGACCACCCGCCCATCGGGCGTGGTGCACTGGTCGCCGCTGCGCACGACGACCCTCGGAGGAACCTCGGGTGCGCTGCTGATCGTGTACGGCGTGGGGCCGACCATGACGGCGACGTCCCCGGTGTGGATCGGAACCGCGGTGTCACCGTCGGGCGTGATCCACCCGTCGCCTTGCAGCAGCGTGGCCAGCGTCAGGGGTGCTTGCTCGTCGAACCGCAACGACCAGGGCGGGCGCATGAACGACCGGTTGAACAGGGCGCCACGAGGCCGGACGTCCTCCAGCAGGGTCGAGAGCATGTCCACTATCGCCACCACTTTAGACGTAGAGACATCTGGTCGAGGGCTTGAGCCATCGTTCGTCTCGTCGGTCGGCCGTTGACTACAGAACATGACCCACACCGACATCGAACCCGGGCCTGCTGCCCACCGCCATCCCGACGGCAACGCCGTCTCTGTCCTGGGTACCGGGATGCTGGGAACGGTGATAGCCAGAGCACTGCTGCATGCCGGTCACCGGCTGACCGTCTGGAACCGGACGGTGGGGAAGGCCGACGACCTCGTGGCGTCGGGTGCGAGCCGGGCCCTGACGCCTGTCGACGCCGTCGCGGCCAGCCCGATCGTGATCACCTCGGTCTCCACATACGACGACGTCCACGCGGTGGTGGCCCGCGAGGCCGACCGCCTAGCGGGGCGCACGCTGGTGAACCTGAGCTCCGGCACCCCGGAACAGGCCCGGACAATGTCGGCCTGGGCCGCCGAGCGGGGGGTGCGCTATCTCGACGGCGCAGCCATGAGCGGCACCCGCCTCGTCGGCCAGCCAGAGGCCCTCTTCCTCTACAGCGGCGACCCCGAAGCGTACGCGGCTCACGAAGAGACGCTGGCCGCGCTGGGCCGCGCGGTGCACCTCGGCGCCGATCCTGGTGCGGCGTCGGTCTACGACACCGCGCTGCTGGCCATGATCATGGGGGTGCTGGGCGGCTTCTACCAGGCCGCCGCCCTGGTCGGCGCTGCTGGGGTCGACACACCGACCTTCGCCTCGGTCGCCGTCGACTACCTCCCGTTCGTCACCGGACTCCTGCCCGGCCATGCCCGCCAGATCGACCAGCGTCGCTATCCGGGTGACGACGGCACACTCAGGGTCTACGCGGCGGCCATGGGCCACGTCGTGGACACGAGCCGACGTCACGGGCTCGACGTCGAACTCCCGGCAACGATCACAGCCCTCCTCGAACGGGGTGTCGCTGCCGGCCACGGCGACGACGGGCTACCCCGCCTCGCCGACGTGATCGCCGGCCGATGACCGTCCCCACCGGGCATCGGACCGGGTCGTTCGCCCAGATCAGGGACGACGTGGCCGAGATCATCGGCACCATCGTGTACGCCACGCCACGATGACGACGGTGGATCGCCGGGGGCGTCCCCGCTCACGGGTTCTGATCGTCGCTTGGGCCCTGGACGGGCCTCGGCCGGTCGGCTGGCTCGCCACCTTCAAAACCCCAGTGAAGGCGGCACATCTGGCCCACAACCCGCACCTCACGACCTCGTACTGGAGCCCACGCCAGGACGCCGTCTACCTCGACAGTGACGCCACGTGGACCCACGACGCCGACATCGACCAGCGGGTATCGAACATGTACCGCCAGGGACATCCGCCCGGAGTCGGCTACGACCCGACGGCGTACTGGCGGGGACCCGACGACCCCGCCTTCCGTGTGCTGCGTCTCGACCCCTGGCGGGTGCAGGTGGTCCGCGCTCGAGACGTGGCCCGAGGCGACGTGTCAGGCAGGATCTGGCGGCCCGACTAGGCACCGCCGCGCCACCGACCCGGTATCCCCGAGCGCCGGTTGTGGACCACGATGTGAGGGTGGAAACCAGGCGGCCTGATCTCGAGGAGGCTCGTGCGATCGCTGAAGTCTGGCTCCGATCGAGAGCAGCGTCGGTGCCTGCCATCCCCAAACCCGTTCACAC
>JBOGHK010000141.1:0-5207 GCA_050744325.1 Acidimicrobiales bacterium
AGCGCCCAGGCTTCGTCGAGGACCTGGACACGCTGGGGTCCAGGTGACGCCATGAGCTGTTGCATCCAGCCGGCGGCGGCGACCATGACCAGGGGCAGGGCGTCGGAGTCCAGCGGTACGGCGGAGAGGTCGAGGACCAGCCCCGGTCCCTGCCAGTGGAGTTGCACGGTGGTCGGGCCGTCGAACATCCCGCGAAGAGACCGGGCGAGGAGCTTGTCGAGCGCGTAGGCGACCGGCGCCAGCTCACCCTGGACGCTGTCGGCCGTCCGACGTAGCCGGGTGAGCATCGTGTCAGTGGGCGCCGCGAGCAACCGGGCGATGTCGGCGAGGGTGGGTTCCTCGACCGGCGACGCGGTGGCGTGCTCAGTGGCAGCGAAGACGGCGGCGTCCTCGAGCTGGGTGAGCGGCCGGTCGAGCACCGTCGCTACCAAGGCGGTGATCATCTCGGCCCGTCGGAGCAGCTGCTTGTCCGCCGGCTCGCGGCCTGCCGCTGGGCCCGGGGCGAGGGGGTTGAGCCGGGTGATGCCACCAGGGGCCAGACGGAGGACGGTGAAGCCGAGGCGTTCCGCGAGGGTCACGTATTCGCCTTTGGGGTCGGCGATGGCCACCCATCGGCCTTCTGGTCCACGGCCGTAGATCGACGCCATGCGGGCGAGCACGCATTTGACCAGCGCGGACTTGCCGCCTCCGGGCTCGCCGAGGACCCAGACGTTGGGGTTGGTGACCGCACCCTGTGCGTAGGCCTCGAAGGGGTCCCAGCAGAACGCCGCGCCGCCGGCCAGGAGGTCGACGCCGACGTACGCCCCGCGGTGGCTGAATGGCGGCTGGACCGAGAACGGGTACAGCGAGCTGATGTGGGCCGTTGTGCCCCGGTGGTAGGCGAGCCGGAGTGCTGGTCTGGTCATCCGGCCAGCAGGCTCCGGGGGGCGAGGCCGAGCGGGAGCGCCGCCGCCCAGGCGATGTCCTGGCGTCCGTCGAGCGGGCGCAGGTCGATGGCAGCTTCGCGGGCGAGTTGCTCGACGACCGCGGCGTGGTCCTCGAGCTCGGCCTCGAACGTGGCGCTGACGGTGACGAGACCGACGTAGGCCATCTCGACGTAGCCGGCGACCAGCTCCTGTTCACGATCCAGCAGAGCCTGGGTGGCGCGGTGGTGGCGGGCGTCGACGCGGCGGCCCTTCTCCTCCTTGGTCGCGGCGTCGGACTCGAGCTTGACGAGGTCACGCTGGATGCGCCGCCGCGACTGGTACGACGACACGGGGACGAAGACCACCGTCATCGCTCGGGTGACCTGTCCGGCGGACAGGAACGGCTCCAACCACGACGCCGGCACATGCAGACGGGGCCAGCTCGCGACCCAGTACGTGCGGTGCCACGCGCCATCGATACGTACGCGATCCCAGGCGGTGTCCATCACCAGCGGGCCCGCGGCCGCACTGACGAGCCCGAGGCGCTCGCCGAGTCGACCGGGCGGCGAGACCTGGCTGGGGTCGACCCAGGTCCGGACAAGCCGGTGGATAGCGGGGGGATCAAGAGGAGGCTCCGCCTGGAGCCCGGCTGACTGACAGCTCCGAAGCAACGACTCGACGGCCACGACCAACGCGTAGCCGAGCGGGTCGCTGGAAGCCGGCTGCTCGGTCCGCAGGCGATGGACCTTGTCTCGATCGACGGTCAGGCTCACCGTCGCATCGTGGGTGGCCGTTGCTCGGGAGGCGACGTCGACCAGCTCGTCGTAACCGGGATCGAAATTGCCGAGGTCCCCGTCCCATCGACCTCGTAGCCACGAGCGGTGCTCCTCCATGCCCGAGGGACGGGCCAACATCGACCAGGACACGTGAGCGAGACCGTCGGCCGCTGCGAGCTGCCCCAGCACGTCGGCCCATCCAACCACCAACCGATCCTGTTCACCGGGCGGTTGGAGCACGAACTCGGGACCTCGAATGGGGACGATCGCGGTCAGGGCGTGACCGTGCCTGTCTCGGACCGCGCCGAGGGTCTTGTCCGGCTGCCAGGCAACCTCGATGATGTCGAGACCGGCGAGGCACGCCGGCAGCTGCGCCGGCTTGCCATCGTCGGTCGGCCACAGCGGCAGCAGCGCCGTCCACCGGCGCCCTCTGGTGCCGGTGGCCCACAGCCAGGACATGCCAAGGGGCAGCCATTGCCAGGCAGGATGGCCTCTGGCCCGTCCGAAGCTCACCGCTCCAGCGATCCCTACGGGAACAGCGGCGGCGAGGGCCGGCATCTGTGCCGTGACCATGAGGACGGCGAGGGTGATACCGCCGCCGATCAAGGCGCACTGCACGGCTGAGAGGCCAAGGAACACGCCCGAGGTGTCCAGGGGCTCGAGGACGTAGGAACGCCCGTTGTGCTCATCAGCCACCGCTCCCGCCCTTCGGCCGTCGCGGCGTCTTGCCCGATGGTGGCGGCGAGCCGGTCTGCCGACGGGACGGCGGCGGCTGAGCGTGTCGACGGGCAGGTTCACGGAAAGGACGTGAACGATCCGTCGCCGCACCCGAGGTCGGACCTGCGCCTTCGCTTGTGGTCGCCGCGGCGCGCTCCTGCACTGCTAGCCCAGCCCGCCCGGGAGCACCGGTCACCTTGCTCACGCGCTCCTTCGCCGCAGCCGCCGCTGCAGCAGCCGCCGTCGCCGCCGGACCTCCTGCCGCGGCACCGACGCTCGCCGAACCAGAGGCCGCCTTGGCGCCGGCTCCGCCCGCCGTGCCTGCACCCCCGGCGGTCTTGTTCTCGGCCGACGACTTGGTCTTGGGTCTCGAGCCGCGCTGGCCGGCGGCGGGACCTGGACGCCTACCGCCAGGCCCGGGACCGGAGGCCCGCGGTCCACCTCCACCACCACCACGGCCGCCGCTACCAGCCCCGCCGCCGTCCCCGTGTGGCCCACCGGCACCGGTCCTGCCGGAAGCGAGGCCGCGGTGGCGGTTCACCCGCAGCATCTGGATCGAGTACGCCGTCGACAAGGTCTGCTGGGCGGCTCGGACCGGCATGCCCCGGACACCCTGGCCGGCTGCGGCGTCCTCCGCCAAGGGCAGCAGTCGGGTGACGAGCAGCGGCGAGAACGCTGCGACGGCGAAGGCCACTCCTGCGGACAGCAGGATGCCGACGGCCTGGGTCACTGAACCCCCAGGATCTTCGGCCATGACTTCGGGCTCGGGCAAGGCGGTGACCTCGCCTCCTGAGCCGGCGCCGACGGCGGCCGCTGCCGCGACAGCGAGTGCGACTGCGATGACGAGCTTGGACAGGATCAGTGCGCACAGCAGCTTGAGCAGCTTCTGTGAGACCCCCTTGAGCGCCGGCCAGAGCTGCGCGGCGAACACCAAGGGGGCGAGCGCGACCACGATGTAGACGAGCGCTGAGCGGACCGCCAGCTCGCCGATGAGCACGATCCCGGACAGGACCGCGACCAAGCCCAGCAGGAACACGATCAGCGCTGTCGCCGCTCCGCCGCCGAGGCTGGCCAGCGAGCCGACCGTCTCCACGAACGCCTCCATGTCGTCCTGGAACCCCGCGAGCACCTGGGTCGACAGCTCGTCGGTGAGCCGGATCAGCGCCTGGGTGACGGTGACCAGACCGACCATGCCGAGCACCGCCATCGGCAAGTCCAGCGCGATTCGGCGCAACATCCCGCCGACGTCACCCGACAGCACTCCCTGGGTGATCCCCACGAGCAGGAACCCCACCATGAGCGTCGCGCCGATCGCCGCCATGGTCCGGTACGGCCCGTCGCCGGTGATGAACCAGTCGGCCTGCACGTTCGGGTCGGCGGAGTCGAGGAAGAAGTTGAAGACCCCTTGGACGATCCACACGACCGCGTCCAGAACCCAGGCCACGAGACCACCGATGATGAGCTCGAAGCCCTCCGTCGCCACGTCGCCGACGAACCCGGCGACCTGGTCGACGGCCCAGCCGATCGGACCCCACACCGCTACGACCCCCTAGGAATCATCACGGGCTCGCCGTCGAGTCGGGTGAAGCCGGCCAGCGCCTCGTCGAACGGCTCGGGTTGCCATGGCTCGTCGCGAGGTCCCGTCATCGGGGTCGGACCCGCAGTGTCCCGCACCTCCGCCAGCCGCCAGTCGCCGTTCACCCAGTCCAGATCGAGGGTGGAGGTCAGCCACTCGGTTTGCGGCACAGCGACGTCCGAGGCCGACAGCAACCGCATCGTCCAGACCGCGACCGTCGCCCGGCCCGGGCTGTATCGGTCGACCCGCCACGCCAGCGGATGCACCAGCCACCACACCCGCCCTGGTGACTCGGCCAGCTCGTCGCGTGCAGCCCGGACGGTGGCCACGATCTCGTCGGTGAGACGCTCGGCCGCCTCGGGCGTCGCCATCTCCGCGACCGCCGTGGCGATCTGTCCGTCGGTCCAATACAGCCACCGCTGGGACGCACCCGCGTACGCCACCGCTGCCGCTACGGCCCCGGCCTCGTCGTGCGAGAACCCGGCAGGCAAGCCGGACCGCTCGGTCATCGGACCACCAGTTGCGCCGGGCTGCGACGTGGGAGGCGCCTCTTGGCCGCGGGTTGCCGGAGCCGTCGGCGCTTCCTGGTCACCCCCCGGGCCGTGAAGCTGCAACAGCAAGGTGGCCAGCCCCCACACCAGCGTTCCGATCACCAGGACCACGACCCGACGACGTCGCCGAGGCTGGTCCATCACGACCGGGCCGCCTGGAACAGCATCTCGACCGCCGTCGGCGCGAGGCCGGCAAGGATCGCGCCGACCACACCACCGAGCGCCAAGGTCTTGCCCCGGCTCGCTCCGCCGTACCCGCCGCTCTCACGCGCCAGGCCGTACATGGCGGCGCCCACGAGCATCGCAGCGACGCTCCCCCACAGAGCGACCATCTGAGCCCAGCCCAAGAGCTGCTGGATCAGGTCTGCTCCCGGCATACCGTCCGCGCTCGGGTTGACCGTGATGTCCACCCCCGAACCGCCACCCGTCGACGGCGGCTGCTGGAGCAGACTCGCAAGGACACGCAGCACCTCGGACCTCCTCCGACGCGTTCCGATGCGCTACTAGGCCGATCAGCGGCCCGAAACATCGCGCCCGCGCACGATTCGCTCGGAGGCTCCGGCCTAGGAGCAGGTGACAAGGCGACGCGGCTGCCTGGCCTTGGTCGGCGGCTTCGTACTCTGCGTGACCGCCACGATGGGGTTGCCGATCCTCGTCGTCGGCGGAGCGACCGGACCGCCGA
>JBOGHK010000142.1:0-32624 GCA_050744325.1 Acidimicrobiales bacterium
GGCACGGTGCTGCTCCTGAGTCGGATCGTGCAGTGCCCACCACCGAGAGAGATTACCGAGGTGACCTTCCGCGGCCGTGCCACCTGCACTAGAACAGAGCGGTGGTGCGATCAGGATGGTCAGCGGCCGCCGTCGCTCTGGTGCTCGTGGTCGTCTTGGGTAACGAGCCGGTGCGCGAGAAGACCCTGGAGGCCGACGGCAACCTCCATGCGGTGCTCGAGACACTGGCGTTTTTCCCGGCGTGGGATGCCGTCACCTCTGGCGGCGACGGCGACATCGTGATCGCGATCGTCGTGAAGCTCCTGGTCCTGTTGGCTGTGGTGTTCGGCTTGGCCGCGGCAGCCGGCCGTAGCAGCTCGCCGGGGGCCGCGTTCATGGCAGGCTGGGGTGCGTTCGTGATCGCCTGCGGTCTCGCCGGCGGCGCCTACTACACGGTGGCCGACCTGCTGGCCTTCGAAGGGGGCCTGGCCGACACCGAGGGCGGGTTCGTGCGGCCGATGGTGACCGCGATCAACGCGGGTGCGGCGTTCGCCTTCTACACCGGCGCACTGGTCGGCGCGGCGGTCGCGTTGACCCGGCGGACGACGACGTCGGCGCCCGCGTTCGGTGCTCCGGGGATGGAACCGGCGCCCGCGTTCGGTGCTCCGGGGATGGAACCGGCGCCCTTCGGCGCTCCGGGTCCACCAGCCCCACCGCCAGCGCCGACACCAGCACCAGCCCAACCGCCAGCGCCGACACCAGCACCAGCCCAACCGCCGGCGCCGACACCAGCACCGGGGCCGAGCCCAGGTGGCCGCCAGCCGGCGCCGCCCGTGCCGGTGGCGAGCTGGCAGCAGGCGCCGGCGGGTGGTGTCACCCCTCCACCTCCCAGCCCTGCCTGGACGCCGCCGGCCTCACAGTCGCCTCTCCCGGCGGCTCCGTTGCCTCGGCGTGGAGTCGGATCGCGGCCGGTGCAATCTCTCCCCGGTGACCGGGCTGCGACAGCCGAGACGTCGAGGCCCGCGGTCGGCTCGCCACCGGTGCCGTCGCTGCCGGGCGACCCTGCGGACACGTCCGGGCTCGACGCCACGCCGTCGTCCGACTCCCTGCCGAAGAAGGACGAGTCGAACGACGCGCCGCCTGACGGCCGGTAGCCGCGGCTAGCGAACGACGAAGTACTTGGCCTGGGGGTGGTGGCAGATGAGGGCCGACGTCGACTGCTCGGGCTGATACTGGAAGCCGGTGTCCTCGTCGCATTCCAGCCCGATGCGCTCGCCGCCGAGCAGCTGCAGCACCCGCTCGTTGTCCTCGAGATCCGGGCAGGCGCCGTAGCCCCAGGAATAGCGGCCTCCCCGGTACTGCTGGCGGAACAGGCCGACCAACGTCGGGCCGTCCTCGCCGGCGAAGCCCCACTCCTCGCGGATGCGCCAATGCCAGTACTCGGCGAGCGCTTCGGCCATCTCGACGCCGAGCCCGTGGAGCAGGAGGTACTCCTGGTAGCGGTCGTCGGCGAACAGCTTGGCCGTCCGCTCCGAGATCGCTGGCCCCACCGTCACGATGTGGAAGCACGCGTAGTCGACGTCGTCGCCGTCGATCGGTCGGTAGAAGTCGGCGATGCACAGGTACGGCGCAGCGTTCTGGCGGGGGTAGCTGAATCGTGTGAGCTCTTCGCGGCGTGTCTCGTCGGTCCAGATGACCAGGTCGTTGCCGTCGCCGTTCGCCGGGTAGTAGCCGTAGACCACCTGGGGCACCAGCAGGCCGTCGGCCTTGGCCCTGGCGAGCTCGTCGCGCAGCGTCGGCCGGATGCGGGCCTTGAACTCGTCGTCGGTCTCGACTCGGCCGTCGGGGCCGTCGGCGTTCTTGTTGGGCCGGAACTGCCACTGGTTGCGGAACAGTGCCGTCTCGTTGAGGTAGCCGGCGATGTCGTCGATCGACAGGCCCTTGACGATCCGCGACCCGAGGAACGGCGGCGTGAACACGGGGTTGTCGGTGACGACGTCGGGCGACCTGGTCGGCACGTTGCCCACCTCGATGGTCTTCTTCTCGCCTAGCCCCAGCGAGGCCCGGGACGGCACGCGTGACTCCGACGGCACCCGTCCCCAGTCGGGGTCGTCGCTCTCGGCGCCACGTCGGATCGCGCCCAGGCGATCCATCACGTGGAGTCCCTCGAACGCGTCCTTGCCGTAGAAGACCCGGCCGTCGTACACGTCGCGTAGGTCGCGCTCGACGTAGCTGCGGGTCAGGGCCGCCCCTCCTAGCAACACGGGGATGCGGGCCAGCTCGCGGCTGTTCAGCTCGGTGAGGTTGTCGCGCATGATCAGCGTCGACTTCACCAGCAGGCCGGACATGCCGATCGCGTCGGCCCTGATCGCCAGCGCCTTCTCGATCATGTCGGCGACCGAGACCTTGATGCCCAGGTTGTAGACCTCGTAGCCGTTGTTGGTGAGGATGATGTCGACCAGGTTCTTGCCGATGTCGTGGACGTCGCCCTTGACCGTCGCCAGCACGATGCGGCCCTTGCCCGCGTCGTCGTCGGCCTTGTCCATGTGGGGTTCGAGATGGGCGACCGCTGCTTTCATGGTCTCGGCCGACTGCAGGACGAACGGCAGCTGCATCTGGCCGGACCCGAACAGCTCGCCGACCACCTTCATCCCCGACAGCAGCGTGTCGTTGATGATGTCGAGCGCCGCGGTGCCCTGCGCGAGCGCCAGGTCGAGGTCGTCGATCAGGCCGTCGCGGTCGCCGTCGATGATCCGGTGCTTGAGCCGCTCGTCGACCGGCCAGCCGGAGCGGTCCTCCTTCTCCTGAGCGGCGACCTTGACGTCGGCGAACACGTCGAGCAACTCGGCCAAGGGGTCGTAGCCGGCAGCCGCGTCACGCCGGTCGTAGATCAGGTCGAGGCAGACCTTGGCCTGCTCCTCGGGGATGCGGTTGAGCGGCATGATGCGCCCGGCGTGGACGATCGCGGAGTCGAGGCCCGCCTCGACGCACTCGTGGAGGAACACCGAGTTGAGGACGTGCCGTGCGGCGGGGGAGAGGCCGAAGCTCACGTTGGACACCCCCAACGTGGTGTAGACGCCGGGTAGCTCGGCCTTGATGCGCCGGATCGCCTCGATCGTGGCCATTGCGTCGCCGCGCAGGTCCTCGTCGCCGGTGGAGAGCGGGAAGGTCAGGGCGTCGAAGATCAGGTCGCTCGACTCGAGCCCGTAGCGCTGGGTGGCCAGGTCGTGGATGCGGTGGGCGATGCGCATCTTCCACTCGACGTCGCGAGCCTGGCCCTCCTCGTCGATCAGCATGCAGATGACCGCGGCGCCGTACGTACGGGCCAGGGTGCAGACCCGGTCGAAGCGGTTGCCGACGTCCTCGCCGTCCTCGAGGTTGGCCGAGTTGAGGATGGCCCGACCGCCGAACCGCTGCAGGCCGGCCTCGATGACCTGCGGCTCGGTGCTGTCCAGCACCAAGGGGACCGTGACCTGGGTCGCGAACCGGCTGGCGAGCTCATCCATGTCGAGGGTGCCGTCGCGACCGACGTAGTCGACGTTCACGTCGAGCACGTGGGCGCCCTCGCGCTCCTGGTCACGGGCGATCTTGACGCAGTTGTCGAGGTCGCCGTCGAGCATGGCCTCACGGAACTTCTTGGAGCCGGTGGCGTTGGTGCGCTCGCCGATGATCAGGAAGCTGGCGTCCTGCTGGAACGGCACGAAGCTGAAGATCGAGGTCGCGCCAGGCTCGTGCTGCGGCGCCCGGGGGGCGGGGGTCAGGTCCTTGGCCGCGGCGGCGAGCTGGCTGATGTGCTCGGTGGTCGACCCGCAGCAGCCACCGACGACCCGGACCCCCAGCTCGGTGATGAAGCGCCTCTGGTGATCGACCAGCTGCTCGGCGGTGAGGTCGTAGTGCATCTTGCCGTCGACCACTGCCGGCAGGCCCATGTTGGGTACGACGGAGATCGGCAGGCGCGAGTACTGCGACAGGTGACGGATGTGCTCGTGCATCTCGGCCGGCCCAGTCGCGCAGTTGAGCCCGACCACGTCGGGGTGCAGGGCGTCGACCGCGGCGAGCGCTGCGCCGATCTCGGTGCCGAGCAGCATGGTGCCGGTCTGCTCCATGGTCACCTGGGCCTGGATCGGGACCTCACGGCCCACCGCGGCCATGGCCCGACGGGCAGCGATGATCGACGCCTTGAGCGCGAGCAGGTCGAAGTGGGTCTCGGTGATCAGCACGTCGACGCCGCCCTCGAGCAGGCCCCGGATCATGTCCTCATAGGCGTCGCGCAGGTCGCCGAAGCTGATCTGCCCCAGCGACGGCGACTTCGTGCCGGGGCCGATCGAACCGGCGACCATGCCGTCGTAACCGTCGGCGACCTCGCGGGCGATGCGGGCCGAGGCCAGGCTCAGCTCGTGGGCCCGCTCGGGGATGCCGTACTCGCCGAGAGGCACGGCGAACGATCCGAAGCTGGCGGTCTCGACCACGTCGGCGCCCGCCCGGAACATGCCCTCGTGCATCGCGGCGATGACGTCCGGCCGGGTGGCGCACAGGATCTCGTTGCAGCCTTCGAGCTCCGGACCGCCGAAATCGTCGGGACTGAGGTCGAGGGCCTGGACGTAGGTGCCGAAGGCACCGTCGTACACGACGACCCGCTCACGCACCAGCTGTAGGAAACGACTCATAGACAAGTCCGCAGGCTATCGGCAGCAGGCTGGCAGGATCCCGTCGGTTCCGCCGCGATCGACCACCCGACGTCGACTCCCGGTCCGTTCGCCGCGCCTCCTAGCCTCGGGCGGGTGACTGGTCGTGTGCCGTTGGTCGCCGTCGAGCCTGCCGGTGATCCCCGGGTGTCGTTCCTGGCCGACGCGGTGGTGGCGGGCGGGGGCAAGGTCGTCTCGCCGGCCGAGGCCGAGGCGCTGGTGTGGACCGACCCGCGGCAGGCCGAGGGCCTGGCCGCGCTGCTCGACGCCCATCGCAACCTGGGGTGGATCCAACTGCCGTGGGCCGGGATCGAACCGCAGGTCGCGGTGGTGCAGGCGCACCCCGAGCGGACCTGGACCTGCGGCAAGGGGGTATACGCCGAGCCGGTGGCCGAGCACGCGCTGGCGCTGGCGTTGGCGGGACGGCGTCGGCTCGACCGCTACGCCGCGGCCCGGCGGTGGACCAAGCCGCAGGGCGAGAACCTGCTCGGCGCCCGGGTGACGATCCTGGGCGGCGGTGGCATCGCCGACTCGCTCCTCCGGCTCCTGGGCCCGTTCGGCTGCGACGTCACGGTCGTGCGGTCGACCCCGCAACCGATGGCCGGGGCCGACCGGGTGGTGCCGGTCGACCAGACCGACGAGGCGCTGACCGGGGCCGACGTCGTGGTCCTCGCTCTGCCGGTGACCCCCGAGACCGTCGGGGTGATCGACATGGCCCGGCTGGGTCTCCTGGCTCCGGGAGCCGTGCTGGTCAACGTGGCTCGGGGCCAGCACGTGGTCACCGACGACCTGATCCCCGCGCTGGAGGATGGCCCGCTGGCCGGCGTCGGCCTCGACGTGACCGACCCGGAGCCCTTGCCCGACGACCACCCGCTGTGGGACCGGGACGACGTGATCATCACGCCCCACACGGCGAACACCCCCGAGATGGGCCTGCCACTGCTCGCAGCCAGGGTGACCGAGAACATCCGCCGCTACGCCGCCGGCGAGTCGCTCCTCGGCCCTGTTGACCCAGCAAAAGGGTACTGACCCTCGACGGAGGTGATGTAGCCTTACATCATGCACCGCACCCAGATCATGCTCACCGACGAGCAGTACGTCTTGCTCAAGCAGAAGGCGAAGCGCTCGGGCCGGTCCATTGCCGACCTGATCCGCTCGGCGGTCGCGGAGGTGTACGACCTCCGTGAGGAACGGGTGAGGAAGGCATTGCGCGACAGCTTCGGCGCGTGGAAGGACCGTGACGACATCGTCGACGGCGCCACCTACGTGGAGGAGATCCGGCAACCTCTCGGCGAACGTCTGCGAGAGCTGAATTGGGACTGATCGTTCTCGATACGGGGGTCCCCATCGACTTTCTGCGAGGTGATCCTGAGTGCAGAAACGCACTCGGTGATGCCATCGCCGAGGGGCACAGGTTGATGGCGTCGGTGCTCAGCAGGGTCGAGCTGCTTTGGGGTATGAGAACGCACGAGCGCAAGGCCACGAGCGCTCTCTTCGCTGCCGTCGACTGGGTCGACGTCGACGAGGAGATCAGTGAGCTCGCGGGCGCGTACGCCCGGAAGTTCCGCCGGTCACACCAGGGCATCGGTGTCGTCGATTACGTGATCGCTGCGACGGCACAGCACTTGGGCGCCGAGCTGTGGACGCGGAACGTCAAGCACTTCCCCATGTTCACCGAGCTGTCGCCTCCGTACTGATGGCACGGCTGTACACCGGCAAGGGCGACGACGGGACGACCGGGCTGCTGTTCGGTGGCCGGGTGCCCAAGGACTCGCCACGGCCCCGTGCCTGCGGTGCTGTGGACGAGGCGCAAGCGTTCATCGGCGTGGCACGCAGGGTGGCCGGGCGTGACAGCGAGCTGGACCGCCAGCTCACAGAGGTGTGCCGAGACCTCTGGGTGCTGATGGCCGAGCTGGCCACGCTCCCCGAGAATCACGCCAAGCTCAGCGACGGCCAGACCCGGGTCACGTCCGAGATGGTCAGCTCCGTCGAGGCGATGACCGACGACGTCGGCTCCCGCTTCGACCCGCCGACGCAGTTCGTCGTGCCCGGCCAGACCGCTTTGGCCGCCCATCTCGACGTCGCCCGCACCGTGGTCCGCAGGGCCGAGCGAGAGGCGATCGCTGCAGTCGCCGACACCCCCGGCTCGCAGGTGCTCCCGTACCTAAACCGGCTGTCGTCGCTGCTCTGGGCCCAGGCCCGCTGGGTGGAGGGCGAGCACCTTCTCAGCCGCGACGTCGACTGACCGCGACCCGAGCCGCCCCGAGCCCAGCCGCCCCGAGCCCAGCCGCCCCGAGCCGACGCCGACTTGCTCCGTTCTGGCGTTGCCGGCCCGGTATCCCGAGCCGAGCAACGCCAGAACGAATGCATCGCAGGTGGGCCGCCACGCGGTCCTCTACCCGCAGGGGCCGCGCGGCAATCCGCCAACGTCCTAGTGCAGGGCGGGTCGCTCTACCCTGCGAGGGTGCCGCTGCGATTCTCCACCTCCCGTGTCCCGCCCGATGCCCTCGACGCCCTGGTGGTCGGGGTGTACGCCGAGCAGCTCGACGCCGGCGAGGTGCCCGAGCCCATAGACGGCAGGTACCTCGCCCGGGTCGGGTTCAACGCCCACGTCGGCGAGGTGCGCACGGTCCCGGGGGACGATGACCGGGTGCTGGTCGCCGTGGGCCTCGGTCGGCGTGACGAGGCCACGCTCGTGACGTACCGCCGGGCAGGCGCCGCTCTGGCCCAGGCGTCGACCCGCCACCGCCGCGTCGCCACCACCGTGCTCGCCGACGCTCCGGAGTCGGTCGAGACGGACGACTCGGCACGTGCCCTCGCCGAGGGTGTCGTGCTGGGCAGCTACCGGTTCACGGCCTACAAGTCCGACCCCAAGCCCCACGCTCTCGAGCGCGTGGTGGTCGTCGACGCCGGCGGCCGTGCCACCACTGCTGCGCTCGTCCGCGGCCAGGCGGTCGCCGACGCGGTCTGCGTGGCCCGCGACCTGGTCAACGAGCCGGGCGGCACCCTGACCCCCTCGGTGTTCGCCGAACGCGCCGTCAACCTCGGCAAGGACCATGGCTTCGCCGTCCGGGTGCGCGACGAGCGGGCCATCCAGCGAGCGCACATGGGCGGGCTGCTCGGCGTCAACCGCGGGTCGGTCGAACCGCCGCGGTTCCTCGAGCTGTCATGGTCGCGACCTGGCCAGCCGCCGCCCCGCAGCCGCACGAACGCCAAGACCTCCAAGTCGGCCCGGTCCGCTCGTCCAGCGCCCACCGTGGCACTGGTGGGCAAGGGCATCACGTTCGACTCCGGTGGCTTGTCGCTGAAGACCACCGAGGGCATGCGGGTCATGAAGGGCGACATGGCTGGCGCGGCCGCCGTTCTCGGTGCGTTCTGCGCCCTGGACGCCATCCGCCCGCGGGTGCAGGTCAAAGGGTTCGTGCCGTTGACCGACAACATGCCGGGCGGGGATGCGACCCGCGTGGGCGACGTGCTGCACATCCGCAACGGCACCACCGTCGAGGTCCTCAACACCGATGCCGAGGGGCGGCTGGTCCTCGCCGACGCGTTGGTGATGGCCAGCGAGGCCCGGCCGACAGCCATCGTCGACGTGGCGACGCTCACTGGGGCCTGCAAGACGGCGCTGGGCGACCGCATCGCCGGGCTGATGGGCAACGATCCGGCGTTGATCGAGCGGGTCCAGGCCGCAGCCGCACGGGCGGGGGAGGACGTCTGGCCGTTGCCCCTGCCCCGGTACCTCCGCTCGAAGCTCGACTCCGAGATCGCCGACCTGAAGAACGTCGCTGCACGTAGCGAGGGAGGTGGCGCGCTGCTCGCCGGGCTGTTCCTGCAGGAGTTCGTGACCGACGGCGTCCCGTGGGCGCATCTCGACATCGCCGGCCCGGCCGAGGCAGGTGAGCACGACGGCGAGATCCGCAAGGGGGGAACGGGCTTCGGCGTCCGCACCCTGGTCCGCCTCCTGGAGGCCTACTGACGGGGGCCGTTCGGTTGGCTGGACGCCAGGTCACGGCTTCGTGATCAGGCTGGCGCCACGGCGTTCGAACGCCCAGATCGTCGCCTCACGGGCCATCGCTGCGGGGAACCGCCAGCTGCAGAGCTGCTCCTCCACCCGGCCCGGCCCTTCGCCCAGTTCGACGAGCGACAGCGCCAGCCGCCGAGCCTGGTCGCCGAGCGCCACGGGGTGCGACCGGTCGCCGGTGCTCGTCGTAGCCACCCAGCGGCGATGCTCGAGGCGCAGCGCGTCCGGCAGCCTGGCGAGCTGGCTGGCGTTCAGCGGTGGCAGCTTGCGCCGGACCTCGAACGTCACGCCGTTGACCAGCCTGGCGGCGCGGAACTGGCAGCAGCGGGTCAACGTCCGCGGAAACGCCGCGGCCCGGCCCTGGAAGGTCCCGAGCCCGAGCGCTGCGGCGCAGGTCGCCAGGTCGAGGTCGAAGCCGTCGGGTGTGCCGTCGAAGCGCTCGGCGACGTAACGGACGAACCAGGTGACGCTGGGCCCGAGCACGCCAAGCCAGAACCGTTCGACGTACGGCGACCGGGGATCGTGGCCCACCTGGTCGACCAGAGGGTCGACCCAGGGCCGGACGAGGAGCTGGCGGCAGTTGGGTGGGAGCTCGATGGTGTGCCGAGGCACGAGGGGCCTCCTCCTTAGGCAATCGTTTGATGCTTTTTCGATGCTTTCCAAGCCTGGGCTAGGCTGTCAAACATGCAGGACAGGCCGGGTGGGTCCGAGGTCGACGCCGCGACCGTGGCCGAGGTGCGGGGGTGGATCGCCCGGGCGCAACGCATCGTCGTGCTCACCGGGGCGGGGATCAGCACCGAGAGCGGCATTCCCGACTTCCGGGGGCCGAACGGCGTGTGGACCAAGGATCCTGCGGCCGAGCGGCGCGCCACACTCCAGCACTACATGGCCGATCCCGAGGTCCGCCGGGCAGCGTGGCGCAACCGGCTCGACCACCCGGCCCGGGGTGCCGAGCCGAACGCCGGGCACAAGGCGATCGTGGCGCTCGAGCGGCAGGGCAAGCTCGACACGTTGATCACCCAGAACATCGACGGCCTGCACCACGCGGCCGGCTCCGACCCCGGGTTGATCGTCGAGGTCCACGGCAACATCCGCGAGGTCATGTGCATGGACTGCGGCGAGCGGGCGCCGATGGAGCGGGCGCTCGACCGGGTGCGGGCCGGCGAGGACGATCCGCCCTGCCGCACCTGCGGCGGCGTCCTGAAGTCGGCCACGATCAGCTTCGGTCAGTCTCTGGTCACCGAGGACCTCGTACGGGCCGACGCAGCGGCGCGCCGGTGCGACCTGCTGCTCGCCGTCGGCTCGACGCTGTCGGTGTACCCGATCGCCGACGTCGTCCCGATCGCCAAGGCCGGCGGCGCCCGGGTCGTGATCGTCAACGGCGAGCCCACAGCCATGGACTATCTGGCTGACGCCGTTATCCAGGCTGCGATAGGCGAGGTCTTGCCCCGGCTGACGTCTTGACCCCGTTCGGCGTGAAGGTGGTCACAAGGTTCGCTAGCTTTGTCCGATCACAGCGCTGCTGGAATCTGTCAGGCGTCGGAACCCTTTGCCTACGGGCACGCTGGTGGTGGGGGCCGGACTGCTGGTTGCCGGGCTGTCGGCGTATGGCTTCCTCGCGCTCTCGGCCCGGACGCTGAGCAAGGCCGAGGTCGCGCCCCTCTCTGCCACGTGGGCGCTGGTGTTCCTGCTCGGCCCCGGGCTGTTCCTGCCGCTGGAGCAGGAGGTGAGTCGGGCGCTCGCCGGCCGTCGGGTCCAGGGGCTGGGTGGAGCGCCGGTGCTGCGCCGCGCGGCCACCGTCGGGATCGGCTTGGGCCTTGGGGTCCTCGTCATCCTGATCGCCACGGCGCGCCTGACCGTCGACCGGTTGTTCGACCATCAGCTGCTGCTGCTGGTCGGGCTGTCCCTCGGCCTGGCGGGTGCCTTGGCGGGCCACCTCACCCGTGGCTGCCTGTCCGGCACGGCGCACTTCAAGGGGTACGGCACGTATCTCGGTGCCGACGGCCTCATCCGCTTCCTGGGTTGCGTGGTCTGCGTCGTGGTCGGTGTCGAGACCGCGGGCTGGTTCGGGATCGCGGTCGGCATCGCCGGGCTCCTGGCGGTCCCGGTCGCGCTGCGGGTCGAGCGGCCCCGCCTCGGTGCCGGGCCGGAAGCGGCCTGGGCCGAGATCAGCCAGGCGCTGTTCTACCTCCTCGCCGCGTCGCTGTTCGCATGGACGATCATGAACATCGGGCCGGTGCTGGTGAACTGGCTGGCGACCGACGCCGAGCGCGACCTCGCGGGCCAGTTCCTGCAGGGCCTGGTCGTGGCCCGTATCCCGCTGTTCCTGTTCCAGGCGATCCAGGCGGCGCTGCTGCCCAAGCTGAGCGGCCTCGCCACCGCGGGCCGCATCGTCGACTTCCGCAACGGCCTGCGGCGGCTGCTGATCGTCGTCGCGGGGCTCGCCGTGGCCGGGACCATCGGCGGCGCCCTGCTCGGGCCGTTCGCGGTGCAGGTGATGTCCGGCCCCAAGTACGACCTGAGCCACCGCACGATGGGCATGCTCGCGGCCGGCAGCGGCCTCTACATGCTTGCCCTGGCCATCGCGCAGGCGCTGATCGCGCTGGGCGGCCACCGGCGCCAGGCGTTCGGCTGGGGCATGGGGCTGCTGGCCCTGCTGGTGACCGTGTGGCTGGCGAGCGACGACCTCTACTTGCGGGTCGAGATCGGGCTGCTCGTCGGCAGCCTGGTGGCCCTCGTGGTGATGAGCGGGCTGCTGGTCCGCCGGGTGCGCGAGGCCGGGCCGGGCGGGCTCGACGTCGAGCCGGGCGACCTGATCGAGGCCCTCCACGACGTGCCAGCCGGGCCCTGAGGGTCGCCGGCCCACCCGGGTCTTGCCCACACCTCCCGGCCGGTCGGTCTACGAGCAATTCTTGAGCTGACAGGTAGGGTTTACGCGTGGCCAGTTTCCGTGAGCTTCTCGCTGCGACCAAGTCGCAGATCCGCGAGGTCGACACCGCCGAGGCGGCCGAGATCCGCAGCCGGCGTGGGGCGGTGGTCCTCGACGTCCGCGAGCCCGAGGAGTACGAGCAGGGGGCGATTCCCGGCGCCGTGCACATCCCGCGGGGCACGCTGGAGGGCTCGGTCGAGGGTCGGCTGACCGACAAGGCCGCGCCGGTGGTCATCCACTGCGCCAGCGGGGTCCGGTCGGCGTTCGCCGCCAAGACCCTCACTGACATGGGCTACGTGGACGTGGTCTCGATGGTCGGTGGCTTCAACAAGTGGAAGGACGAGGGCCGCGACTGGCGCGCGCCGCAGGTCCTGTCGGCCGAGCAGCGCAACCGCTACCAGCGCCACCTGCTGCTGCCCGAGGTCGGTGTCGAGGGCCAGCAGAAGCTGCTCGATGCGAAGGTCCTGCTGCTCGGGGCGGGCGGGCTGGGCTCACCGGCGGCGCTCTACCTGGCCGCAGCCGGCGTGGGCACGCTGGGCATCGTCGACATGGACGTCGTCGACGACTCCAACCTCCAGCGTCAGATCCTCCACAACGTCGACCGGCTGGGCGAGCGCAAGGTCGACTCGGCCAAGAAGACGCTGACCGCGCTCAACCCCGACGTCAACGTGGTCACCCACGACGTGCGGCTGGGTGCCGACAACGTGATGGAGATCCTGTCCGGCTACGACGTGGTGGTCGACGGGGCCGACAACTTCCCGGTGCGCTACCTCCTCAATGACGCGGCGCTGAAGCTGGGTGTGACCGTGGTCCACGGCTCGATCTTCCGGTTCGAGGGCCAGGTCACGGTGTTCAAGCCGCACGACGGGCCGTGCTACCGGTGCTTCCTGCCCGAGCCGCCGCCGCCCGAGCTCGCACCGTCGTGCGCCGAGGCCGGGGTGCTGGGCGTGCTGCCGGGAATCGTGGGCTCCATCCAGGCGCTCGAGGCCATCAAGCTGATCCTCGGCATCGGCGACGACTTGTCGGGCCGCCTGCTGGCCTACGACTCGCTCGAGCAGTCGTTCCGCACCTACAAGATCGTGCGCGACCCGGCCTGCCCGACATGCTCGATCGACCCCGAGCAGATCGTGATCGCCGAGTACGACGAGCTGTGCATGCCGCATCCGATCCAGGCGCCGGCCTGAACCTCCTGCGCTGAGGTGCTTCTGCGCTATTGAGTGAGTTCGAGCGCTGAGAGCGTCGCCGCGTCGACCCTGCGTGCCGGAGTCCTCGACACGAAGTGACGCTGACCTGGCTGGCGTGACGATCGGATGTCGTCCGTTGACCGGTCGACGGGATCATGTGACGATCCGACCGGCACGCCGTTCCATAGGCAACGACGGGGGGAGTCGGGATGGGGCAGGGGCACAGCACCCGGAGTCGTCGCGCGCTCGCTGGGTTCTTGACCCTCAGCTTCGTCGTCGGCGTGGTGATGGCCGATGGGGCGCCAGTCGCGGCGGATGTGCCGGACTGGCTGGCCGATCTGCTCCCTTCGTCGCCAGACGACGATCCGTCCGCACCGCCGATGGAAGAAGCTCGCTCCGCGCCCCTGGCCAGTAGTGAGGGGGTCGAGCCGGCCGAGGCGAGCCTGCCGGAGCCTGGTTCGGACGTCGTGACGCTTGGCGGCCTGGACGATCCGCCGGCCGAGACCGCAGACGGCGCGTTGGCGCTCGAGTCGCGCACGGAGGCAGTCGCTGGTGAGCGGCTCCAGGTCGAGGTGTTGGAGCAGACGGTGGTGCAGCAGGCGGGCATTGCGGGCTTCGCGTTCCGCATCTCGGGGGTGACGCAGCCGTTGGGCCAGCTCGCGGGTGGCGAGGCATTCGGGTCGGAGGTGGTGGTCGACTACTCGGGCTTCGCCGAGGCCTATGGCGCTGGGTACGAGGATCGGCTCGCGGTGGTGGCGCTGCCGGCGTGCGCGCTCGAAGATCCGCGGCCCGAGGGGTGCCAACCGGCCGGTGTGCCGCTGCCGATGGAGCACGACTGGGAGTCGCGACGGTTGATCGTCGAGATCGACGACTTGGCGGACCTTGCGTCGAACAGACTCGAGGTTGGCAGTGCCGCCGACGCCGCCGAGCCTGCCGTCGGGACCGCGCCCGAGTCCGCCGTGGGTCCCGGCTCCTCCGCGGCTGGCGAATCGGTGGTTCTCGCAGTGACCGCCGGACCGTCCGGCGAGACAGGGAACTTCGGCGCCTCGGCACTGTCGTCCTCAGGCGATTGGGACGTGGGGATCGGTTCCGGCGAGTTCAACTGGTCGTATCCGATCGAGATCCCCGAGCCGCCATATGGTTCAGCGCCGTCGGTTGGACTCTCCTACTCGTCGGGAGCGGTTGACGGGCTGGTGTCGACCCGGAACACCCAAGGACCGGCGGCGGGCATCGGTTGGAGCGACTTCGCATCGGCGTTCATCGAGCGTCGGTATGTGTCGTGCGCTGACACGGTGGACCTCAATGATCTGTGTTGGCACTCGAGCAACGCCACAATCAGCCTGAACGGTCTGTCGTCGGAGCTGATCGCGACCAACAGCAGCGGGATGCAGTGGCGCTTGCAGCAGGATCCGGGATGGCGGGTCGAGCGTGGCTTTTACACGGTCGCGAACGGCGACAACGACCGGGAGTACTGGAAGGTGACGATGCCGGATGGCACCCAGTACTTCTTCGGCCTGGGCCAGAACCCGGACACCGCTGCAGCCACCAACTCCGTGTGGACAGTGCCGGTTTACGCCGACCACACCGGCGAGCCGTGCCGCGGAGCTGGTAACACGTTCAGCGGGTGCGTCCAGGCGTGGCGCTGGAACCTCGACCGTGTGGTGGACACCAATGGCATCGTGACCACCTACACCTATGAGAAGGAGACCAACTCGTACCTGGCGCTCGGCGGGTTCGGCAACATCTCAGCGCCATACGACCGGGCCGGCACGTTGGCGAAGATCGAGTATGGGGTGCCGACGGGCTCGCCGGCGACCTTCTCGCCCGCTGGCCGGGTCACGTTCAACCGTGAATACCGTTGCGCGAGCCTCAACTCGAGCTGTACCGCTCCGACGGCGAGCAACGGCACGAGCTTCCCGGACGTGCCCAATGATCTGATCTGCTCGAGCAACTGCCTGGTCACCACACCGACGTTCTTCACCGGGCGGCGGTACGCGAGCGTGCTGACCGAGGTGCGTGTCGGCGGGGCTTGGCGGCCGGTCGATCGTACGATTCTGGGGCATAGTCACCTGACCAACGGCGACGGCCACAAGAAGATGTACCTGATGACCATCCAGCGGGAGGGTCGGTCGCAGGGTGGGACGCTCAGGCTGCCCAACATCGCCTTCCTGCCGACCGAGCTGCCGAATCGTGTGGACGTCAACGCCGCCGCGGGGAAGACGCCGATGGGCCACTTCCGGGTGGGGGCGATCGTCGACGAATACGGCCAGGTGACCGCGGTGACCTATGGCCAACCCAACTCCTGCCCGGTGAACAAGACTGGACCCTGGGACCAGAACATCGAGAACTGCTTCCCGCAGAAGCTCGGTGCGACGTTCGGGGTCTTCCACAGGTACGTGACCACCAGGGTCGAGGAGATCGACTCGAATGGCGGGTCGCCGACGATGACCACGGTGTACACCTACGAGGGCGATCCGGCGTGGCACCACACCGACGACGAGTTCACGCCGCTCGCGGACCAGTCATGGTCCAGCTGGCGCGGCTACGGGACAGTCAAGGTCACCTTGGGCACGACGGCCACCCGCTATCGCGTGTTCCGCGGCATGCACGGTGACCGTCTGTCCGTCGGTGGACCGCGCACGGCGCAGGTGGCATCGCTGGTGCAGCCGTCGCTGGTGTTCAACGACGAGCCCTGGCTTGCCGGCATGGTCCTGGAGGAGGCGCAGCTGGGGATCTTCGGCGACGTTCAGGAAGCCGCCCGATACGAGTACGAGCCGCGGGTGACGTCCCTGGTCGGCACCGACCCCCAGGACTGGGGCGTCTGGGTCGGCACATCGCGAACCACGTCCAGCATCGCGACTGCGGTCAACGTGTTCCGTCAGCAGCGCACGACGACGACGTTCACGCCGCATCTCCAGCCCGCCACCGTCCTGGAGGAGGGTTGGTTGGATGCCACCGGTGACGAGCGCTGCACGACGACGACCTACGCGATAAATGACACCGCCTGGATCCTCGACCGCCCTTCCAGCGTCAAGATGGTCGGTGGATCGAACTGCGCCGCGGGCCAAGAGTTGCGTCGAAGCGAGACCTACTACGACCTCTCTACCACCCTGGGCGTCGCGCCGAGCCGCGGCAATCCCACCCGCCACCGGATGCAGCTCGATGCGAGTACGTGGGCGACGGAGGAGACGAGATACGACGCGTGGGGCCGGGTGATGTCGGTGGCTGATGCCAACGAGGGCACGTCCACGACAGGCTACGAGTTCACGCCGAATGGTGGCTTTCCTCAGTCGACCGTGGCGACCAATGCAAAGGGGCACGTGACGGTCACGCAATGGCTTCCTGAGTACGGCGAACCGTTGTCGGTGACCGACCCGAACGACCGGGTGACGAGCTACACCTACAACTCGCTCGGTTTATTGACCAGTGTCCGGCTGCCGACCGAGCAGCCCGTCACGTCAGGACCGGCTTCCCACCAGTTCTCGTACCAGATCGCGACCGACAAGTCGAAGCCGCCGATCGTTCGGAGCCGGACGTTGCAGTCGACGTCGCCTGAGCGCTATGAGGATGCCTGGGTGCTGTTCGACTCGTCGTTGCGCGAGCGTCAAACTCAGAGATTGTCTCCTGTTTCGGGCCGTGTTCTCGTCGATATGACCACCTACGACGAGCAGGGTCTGGTGAAGGACGAGACGGTGCCGCAGGCTGTGGTGGGCACTCCGGGTCAAGGATTTCTGACCCCGGCGACATGGGACAACCGGACCCGTACGACTTACGACCCCTTGGGACGCGTTTCGCGTGTGGGCTGGTACCGGGACTTCGACGATGGTGAGCGGTGGACCACGCTGACGACATACACCGCCGACACGACCACCGTCGACCACCCCGAAGGTCGCAGGACCCGAACGGCCGTCGACGGTCTGGATCGGGTCGTCTCGCAGGACGAGTGGGACGGTACGGCGTGGCGCTCGACCAGCTATGGCTACGACCTCGCCGGTGACCTCCTGAGCATCACCGACCCCGCCGGCAACATCATCACCTACACCTACAACCGGGCCGGCTGGAAGGTCACGGCTGACGACCCGGACGCGGGCGCCTCGTCGTACGGGTACGACCTGATGGGGAACCAGACCACCGTGACTGACGCGCTCGGCGGCGTGCTCTTCACCGCTTACGACCAGATCAACCGACCGACCGAGCGACGCCAGGGCGGGTCCACCGGCACTGTCCTCGCCACTTGGGAGTACGACGCGACCGGCGAGAAGGGGCTGCTCAACCGGTCTACCCGGGTGACGGGGCAGGGGAACTGGGTGAACGACGTGCCCGGCTACGACGCCCGGAGCCGGCCGCTCGGCGAGTCCTTGACCGTGCCCGCCGGCATCCCAGGTCTCTCCAACAGCTACACGACCGAGTTCGGGTACGACCGGGCCGACCACCTGACCTCGATCACATACCCGGCAGTCGCCGGCCTTCCAGCGGAGACGGTCACGACGACCTACAACAGCATTGGCCTACCCGAGACGCTGGTGGGAGCAGACGAGTACGTGTGGGCTGCCAGCTACGACGACCGCGCCCGGCCGTCGTCCTTCGGGCTGGGGCCCCGGCCCGGCGGCGACACCTGGATGGGTAAGAACTGGATCTACGACGGAGACCAGCGCCTCGGCGAGATGAGCGCGTTCGTCGACGGACAGACCACGAGCCACCAGTTCGGTTACGACGACGTCGGCAACCTGACCGAGCGGACGAGTGAACTGGGCATCCAGGGCGGCTGGCGCGAATGCTTCGAGTACGACGACCGGCAGCGTCTCGTCGAGGCGTTCACCACCGCTATCGGTGCGAACTGCGGGACCGGCACCCCGGGGACCGGTGACCAGCCGTATGAGCACAGCTACGTCTACAGCCACGACGGGAACCTCGTTCAGCGGACCGAGGACGACGAGGTGTACGACTACACCTATCCCACCGGTACCAACCCGGACCGTCCGCATGCACCAACGGCGGTGGAAGGCGATACGTACACCTGGGACGCCAACGGCAACCTCGATTCACGAGTCGTCGACGACGAAACCCAGGACTTCTCCTGGGATGCCGAACACCGGCTGGTCGGCGTGTCGGGCCCGGGTGGGGCGAACAGTTTCGTCTACGACCCCGACGGTCAGCGGCTGTTGCGCACAACGCCGGCCGGCTCGACGTTGTACTTCGCCGGTCACGAGATGACAGCCAGCACCAGCGGCTCGTTCGTGACAGCGGTGCGTTCGTACTCCTTCGGTGGCCAACTGGTGGCAACGCGGTCGACCACGAATGGCGTCGAGTACCTGATCTCGGATCAACAGGGCTCGGTCGAGGCCAGTGCGCCTGCCGGCGAAGAGCTGAGCACAACTCGGACGTACGAGCCCTTCGGCGAGGAGCGCTCGGCTGAGGGCGAAACGACAACGGACCAGGGGTGGATCGGCCAGATCGAGGATCCGTCGCTCGAGCTCTCCTATCTGAACGCCCGCTACTACGACGCCAAACTGGGTCGGTTCATCTCACCCGACCCCATCTACGACCGGGCGAATCCGCAGTCGCTCAACCCCTACAGCTACGGGTTGAACAGCCCGACCGTCAACGCCGATCCGAGCGGCCTCAAAGCTGGCAAGGCGATGGGCGGCGGCGGCAAGGCGGGTGGCGGGGCGAAGTGGCTCTTCATCCAGTGGCTGAAGAAGGCCGGCAAGCAGGCCGCTTACAGCGAGCGGAGGCATCAGCGGAACTCGTGGAAGCACTGGCGAAAGGGCAAGGCAGCGCAACGGGACGCGTCGAGGAAGCTGGGGCGAGCGATGGAAGCCGCGGCCCGAAAGAAGCGAGCCCAGGACATCACGACCCTGAAGGCCATGCACGCCACCGGAGCCCCAACGGCGCTCTGGGAGGCTCTCCGCTCTGCCGGCAGCGCGAAAGCGCTAATAGCGATCGCTAAGCAGATACAGCTCGCGGAGAAGAGCGCGAGGTTCCACAAGATCGCAGAGCAAGTCGGTCAAGGCCGCGGCGGAGCACCAACAGGGATCCTTGGCTATGTGGGTCGAGATGGCCGGTTCTATCGCCCAGGCTGGCCATGGGACGGTCCCGTTGATTGGGTTGAGGAACAGGGCGAGAACTTTGTGTGCCAACTGCATGCTGGTGGCCGACCAAGCAGCTGCGGCAGTGTGGAGGACCCTGTGAAAGAACTGTCGGATATCTACTGGAATCCGTCACCCAGGTACTGCGCTGCAGTGGGAGTGGCTGGGACCGCTAACGGTGCTGCGAATACATCGGTGGCAAAGAACTTCGCCGGGAATAGGTCACTGCAAGCTATCGGAAGTGCAGATGCGTGGCTCATTCTCGGCGCAGCAAGCGGGGGGTGTATCAAGGAAATGATCAAAGATACGATTGGTATGGGTTGACAAGTGGAGTCTGGCAGCGAACACCGCTATCGCGGCAGCAAGCCACCATCGATCAACGACGATTCGGCACCAACGACGAGTAGGCGAAGGTGGAGAGACTATGTCAACTTTGTCTGTCCGTTGGTCTGGGCGCTCGTATTCTTTCTCTCTGACGACCTGGGTCCGATCACTGGAATAAAATACCTACTAGGCGGTTTCATGCTCGTGGTGGCTGCGCCATGGGCAATTAAAATAATGAGTCAGCACCGGGATTAGATGTATCACGCTGTCCGTGCGTCGCTTGGCCGGAAGGTGTGTTCCTCATGCAATGTAATTGGTTGGTTCGATGAGCTTAGGCCTTTCTCTTGGGACGCAATCCTCACGCGACGTGGCGCAACCACGGCTTGCAGGTAGATCTGTCGTGCTGCGGCCCGTGGTGCCCGCGGACTATCAGCGGTTGCGGGCGTTGGAGTTGTCGCAGGATTTGTTGTGGCGGTGGCGGAGTTCTGGCGCGATGCAGTCGCCGGAGCAGTGGGGGGCGTCGTTGTGGAACGGGGTGTTGACACAGTGCCTGGTTATCGACCCCCAGGCGAAGGAGTGGGTGGGGATCGCCAGCTGCTACAACGCCGACCAGCGCCACGGGCATGCGTATCTGGCGGCGGCGAAGTTCAACATGGCGGACGCGTCGCGACGGATGCTCGAGGGAGTGGTCTTGTTCATCGACTACGTGCTGTCCACGTGGCAGTTCCGGAAGCTCTACATGGACGTGCCGGCATTCAACCTCGACCAGATCGGCTCAGGGATTGGACGACTGCTCGAGGAGGAGGGCCGGCTGAAGGACCATCTCTGGCTCAATGGCCAGTTCTGGGATCTCCACTTGCTCGCGATCACACGGGGTCGCTGGGAAGAGCGCCGCGCCGACCTCGTCGGGCTGGCAACCGGCACGCTCAGGACAGGCTGATGCTCGATCGATCGACGTTCATCGAGCGGTTCGCCGAGGAGTTCGAGCTGAAGTCGGCTCCAGTTGGCAGCGATCGCGTCATCGGCGATCTCGGGTTCGATTCCCTCGAGGTGATGCGTCTGGTGCTGTTCATGGAGATCGTGTGCGGTGTCGAACTGCCCGAGCAGGTCGACATGGAGACACTCAACGTCGAGGATGTGTGGCACTACTACCAGGTGCAAGCATCCCGAGCCGGGAGCGACGGGCAGTAGGCCCGAGATCGCGCTGAACGATGGCGGGCACGAGACGGCGGCGGCGGTGACTCGGCCGGATCTGGACGCCCTTCTGCGGGAGGCCGTTGGGACCCGTCGAGGAGATGCCGTCCCCGAATGGGTACTCGATGGTGCGAGGCAGCTATGTCGGTCGTTGGTCGCGGACGTCCGGCTCTCGGCGCTGGGTGTGCACATTGCGGAGCGCGAGATCGTCCGTTGCCTGACGATCGCTGCAGGGCAGACATCTGGAGAGACCTCGACTGCTATGGGGTTGAGACGCAGCGACGTCTGGGATGCTCAGGCTGCACTGCGGCCTGAGGTGGTTCTTTGCGGCCCGCCACGCACCGGCTCGACCTGGTTGCACGAGATCTTGGCCTGCGATCCCGGACTACGGGTCCTGCGTAACTGGGAGGCCCGGCATCCATCCGCGACCGACGCCCGAGCAGCGCGGAGGGAGGCCGCCGACTGGTTGGCGGGGCTGGATCGGATCGCCGCGGGGTTCCGGGCGATGCACCCGATGGAGCCGGACGGTCCCGAAGAGTGCCAGGCGGCGATCGCGGCGACTTTCCGGTCATGGCAATGGCCGGTCCTGTTCGACGTGCCTGGCTACGCCGAGTGGCTCCGGACGGCCGATACTGCTCCGGTCGTCGACACCTATCTAAGGCAGCTGTCCATCCTGGAGCCAGCGGGACGATGGGTCCTCAAGTCGCCGTTCTGGGCCCCGGCGGTGCCGCGCCTACTGGAGCACAGTCCGAAGACCGTCGTGGTCCGCACCGTGAGACACCCGGTCGACATGGTCACCTCTTGGCTGCGGTTGCTTGATGCGCTGCATGCCGTCACTCTGCGGCGACGCGATCGCGCCTGGTTCGCTCGTCGGTGGGTCGAGATCCTTGCCCAGCTCGGCGCAGCGGCCCTGCGAATCCCCGACGCGGTGACCGTGCCATTTCCTGAACTCACCGGGCGCCCTGTGGACACCCTCGCACTGATCTATGCCCGGCTTGGTCGCCCAGTCTCCCCGGATGCGATCGCGGCGACCCACCGTGTTCCGCCTCGACCGCGCCAAGCTCGACCGGATCTCGAGGATTTTGGCCTCGACGCGTTGAAGGTTCTCCAGGTGTTCGATCAAGCAGGTGCGGGGGCGCTCGCAGCTCTCGACCAAGCAGGGAGGATTCATGTCGGGCAAACGTCGTAAGGGCGTTTTCGTGCTTACTGCCGCGGGCGGACTGCTCGTCACCCCGCGGCCTGCGGTGGCGCAACCGGCGCCGCCGATCTCAAGCGACCCCGGCGTCGGCGCAGCGGCGGTCGACGGCGACATTTTCAACCTGGGCGGCAACTTCGTGGGCGATGCCCAGGAGGAGATCTTCCAGTACCGGGCCGGGACCGGCGCCGACTTCCTGTGGACGTTCTCGAAGGTCGGCGGCGTGTTGCAGGCGACGCCCTTCTCGTACTCCGTGGACACGGTCTACGAGCCAGTGGTCGGCGACTTCGACGGCGACGGTTACGACGACATCTTCTGGCACGGGCCCGGCACAGTTCCGGAGCTGATCTGGGACTTCAGCGGGGGTTTTACACCGACCGTCGTGACCCCAGCTGGATCAGCGAACCTCACTTATGTGATCGTTGCCGGCGACTTCACCGGCGACGGCGCGGACGACGTTCTCTTCTATCGGGCGGGTACGGGCAACGACAGCATCTGGGACTTCGAACCTGGAACTGAGTTCTCATTCACTGGGTCTCTGACGCCGCTGCCGCTCAACAACACCTACGTGCCCGTCGCCGGCACGTTTACAGGGGACGGGGCGGCCGACGTGGTCTGGTACGACCCGGGGTCAGCCACTGACTACATGTGGGATTTCGTGCCGGCCGCGACACCAACCATGACTTCGCCTGTCGTCGGCCCTATCGATGGCGAAAGCTACAAGCCATTCACTGTCGACCGCCGCAATGACGGTCGGGACGACATCTTCTGGTATACGCCCGAATCGGGCACCGACCCCTACTGGGACCATCGGCCCGCGGGGCGCGTCGATGACCTCTACACGGTGACCGGCACCTTCTGGCCCGGCACCGGCGACCTCTTCGGCGATGGCAACGACGACATCCTGTGGGAAGGGGCCGAGGAGTCCTTCATCTGGGACTACGAGCCCGCGGTCGACGGCGGTTTCACTCTGACCATCTGGGACTTCGGTCGCAGCCTCGCAGCGGCGGCGGATGCTGCATTCGCAGCGGAAGGAGCCTCCGCAGCGGAGCCGGGCACAGTCACTATCACGGCGACCGAGAGCACGACGATTGTCTCCGGCTGACCGGAGCCATCGTTGCTCACCTCAACAACCCGGCGGGTAGGCCCTGGAGAGCGGCACAGAGCGGTGACCTGACAGACTGGGCTGGTGGGCCGCCGCCATCTCGCCGGGGCATCGACGGCGGTGGGGGCGCTGCTGGCGGTGGTCGCGACCTTCTTCGTCGGTCGGGCGTTGCTGCGCGAGTGGGACGAGGTGCGGGCCAGCCTCACCGACGCCAACCTCGGGTGGATCGCCCTCGCCGCGCTGCTGGCCGCTGCGGGGATGACGGCGATCGCCGTCCCGTGGCGCCGAGCGCTCGAGCTGCTGGGCGCCGAGCTCCCCCAGGTCGAGGTCGTCGCCCGCTACTACGTGGGCGAGATCGGCAAGTACGTCCCGGGCGGTATCTGGACCGTCGTCGGGAGGGCCGAGCTGGCGCGGCGGGCTGGTGTCGGCCGGATCGCTGCGTACAGCAGTGTGGCCTTGTCGTTGGCGGCGCTGTACCTGGCGGCGATGTTCGTCGTCGTGGCCGGCGCCCCGGCGATCGTCGGGGGCGGTGAGCCCGGACGCTACCTGTGGGTGCTGGTGCTGTTGCCGGTCGGCGTCGTCGGGCTCCACGACGCGGTGCTCGAGCGGGCACGACGGGTGGGCGAGAGGCTCCTGGGTCGATCGATCGACACGCCGATCCCTGCCTGGGGCGACAGCCTGACGCTGGTGGTGCGCTACCTACCGGCCTGGCTCGGGATCGGCACGGCAACCTGGGCCATCGCCCGAGGTCTCGGCCAGGACGTCAGCTGGCTCGACGTCGCCCCGGCGGCGGTGCTGTCGTGGATCGTCGGCTTCGTGCTGGTGCCCGTGCCCGGTGGCGTGGGGGTCCGCGAAGCGGCTTTCGTCGCCGCCAGCGGTCTCGACCCCGGTGTCGCCGCGGCGGTGGCCGTCGTCGCCCGGGTGTTGTTCGTCCTGGTCGACATCGCCGGTGCCGCCTGGGGCTCGGCCTCGCTCGCGCGACAGCGAGTTGTGAGCACGTCGTCGGGTCGTCATCAGACGCCAGTGAGCCACTCCGGCCAAGATGGCCTCGGACATCAGCGCGAGCAGCCGCTGAGCAACTGAGGCTGCGAGCAACGAGCTGGCGGCGAGGCCGGGGAGGGCGCCGATCAGGACCGCCTCCCGAACGCCGAGTCCTGACGGCACCGGCAGCACGAGGTAGCCGATTCCCCAGGCCGCGGCGAAGGCGACGGCCGCGACCCACATCCGTGCATCGGTGAGATCGCCGAGGAGCAAGGCGAACGCCAGCGAGTAGGCGGCCATGTTGACCAGGAGCCCGACATAGCACCGGAGGATCGCCCCCTGGGGCGGAAGGACGGCGTCGGCCGGGATGCGGGAGGTCAGCCGACGCGCCAACCGGAGCCCCTTGTTCAGCACCCGGCGGTCGAGGCCGACGTTGGACAACAGGCCGAGGAGGGCCAGCGCCCTCGCCCACGCGGGAAGGTCGCCGTCGAGTGCGAGACCCGAGCCGATCGTGGCGGCAGCAACCACTGCGCACACCGAGAAGATGGGAAGCCTCAACGCCGCCGAGGTCACGCCGTCCTGGCTGGACAGCGCGACCTGGCTCGCTGCCTGCACCAAGCCGCCGGCCGGGAGGTATTTGGTCAGCTGTGACGTGTACATGCCGCGGGCCAGGGCGGCACCGTCGACGTGGGGGGGGAACAGAGCAACCCAGGCTCGGGCAATGACGACGAGCCCGACGACCTGCAGAACGAACGCGAGAGCCAACGTCGGGGCACCGGGAAGTGCCTGCTCGCGCACGTCGTTGACGGTCGCGACCGTAGCGACCACCAACCCGGCGAGACCGAGGATGCCGATCGCAGCGCGCCAGCGTGGTTTCACCCGATGACCTGCCAGTTCGTGGACAAGGCTTGCAGGCTAGTGGGGTGTCTCGTGACGCTCGCCCGGTAATCGGCGTGCCATCCGGCGTCGGTGGCGGACGTTGCCTTCACCGGCGACTGGAACGGCGACCGCCGCGAGAGTCTGGGCGTCCGGCGTTAGCAGGGCCACCGACGAGCCACGATCGGCTCGAAGGGTCCGCCGGTCGTGGTTACGGCCGGCGGGCAAGGCCGACCAGGCCGGGGCCTCGTTGGGGGAACCGTCCCTGGACGATGCGGAACGGTGCGGTTCCCCACCAGATGAGCCGGCCAGCCCATGCGGGGGGTTGCATCAACCGTCCACTGCCCGCAGTCCGGGTGGCGATGTCGGTGTCGGCGGCATCGGCACGAGCGAGCCGACGCTTGCCGATCATGTTGCGCCCCGCCTCGAGCACCAGGCCGAACGGGAAGCCGTAGTGCACGATGGAGACGACGTCCAGGCCGGCTGATTCGAACAGATGCGCCAGGTCGTCGTGCGCGTAGCGGCGGAAGTGCCCTGCCATCTCGTCGGCCGGACCGAACCGGTCGGGCTCGGCCGGGACCGACACGAGGACGTGCCCGCCGGGCCGGACGTGGTCGACCCAGGCCCGCAGCGCTCCCTTATCGTCGTCGATGTGCTCGAGGACCTCGAACGCACAGGCCAAGTCGAACTGCTCGTCCGGCGCCAGGTCGGTGAGGTCGTCCACCAGGCGCCCATGACCCTCGAGTCGCGACACCGCCGTGGCGCGCGACACTTCGTCGGGCTCGACGCCGACGTAGTCGGCGCGGGCGGCGAGACGCACGGCGACACCACCTTGGCCAGCACCCAACTCGAGGACCGACGACGGTTGGATCGTGGCGAGGCGCTTCTGCACGACATGCCAGCGGAGTGCCGCGTTGGGTGCGAGCGGTGGCCTGGTGAGGCCCGCAGATCGCTTGGACTGTTCCTGCATGGACTCCAACCTTGCCACTAATCGCCGGGTCACCGCGGCAGGGGTGAAGTGACTCTCCACGCGGGCCCGCGCCGCCTGCTGCTGGCGGACGAGCTCGGTGGTCTCAGAGGCCAGGGATGCGAGAGCCGACGCCAGTGCGTCCGGGTCACCAGGTGGTACGTAGACGGCAGCGTCGCCGAAGGCCGCCCGCTGTGGCGCGGTGTCGGACGTGACGATCGCGCAGCCTGCCGCGGCGCCTTGGTACACCTTGTTCGGGACGACACGCCGAGCCTTCGCCCCGGTGCCGAAGATGCCCAGGCACACGTCGTGGTGGGCGACGAGCCGGGGCAGTTCGTCGGCGTCGATCCAGTCGCGCCAGCTCACCGATCGCGTGCCACCTCTGTCGGCTGCTGCTTCGGTGACCGCCCGATCCTGCCCGACACCCACCATCGTCCACGTGATGTCGTGGTCGGTGAGCTTGTCGATCGCCTCACCGATCGTGCGGGCACCCTGCAGTGGGGTGTAGAGCCCGAAGAAGACGACCCTCATCGGGCCGGTCGACCCGACGCGGTGCCGTCCGGCTTCCAGCCAGGCACGTGCCGCTCCGACCGGTGCCACGACTGCCTTCGCTTGGTGAGCTGCCGGGATCAACTCGATCTGTTCCGGGGTGTCGACCAGGACCGTGTCGGCCTGGCGGATCGCGGCACGGTCGATCCATTGGAACAACTTCACGACCGCGGGGTAGCGGTCGATGCCTCGGTCTCGCACCGTGTCGGCAAGTGACACCATGTAGTCCAGAACCAGATGGGCTCGTGGCCACCGCAGGCGGGCGAGGTGGACGTCGAAGTGACTAAGGTAGCCGATGACGACGACCTCCGGCCTCCGGACCGGGCGACTGCGGGCGAGCAACCGAATCCAACCGACCATCACCCGCGCGGCAACGGCGAGCCCACGCCACGGCCGCCTCGCCAACTCGACGCGTGCCGCGGTCGACAGCCGGAGGGGCACGTTGACGACGTCGAGGTGGTTCCCAACGGTCAGTCCCTCGCGCAGGACCTGCACCCGGGGGTGTGAGCGCTCGTCGTAGGTGCCGAAGAAGGCGACGCGTCGTGGCGCTGTGGTGAGTCGTCTCAATCGACGACCTGCCAGATGACCAGACGCTGGGGCATGCGCAGCTGGTTATCTGGCCGCTGCGCGGGCGCGCCCTCAGCGGGAACTCCCCATGGCCACTCCTCCCACACGATCAGCTCGTTCACCATGCCGCCAGCGTTCTCGAACTCATCCTCGGGCAGCGACTCGGGGAGGGCGTCGTGGGACACCACGAACACCGGCCGGTCGGGAAAGGCGTCCTGATAGGCCTCGATGGTCTCCATGTCGAACTCTTCGGGCAACCATGCCGACGTCTGGCCGAAGATCCACCAGACTCCGAGGGGCGTATTGCGTAAGGGATCGAAGATGTTCCCGGCGTCGGGACGCTCGAAGAGGAACACCCCCCGTTCGTCGCCCGCCGGTGCCGCCACCGCGGCCGCCATGTCCCAGGAGCCTCCCATCTCGCGGTGGTTGCGGAGCGGCCCCGACTGGGAGGCGAAGAACACGACGAGACCCGTCAGTGCGCCAACGGCGGCGACCTTCAAGACCCAGCGGCGATGCCACAGCGCCCAGGCGAGACCCACGGCGATCAGCAGCATGATCGCCGGGAGCACTGCGGGCACATACCGGCGGACCCACCACATCATGCGCAGCGAGACGCGAGCCTCCCAGATGTAGAGGGGGAGCAGCAGGGTGCCGGGGAGCAGCAGGAGGTAGAGCGACGGCTTGGGCCGTCGCAGCGCCGTGACGCCGAAGCCGAACCACATCAGAGCCAGGCCGGGCAGGCTGATGTAGAGCGACAGCCAGCGCAGGTTGAACTCGTTCAGGTTGGGTTCGATGACCCCGGTGAAGCCATTCGCCAGGTAGCTCTGCCCGAACAGCGTGTTCCGGTTCCACAACACCAGCAGCACCAGCCCGAACAGGGCGGCGGCGGCAGCGCCGATCAGCTGGTGTCTCCGAGCTGCCAGCGCGAGCAGGTCGAAGCGTCGCCGTCGCTGAACCGCCCGGACGGCGAATCCACCGGCGATGAGAGCGATGCACGCGGCGAGCAACAGGATCGGTCCGGGCACGCTGTTGATCTCGGAGTAGCTGCGGCGGAGCTGGTAGGCGTTCCACAGTGCGCCCGGCAGCGTTATGCCCAGGCCGATGCCGAGAGCCACCAGTCTGCGATCGGCGTGGCCGACCGCGATCACCAAGGCCGCGACGGCGGCGGCGAGCAGGATGTAGAGGAACCCGTCGGGGCGAGTGAGGAAACCCACTCCCAACAGGAGGCCGGCGATGAAGCCTCCGCCTGCCCATCTGCGGTCCATCGCCAGCACGGCAGCGAGCAGCACACCGGACAGGATGAGCTGTGCTGGCATCTCCGATGACGGATACTTCGCCTGCCAGACCTGGATCATCGACGAGACCAGCAGGAGCGCCGTGATGGCAGCGACCGATGTCCCTGCCGCTCGTCGTGCAGCCAACACGATGAGGACGACCGACAGCATGGCGAGCACCGGCGTGAGGTTGAACAACGCCCTCGGCCCGCCGATGTCGTCCGCTGTCGCCATCAGCGCCGAGATGTAGTGATAGAACTGCGAGGTGGTGGCGTCGTCGTCACGGTAGGCGGGCCAGGCGCCGGGGAAGCTCGTGCGCGAGCCCGTCGACTCGTCCAGGCCGTGCTGTTCGATCTCGTCGGGAACCGCGACGTCGCCGCCACGGGCGATCGCGAACGCGTGCGTGACGTACACGCCTGGGTCCTTGTCGGCGTACGCGTAGGGGAAGCCTGGTAGGAAGGCGACTCCGGCGGCCACCAATGTCGCCGCGAGCAGGCCCAGCTCGACCTTGTCGAACTGCAACGAGACCCGACCACCGAGAATGAGCCCGACGAACGCGAGGGTGGCCGTGAGAACGGTCCCAAGCAGTAGGGCCAGCCACCCGTCGTGCTGCCCGAGCTGCGCGAGCAACAGCGAGACCGCTCCGATCGAGGCCACCAGCAGAACGGCCCCGATGCCAGCGGCTTCGCCAACCGTCAGCGTCGCTCGGGAATTCGGGGTAGGCCGTCGCTCGGCCTCCGCCGCGGCATCGGTCGCGATCGACGAGGGCGCCTCAGGCCGGGGTGTCGGTTGGTCGAGGTCAGTCGCTGTCATGGCTCCGCACTGTCACGTCACGTTCCAACTTCCACCCAGCGCGACCAGCCCGCCCAGCCCGACATGGTGGTCCGATCGCACGTCGAGCCGCGCCGCGCGCTGCTGCTCGGCGTACACGTGCTGGATGTGTGGGTCCAGCAGTCGGACCGAGATGTCATAGGTCCCACCGGCCAGTGCCAAACGCGGGACACGGTACTCGACGACGTGTCGGCCAGCTCGCTTGGTGGCGAACCGATGGACCGGCGCTGCGGCGTGTACCCCGTCGGTGCGGTGGACGTCGATGGCGAGCGCGACGTCGTCGTCTGCCGCCGCCTCGATCTCGACGCGGAAGGTCAGCTCGCCGTCACTGGCGGCGACGTCGACGTCGCGGCCGTCGACGATGAGCTGAAGCTGGCAGATGCGCCAGCCGCCGTCGTCCTGCACGTCGGCGGCAGCAGCACCCGCCGCCAGGTCGCTGGCCCGGCGATCGTCGTGCACGGAGGCCAGGTAGGCGGAGGTGACCTCGTAGGCGTCGCCCTCTTTCACCAGCGAACCGTGGTCGAGCCACGCCGCCCGCTCGCACATGTTGCGCACCGAGTCGAGCGAGTGGGTGACGATCACGATCGTGCGCCCGCCGCGGCGCAGCTCGGCGAACTTCTCGAGGCAGCGCTGCTGGAAGCTCTCGTCGCCGACGGCCAGGATCTCGTCGACCAACAGGATGTCGGGCTCGACGGTGATGGCCACCGAGAAGCCCAGCCGGACGAACATGCCCGATGAGTAGTTCTTCACTGGCGTGTCGATGAACTCCTCGAGGCCGGCGAAGCCCACGATGTCGTCGAACCGTGCGTCGATGTCGCGCTTGGACAGGCCGAGGATGCTGCCGTTCAGGTAGACGTTCTCGCGTCCCGACAGCTCGGGATGGAAGCCGGCGCCGAGCTCGAGCAGGGCCGAGACCTTTCCACGCATGGCGATCTGGCCCCGGTCCGGCCGGTAGATCCGTGCCATGCACTTGAGAAGGGTGCTCTTGCCGGACCCGTTGTGGCCGATGAGCCCGTAGGTCGAGCCGGACGCGATGTCGAACGAGACGCCTTTGAGAGCCCAGAAGTCCTCGTGGACGGTGCGCCGGAACCCGTTGAAGATGGTCGCCTTCAGCGTCGAGTTGCGCTCGTGGATCAACCGGAAGCGCTTTGCGACGTCTTCAACCTCGATCGCCGATTCGGCCACTTACAGTTCCTCCGCCAGGCGGGGTTCCAGGCGCCGGAAGCTGATCGTCCCGACCACCAGGCTGATCACGGAGATGGCGACCACTGCCAGCCACGTTCCTGCCGACGGCCAGCGTAGGTCGTAAAGGACGTCGCGATAGGCCTCGACGAACTGGGTCATCGGATTGAAGGACTGGAGGCGCCGCACCCACGCAGGGATGCCCTCCATGTTCGGCGGATAGATGATCGGCGTCGCGTAGAACCAGATGTTCAGCGCGATCGCCAGGAAGTGCTGGATGTCGCGGAAGTACGCGTTCGCCGCGGATAAGAACAGCCCGAGACCCAGGACGAAGGCGGTCTGCAGGACCATCAGCAACAGGACCGCCGGGACCCAGATCACCACCATGTTCCCGACGATCGTCAGCGCCACCCCCAACACGATGAGCTCGACACCGAAACTGGCCAGCCACGACAACGTGGTGGCCGTGGGCAGGACCGAACGCGGGAAGTAGACCTTCTTGATCAGGCCCTCGTTGCCGACGATCGAGCTGACCGCACCGGTGAGTGAGTTGGTCACGAACGTCCACGGCAGAAGGCCGCACACCAGGTAGAAGCCGAACATGTGGAGGCCGCTGGGGTCGCCGACCGGCGGTACGACCCTGAAGAACTCGCCGAAGACCACGGTGTAGATCGCGATGTTCGCGAGGGGGTTGATGACCGACCACAGCCAACCGAGGGTGGAGCGCTTGAACTTGCTGCGCATCTCGCGCAAGGTCAGGTTCCACAGCAGCTCGGTCGGCAACTCGCGTGCCAACTGAGGGCGAAAGGCCACGGCGAGACTGTAGTGACCCTTGCGTCATGGGCCGAACAGTCCGCCGGCAGTGGTCCTGCGGTCACGCGAACGTCAGATGCGGCGCGAGGCTGGGGTGCCGGGCGATTTACGCTGGGCGCTTCGTGAGCTCTAGGCGCAACGGCGAACCGGAAGGAACTCCTGCGGTGAGGACGGCTGTCTACAACCGATACTGGTCCACCGGGGGAGGCGCCGAGAAGTACGGAGGCGTGATCGCGCAGGTGCTGTCGGGAGACGGCCCGCTCGACATTCTCACCCACGACCCGGTCGACGTCGACTGGCTGGCCGAGCGGCTCCACCTGGACCTGGCCAAGGTCAACGTCCGCTTGGTCGACGACGTGCCAGGGGCCGTGACCCGGACCAGCGCGGAGTACGACCTGTTCGTCAACGTCTCCTACATGAGCAACGACCGGGCGGGTACCGACAACAGCCTCTACGTCGTGCACTTCCCGTCGACGCTGGACGGCCACCGCGGCCCTGTGCGTCGGTTCCTGCACCGGCGCTCGGACCGACTGGTCCACGCGCTGGTGCCTGTCGAGATGGACTGGGGCGACGGCTTCCACCACCGGGATCCCGGGTCGCGCAGCCTCGGGTGGACCAGCGGCGCCGGTGTGCTGCACTTCGTCACGCGGCCCGGTCGCCCGGTGTCGGTGACGCTGACCTTCACCCACCAGCGGCCGCCCGAGCTCGGCCCCACCCCCGTCCGCGTCGAGGTGGACGGTCGGCCAGCTGCCGAGGTCGTCCTCGAGCGGCCGCCGTCACGGCTGCAGGCCCGGCGCGGCGCATCGGTGACCTTCGTCGTCGAGAGCCCCGACCGCGACGTGCCGGTCGAGGTCAAGGTCGTCTCGGACACGTTCGTGCCGGCCGAGGTCATGGGGGGCAGCGACCGACGCCGCCTGGGCGTGTGCCTCAAGAGCGTCCGCGTCGGGTCGGGGCCGTTCGAGCCGGTGATGCGCCATCTGCCGCTGGCGATCGGCGCCCCGAGCTCGGCTCGCTGGACGAACTCCTACGGGGCTCTGGTCGCAAACTCCGAGTTCACCCGGGAGTGGGTGAAGCGCTGGTGGGAGTGCGATACCGAGGTGCTCTACCCCCCGGTCTCGATGCACCCACGCCGCGACAAGGCGCCGATCATCCTCAACGTCGGCCGGTTCTTCGACGCCGACCTCGGCCATTCCAAGAAGCAGTTGGAGATGGTCAGGGCGTTCCGCGACCTGTGCGACCGTGGCGTCACCGGATGGACCCTGCACCTGCTCGGTGGCTGCGTCGCTGTGGGCGACGGCTACTTCGACCAGGTTCGCCGAGCGGCGGAGGGCTACCCGGTCGAGCTCCACCCCAACGCCAGCGGTGAGGAGAAGGATGGCCTGTACGGCCGAGCCAGCATCTACTGGCACGCGTCGGGCTTCGGCGAGAACCCTCAGCGCCACCCCGGGCGTCTCGAGCACTTCGGCATCACCACCGTCGAGGCGATGTCGGCGGGCGCCGTGCCCGTGGTCATCGGTCGCGCGGGTCAACTCGAGACCGTGCGTCATGGCGTGGACGGCTACCACTTCCACACGCTCGACGAGCTGACCTCGTTGTCCGAGTCGCTCATCGGCGACGAGGCCCGGTTGGCCGAGATGTCCGCAGCAGCCGAGACCCGGGCCCGCGAGTTCTCGATCGATGCATTCGAAGGCCGGCTGCGAACGATCGTCGAGCGCGTCCGGCGCAGCGCTAGCTCCGGGGGTTGACCGCTCGGCCGACGGCACCGGCCAGACGCCACCAGCGCGGCGGGGGTGCGGCCTGCGCGGCGCGGGCCGTGCGGGCGGCAGCCTCGCGTGCTGCGACGACCGTGCGCCGCGCGGCCAGGCGCTCGGCCCAGAGC
>JBOGHK010000143.1:0-16613 GCA_050744325.1 Acidimicrobiales bacterium
TTCTGCGAGAAGATCTTCGGTCCCACCAAGGACTGGGAGTGCTACTGCGGCAAGTACAAGCGCGTGCGCTTCAAGGGCATCATCTGCGAGCGCTGTGGCGTCGAGGTGACGCGCTCCAAGGTGCGCCGCGAGCGCATGGGCCACATCGAGCTGGCCGCCCCGGTCGTCCACATCTGGTACCTGCGCGGCACTCGGTCGTGGCTGGCGTACCTGCTCTCGGGCACCGACGTCCGTGAAGAGCTCAAGGCCAAGCAGCTCGAGAAGGTCATCTACTTCGCCGCGAACCTGGTCACCTGGGTCGATGTCGACAAGCGTCACGAGGACTTGCCCAACCTCGAGAACGAGCTGAACGCCGAGAAGGACGAGATCGTGCGCGAGCGCGAGCTCGAGCTGGCCAAGCGCATGGAGGAGCTCGAGAACGAGGTCGCCGCGCTCGAGGCCGAGGGCGCCAAGGAGTCCGACATCCGCAGCCGCCAGAAGGCCGTCGACAAGGACCTGACCGCCATCCGTGAGCGCTATGACGAGGAGCTCGACCTCGTGCAGCGCAGCTTCGACGAGTTCCGGGACCTGCACCCGCGCAAGATCATCGAAGACGAGATGCTGTGGCGCGAGCTCAGGGACCGCTACGGCGACTACTTCGACGGCGGGATGGGCGCCGACGCCCTCAAGCAGCTCATCAATCGCATCGACCTCGACGACGAAGAGGTCAAGCTCAAGGACCAGATCGACCCCACCACCGGTGGGCGTCCGCTGTCGGCCCAGCGCAAGCAGAAGGCCATCAAGCGGCTCAAGATCGTCTCGGCCTTCAACCGTCGCGACGACCACGACAAGCGCGTCAACGACCCGCGGGCGATGATCCTCGACGTCGTGCCAGTCATCCCGCCCGAACTGCGGCCGATGGTGCAGCTCGACGGTGGCCGGTTCGCCACGTCCGACCTCAACGATCTCTACCGCCGGGTCATCAACCGCAACAACCGCCTGAAGCGGCTGCTCGACCTCGGCGCCCCCGAGATCATCGTCAACAACGAGAAGCGCATGCTGCAGGAGGCCGTCGACGCCCTGTTCGACAACGGTAGGAGGGGGAGACCGGTCACCGGCCCGGGCAACCGCCCGCTCAAGTCGCTGTCCGACATGCTCAAGGGCAAGCAGGGCCGCTTCCGCCAGAACCTGCTGGGCAAGCGCGTCGACTACTCGGGACGCTCGGTCATCGTGGTCGGCCCCACCCTCAAGCTGCACCAGTGCGGCCTGCCCAAGCTCATGGCCCTCGAGCTGTTCAAGCCGTTCGTGATGAAGGCGCTCGTCGACCGCGAGCTGGCGCAGAACATCAAGTCGGCCAAGCGCATGGTCGAGCGCCGCCGTCCCCAGGTGTGGGACGTGCTCGAAGAGGTCATCAAGGAGCACCCGGTGCTCCTGAACCGTGCGCCCACACTGCACCGCCTCGGCATCCAGGCGTTCGAGCCGGTGCTCGTCGAGGGCAAGGCCATCCAGATCCACCCGCTGGTGTGCACCGCGTTCAACGCCGACTTCGACGGCGACCAGATGGCGGTCCACCTGCCGCTGTCCGCCGAGGCCCAGGCCGAGAGCCGGGTGCTGATGCTGTCGGCCAACAACGTGCTCAGCCCGGCCCACGGCCGGCCACTGGTGACCCCCACCCAGGACATGGTGATCGGGGCCTTCTACCTGACCGCCCACGTCCCGGGAGCTCCCGGCGAGGGCTCGGTGTACGGCAACCGCTCGCAGATGGAGCGCGCGCTGGACGCCGGCCGGGTCCACCTGCACGCGATGGTCAAGCTGCGGTTGTCCCGCAAGGAGGTGCGCGAGGAGGTCGACGCCGGTTTGCGCGACGCTGCCGACCTCGACGCCCCCAAGCCGATCTTCCGCGAGAGCACCGTCGGGCGCTTCATCTTCAACCGGGCGCTGCCGCTCGGCTTCGGCTTCGTCGACGAGCCGGTCAAGAAGCGGAACATGGGCGAGGTCGTCGACAAGCTGGCCAACGACTACCCCAAGGCCATCGTCCAACGCAGCCTCGACCAGCTCAAGGACCTGTGCTTCCAGTACGCCGCCCGGTCTGGCCTGACGATCTCCGTGGAGGACGTCAGGACGCCCGGCGACAAGAAGGCCATCCTCGAGCGCTACGAGAAGGAAGCCGAGAAGGTCGAGAGCCAGTTCCGCAAGGGGATCATCACCGACGGCGAGCGCCGTCAGAAGGAAGTCGAGATCTGGACCAACGCCACCGACGAGGTGAAGGCGGCGATGGAGAAGGGTCTCCAGGCCGAGCAGTTCAACCCGATCGACATGATGGTCGGCTCGGGTGCTCGCGGGAACATGATGCAGGTGCGGCAGATCGCGGGCATGCGCGGTCTGGTGGCCAACCCTCGCGGCGACATGATCCCTCGTCCGATCAAGTCGAACTTCCGTGAGGGCCTGTCGATGCTGGAGTACTTCATCGCTACTCCAGGCGCCCGCAAGGGCCTCGTCGACACCGCCCTACGGACGGCCGACTCGGGCTACCTGACCCGTCGCCTGGTCGACGTGGCCCAGGAGCTGATCGTCCGCGAGCTGGACTGCCTCAAGGAGGGTGAGCCCGGAACCCGCGGCCTGTGGATCGAGAACGTGGGCGCTGACCTGCCCAGCCGTCGCAGCTACCTCGAGACCCGGCTGTTCGGCCGGACGCTCGCGGTCGACGTCGAGCTGTCGCCCGAGAACCCGCATCCCGAGTTCGCGAGCCAGACCATCGAAGCCGGAACCGAGATCGGTGACGAGGAGATGGCGGCGCTGCGCGACGACCCCAAGGTCGAGCGGGTCCGGGTCCGGTCGGTGCTGACCTGCCAGGCCGACTTCGGCGTGTGCGCCAAGTGCTACGGCCGCTCGCTGGCCACCGGCAAGACCATCGAGCTGGGCGAGGCGGTCGGCGTGATCGCGGCCCAGTCGATCGGCGAGCCGGGCACCCAGCTCACCATGCGGACGTTCCACACCGGTGGCATCGCCGGGTCCGACATCGCCGGCGGTCTGCCCCGCGTCGTCGAGCTGTTCGAGGCTCGTTCGCCGAAGGGCAAGGCGACCCTGTCGCACATCTCCGGTGTGGTGCGGATCGCCGAGGACGAGGGACGCGGTCGGGTGATCACCGTGGTGGCCGACGACGAGACCGAGCATTCCTACACGGTGCCGTCGCTGGCCCGGCTCGAGGTCGTCGACGGCCAGGAGATCCAGGCTGGCGACCCGATCGTCAACGGTCCCCGCGACCCCAAGGAGCTGCTGGAGATCAAGGGTGTCCGCGAGACCCAGCAGTACCTGGTGATCGAGGTCCAGGGCGTCTACCGCGACCAGGGTGTGTCGATCCACGACAAGCACATCGAGCTGATCGTCCGGCAGATGACCCGGCGGGTCGTCGTGCAGGAGCCTGGTGATAGCCGGTTCCTGCCTGGTGAGACCGCCGACTCGAAGGCCTACACCGACGAGAACAAGCGGCTGGTGCAGGAATCCAAGGTGCCGGCCGAAGGGCGTCCGGTGATGATGGGCATCACCAAGGCGTCGCTGGCCACCGAGTCGTGGCTGTCGGCAGCGTCCTTCCAGGAGACGACCCGGGTGCTCACCGAGGCGGCCATCGAGTCCAAGTCCGACGGGCTCAACGGGCTCAAGGAGAACATCATCATCGGCAAGCTGATCCCCGCGGGGACCGGCATGGAGAACTACCGCGACATCGGCACCCAGGCGCCCGAGTACCAACCGATGGCCTACTGGTCGTCGGAGCGCGAGGAGCAGGGTCTGGCCGAGTGGCTCACCGGGGCCTACGAGGCCTCCGAGGAAGGCGAGCTCCCGCCCGAACAGGCGCGCGACCTCGCCGCGGTGGTCGGTCTGCCGTCCGCCGAGCGCGGCGAGGGTTCAGTGGCCGACAACGGAACTGAGTGAGCGACTTGCGGTAACCAGAGCGCGGCACGCGGCCCCCGGTCGATGAGACCGGGGGCCGCGCCGCGCACCCGGCGGAGCCGTCCGACCCAACCTTGCGGTCTGGCGTCGAAACGCTAGAACCAGGGCAAATTCCCCTCCGATCAAGAAGAATCGTCCGGTATGACGGACGATTCGGCGTTGGATGGTTTCGATCCGTTCGACGCTCTTGATCGCGAGGCGGTCCGCCTAGACGCCTTCTTCTCGACCTTGCCGGCAACGGAGTGGGTGCGGCACTCGCGTTGTCCCGGGTGGTCGACCCGTGACCTGTTAGCCCACCTGGCCGCGTCGGAGGCCTACCACCACGCGTGCCTGGATGGCCGGGTCCGGGAGCTCCTCACCAACCTGGCAGCGCGTGGGGCCACCGATCTCGACTCCGCGAACCGGATCGGGATCGAGCAGCTTGCCGACTACACGCCGAAGGAGCTGCTGTCGATGTGGCGGGCGGCGAACCTGGAGACCCGTCAGGGCTTTCGGCAACGGGGCGACGGGATGATCGACACCAGCGTGGGTGAGTACCCGTGCCGCTGGCAGGCGTTCCACGTAGCGTCCGAGCTCGCGACCCATGCCGACGACGTCTTCGTGCCGGTGGCCGACGACGAGGACCAGCTCCGCTGGGCCTGGCGCGTGGCGTTCTCGCGCTTCGCCCTGGTCGAGGCCAAGCCCGACGTGGTGGTCGAGCCGGTGGGCGGCGGCCGGTGGCGGGTCCGCAGCGAGAACCTCAAGGTCACCGTCGGCGAGCACGATCTGATGGAAGGCGTGACGGGCCGCCTGGACGAGTCGTCAGGCCTGAGTCCCGCCGAGCTTCAACTGCTCAAGGCGTGACATGCAGAGCGAGATCCCCGCGCATGCGATGCTCGAGGCTCGGCCAGACAAGGAGATGCCGACCAGCGAGGTGATCTGGCTTCAACCAGCCCGGCGGTAGGTGATCGGCAGAGCCTGGAGGCCGCGCAGCACCATCCGCTCGCTCCAGACCGGGTCGCCAGCCAGCTCGACGTCGTCGAGCCGCGTGACCAGGGCACCGAGCGCGATCTCGGCCTGGAGCCGCGCCAGGTGGGATCCGAGGCAGCTGTGCACGCCCCATCCGAACTGCAGGTGGTGCGGGGCATCCGGGCGGTCGACGTGGACGCGCTCGGCGTCGTCCCAGCGTCCCGGGTCGTGGTTCGCGGCACCGATGCCCACGTAGATCACGTCGCCGGGAGCGACCTCCCGGTCGCCGACCAGCGTGGGCCGGACCGCGATGCGCCGCACGAACTGGTTGGGCCCGTCGAATCGCAGCAGCTCGTGGACCGCATTGCCGATCAGCTCGGGCCGGGCGCGCAGCAGCGCCAGCTGCTCGGGCTGGCGCAGGAGCGCCAGCAGGCCGTTGCCGATCAGCGCCGTGGTCGGCTCGTGGCCCGCGACGTACAAGGTCACCAGCTGGCCCACCAGCTCGTCACGGGTCAGGCGGTCGCCGTCGTCCTCGGCCTGGACCAGCTCGGTCATCACGTCGTCGCCCGGGGCTCGTCGCTTCACCTCCACCTGGCCGTCCAGGTAGGAGTACATGTCGTCCATGAGGGCGATGCACCGCGCGTGCTCGGCGTCGTCGATCACCGGGTCGAGTGTGCGTGCGACCGCTGCCGTCCAGGCTCGGAAGTGTGGCGACGCCTCGTCCGGGATGCCGAACATCTCGCAGAACACGCCGACCGGCAGGGGATAGGCGAAGTCGCCGATCACGTCCATCTCGCGCCGCTCCACCAGCATCGCCATCGCCGCGTCGACCCGCCCGGTGACCATGGCCCGCAGCCGCTCGACCGGCCGGGGGCCGAACGGCCGCTGCAACAGGCGGCGCAGACGGTTGTGGTCGGGGTCGTCGAGCAGCACCAGCGTGCTGCTGCGCCGCTCGGTGCGCCGCATGCGCTCGCGGTACAGCTCGACCAGGCCGGTCGGCGACGCGTGGTCGAGCTCGACACTGATGTGTGGATCGCGCAGCAGAGCGGTCGCGTCCTCGTGCCGGGTCAGCACCCAGCCTTCGAGGACCTCCGACCAGTGGACCGGCTCGTGGTCGCGCAACCGGGCGTACTGGTCGTATGGCCAGGCCGTGAAGCCGGGCTCGAAGGGGTCGAAGGCGACCGCACCGGTTCCGGCGTTGGATGGTCCCGGGCTCGGCGTTCGAGCGGCGGTATGAGCGGGGTGCACTCCGGCGTTCGGTCGTTGCGGTGCCTGCGACTCTCGAGTGCCGGAAGGGACTCCTTCGCCGGTCATCGTCAGTCGACCTCCGGGCCGACGACAACCGCCGGCAGCGCCTCGACGCCGGTGAGCCACGGGCGGCCGGCTTCGGCGAGCGACGTCCACTTGTCGAGGTCGTCGCCGATCTGTCCCAGGTCGGCTGGAGTCGGGCCGATTCGTGACGCGAGCGGCGCCAGGGCCTCGGCGTCGAACCCGTACATCTCCACGGCATTCCCGCCCAGGATGGTGCGGGTCTCCTCGACCGGGATGTCGTGGAACGCCGACCGCAGCCACTCGCGGGTGTGCGGCCAGGTGCCTTCGGGGTGGGGGAAGTCGTTGCCCCACATCAGGTTGCCGACGCCGATCTCGTAGCGCCGCGCCAGCTCGCGCCTCCGGGTGTTCGACGCGCCGATCCCGCAGTTGGTGTCGAAGGTTTCGCTCGGCCGTCGCGTGAGTTGGGCCGTCAGGGCGTCGCCGAGCTTTCGGGAGCCGTGCTCGCGGTCGTACACGGTGTCCATGGTCCACAGCAGGTCCGCCGCCCAGAACGCGCCGCATTCGGTGACCACGAACCGCAGATCGGGGAACCTCTCGAAGACCCCGGACCAGATGAGGAACCACAGCGGCCGCGACGACCACCAGCGGACCTCGGTGGTGTAGATGCCGACATGCGCGCCGTACGACGCCTTGTCAGCCGCGCCCGAGTGCACGTGCACCGTCATCCCGAGGTCCTGGCAGACGGCCCAGAACGGGTCGTAGGTCGGGTCGTGGTACGGCGGGTAGGGCGCCCACATCGAGGGGATCAGCACCCCGCCGCGCAGACCCGACTCCCGGGCCCGGGCCACCTCGGCGACCGCCGCGTCGACGTCGAAGGTCGGAACGATCGCGACTCCGGCCCTCCGCTCGGGACTGGTCGCGCACAGCTCGGCCAGCCAGCGGTTGTGGGCTCGGGCACCGGCGAGCAACAGGGCGGTGTCGGTGTCGCCGGCGGCTGCCAGGCCCGCACCGAACGGTGCGCTGGCCCCGGCGCTCACCGCATCGGCGTCGGGGAAGACGACCTCGGCCGCCACTCCGTCGGCGTCGAGCTCCTTGTCTCGCCGGGTCGCGTCCCAGCCACCCCGTAGGCCCTCGGCGTTCTCCTCCTCCCACTCGGCGGCGAAGGCCTGGTTGAGCATCCCGCGCTGGGCCAGCTCGATCATCCGGGCCCGCTCCGCTAGGTGCTGGTCGAAGGTCTCGCGATACTCGGGGTCGAGCCACTCGCGGTATTCGGCGTTGGGCAGGCCGGCGTGGCAGTCCGACGAGATGACCAGGTAGTTGTCGTTGCTCACGTTCGACTCTCCTCGTCGCTTCTGGTCAGCCGGTGACATCACTGATGTAGGTGGGGTTGGTGCGGGCCAGCATCGATTCAGCCCGCGCCTCGATCTGCTGGTCGGAGCGCCCGCCCGGGGGCAGGATCCAGAAGGTGTCGCTGCGGATCGCCTCGACCACCAGGTCCGCGACCTCTTCGACCGCGGTGTAGGTGATCTCGACGCCGGCCTCGGCCATCCGCTTCTCGAAGGCCTCGACGCTGCCCTGCCTGGCGGTCGCGCTGGCCAGGCCGGCCGGCCGGTTGCGCCACGAGCTGAACAGCCCGGTGCGCAGCATGTGGGGCCCGGGGAACAGCACCGACGTCCCGATCCGGCCGCCGCAAGCGGCCTGGAGCTGGGCGTACAGGCACTCGGTCAACGTCACGACCCCAGCCTTGGTCAGCGCGTAGATCGGCGTCCCCGCCAGGGGAGCGATGCCGCCGTTGCCCGAGGAGGTGTTGACCACGTGGCCTTCGTCGGTCTCCGCCACCATCGCCGGGACGAAGGCCCGGATGCCGTGGATCACGCCCCACACGTTGACGCCCATGGCCCAACGCCAGTCGTTCAGCTCGTGCTCCCACAGGGCGCCGTTCGCGCCGGCACCGACGCCCGCGTTGTTGCACAGCACGTGGACCGCTCCGTGTCTCCGCAGGACGGTATCGCGCAGGCTCACGACCGACGCCCAGTCGGCGACGTCGGTGACCACGCCCTCGACGTCGTAGCCCTGGTCCCGCAGCTCGGCCGCCGTGGCCGACAATGCGGGCTCCTCCACGTCGGCGAGCATCACCCGCATCCCTTCGGCGGCGAAGCGCTCGCCCATGGCCCGCCCGATGCCGCTGGCACCCCCGGTGACCACCGCCACCCGCCCGGCCAACTCCTTCACGAGCCCTCCCTCCACCGAACAACCCGACTCATCCATGACGAGAGAGCCCCGCGGAGCGCGTGTTGCGCCGATTCTCGCCATGGGGTGGGAGTGCCGCCGGGACGCCCGCGCCGGACTCTCCGGGTCCCCATCAGTCCTCGCCGACGGGCGACAGGTCGTCATAGCGCTGGTGGACGAACGGCGCCAGCCACTCGCCGGGGACCCGGGTCACGACCTCGCCCCGCTGCACGGCGCGCCGCTCGGACAGCGTCATCTCCACCAGCCGTCGCACCGGGAGGTCGGCCACCGGGTCGAAACGCGACTCGGTGAGCGTCACCTGGCCGTCGACCCGGGCTAGTGACCGGTAGGTCTCGTGGCGGTGGCAGTAGACCAGCGACGGCTCGGCATCGAAGCCCTTGCCGTCGGGGGCGGGGAGGAACTTGAAGTAGAAGTCCACCCGGTCACGGTCGTCGGGAACGTCCAGGTCCTCGACCATGATGCCGCTGAGCTCGACGAACGTCACGCCCAGCCGCGTCACCCGGCCGGTCACCTGGCGGCCGTCGCGGTCCAGCGTGACCTGGGCCAGCTTCTTGGGCTCGCCGAAGGTCTCGCGGCCACCGATCACCGACTGCTCGGTGGTCATCGGCATGACCAGCGGATAGTTGCCGACCGCGCCGTCGTGGCGCGCCTGCACGGCGACGGTGCCGGCCCCGAACGGTGGCAGCCCTCGTCCGAGGTCGACACGAGCGATCGAGACCCGGACCAGTGGTTCGCCGGTGGGCTCGAGCGGTGGTGGCAACACGGCGGCGACGACATCGGGGTCGGTCTCGTAGCTGGCCGTCAGCGATGTCGACCAGGCGCCGACCGAGGTGGCCTGCACCTCGCGGTTGGTCAGCTCGTCGGGTGTGCGGGCCGCGTAGCGGATGCGCGTGGCCATCGTTCAGTTCCTTTCACCAGTGCCCGCGGCAGCTGCCGCGGCGAAGGCCGGGCAGCGCAGCGCCTCGTGGGGGATCTCGTCGACCGGTAGTGGCCGCGCGACCTCGTCGACCAGCGGGCCGACGCGGGCCGCGACCGGCGCGAGCTGGTCGAGGTCGAAGCCGTAGACCGCGGCCGCGTTGCCGCCCACCATGGCCTGGACCTCGGCCGGGTCGACGCCGGCGAACGCCACCCGGAGGTGTTGCAGGCTGTAGGGCCAGCAGCCTTCACGATGCGGGAAGTCGCTGCCCCACATGATCTTGTCCACGCCGACCTGGTCGCGCAGCGGAACCTCTTGTTGTCGGATGAAGCTGGACCCCAGGTGGCATTGGCGCGCCCAGTACTCGCTGGGCTTCAGGCTCAGCTGGGCCATCACCTCGGCGCCATAGATCGCCTCTTGCGAGCCGGCCGCGGCGGCCCGCCCCATGCGCAGGTAGTAGTAGTCGAGGGTGCGGAGCTGCTCGGGGATCCACGCCGTGCCCTGCTCGGTGAACACCACCTGCAGGTCCGGATGGCGTTCCAGCACACCCGAGTAGATCAGGTGCCACAGCGTGCGGTGTGCCCACCAGGTCACCTCGACCAGGAACATCACCTGCGCCGCGGGGTAGGGCCCGTAGTCGGGGGTGGCGCTGCCGCTGTGGTGGTTGACGGGCATGCCGAGCTCCTCGCACACCGTCCAGAGCGGCTCGTAGTCCGGCGCGTAGAGCGGGGCGAGGCCCGACCCGGGCGGCGCGCCCGGCAGGAGGACCCCGCCGGCGAGCCCGTGGTCCCGGGCCCAGCGGACCTCCTCGACGGCGCGGTCGACGTCGTGCAACAGGATCTGGGCGATCCCCGCTCGGCGTCCGGGGGCCGCGGCGCAGAAGTCGGCCAGCCAGCGGTTGTGCGCGTGCAGGCCCGCCCAGCGCCGGTCGAGGTCGCCCGCGGTCTGGGGTGGGGGCTGGTTGAGCAGCGAGGGCTGTGGGAAGAACGGCGGCACGGTGTTGGGGAAGATCACCTCGGCGACGACGCCGTCGGCCTCGAGCTCGGCGAGGCGGCGGTCGTGGTCCCAGTTGCGGCTGGCACCGGTGTCGCGGAGGTCGTCGTAGGGATTGTCGAACTCAGCGAGCCAGGCATCGAAGTCGGCGTGGTGGCTGGCCTCGAGATAGGGGCGGTAGTCGCCGATGTTGCCGCCCCCGTGGCAGTCGGCCGAGATCACCGTGTAGCGCTCGGTCGGCATGTGGTCCCCCTCGTCGACGTCTCGCCCGAACGATGAGACGTTTTCCGGTTTCGTCTCAGCTGCGAAGGTAACATCCCGTCATCGACACGGCAACGGCGACCTCCGACCCGAAGAACGATCCCGTCGACGCCGGCGGCACGGCTGACATCGGCGGCACGGCACCGTCGACCTCGGGCCCGACGAAGGGCGCGGGCGGCACGGCCGACCCGAAGAACGACACCGTCGACGCCGGCAAAGTGGGCACGGCGCGTGCCGCGGTCCCCAAGGCGGGCGCGGGCGGCGTCGGCCGGCCCGGGGTGCGGTCGGCGTCCGACCTCCGTGAGCGGCTGGTCGACGCGACCGAGGAGGTGATGCGGCGCAACGGCCCACTCGGCGTCCGCGTCGACGAGGTGGCGCGGGTCGCCGGCTGTTCGCGAGCCACGCTGTACCGCCACGTGGCCGACAAGGACGAGCTGGTGCGCGAGGTGCTGGGTCGCCTGGCACGCGCCCGAGCCGATCGGATGGCCACCAGGTTGCAAGCCTTCGAGGATCCGGCGGAGCGGATCGCCGAGGGCGTCCACCGCACGGTGGAGGCCGTACGGGCCGAGTGGTGGTATCAGGAGCTCGAACGCCACGGTGCGGCCGGGGCCGTCGCCCGCATCGGCGGCGGCCCGCAGGCGTTCGTGGCGCTCGCAACCCCGCTGGTCGCCCCGTTCCTCGAACGGGTGGCGGCGATGGGGCTGCTGCGGTCGGGTGTGACGGACACCGATGCCACCGAATGGCTGTGCGTGGTCACCACCGGCCTGCTGACCATGGACGTTCCGACCAGTCGCACCCGCGCCGAGCAGATCGCATTCCTCCGCCGCTTCGTCGCGGACCCACTCCTCCGCCGCGGCTGACCAGCAACGGGCGGTTGTCCGCCCCCGGCCGCGGACCCCCTCGTCCGCCGCGGCTGACCGTCGGTGGCGTCGACGTTCGCCGGGCTCGCTGGCCCCGCCGCGGTCCACCGACCGCGGTCCATCGTCCTGCCGCCGACCGGGGTCCCACCGACCGCCAGCGGGCGCCGACCGTTGTCCGCGCCGGGCCCTTGCCGAGGCGATTGTGGTCGCCGGAGTCACTTCGAGGCGATGGCGATCGAGTACCGACGACTATCGCCTCGCGATGCGAACTCGTGGAATCGTTTCCATTGACAGCCGCCTCCCTTTGACTTACCTTGCACGTGGCTTAGGTGGAAGCGGTTCCACGCATGCTAGCTTCCACGGCGGTGACGGCAGTGCTGACAGGCGAAAGGGGGACGCCGATGGTCACGATTGCGGACGTCGCGGCCGCGGCCGGCGTCGGCGCCGGCACCGTGTCCCGGGTCCTGAACAACAGCCCCCGCGTCAGCATCGCGACGCGGTCCCGCGTCTTGGCGGCCATCGAACGGCTGGAGTACCGGCCCAATCCGCTCGCCCGGGGGCTGTCCCGCGGTCGGTCGCAGACATTCGGCGTCGTCGTCCCGTTCTTCACCCACGCGTCGGCGGTCGAACGACTTCGTGGCGTCGTCGCGGCTCTCGAAGGCAGCCCCTACGACATGGTGCTGTTCAACGTGGAGTCGCCGTCACACCGCGACGAGCACTTCGCCTCACTCACCCGGCGCGATCGCGCCGATGGGCTGCTGGTCGTGTCGTTGCCTCCGCCGAATGGCAGCCTCCGCCGCCTGGCCGACGCCGGCGTGCCGGTGGTGCTGCTCGACGCCCGCGGCGAGGGCGTGCCTGCGGTGGTCACCGATGACGTCGAGGGCGGCCGGATGGCCACACGCCACCTTCTGGCTCTGGGCCACGAGCGCATCGCCTTCATCGGCCAGGAGCCCCAGAACGTCTTCGGCTTCACGTCCAGCAGCGACCGCGAGCGCGGGTTCGTCGAGGCCATGGACACCGCAGGGGTCGACGTCCGGCCGGGGTACATCCGGCATGGTCCGCACGTCCGCTCGATCGCCCGCCATCTCACCGACGAACTGCTGGCGCAGCGATACCCGCCCACCGCGATCTTCGCGGCGTCCGACGCCCAGGCAATGGGGATCCTCGAAGCCGTGCGGGCAGCGGGCCTGCGCGTGCCCGACGACCTGTCGGTCGTCGGCTTCGACGACATCGAGGTGTCGAGCTACGCGCGGCTGACCACCGTTCGCCAGCCGCTCTACGAGAGCGGGCTGAAGGCTACATCGCTCCTGCTCGAAGCGTTGGAGACGGGGCCACTGGCGCCGGTCGAGCACGAGTTGCGGCTCGAGCTGATCCTCAGGGAGACGACAGCCGCGCCCGCGAGCAGAATGAGGCGAAACTGATGGCCCTATCGCTTGCACAGATGAAGTCAGTGGGGCGAACGTTACGACCCACCCCACGAGCTGGGGGGCCTCGATTCGACGGAGGTAGAGATGGCTGAGATTGCTCTCGAAGATGTCTGGAAGGTCTACCCAGACGGGACCGAAGCGGTCCGCGAGCTCGACCTCGGGGTCGCCGACGGCGAGTTCATGGTCCTGGTCGGCCCGTCCGGCTGCGGGAAGACCACGGTTCTGCGCATGGTCGCCGGGCTCGAAGTCATCTCCAAGGGTGCCCTACGCATCGGCGAACGCGTCGTCAACGAGGTTCCGCCCAAGGAACGCGACATCGCCATGGTGTTCCAGAACTATGCGCTCTATCCGCACATGAGCGTGTTCGACAACATGGCCTTCGGCCTGAAGCTGCAGAGGGTCCCCCGGGGCGAGATCCAGCAGCGGGTCAACGACGCCGCCAAGATCCTCGGTCTCGACGAGCTGCTGAAGCGCAAGCCGAAGGCGCTGTCCGGCGGGCAACGCCAGCGAGTGGCGATGGGTCGGGCGATCGTCCGCCACCCCCAGGCGTTCCTCATGGACGAGCCGCTGTCGAACCTCGACGCCAAGCTGCGGGTCCAGACGCGGTCCGAGATCGCCCGGATCCAGCGCGACCTCGGCGTCACCACGGTCTATGTGACCCACGACCAGGTCGAGGCCATGACGATGGGCGATCGGGTCGCGGTCATGCGCAAGGGCGAGTTGCAGCAGGTCGACACCCCCCAGGCGCTCTACGACCATCCGGTCAACGTGTTCGTCGCCGGCTTCATCGGCTCACCGGCGATGAACCTCCTCGAGGCCAGCCTGAGCAGGGTCGACGGGTCGATGAGGGTCAAGGTGGGCGCGTTCGAGCTGCCGGTCCCCGACTCGGTGGTCGCGGCGAGGCCCGACCTCAAGGACTACGACGGCCGCAGCGTCGTCCTCGGCCTTCGCCCCGAGGACATGGAGGACGCGTCACTGGCGGCCGACGCACCGACCGAAGCTCGCATCAGCGTCACCGTCGACCTCGAGGAGGCGCTGGGGTCCGACATGGTCGTCCACTTCACCATCGATGCGCCTCAGGCCGTCACCGAGGACGTCAAGGAACTGGCGGTCGACGTCGGCCAGGAGGCACTCGATCGGGTGACCCAGCTGGCCGAGGAGGGCACCTCCACGGTCGTGGGCCGGCTGAGCCCGCGGACCGGCATCCGCCCGGGCGATACCGCCGAGCTGGTCGTCGACACGACCCGGCTTCACTTCTTCGACCCGGACAGCGGATCCGGCATCTACGGGGGCACATGAGTGGACCCGGCAGCAACTGTGTGGCGTGACCCCGCGTCACGCAGGTCTACAGCAACCGTGCAAAGGAGACAGGGCATGCGACTACGGCAACTAGCAGCGCCGTTCGTCGTCTTCTCGCTGATACTCGCAGCGTGTGGTGACGACGACGATGACGACGCCAGCACCGACGAGGGCGGTGGAACAGAAGAGGAGGGTGGTGCCGATCTCGGCGAGAACACCGGCACCGTCAACCTCATGAGCGCCGGTGAGCCCGAGGAGACCGACGCGTATCAGGTCATCTTCGACGACCTGATCAACGCCGACGCCGACTATTCGGCCGAGGTCGAGTCGGTCGGCGACTTCGAGCAGCAGTTCCAGATCCGGGCCGAGGCCGGCACCCTCGACCTTGCTGCTGTGCCGCAGCCCGGCGCCATTCCCGGTCTGGTCGACGCAGGCAGCCTCGTCTCGCTCGAGGATCTGGGCTTCGACATCCAGGAGCTGAACGACCTGCTCGGCGAATCGTTCGTCGCGCTCGGCGAGTACCAGGGCGAGCACTACGGCATCCCCACCAACATAAACCTCAAGAGCATGGTGTGGTATCCGGCCGACGACTTCGCGGACGCTGGCTACGAGGTGCCCGAGACCTGGGACGACCTGATCGCGCTGAGCGACCAGATCGTGGACGACGGCAGCACGCCGTGGTGCGTCGGCTTCGGCAGCGAAGGCTCGACCGGATGGCCGGCCACCGACTGGATGGAAGACATCATGCTCCGCACCGCGGGGCCCGACGTCTACGACCAGTGGGTCTCCCACGAGATCCCGTTCAACGACGAGGCCGTCGCAACCGCGGCCGAGACCTTCGGCGAGGTCATGTTCGGCGACGGGTACGTCCTCGGTGGTGCCGAGGCGACACCGAACATCGCGTTCGGCGACGCTCCCGGCCCGATGTTCGAGGACCCGCCGTCCTGCTGGCTGCACCGTCAGGCCAGCTTCATCAACGCGAACTTCCCCGAAGACGCCGTGGCCGGCGAGGACTACGACTGGTTCCCGCTGCCGCCGATCGACCAGGAAGGCACGCTGTTCGCCGGCGAACTGACCGTGGTCGGGGCGAACGCCGCCCGTCCCGAGGTGGTCGACTTCCTCGAGCAGTTCATCGCCGAGGACGTGCAGTGCGAGATGGGCGGGGTCCAGGCTTCGTCCCGCATCTCACCGAACGTCAACGTCGGTGCCGACTGCTACAGCAACGAGATCCTGGCTGATGCTTCGGTGGTACTGACCGAGGCACTGACCTCGGGGACGGGGCGCTTCGACGCCTCCGACCTGATGCCCGCAGAGGTCGGGAGCGGTAGCTTCTGGACCGGCATGATGGACTACGTGTCGAACGGGCCCGACTCCCTGGAGGGCGTGCTCGACGACATCGAGGCGAGCTGGCCCAGCTAGTAACCATGCAGTAGTGGGAGCGGCCGCCCGGTGCGGCCGCTCCCTCAATCCCTCACGAGGGGAGGGGGCAACCTATGAGTTCGAAGGTTGACGAGGACATCGGCGAGCCGTCCCTGGAGCCTGAGGTCGACATCGTCGAGCCCGGGGTTCCCACTCGGGCTCCCTTCCTCGGCGTTTCGGTCCTGCGCCTGCTCGGCGCATTGGCGATCCCGGCGCTCGCCTTCACCGCGCTCTGGGCGACCTTCGACTTCCTGCGCGACGCCGACGCCAACCGGTTCCTCGTGGTCGGCGTGGCGCTGGTGGTGGGAGTCGGCGGCGTCTTCGCCCTGTACTGGGGCATGAACCGCATCATCGACATGTTCCCGGAGCACTACCGGGAAGGCGTGCGGCCCTACATCTTCGTCGGGCCGGCGCTGGTCATCCTGGCTGTCTTCCTCGTCTATCCGGTCATCAACACGCTCCTCATCAGCTTCAAGGACGCGAACGGCCAGGACTACGTCGGCTTGGACAACTACGACTTCGTGTTCACCGACGACTCCATGCTGCGGTCCATCCGGAACACGGCGCTGTGGATCGTCCTGGTCCCGCTGGTCGCCGTCAGCATCGGGTTGGTGTTCGCCACACTGGCCGACCGGCTCATCCGCGGCGAGGCGCTCGCCAAGTCGTTGATCTTCCTGCCGATGGCCATCTCGTTCGTCGGCGCAGCGGTCACCTGGCGGCTGATCTACAGCTTCCGGCCCGAGGGCTTCGGCACGAACATCGGGCTCCTCAACGGGATCAAGTCGGGGTTGGGCCAGGATCCTGTCCCCTGGCTGTCCGAACGACCATGGAACAACCTGCTGTTGATGGTGATCATGGTCTGGATGCAGACCGGCTTCGCCATGATCGTGCTCTCGGCGGCGATCAAGGCCATCCCGGACGAGATCGTCGAGGCGGCGCGGATCGACGGGGCGTCGGAGTGGCGCGTCTTCCGCCACATCACCATCCCGACCATCTTCCCGACCGTGGTGGTGGTGACGACGTACATGGTCATCAACGCCC
>JBOGHK010000144.1:0-26091 GCA_050744325.1 Acidimicrobiales bacterium
CGCGTCATCTGGGCCTGCTGGCACACCAACACCCCCTACGACCCGACCCGCCACGGCGCCGAACGCAAAATCCGCCAACAACCCGAACAAATCGCGTCCTAGAGGTTGACTTGGGAAACTCATCGCGGGACCAGCCCGGTGCTAGGCGCCCAGGCGGCCGTCGCGGGGCACGATGCCGGTCAGCTCTTCGAGCAGCGCCACGGTCTCGGGGTGCAGCGTGTCCTCAGGCTCGACACCGAGGTCGGGATCGGCGATGACCTCGCAGAGCTCGCGGAACACCCGCTGCACGCCGGGCACGTTGCCCGCGGCCCGTGCGGCCCGCATCAGCAGCCGGTACATGCGCTCGTCGCTGGGGAACGCCCGCAGCCCCCGACGGGCCGCCCATTCGGCCGCGCGCCAGTCGCCCATCGCCAGACGGACCTCGGCAAGCTCCTCGGCGGCGTCGACCACCTGGGCCACGATCATGCCCCGATGCGGGCCGACCCAGGCATAGCCCCGGCCGACACCGGTGAACGGCTCGCCCCGCACCAACCCGAGAGCCTCGGTCAGCAGCACGGCGGCTGTCTCGACCTCGTCGAGCTCGTCGGCCTGCGCCACCAACTCGCAGAACAGCCCGTAGTCGGTGACCACCCGGTCGGACAGCTCGTAGCGGCCGCCGTGCGTGGGTGGGAACAGCTCCTCGCCCACGAGCATGCGGGCCGCGCTCACCGTGTTGTAGACCGTCTTCGCGGCGTTGGCACCGTCGGGGAACAGGTTGATCTCGAGGTCCTCGCGGTCGACCGCCGTCTCGCGCAGCGCGAGGTAGGTGATCGCCTCGAGCCCCTTCTGGCGGGTGGGCGTCAGCCGTTGTTCGCTCGGCTGTCCGGCGACGCCGGCCACCGGATGGGGCATGAGCCGGACGGCCTCGACCTCGCCCAGGACGCGGACCAGCACGTCGACCCCGGCCATGAGATCGGCGAGCGTGCGCGCGGTGGCGGCCGGCCGTTCGGCCGGATCAGGCACTGCTGCGACCGCCTCGAACGGTTGACCCGCGGGCTCGTCGAACCCGTTCGGCGACGGCGGGACGACGGACGCCGCCGCCCCGGCGATCGGCGCCGGCGGCACCAGCGGCGGAGGAGGGGGTGGCGGCCGGCGGACGTCGAGCTCTTCCAGCTGTTGCTCGCGGGGAACGTCGCCGCGCTGGACCGCGCCGTCGAGCAGCGTCATGAGGATGCCGGCGTCCGCGTCGTCCAACCGATGGGGCCACACCTCGACGTCGACCCCGTCGATGCGCAGCCAGCCGTTGCCACTGACGGTCAGCGTCAGCCCGGCGCCGACCGGATTGGGCCCAGCCGGGGCCACGACGGCGACCGAAGCCCGCGGCCGCGCGGCGAGGGCCACGAGCCGTTGCCGCTCACCGAGGTCGCTCGGCCGAATCGCGCTGACCACCAGGAGGGGCTCCCAGCTCTCCGGGCTCACGCCGGCGGCGCGGGCCTGGCTGGTGCTCGGGCATCGGAGCGCCCGCAGGGCCGACGTCGTGCGCTCGACCTGGGCCTCGGCCCGTGTGAGCGCTTCGCTCAGCTCGGGCAGCGTGTTGACCCACGGAAGGTCGAGCAGCTCGCCCTCCATGCCGACCAACACCACCTGCGACTGCTCGCTCCAGGGGGCGGTCGCCGCGGCGACCGCCATCGCCCGCAGCACCTCGAGCGCCTCGTCGGGCGGACCGGCGATCGACACCACGCCGCTCGCCTCGAGCTCGACGAGCAGCTCGGCCCCCTCGGACGTGGTGCCCACGGGGACCAGCGTCGGCAGGGGCATCTCGGCCCGACCGGCGAGCCCGCCGAGCTTGTCGATGCGCGCGTGGGTGACCCAGCGGTCAGCCGCGAGCGCCGTGAACCCGGGCGGTGGCGGTGCCGGCGCGGCCAGCACCAACAGCACCGACTGGGAGGTCGCCTCGACCCATCGGATCGGCGGCATGCCCGCTGCCCCCGAACCGGCGGTCGCAGCCCGGACGGCCGCGTCGAGCAGCCGGGCCGCGTCGACCTCGGCGCCCTCTCGCAGGAGCAGCTCGTTGTGACGCATCGGCGGCGGCGGCATCTCGATCACCCGGCCTCGCCCGCGGTGACGCTGCTGGGCGCGGCGCCGCCGTTCCAACAGGATCACCACCCCCGCGAGCGCAACGCCCCCGCCGATCAGGCCGACCGGCCAGATCGCGCTGTCGTCGGCCTGCTCGGCGCTCGACGCTCGCTCGGTCACCGGCGGGTCGACCACGGTGGGCGGCGGCTCGGCGACCGTCGTCGTGACGCCGGCGTCGGAGTCCGTCCCGTTGCCCTGCTCACGGCCGGCCCTCTCGTCGGCGCCGGCGTCGCTCGGCGCCTCGGTCACCGGTGGAGCTGGTGGCTCCGGCGTGGTCGGCGGAGGCGCTGGTGGCGGCGGTGGTGTGGGCGCGACGGGCGCGGTCGGGTCGGCCGGTGGTGCCGGCGCCGTGAAGACCTGTCCGGGATAGATCAGGTCGGGGTCGCCCGGCGGCATCAGCTGGCCGCGGTTGCTGTCGACCATCGACTGCCAGTAACCGACGATCTCGGCATCGGTGGGCGCCCGGCCCCAGGCGCTTGTCAGCTCGGCCTCGGCGAGCTCCCAGAAGTTGTCGCCAGGCTGGACGGTCACCTGCCCTGCGTTCACACTCGGGAGCTCGATGCCGGCGGCGCTGGCCGGCGCTGCCGTGGCCGGCGGCAGGGCGGGCGGCGCGTCGCGGTGCTCGGCGACGCCGACCTCCCGCGCGGGCGACGCGACCACCACCTCGGGTGGCTCGCTCTGGCCGTCGTCGATCACTATCGCCTCGTCGACCAGGATCATGCCGTCGCCCGCATCGTCGCCCGGCGCGCTCGTCGGGATGGGCTCGGCAGACACCGGCGGGGCCTCGGCCGGTGCCTCTGGAGGCGGCTCGGCCTCCGGCGCTGCTGGCGCCACGAGGACGGCGTCGGCGGGCAGCTGCAACGTCCAGCCGGGGCAGATCAGGTCGGGGTCGCGCAGCACCCGCCCGTCGGGTTGGGCCTGACCGCGGTTGAGCTCGAAGATCTCGGGCCAACGGAACGGGTCGCCCAGATGGGTCTCGGCGATGCCCCAGAGCGTGTCGCGCCGCTGCACCTCGTAGACCGGCAGCGATGCCGGGACGGCCTCGTCGGGGTCGACTGCGACGACCACCGGCTCGTTCTCCTGGTCGACGACCAGCGTGACAGCCGCCGGCGGCCGCAGTGGCCGGCTGGCCATGTCGGGCATGCCCCGGGTCGCGACCAGGGCGCCGAGCAGGGCAGACGTCGCTACGAGCCGCGCCGCCGCCCGTTGGAGGCCGAGGCTGGCCAGCGGCAGGCGGCCGGCCTGGCGACCGCGCGCGTAGGCGACGGCTTCGACGAGCACCGATGTCACCAACTCGACCCAGACCACCCAGCACACCAGAGCCAGTGCCTTGATCAGGAACTCGTCGGGCACGTACGCGTCGCGTAGAGCATCGGTGACCTGGTCGACGGTCGGGACCTCGGCCGGCAGCGGCCATCCCACCCACGCGATCAACGCCACCGGCACGCCGACCGTGAGGACCAGCACGCCGAGCAACGCCACGAAGCCTCGGGTGACGTCGGACAGCCGGCGGGCCCCGACCCTGTTCGCCTGAACGCTCATAGACGCCGCTCACCTCCCCCCGTGCCGGGTACTACGGGTTGTGCTCGTGGTCCGGGCGACAAGTAAACGGACGACGCCGCCTCGTCACCGGATTGTAGAGACCCACTCGGTCGACCGCGGCGCGCGGTCGAGCGGGCGCTCGCGCCGAGGTCAGAGCGCCGCGAGCGAACCGAGGGCCTCGCGGAGTTGCGCGAGTGCGTCCGTTATCCACGGCAGCGACGTCGGCTCGTCGCTGCCGAGCGCGGCCCAGCGTTGCTCGTCGTCGGCGCCGTAGAGGAGGCTCGTCGCCGCCCGGAAACGCAACGCGTCCGGATCGTCGCCGAAGGCCTCGCCGGCGAGCACGCCGACCCCGTGGCGCTCCAACAGGTGCTCGGCCAGCGCGGCACCCGAGCTCACCCCGGCCCGGGCCAGGCGCGGCTGCAACGGAGCGAAGTCGGGGTAGACGTAGAACCCGCTCTGTGGGGTCGCGCAGCGGGCACCGGCCTGGACGAGCTCGTCGGCCACCGCCGTCACCACCCGTCGATGGAGCTGACGGCACGCCTGCACGTGCGCCGTGACCTCAGCCGGCTCGCCGAGAACGTAGGTCGCCGCCACCTGCATCGGCTCGGCCAGACCGCTCCAGATCTCGCTGGCCACGCCGACCACCTCGTGGCGCAGCCGGCGCCCCAGGAGGCTGTCGGGGAAGCGGGCGAACCCAACCCGCCACCCGCCCAGCGCCATGCTCTTGGACAGCCCGGTGGTCACCACGCAGTCGTCGGGCAGGAGCTCGACCGGGCTGGTGAAGCCCTCGGGAGCGAACACCAGGTCGCGGTAGATCTCGTCGCAGACCACCGTGATGTCGTACTCGGCAGCCAGGGAGCAGACCTTGTCGACCTCGGCCCGGCTGGCGAGCCTGCCGGTCGGATTGTCGGGCAGGGTCAGCACCATCAGGCCCGGCTTGCGGTCGCCGTTGATGCCGGCCAGGACGTAGGCGAGCTGGTCGGGATCGGGGACGCCACCCGACGACTCGGGCACCCGCACCCGCAGAACCCGCTTGCCTGCCAGCGCCGCCTGTGCTGCGTAGCTCACCCAAGAGGGCTGCGGCAGGATCACGTCGCCGGGCGTTGCCGAGATCAGCGCGAACAGCAGCGGCTTGCTGCCGGGGCCGAAGACGATCTGGTCGGGCTCGGTAGGCACGCCACGGCGGGCGAAGTAGCCGGCCGCGGCCGCCCGTGCAGCAGCCGAGCCCGCGACCGCGCCGTAGCGGTTGCAGTGCACCGCCTCGGCCAGGACACGGCCGACGGCAGGCAGCACCGGCAGCCCCGCCTCACCGAAGCCCAGGTGCAGTACGGGCTTGCCGGCTGCCCGCCGTGCCTCCATCCTCTCGTTCACCGCCAACGTCGCCGACTGCACAACCACTGGGTGCCTCCCCCATCTTTCGTCGAGTGACTTCGGGTCCCTTGAGAGTGCCAGCAACGCGACCTGCGCGCGGCAGTCCCACGAACAAGAATCCGGCGCAACATGGTTTCACTCACACAACGTGAACGCAGCCGCCGCGAGCGCCGCAACGGGCACCCGGTGGCCTTCGTCCTGTCCAGTGGCGCCAACCTCGGCGCCGTCCAGGTCGGCATGCTCCGCGCCCTCATCGAGGACGAGATCGTGCCCGACCTCGTCCTCGGCTGTTCGGTCGGCGCGCTCAACGGGGCCGGGCTCGCCCAGGACCCCACGCCCGCGGGCGTCGCCCGCATGGAGCACATCTGGCGCACGACCGAAGGCAAGGAGCTCATGCCCCGACAGTGGATCTCGCCCGCGGTGGCGCTGGCGCGCCGCGGCGAGGCGATCCACCCCAACGACGGCCTGTGCCAGCTGCTCGAGCGCACGGTGACCGCCACCACCTTCGAGGCCCTCCCGACGCCGTTCCAGTGCGTCGCGACCGACGTGATCCAGGGCACCGAGGCGTGGTTCGACAGCGGGCCGTTGATCGATCCCATCCTGGCGTCCGCAGCGATGCCGGCGATGTTCCCGTCGGTCGAGATCGACGGACGGCGCTTCCTCGACGGCGCCATCGTCAATGACGTGCCCGTCGACCGGGCGGTCGCCCTCGGCGCGCGCACGCTCTACGTCCTCGAGGTCGGCCCGCTGTCGCGCACCTGGTCCGAGCCGAAGCGGCCGCTCGACACGGCGATGGAGGCCTACTGGATCGCCCGCCGGCACCGCTTCCGGTCGGCGCTCGATGCCCTCCCCGACGACGTGACCGTCCACCTGATGCCCCACGGCGACCCGCCTCAGCTGCGCTTCCACGACTTCGGCCACAGCGTCGAGCTCATGGATGCGGCCTACAAGGCCTCCACCGGCTACCTCGACGAGCTGCAGGGCATCCGCCCCCCGACCCCCGCCTCGGCGACGTAGGCCCGCTGGCAGGCGACGTGGGGTTCGGGGAAGTCCCCGATGAATAGTGCCGCAGAGCCGGCCACCATGGACGTCGATGTTGCGAATGGTGAGCGCACCGCGACGAGGCGCGGCCGGCCCCCTTGCCGTGCTGGCGGTCCTTGTCCTGCTGGCCGGGGCGTGCAGCAACGACGATGACGCTGCCGACTCTGCCGACGATCCGACCGGGTCGCCGGGCATACCGGGCACCCCGGGCACCCCGGATGCCGGGGAGCCGCTGGGCTCGGCGGCCGGGCTGACCGACGAGGCCCTCGCCCTGGTCGGCGACCTCGCTGACGAGGCGCCCACCTATCGACTCACCGTCGCCGTCGACCCCACGTCCGGCGCGCTGGAGGGCACGGTCCAGGCCGACCTGCCCGTCGGCTCGATGGATACCGCCAGGCTGCGCTTCTTCCCCGCCCTGGTCGACGCGTCGGCGGCGGTCGACGAGGTCACCGTGGACGGCGAACCGGCAGACGCCGAGCTCGACAGCTCGCTGCTCGCGATCCCGCTCGGCAGCGGTCATGACGACCGGGTCGAGATCACGGCGTCGTTCAGCTACGAGGTCCCCGAGCTAGCCGCCGACGACCCGCTCGCGGACCTCGGTTCGCTGGGCGAAGGCCTCCAGCCGGCGGACATCGGGCTGCTGGGCCGCAGCGACGGCGTCGTGACCCTGGGCCACTGGTTTCCGGTGTGGATCCCCGAGGGCCTCGACGTCGAGCCGACCCCGCAGGGCTTCGGCGACATCGGCAACTTCCCCGCCGCGGTGATCCGCGCCGAGGTCGACGTGCCGGACGGGTGGGCGCTGGTCTCGGGCGGTGTGTCCCAGGGCGAGGACGGCGGCACCGCCGTCGAGGGCGCCGTGGGCCTGCGGGACCTGGGGATGGTGCTGGTCGAGGGGGCCGAGACCGTCGAGGTGCCCGTCGGCTCCACGACGGTCCGGGTCGTGAGCCGAGGTGATGCAGCCGACACGACGGTGCTCGACGAGGTCGCGGACGAGGCGGCGACCTCCCTGGAGACGCTCACCGACCGGCTCGGGCCCTACCCCTGGACCGAGCTGGAGGTGGTCGCCACGCCGCTGGGCAGCGGGGTCGGCGGCATGGAGTGGCCGGGGATGGTGTGGATCGAGGAGGGCATCTTCGCCGGTGGACTGCCCGGCCTCGGCGACCTCGGTGACCTGGGCGAGCTGGGCGAGCTGGGCGAGCTGGGCGACGTCCTCGGCGACCTGGGCGGCTTAGGCGAGGCGTTCGATCCCGACGTGCTTGCCTCCACCAGGGCATGGACGGTCGCGCACGAGGTCGGTCACCAGTGGTGGCACGCGATGGTCGGCAACGACTCCATGCTGTCGCCGACGGTGGACGAGCCGCTGGCGCAGTACTCGGCCTGCCTGGTGTTCCAGACGGCCTGGCCCGAGAACGCCGACCAGATCTGCGAGGCCAACACCGCGGGCGGCTACGAGCAGATGCGGATGCTCGGCGAGGAGGATGCGCCCGCCGCCCAGCCGTCCGATGCGTTCGCCTCGTCGACCCAGTACGGCGGGGTGGTGTACGGCAAGGCCCCCGGCCTCTACGGCGCGCTGGCCGAGGAGTTCGGCGAGGAGGCGGTCGTCGAGGCGCTGGCCGGAGTCGTCGGCGACCATGTGTTCGAGCAGATCTCCGTCGACCAGCTGCGAGCGTCGCTCGGCGAGCACCTCGGTGACGGCGCCGCGGTGGACGCGCTCTGGGCCCGCTGGATGGAGCAGGCCCATGGCGACGAGGACCTCGCCGTCGACCCGGGCCAGCTCGGCGACCTCGGTGACCTCGGTGATCTCGGTGACCTGGAGGAGCTCCTCGAGGTACTCGAGGAGCTCGGCGGCTGATCACCCGCCTGGCGAACCGCCGTCAGCGTCGCTCGCGGATCTCGACCTCGGCCGCGATGACCACCGGCAGGTTCAGCGGCACGCTCGAGACCCCGATCGCCGTGCGGGCGTGACGGCCCCGGTCGAGTCCGTACAGGTCCAACAGAAGGTCGGAGCACGAGTTCAGCACCGCAGTGGTCTGCGGGTAGGACGGATCGGCGTTGACGAAGCCGGTGACCGACAGCCACGCGCTCACGTCGTCGAGGTCGCCGAGCGCGGCCTCCAGGCTGGAGAGGATGGCCAGGGTGGCCCGCCGGGCCGACTGCTGGGCCAGGTCGAGCGGCACCTCGCTGGGCACCTTGCCGAAGGGACCGACCGGGGCCCCGTCGTCGTCCAGCGAGCCGTGACCCGACACGTATGCCCGGTTGCCCCGCACCCTCACCCAGCTGAACGGGACATCGACCCCCGGCGGGACCTTCATCTCGGAGGGGAGGGAGATACCCATGTCACGTAACCGTTCTTCGACTGTGGTCACCAGGCCTCCCTGGGATGCTGTCGTACCGACCGCCGTACTGCTAGGCGAAGCTACAGCACCCGGTCCGGTCGGTAGTCAGGGTGTCCCGGACGGGGGTGGTGCAGGCGGCACCGGTGGACCTGGTGGCGACGACCGGGCGCGCGGCGGTAGCCGGATCGGCGCCGGTTCCGGCGGCGGCCGCATCGGCCGGGGCCCGGACGGCGGGGAGAGCGTCGGCGGCAAGCTCGGCGGCCGAGGCGGGGGCGCCATCGGCGGCGGCCACGGCGGCGGCATCGCGGTCACGCGGACGGGAACGGAGAGCCGACGGCGGCGTTGCCGGCGGTGGGACGCGCCGAACGCCGCGGCAGCACCGACCATCGCGAGGCCGCCCAAGCGCAGCAGGCCGTCCCGGGTGGCATGGTCCAGCCTTCGCTGCACGGCCGCGCTCGACCGCTGCGACGCCGGCGCGTCGCCCTCCTCGAGGTTGGTGCGGGCATCGTCGATCCGGTCGCCGGTGCCCGACAGCCACAGCCCGACCGAGCCCAGGATCCCGGGGCCCTCGTCGTACCGCGCGGAGGCATCGCGGTACGCCTCGGCTGCATCGAGGGTCGCCTCGGCCAGCGGCACCACATCGGCCACGTCAGTGGCCGTCTCGTAGTGGTCCTCGAGCCCGAGGCGCTCGACGTCGGTGCCGTCCAGCAAGTCGGCGATCTGCGTTCGGAGCGCGAGCACCTCGTCTGCCTCGGCGACGTTGTCGGCGACGTGCTCGAACTCCCAGGCTGCGAGCAGCTCGCGGATCTCCAGCGGCGGCGTCCAGTCCCCGCCGCGGTCGGCCAGCCCCGAGTACGCGTCACGGGCCGCCGCCCGGGCGGCCAGCTCGGCGTGCTGCTCGTCGTCGACCACGTAGGTCTCGAACAGCGGCGCGGCCTGTTGCGAGCCACCGACCTGCTCCAACAGGTCGAGGAGTCGGCGCCAGTTGGTGGACTGCGGCCCGGGCTCCGGGTCCGGGTCGCCCATGTAGGCGATCTGATCGTCGGCCGCGACGGCGATCACGTCGCGCATCCTGTCGACGCCGACCTCCCCAGCGATCTGGTCGAGGACGAACCACGACGCGGTGTAGCCGTAGTCCTCGGTGGCCTCGCTCTGGTCGTCGAGGATCGACGGGTTGCCCCAGTCGTTGAGCGCGATCGCCGCGCCGCCGGCCCGATCAGGGGTGGGTGGCGCGCCCTGCGGCTCGCTGAGCGATTCGAGCACCGTGGTGGCGTATTCCTCGGCGAAGGCTTCGTTCACCCAGCGATCGGTGAACAGGTCGGAGTTGAACCACACGTGGCTCACCTCGTGGACGATCACCCGCGGCTCCAGCGCATCACCAATGCTGATCGTGTGGTCGAGCTCCTCGTACCAGCCGGCGTAGCCGTAGGCATAGGGCGCGGCCGTCTCGGTGACCTCCAGGGTCTCCTGGGTCGGCCATGGCTGGCCGGTCATGTCGGTCAGCAGCGGGATCGCGGCTCCGAGCTGGCCGATGACGAAGTCCGCCCACTGAGCGTCGTCGGGCCACGCCAGGGCCTCGACCGCGATGCCGTCGAGATCAGCGTTCCGCGAGACCAGGTTGACGTCGTCGGTGGCGACCACCACCGGGATGAACGTCATCGGGTCGGGTATCGCCGCGGCGGACAGCACGATCTGCCCGTCCCGCTCTTCCCGGGTCAGGTCGCCCGCGACCACCTCCACCTCGTACCGGTCGGGGATGCGGACCTCGACGCTGGTCAGGCCGGGGTCGCCGTTGGCGAACACCGGGAACGAGACGAAGGCGTCGTTGGCGCGGGACAGCCCTTCCGCCCGGGCGGGCTGGTTCGGCAGTTCGTAGGTGACGCTGACCGTGCTCTCGTCCCCGTAGTACATGTCGGGCTGGAGGTCGATGTTGGCGTACTCCACCCAGAGGTCGCCGTTGATCAGCGCCTCCGTGACCGGCAGGGGGTTGCCGGCGACGTCGACTGCGCTGAAGCCGGTCGCCTCGCGCAGCACGGGCACCGAGAAGTTGGAGAAGTAGGTCTGTTCCACGTATGTGCCCCGGTCGGCATCGGGGACCTGGTTCTCCAGGGTCATCTGGACGGTGACGTGGGTCGCGCCTGCGTCCGGGTCGACCTCGTAGAGCACGTGGGTCTCGGTGAGCAGGCCGTCGCCGTCGTCGACCTGTGCAGCCGTTCGGCCAACAGCGACGACACTGGAGACGTCCGCCAGCGCGGCCGGGGGTGCCGTGAACGAGCCAAGGGCGAGCGCCGACACCACAGGGCAGACCCGCATGCCGCGCTGAAGCTGTGCCCGCATCCGTCCCCCTGACGACAGCCTGAACTGCCGAGAGTCCCGGCTCGGAGGATAGGTCGAAAACCGGACCGGGCTGGTGCGCCCGCAGTCCGTCACCAAGCTAGGCGCGGGGCCACGAGCCGTCAGGGACCGACGGTGCAGCCGGTCAGTCCATCGCCTTCAGGCCGGCGACCAACCGTTCCAGGATCTCGATCCGGGGTTGGCCGTTCACCCGCAGCTGGGGCACGTGGACGGCCAGCAGGCCCTCGGCGCTCAGGTCCGAGACCAGCACCCGGGCGACCCCCAACGGCACGCTCAGCTCGGCGGCGACCTCGGCCACCGACATCGGCCGTTGACAGAACTGGATGATGCGGGCCAGCTCGAACTGCAGGCGCGCCACCGCAACCAGGCCCTCCTTGGTCGCCGTCACCATGGATTCCCACGGCAGGTCCCGTCCGATCGACCGCGTCCGACCCCGCGTGATCGCGTAGACCGGCACGACACGCGGATCGTCGTCGGACGGGCTCATAAGAGCGGCGGGCCTTGTAACTCCGCAAGCAGAGCCGGGGTGAGGACCTGCCCGATCCGATCGACGAGCAGGCTCATCTCGTAGCCGATCTGCCCGATGTCGCAGTCCGGCTCGCACATCACCGCCAGGGCGGAGCTGTCGCTGATTGACGAGATGAACAGGTAACCCTTCGCCATCTCGACGATCACCTGGTTGACCGGCCCGGCTTCGAAGCACTTGGCGGCGCCCATGGTGAGGCTGGTCAAGCCAGAGGTGACGGCGGCGAGCTGGTCCGCGCTGTCGCGTGCGATCTGCTCGGAAACTGCCAACACCAGACCGTCGGTCGTAGTGACGATGGCGCTCGTGGACCCGCTGATCCGCTCGATGAAGCTGTTGAGCAGCCAGTTCAGGTCACGGTCGTCGGGGTTGGCAGTGGTCACGGCTCAGTCCTTGTCGGCAGGAGGATCGGCGGGCGGATCGTCGGCATGCGCTTCGGAGTAGGCGCGGCCGGCGCGCTGGCTGGCCTGGAAGCGCGACAGCATCGCACTCACGCGGGCACGCGCCCGGGTCCGCTCCTCGACCGTGGGAGCATCCTCCGCGGGCTCCTCCTCCCCGTCGGCGGGGACCGTTCCACCGTTGGGCTCGGCGTCCGTCGAGGCATCACCGGTCGCCGTCGGCCCATCGGGCTCGAATCGCACCGCGGCCCGTTCCCGGACGGCGGCGAGGGCTTCGCCAGGCACCCGGCGGGCCAGGCCCGGCACCCGGATCGTCCTGCGCTCCGACGGTTCCTGCGGCGGCTCCGGTGGTGGCTGTCGCGGCGCGTCCGGTGAAGGCTGCGGCGGATGCGGAGGCGGCGGAGGCGGCGCGACCGGAGGGAACGGCGCGGGTGGCGGCGTGATCGGCGCCACGGGCGAAGGGGGTCCCCCGGGTGGAGGCGTCGCCGGCGGCAGTGGGGTCGCTGGCGGAGGTGGGGCCGCTGGCGGAGGTGGGGGCGCTGGCGGAGGTGGGGCCGCCGGCGGGAACGCTGCGGGCGGCGCAAACGGAGGCGGTGGTGGCGGTATCGCCTGCCGCCCCGTGAGGAGGAACCCGGGGACCGGGTACTCGCCGGTCCGCAGCCCCGCTGTGACGACAGCCGACGATGCGGCGAGGACCTCGCTGGACGCCGCGGTCCACGCGACCGCGTCGTGCGGCGGGTGCTGTAGTGCCCCTGTCGGACCGATGCCGGTTGCCGCCGGGAGCGCATGCCCCGTCCGGACCGAGACCAGCTCCGTGGGCAAGGTCACGAGGGCGGTGACCCCGCCGCCCGGCGTGTCGGCCAGCTGCACCTGGAGGCCATAACGTCGCGCCAGCCGGTTGACCACGTGGAAGCCGAGCCGCGAGCCCAGCAGGTCCATGTCGTTGTTCGAGGCCAGGATCTCGTTGGCGGTCTGCCGGTCGGCCACGGTCATGCCGATGCCGGTGTCCTCGATGCTCACGATGTAGCTGGGCTCGGCCGACGGCGCCAGGTGGCTGCGCACCCGGACCTCCGACGACGGCGGCGAGAACAACGTGGCGTTCTCGATCAGCTCGGCGAGTAGATGGGCGAGATCGGCGACCGCGCGCCCCGTCACCTCGAGGTGCTCGTTCACGAGGATCTCGACGCGCTGGTAGTCCTCGACCTCGGCGGCAGCCGCCCGCACGACCTCGGGGAGCGAGACCGGTTGGCCCCAACGGCGCGGCGGCTCGTCGCCGGACAGCACCAGCAGCGACTCCGCGTTGCGGCGGATGCGGGTAGCGACGTGGTCGAGCTGGAACAGGTTGGCGAGTGCGTCGGGCTCGACCTCGCGTTGCTCCAGGTCGGCGATCAGCGACAGCTGCCGGTCGAGCAACGACTGGTTGCGCCGCGCCAGGTTCACCAGCAGCTGCGACATCGTGTGACGCCGGCTCGACTCGGACTGCGCGGTGGCCAGCTCGGCGGTCGCGAGCTCGGTCGCCAGCTCGCGGCTGCGTCCCTGCTCCTTCTCGTTGCTGCGCCAGAACACGAGCACGCCGATGCAGGCCGCCAACACCGAGGCGCCATGGATCATCGCCCAGACCCACGGGCGGTTCTGGCCCGCGTAGTGGTTGTACATGCGCTCCGGCGCCAACGTCCCGCCGATCCCGTGGGACACCACGGTGAACAGGGCGTTCCACATGAACGGCACCCAGTCCTGATAGAGCGCGATCAGGCCGATGAGGATGAAGAAGTGGAAGTGCGCCTCGATCGAGCCGTACGACAGGTGCACCAGGACCGACGAGCAGTACACGAGACCCGCGGCCACGAAGAACGCGGCCAGGCGCCGCTTGCGGCTGAGGCGCGCGAACAGCAGACAGGCCGCGGGCGCGGCGATCTCCAACGCGGCGTGGCCGACCCCGACCCCCTGCCAGAGGCCAAACGCGAAGAGCGCGGGGATGTGGATGGCCAGGATCCAGCACAGCAACAGATGCCTTTGCCGAAAGCTGTCTTCGTCCAGGGTGTTGCCCTGGGGGAAATATGAGCGCAGCGAGGCGACCGAGCGGCGAATCAGCCCTTGATCGCCGGCTCGCCCGCCTAGATCGCCCTTTAAGTGGTGAGGTTGTCCCTCAGCGTGGCGGACCCCAGATACACGGGTCCTCTCTAAAGTCCCATCCGCCATACAGCCATAGTGATAGTGCATTTCGCGCCCCCTGTGCAGCTAACTGCGCAGCGTGGCGGTTGTGGTTCGATACGTCCCCCCGTTTCGGGGCAGGATCGGAGCCCGCCTGCGCTCCCGTGACGGCGGGTCGGAGCTGCGGTCAGGCTGACGGTCAGAACTGCCGGACGGCGTCGCCGATCAGCGTCGAGCCCTCGACGAGCGCCCGCACCCATCGACGAGATCTGGAGGAACCGACGAACCCCGGCCTGCTCGGCCGCGTCGGCGACGAGGACCGAAGCGGCGCGGTCGACGGTGTCCTTCCGTCCCGCCCCGCTACCGGGACCGGCGCCCGCGGCGAACACCACCGCGTCGGCATCGGCGAGATGGGTGGCGACCTCCTCGACGGCGGCCTGCTCGAGGTCGCACACGACAGCCGCCGCGCCGGTGGCGCGGACGTCGTCCACGTGATCGGGGTTCCGCACGATCCCGACGGCGCTCTGGCCCGCCGCCGACAGGCCCCGGAGCAGCCGCAGGGCGATCTGACCATGTCCTCCGGCGACGACCACATGCATGCCCGGAACCTACCGCTCTGCCCCTCCGGTGGTCGGGGATCGCGAATGTCGCGCGTAAGGCCAACAACGGTGGTAAGCACTAGCCGGGGGAACATAACCGAAGTAACCAACACCAACACAACCGGTGATGCGGGCTAGTCCGGGGGGAGGGACGTCACATGACTCCTCACAACGGTCCGACCCGTCGCGCCTTCCTGGCCCGCATCGGTGTGCTCGGTGCCGCGCTCGGCTCCGGGGGCCTGCTCCAGCCGTCGTCGGCGACAGCCGCTCCACCGCCGCTGCTGGGATCGCTGCTCGACCTGCTGCGGCCGCTGCTCGCCGAGCTGTCCCGCGACACCATCAACGGGCTCACCACCTTCGTCGTGCCTGGCCCCGACCGCTACTCCCGCGCGCAGGGCACGCCCCGGCGCGAGCCGGGCGCCCTCGACGCCAAGGCGACCGACTTCATGCTCGAAGCCCTCGACAACTTCGTGCCGTTCCCGGACGAGATCGCCCGCCCGGTCGCCACGGCGCTGGCCACAGCCCTCTCCGACCTGGGCATCGAGCTGCCGCTACCGCTCGGAGGCCTGCTGCCCATCCAGGTGGCGAGGCTCGACGACGCGCTGCGCGAGCTGCTCGAGTCCGACGAGGCCATCCCGCTGTCGCTGGTCGTGGCGTTGCTGCTGAACCTGGTGGCGACCCAGGTGAACCCGCTCGCGGTCAGCGGCCTGTTCCTGTCGCCGTTCGCCCGGCTGTCGTTCGCTGAGAAGGCGGCAGCGATGTCGCTGATCGAAGGGCCTGACGCCGACCTGGTCGAGGCGCTGGACACGCACCTGCCCGAACCGCTCCACGAGTCGGTGTCCGGGGTGCTGCGCTTCGTCGCCGGCGCGCTGCTCGAGTTCCCGGCGTTCGCCACCTACAACGAGTGGTCGGTCTTCGACCCCGCGACCAGGACGCTGCGGGCGACACCGGTCGGCTGGCGGCTCACCGGCTACGGCGGAGTGAGCGACGGCTGGGACGACTTCCTGGGCTACTACCAGGGTCGCACGGAGGTGGAGGCCTGATGCGCGACGTCATCGTCGTCGGTGCGGGGGGCGGTGGTCCGGTGGTCGCCAAGGAGCTGGCCGCCCGCGGGCTCGACGTGCTCCTGTTCGAGGCCGGTCCTCGCCATGCCGATCCTCGCTCCGAGTGGACCCACTTCGAGAACGACGCCAACAATCCGCTCACCGGCTTCCTGCGCTTCGGTCCGAGCGACCGCGGCAAGCCGGCCTGGTTCCGGGAGACACCGCAGAACTCGTTCCTGTGGCAGCTGTCCGGGGTCGGTGGAACGACCCAGCACTACTACGGCAACTCGCCGCGGGCCTACCCGGGGGTATTCGCCGACTACGCGGGGCCGGACGCCGGGGCCTACGACACCGCCCACCGGTTCCCGTTCCCCTACGCCGACCTGGTGCCGTACTACCAGTGGGTCGAGGCCACCCTGCCCGTACAGACCGCGGCGATGGGCACCAAGGAGGAACGCTTCTTCCGCGGGGCCGAGACCCTCGGCATCCCGGTCCAGACGACCAAGGACACGAGCGGCGCGTCGTACCGTCCGCAGGAGAACGCGATCCTGCAGCCGGGCGGCACCGCCGGCCGCACCCGCGACCCCCAGATGCTGCAGTTCCCGCAGGCCACCGGCTGCACGTTCTGCGGCCATTGCTTCCAGGGCTGCATGGAGCCGATCAACGCGCCCCGCAACCAGTTCGCCAAGCGATCCACCGACAACAGCTACGTGCCGATGGCGCTGACGGCCGAGGTCTGGGCGCCGGGCGGGCGTGCGGTCACGCTGGTCACCGACGCGTTCGTGACCCGTGTGCACACCGAGGTCCGGTCGGGCGAGACCACCGCGACCGGGGTGAGCTGGCGCGACGGCGCCTCGGGCGACGAGCACCGCGAGGACGCCACCGTGGTCGTGCTCGCCGCGGGCTGCACCGAGACCCCGCGTCTGTGGCTCAACAGCGGGCTGCCGAACCCCAACGACTGGGTCGGTCGGGGCTACACCGACCACTTCTTCGACTGGGTGGTGGGCCGCTTCGACGACGACACAGGCAACAGCAAGGGGGTCGGTTCGTCGGCTCGAGCCGACTTCCCCGGGTTCGGCGGGCTCGAGAACGTCGGGCTGCCACCGGGGCTCCAGGCCTTCAGCATGGCGCTGTCGGACAGCGGCATCCGCGGCCGCTACGGCAACGGGCGCGGCATGACCGGCTCGTGGGACGGTGCGTCCGGTCGCCTGATCGGCCCCGAGCTCAAGGACGTCCTCGCCGGCAACGCCGACAAGCTGCTCAACGTGCTGGTGATCACCGACGACGACGTCGAGGCCCAGAACCGGGTCACGCTGTCGGTGCTGCCCGCCGACGAGCACGGACCGGTCGCCAAGGTGCAGTTCCACCAGCGACAACGCACGGCCCGGACGCTGGCCAACCGCGAGCTCCTGGTCCGCAAGGCCGTGGAGCTGCTGCGCGGCGCGGGTGCCCGGGCGGTCTACCGCATCGACTGGGCGCCGCTGATCCTCCACGTGCAGTCGTCGATGCGCATGGGGGCGTCCGAGGCCGACTCGGTCCTCGACGAGAGCGCGGAAGCCCGGTGGGTGAAGCAGCTGTTCGTCTCGGACAACTCGGCGTTGGCCAACGGCTTGGGGGGCCCGAACCCCACGCTCACCACGCAGGCCCTCGCCACCCGCACCTCGGAGCGGATCTACCAGCGCTACTTCGGCGGCGACCCCTGGGTCGGGTCCGAGGAGCCGCTGGTCTCGACCGACCCGCGGATCAGCACGCGTCTCGTCGAGCTGGGCCTCTGACCGGTTCCGGTGTCCCTCAGGGGTCGATCGAGCCCTGAGGGACACCAGGAAAGCGTCACAGGTCGTCGCGGTAGATGGCCCGGCGACGACGGGCCGTCGTCAGCGCGGCGAGGCCGACGCCGACCAGGCTGGCGCCGAGGACCAGGGCGACCTTCTGGGAGCCTCCGGTGATCGGCAGCTGGCCAGACCGCACGCCCGGGATGCTGGACGGAGTGGAGCCCGGCACCGTGGTCGTCGTGGACGGAGCAGTCGTGCTCGTCGACGTGCTCGTCGTCGTTGTCGTCTCGCACTGACAGGTGGTGGTGGTCGTCGTTGTCACCTCGCACCGACAGGTGGTCGTCGTGGTCGTCGTCTCGCACGGCTGACAGGGCGGCGGCGGGCAGGTCGGTTGGCACGGCGCCGGTGGCGGCGGCGGGCAGGAGGGCGGGCACGGGGAAGGCTCGCCGAACAGGGACATGCCACAGGTGCCGAGGCCCCCACCAGCACCGACCACGCCCACACCCACCCCGTTGCCACAGACGATGACGGGCGCCGAGATCGGGACCGCGACCGAGTTCCCGCTCACCACACCGTCGCCCTCTGCGCTCGACGCTGCCGAGGCAGGGGAGGTCGACGGCGTCGTGGCGCCCCCACCCACGTCACACGTGCCGAGGGCGAGGCCGATGCCGAGGACGCCGATACCGACGCCGTTGCCACATATCTCGATGGGCACCTCGATGGGGATCGCCACGGAGTTGCCGCTCAGCACGCCGTCGCCTTCGGCGCTCGACCGCGCCGACTGGGACCCTGTCGACGGCTCGTCCGCCTGCGCGGGAACGACGCTCAGAAGCAGAAGCCCCACACCTAGGGCCAGAGCGACTCCTGCTGCCTTACCTGGATTCCTCTTCACATGCCACTCCTTCACGGCCAGAACGCGCCAACCTTAATCTCACGGACAGCGCCCACGTGACCACTCTCGGAGCGAGGCTTAGAGTGGTGGTACCCACGGGTCGAGGCGCAGGAGGGTGGCGTGGACCGGGACGAGCGGCACCAGCGGAGCGTGAGTCGAGCCCCCCGATGCCGAGGACCGGGCCGGGTCCGATCGGTGGCACTGCTGCTGGTCGTCATCGGGATCGCCGGGTCGTGTGGCGGGAGCGACGCTCCCCAGCCGGTGGGTGCCTCCGGCGACGATGCCGAGGCCGACGAAGCCACCGCAGAGGACGCCGGGCCGGCCCGGCCCTTCGAGGTCGAGACGACGTCTCTGACATTGGTGGACGACAGCCGGCCCACCGACCACCCGGACGACCGTTGGGACGCCCCCACCCGTTCGCTGGAGACCACGATCTACGTACCCCAAGGTGACGGAGCGTTCCCGCTGGTGGTCCAGGCCCACGGCTTCGAGGGGCACCCGAGGAAGTTCACCCAGCTCATGACGTCGTGGGCGGCCGCCGGCTACGTGGTCGCGCTCCCCGTGTTCCCGCTCACCAACGACGCCGGCGAAGCGCCGAGGGTGCTCGGCGACTACGTCAACCAGCCGGCCGACGTCGCGTTCGTCGTCGACCAGATCCTCGACCTGGCGGCGGCCGACGATCCAGCCCTCGGCGGGCGCGTCGACCCCGAACGGATCGCGGTGTCGGGGCACTCGCTCGGTGGCGTGACGGCCTACGGACTGGCGTTCAACGACTGCTGCCGCGACGATCGCCTCGACGCCGCGATCCTCATGAGCACGCTGCCGCTGCCGTTCGCCGGTGGGTCCTATGACTTCTCCGGGGTACCGCTGCTGCTGCTCCAGCTCACCGAGGATCCGCTGGTTCCCTATGACGCGGCGGTCACCACGTTCACCGAGTCACGCCGCCCGAAGTTCCTGGTGACGCTGGAGGGGGGCATCCACCCCGAGCCCTACGAGGACGCACCGAGCCCGCACGACGGGGTCGTCGAGGCGACCACGATCGCCTTCCTCGATGCCTACGTCGGCGACGATCCCAGTGGCGCCGACCACCTGGTCGAGGCCGTCGAGTCGAGCGACGGCGCCACGGTCGAAGCCGTCCGCTAGCCCACGTACGACGTTCAGAGCTTCCGGGAGGGCGCCTGCTAGCGTCTCGCACGCCGACTTCGGAGTTCGCCATGAGAGAGCTTGAGACGGACTACTTGGTCGTGGGCGCGGGTGCCACCCGTATGGCCTTCACCGACGCGTTGATCGGTGGGTCGGACGCCGAGGTGGTGATGGTCGATCGGCGCCACCGAGGCGCGATCCTCAGCGCGTCCGAACGGGCGACGCTGAGCACCATCGGACACGTCGTGCGGATGGTCGCGTGCGCCACGTCGGCGCCACCCGCATCGAGCTCGAGCACGGCTCGATCCCCACCGACGCCAGTCACGTGCACCTCGACTGCACCGCGGCGGGCCTGACCTGCCATCCGAACCGAACCGTCTTCGAGCAGGGCCGGATCACCCCCCAGCGGATCCAGAACGGCATCGCGCCCTTCAATGCCGCACTCACCGGCTGGGTCGAGGCCAATCGTGACAACGACACCGAGCGGAACCGACTCTGCCCCCCGAACGGGTTCACGCCCGAGGCCGACGCCCGCAACCTCGCCCGCCAATGGGCCGTCACGCAGCGAGCGGTCGCGGCCTGGACAGCCGAGCCCGATCTCAGCGACTGGCTAAGTACGTGCCGGCTCGCCACGCTTGGCAATGCAGGCGAGCATCTGGGGCCGACGATGGACGCCCTCATGCGGATGCTCCAGCACCAGGATGCGGCTATCTCGAGCCTCGAGCACCTGCTGGCCCAGGACACCACTGCAGCACCTGCATGACCAGGCCGTCTGGCCCCGGAGCCGACAGCCGAGCCCGGCATGGCGTGACCAAGCCGTTCCCGACGGTGCTGCGAGGCGGCTTGGCGTCAGCAGCCGGGCGACGAAGGCGACGACGACGTAGGCGGCGTGGCGGTCGAAGCTCTGGCGACGCCGGCGGTGTGCGATCCTCAGTTGATGCCATCGGCCGGGAGCAGAATCGATGTCGCTTCTCGCTACGTCCGCGCAGCGCCAGGCCGAATATTCGAGATGATCGCTGACCCATCCCGGCATCCGGAGTGGGACGGCAACGACAACGTGGCCGAGGCCGCTCACGGTCAGCGGGTGCGCTCGGTGGCGACGTCTTTTCCATGACACTCACCACCGGGTCGGTGCGTGTGTTCGGGGGCAGTCCGCTTGGGATTGAATGCTGCTTCGCTCAGGGGTGCCGAAGGCAGTCTGGAAGCTCGGCGAGTGCGTCGTCGATCGAGAGATTCTGCGCTGCGTCCAGCACGTCGCTGGGGACCCAGTCGGGGAAGGGTTGCTCGCGGACTCGATGGGCACCGGTGCTCCTGTGCTCCTCCTGAATCGCCGCCACGCTCTTGGCCGGGAACCGGTCGGCGACACGCGCCAGCGCTGGCCAGAGTCGGCGGTGGACGAGAGTCACCTTGCCGTTCACCAGCCTCGTCCTGACGACATCGGGCGAGTCGGCGAGTGAGTTCAGCGCGTCGAAGATGGCGTGACTCGCTCGATGGCTCCACCAACTTCCGAGGATCCGTTCGCCAGCAACCATCTCGGCGACGCTCGGCAGCGGTCCGCGGGCGGATTCTAGGAGCATCCCGTGTTCGCGCAGCGCCGCCATTGGATCCACACGTTCCACTATGCCGTGTCGGAGATGCCACACACCGGCGATAGGGGACGGTGCTGGCCGCCGTTGGTTGGTGGCCCGCTCAAGGCACCAGCGGGCGCCGGCGAGGCCGCACCTTGCGCCGAGCAAGTCGCCACCCATGCGCCGTTCGCTGTACGACGTCGTCGTAGATGACGGTGCTCACCGAGCCGTCCATGCCGACGCCGATCCCTTTCGACCTGACGCGAGCCGTGTCGTCGCCGAACACCACGACGGTGACGTTGGGGGACAGTCGTCAGTGGCCCGCTTGGCTCGTGACCCAATCGACGTCGAGCGTCGCCTCGAACCGCATCGTGCCCGGCGGTTCGACGTCCACGTGCGCGCCGCGGTACTTGATGGCGACCTCGCGTTCGAGGGCAAGCTGCGGGTCGGCAACGAGGTGCACCTGGCCACGAAGCTCCAGATATCTCGTCGGCTCGGCGGGATCGACGATGACCACCGACGCACGCGGATCGCGCCGGAGGTTGCGCAGCTTCTGGCGGCCGTCCACCAGGCTGAAACGCACAGCCCCGTCCTTCCAGATGAACCAGATGGGAGTGGTCTGCGGTTCGCTCTTCGGCCCGATTGTGGAGACGAACGCGACGGCCGTGGAGTCGAGCAGCGGCGCCAGCCCGGTCGGGATTCCTGCCGACATCGGAGTGAGGGTAGCGACGCCGGCTCCCGAGGGTTGCGACCGCCGGCGCCAGACGCGGCCAGGTCGACGCCCGGGGACATCCGGGTTGGCTTCCTGTGCCAGTGCGGCACCAGACCGGTCCCGCTGGTCTAGATCCGTTTGATCGTCGCGAACCAGGCCGGTGCGCCGTCGTCGTGGAATCTCGTCTCAACCCGGTCCGGCTCGATGGCGCCGACATTCCATCCATTGCCGGGGTTGAACGCCGCTCTCAGCTCTTCCTGCCTGATCGATCTCACTGGACGGCTTCGTCGCCGGGCCGGACCAGACCCGGGAGGACCCCCTGGGCAAGCGCGGGCGGGAGCTGCACGGCTGGCACATCGGCGACCCGCGGGCCAACGACGCGGACAAGATCGCGAACGAATGGGTCATGCGCCCTCGGGGTGCGTATGTGATGGGGCGGAACATGTTCGGGCCGATCCGCAGGGACTGGGATGAGGACTGGTCGGGCTGGTGGCGCCCCGAACCGCCGTATCACGCGCCGGTTTTCGTGCTGACCCATCACCGCCATGATCCGATCCAGATGGACGGCGGGACGACGTTCCACGTCGTCACCGAGGGCTTCGACGCGGCCTACTCCGCAGCGTGTGAGGCCGCCGGCGACGAGGGAGTGGACATCGCAGGCGGTGCCTCGACCGTCCGGCAGGCACTGATCGCCGGGGTGATCGACGAGCTCACCCTCGACATCGCACCCGTCCTGCTCGGATCGGGCGAGCGCATCTTCGACGGGGTTGGATCCTTCAGCTTCGAGCCCGTCGAGGTGCTTCACTCACCGCTGACCACCCACATCCGCTATCGCCGCGTCAGCTGACTCCGCGGCCCGCCGCCGCGCTGCGCAGCAGGACACCCTGGTGGGCAGCGCGTTCGCATCAACTCGGTGGCTGATCATTCAAGGACGTTCCCAGAAGAGCCCGTAACACCGCCGACGTGCTGCGTCGTTCTGCGTCGACCTCGTGCACGCCGGGCAGCTCCGGGTCGTCCGGAACCCGCCGCGTGCACGTGTCCGACGATCAATGTCTGGCGCCAGCCGTGACCCGGAGTGCAAGCCGCCGACGAGAACCCCGCGGGTCCCAGTCCGGCCACGTGTGTCTATGTCGTAGCCGAACTGGCCCACGCGCAGCCCGACGAGGACGATGCCAGGGAGCAGGCACGGTCACGGCCGTCGACCAACCAGCAAGCGAGATGGCATCCCTCTGAGGATCTCGGACGGCTCGCCGGCAAGGGCGTACGCGCCGCTGTGCGTGGGGTTTCGACGGCTCGGCGCAAGGAGTCATCCGCGAGTGAACCGGGGGGAAGCGGGCGCTCGGTATCCACCGATCTGCTTCAAGCAAGTCGGCTCCGAGAGTCGTCCTGACCTATACGCTCCGTGGTCGGCAGCCCCCGCGTAACATGCGGCCACGCCGCTCGGCGGGCTCCCGGTCCCGCACCCGTCCGAACTCGACGCCACGAACGGGCACGAAATCGCCGACGAGAAGTGCGGAAAGCGGGCTTCGTCGCACGCCAATCGACGAACAGGTGTTCGTATCTGAGCTAGGCTGGAGGCATGTCAGCCACGGCCACCCTTGGACCCGACGCCTGGGGCGGCGATGACGACTCAGCGCCGGCAGGCGGCGAGTGGGCCGAGCTGGGTTTGCGGGCATGGGGGGTGCGTGACGACCAGACGCTGGGCGCGGCGGTGGGGTCCCTCGACGCGGCGGTCGATAGGTTGGTCGGGTTCGACGCCAGGCTCACCGACGACGGTGAGTTGGGCGCCGGGTTGGTGGCGATGCAACAGATCAAGGCCAAGTTGTGCGCGGCCGAGACAGCGTTGTTGGGGGTGTTCGATTCCCGGCGGGCATACCAGGCCGACCGCGCCCGCTCCACGGCGACCTGGTTGGCGGCGCGATCCCGGACGCCGCGCAAGGTCATCGCCGGTCTGGTGTTGTTGGGGCGGCGGTTGCGCGGGGCGACGAGGACGCGCGAGGCGTTGGGCCGCGGGACGATCGATCAGACCCGCGCCGAGATCCTGGGCCACTTGGCGGGGTCGCCGCGCCGGCCGGTCGCCGAAGCGTTCGGTGACGCCGAAGACGAACTGGTGAAAGCTGCCAGCTCCGAGCCGTTCGGCGAGTTCTGTCGCCAGGTCGGCTACTGGAGAGACCAGGTGGACCCGGATGGCAGCGAGCGCCAGGCGAACAAGAACCACGACGCGCGGCGGCTGCACATCTCCCAGTCCCTGGACGACAAGTGGTTCCTGGACGGGCTCCTCGACCCCATCGGTGGCCAAGAGGTCGCCGAAGCGCTACGCCGCATCTGCGACGAGATGCTGTCTGCGGACCGTCAGGCCGCTCGGGCACTGCATGGCCCGCACTGTGGCGACGACGTCCTGGAGCGCACTCCACCGCAGCGCCGCGCCGACGCGCTCGTCGAGCTGGCGCGACGAGCGATGGCGATGCAGGCGGGGGCACGGACGCCCCGGCCATTGGTCTCGGTCCTGGTGGGATACGAGACATTCCGCGGGCCCGTCCGCGAAACCTTCAACGGCACCGTGTTGACCCCTGGGCAGATCGCCCGCGTCCTGACCGAGGCGGACATCGAGCGACGGCCGGAGGTGAACCGACGTCCGATTGACGCTGCAGCTCTACGCCCGAGGCCGCCCGGGCCGCGGCGACCACCCGCGCCGCACGCTTCCTCACACCGACCCCGCGCGATGGACGCGCTATAGATGACCAGTCGATGAGCAAGACCGGACACAAAAGTCCTGGTCGGGGCGGCCGGATTTGAACCGACGACCTCTGCGTCCCGAACGCAGCGCTCTACCAAGCTGAGCCACGCCCCGGCGAACCGGAAGACCGAGAGCGTATCCCTCGCGACATCCCGGGACGGACACCCCACGGCTGCAGCATCGCCGTCGAGAAATACCGCTCTGCGCGTCTGGGTAACTACATAGCGTCCAATGCGCGCTTCGACGCGCCGGATCTGAAGGAGGCGCTCGTGGGCCGACGTCAGCTTCCGCTGGGGATAGCCGCTGGGTTGCTCGCGGCGTGTCTGGTGCCGCTCAGGGCGGTCGAGGCCGACCCTGGCGAGACCGTGGCCCCGCTCCCCCGCAGCGTCTGGCTGTACGAGGTCGACGCATCGGCCCTACCCGAAGCCGAGTTCCGCCTCGACCACATCCTCGGGCACCTGAGCGCCTCCAACAGCCCACGGATGACCGACTCCGAGGTCCGGGTCCACATCATCCCGCAGGACCAGAACGTGACCGACCTTCCGCTCTGGTCGAACCTGCGCGGCCTCAGGCTGCCCGACGTGAACCCGGGCGATGGCTATCAGGAGGCACGAGGCTACGACGACGTCCGCGGGCTGGGCCCAGCCGTCTGCTCCAGTGGGCCGCTGGACATCGCCATCGGCGAAGAGCTGGTGGTCTTCCTCCCCGACGGCCGCCACCGCTCGCCCGCGCCCGAGCAGGTGGGCTGGAGCCTGGTCCACGAGATCGGCCACGCTGCCGCCTGCAGCATGACCGACGCCCAGAAAGCCCTGCTCGCGGACAGCTACGCCGCCGCCCGCGTCCGGCCCCTCACCGACGTCGTGGGCAGCTATCCCGCCTATACCGTCGCCGACCAGCGGGAGTACTTCGCCGAGGGCACGGTGGCGTGGTTTGAGGCGGGGCCGAACCAGACCTACCGGCGAGACTGGCTGTCGGCTCACGATCCTGGGCTCCACCAGCTCATGAGCGAGGTGTTCGTGGTTCCGGCGCTGCTGCCGACCTGTGCCGGCCGGCGCGCGACAGCGGTCGTCGCCGCGGGCGCCGGACCGTTCCTCGGCACGCCCGGCCCGGACGTCGTTGTCGGATCACCCACCGACGACGTGATCAATGGGGGCGGAGGTCACGACGTCATCTGCGGTGGTGATGGCAACGACACGTTGCTCGGGAGCTACGGGGGCGACCAGATCCTCGGCGGGCCCGGCGACGACCGCTACGAGGGTGGTAGCGACGACGACACGCTCGACGACGCTCAGCCAGGCGACGGCGGCGCCGACACGATCGACGGCGGTCCCGGCGACGATCGCCTCGCCGGCGGAGCCGGGGCCGACTACCTCGTCGACAGCGTCGGAGGCGACGAGCTGGTCGGAGGCGACGGCGACGACATCCTCGACAGCAGAGACGCCGCCGAGTCGTCCCCCGACGTCGTGGACGGCTCCCAGCCGGTCGACACCTGTCACCACGACGCCGACGACCAGGTCACCGGCTGCGGGACCCCAGCCCGGTAGACCCAGCTGGCGGTGTCCCGGGCACGAGTGCACCGGGACACCGCCAGCAAGGGATGTAGCTATGCCGTGGGGCAGGGCGCCGGAGGGCACGGCGGCGGGCCCGGCGGGGGGCACGTCGGCGGAGCCGGCGGCGGCTGGCACGGCGGGGTGGGGGGAACCGGCGGGACCGGCGGCACCGGCGGAACCGGCGGAACCGGCGGCACCGGCGGGACCGGCGGCACCGGCGGGACCGGCGGGACCGGCGGCACC
>JBOGHK010000145.1:0-24126 GCA_050744325.1 Acidimicrobiales bacterium
GTCCCCGTCCTCCTCCGCCAACGCGACCACGCCCGCGACCGCAACCAAACCGACCGCGCCAACCTCTTCGACAACCTCATCCACCAGGTCGATCAGGACACCCCTTGACACCGATCACCCGTATAACGCCAGCTATGTGCGCCTCGCCAGCGGGGTCGGTGTCGTGGTTCTGTGCGCCCCGAGCCGACGGTAGGGATTGCTGGGTCGGGACTCATTCGATGCCACGGAGTAGGGCGGTTACGACCGCGGACTTCCATCCTTGTATGCCTTGGGGTCGTCTCCGCGCTCGTGGGCCAGGGGGCTTCAATCGCCTCGTACCGAGAACGAGGGTTGCTTTGGTCGAGATCCGTTACGGCGCTGCGCCTGGCGACGAAGATCGAGGTGGATGCTCCCGGATCCGGGTGCGCTGTATCGAGATCACGCCACCGCCGTGTGGCGGTACGCGCGCGCTCGGGTGCCGAGCGACGCCGATGCCGAGGACCTGACCAGCGATGTGTTCACTCGCATCCTTTGGGCGGTCGAGGGCTACGACGCATGCCGCGGCACGCCGCGGGCGTGGCTGATGGGTATCGCGTCGAAGGCCGTCGCCGACTTCTGGCGCCGGCGCCGGCTCGAGGAGCCGCACGCTGAGCCGCCGGAGGCTGTGGATCCCGTCGACATGGTCGACCGGTCGGCGACGGCCGGCGAGGTCCGGGCGCTGCTCGACGTCCTGAGCGATCGCGAGCGCGAGGTCGTCTCGCTGCGGTTTGGCGCCGAGCTCAGCTCCGCCGAGATCGGGGAGTCGATGGGCATCTCACCGACCGCCCGGATGCTGCTGCACCGGGCTGTCACGAAGCTGCGGGGGGTGATGGCGCATGAGTGAGCCCTTCGACGCGGCCGAGGAGCGTGCCGCGCTCGCCCTCGACGAGGAGATCGCCGCCGTGCTCGCCGGCGAGGTCCGGCCGGGCGGGGACCCGACGGTCCTCGCCCTCGCCACCACGCTCCGCGCCGATCCAGCCCCGTCTCTGGCCCGGCGGGTCGCCGCCGACCGAGCCCGCGTCGCCCGACGTCGGCTTGGACCGCTGCGGGTCGTGGCCGCGTTCATGGCGTACCTGTTCCTGGCGCACGGGGATCGGGAACCTCGTGGCGCCCGACTGGATCGCCCGCAACATCGGTGAGCCGAACGCAACGCACTTCGCCACCGAGGGCGGCCTTGCCCTGCTCGCCGTCGGCTTCGTGGTCGCCGCTGCCGCGCTCCGCCCGGTATGGCTCCCCGCCGCCGTGACCGCCGGGCTGCCGCTCGGCCTCGCCTTCGGCGTGCTTGGCGCGGGCGAGATCGGCCAGTTCACGGGCGGTGCCATGCTGCACCTCACGCAGCTCGGCGTGTCGATCGTCCTCGCCGTCGGCTTCTGGCGGCTGCGCCGTTACGTCCGCGTGCTGCGCGACGAAGAATGGGCATGACCGACACCGCACCGACCGTCGACCACCGGGCCGCGATACCAGCCGCGCCTGCACGGACCGGCACCGTCCCGACGTGGGTCCGCGTCGTGCTCGTCGCCCTTGGGATCCCGAACGCCGCCGCCGGGCTGTGGGCCGTGCTAGCCCCGTCGAGCTGGTATGACAGCTTCCCCGGCTTCGGTACGCCCCTCGTCGCCGCCGAGCCGCCGTACAACGCTCACCTCGCCACCGACGCTGGCGCCGGCCTGCTCGCGTCCGGCATCGTCCTGCTCCTCGCGGCGTGGCTCGCCGACCGGCGCTCGGTCGCGCTCGGCGTCATCGCGTTCGCCGCCTTTTCTGTGCCGCACGCCGCGTACCACGTCTTCAACCCGGCCCCAGGGCTCAGCGTGGCCGATGACGCCCAGAACGCGGTGCTGCTCGTCTTCACCGTCGTCGTCAGCGTGGTGGTGCTGGCCGTGACGGGCCGTCGGACGGCGACATGAAGGTGCCCCGCCAGCTGGCCGGCAACGTCTTCGGCTGACGATGAACAATCGATGGCGCGCCCGTCGGTCTACGGGCTGCCGGCCTGTGCGGAGCGCTGCGTCAGGGATGCCATCCGCCGGCGCTTCAGTACTCGTCGGCGCTCGCGTTCGCTCAGTCCACCCCAGACGCCGTGGTCGATCCGGTTCGCAAGGGCGTACTCCAAGCACTGCTCCCGGACCGGGCAGCCCGCGCAGATCCGTCGGGCGATCTCCACGCCGACGCCATCGGACGGGAACAAGACGGCGGGCGACTCGTCGGCACAGTTGCCGCGTGCCATCCACTCGGTGTTCATCGAGCCGGCCGCAGATCGGTGAGGTTCAGCGGGGGGTTGAGCCGCCGCCGGTGTCGTGGGCAGCGGCGGCGGGCTGGTGGGCGGGGTTGGGGAGCCGGTGGGCGGTGGCCGGTCAGGGATCGCCTGCATGTGGGCCTCGACAAGCTGATCGACCACCGCGGAGTCGACCATGGCCCGGAGCCGCTTGGCGGCTGGTGCCCCGAGCGTCGAGATCTCGACCAGCTCATGCATCTCCGTCAGCGATCCGTCGACCACAAGGCGCAGCTCCCGTGGATGCTCACCCACGATCTGTCCCGTGGGGTGCTTGATCACTCCAGGTCCTCCTTCCCGCTGCGAAGTCGGCCGCGGTAGAGCTGTGACCGCACAGCAGCGCGGGTCCTTCCCATCCTCGTGGCGATCTCTTCGAGTGTGTAGCCCTCATCTTGGAGCTGAAGGACCCGGTACAGGTCCGGGTCACGGTCGAGCAACTGGTCAGTGAGCACCTTGGCCTCGGCCTGTTCGTCGGGGCGGACGTCGTAGCGACCGTCGTCGACGTAAGTGCCATCGATCGGTAACGGGCGCAACTCTCGGTCATGCCACGCGGCGTAGACATCGGCCAGTTCCATGAGACAGCGGCCGATGAAATACGACCGGAGGCTGGCCCCGCCCGACGGACGCCACCGCGGCAGCGACCGAGTGCGGAACTTCTCCAGCGCCACAAGCAGAACATCGCTAGCCAACGCATGTGCCTCGTCCTCATCGAGCTTCATGTCGATCGGTACACGCCCGCCGCTGACGCCACCGTGCTCGGCGGCGTGCCGGCCAAGGGTCCCAGCACACCCCCCAGACCACGAGCACCGCGTAGCCGTACTCCATCAGTGCGGCGGCCAGCACCCGCCATTCCCGGCCATCGAATCCACAACGCTGCAGCTTCTCGACCATACGAGCGTCGGCCAGGCGCTCGTAGTCCACCGAATCGCCACCAATTCGCGCCCATTCCGGCCGGGGCCCGTCATCGTCATGGCTGGGCGGTTCCACCCCGTCCCCCGGCGACGTGTCCTAGACCACCCATACCACTCATCATTGCCGTCCCGGTCCCCTGTCTCGCGGTCCGCGTCGGTCGGCCCCGCCGTCTCACGTCGGCGCCAGTCACCGAACGCGGTTGTGGACACCTCGGCGACCTTGCACGCGGCGGTGATCGGGAAGCCCTCGGCCTTCCGGGCAGCGACCCACCGGGGTAGCGGGTCACTGTCCCGACTCCTTCACCCAGAAGGCCGTGGCTCGTTTGAGCAGATCTCGTTCCATCCGCAGCCGCGCGTTCTCCCGGCGCAGCTCCGCCAGCTCCGCCTCTCCGACGTGGTCAACCAGGCCCGCTCACCGCGGTCGGTGCGCGCCTGGCGAACCCAGTTGCCCAGCATGCCGACACCGATCCCGAGCCGCTCGGCCACCTCGACGATCCTGTAGCCCTCATCGAGCACCATCGCCACGGCGTCACGCTTGGACTCATCGGTGAATCTCCGCCGCGTCCTCGCCGGCTTCGGCTCCATCACTGATATGGCTACCTCCTACTCGAGGTGGCCGGTCAGTTGGGGGATGCTCAGCCCTCGGCTAGTTTGCCGTGTCCTCGAAGAGGAACGAGCGCAGCGCCTGGGTGAGCTCGTCAGGCTTCTCGAACATGACGGCATGGCCGCAGTCGATCTCTGCATACCGGCTACCAGCGATGGCGTCGTGAAGGGTGTGGGAATGGTCGACCGGAACGAGGTTGTCCTGGGTGCAACCAACGACCAGGGTTGGCGCGGCGATCTGATCGAGCTGATCGCGGATGTCGATGCGAAGGCACAGGTCGAGCTGGCGACCGGTTGCGTCGGGGAGCCCACCGGAGAGCACCTGTGCGATCCCGTCGTCCCCCATGGAGGCAAGGAACGCCGGGCTGAACGCGAGGATTGGGCCGAACCGGGCGAACGCGTCTGGATCGGTCTGCTCCAGACGAGCCCAGGTGCTGTTGACGAGCTGGTGGCGGGCGTCGCTGCTGGCCCAGCCGGCGACGAGCACCAAGCGCCGGATCCACTCCGGATGCTGCGCGGTCAACGCTGCGGCGACGACCGCGCCCAGTGAGAAGCCGACCAGATCGACAGGTGCTGTCCCGCTCGAGTCGACGACGGCAGCGACCTCGTCGACGACCTTGTCGAGGGTGAAGGGACCGTCGGAGAGCGTCGATGTCCCGCTGCCAGCGATGTCGGGCAACACGACCTTGCGACGATCGCCGAATCGGTCGGCAAGGTGGCCGAACTGGGCCTGGCCGTCACCGGTGGCCCCATGGAGGAAGACGAGAGTGGACGAGTCGTTGGTGTCGGTCACGCCAGGACCGTAAGACGGATGTCGCGCCACGAGAAACACCGATCGCGCCGCCATTGACAAGCGAGGGTTGTGAGTTGAGGCAGCAACCTGCAATTACACGCCCAAGTTGTTAATCGAGGACTGATCGCTGTTTCCGCCCTCACGCATTCGCCACTTAGCTGCGGTCTGATGACCGAAACGGAAGCGTTTGCATCTACCGCGCCATCTACCGACAGCGGCACCCTGCCCAGGTCTGGCTCGCCACACAGCAGATACATGCTGATCCTGCTATGTGCCGTGCAGTTCCTCGATGGGATGGACGTCTCAGCCATGGGTACCGCATTGCCCAAGATCGAGGCTGATCTGGGCATGACCCCCGACGCGCTGCAATGGGTCGTGAGCGCCTACGTCCTCGGATACGGCGGTTTCTTGCTGCTGGGCGGACGCTTAGCGGACATTCTGTCACGGCGTCGGCTGCTCGTCGGTGCACTGCTCGCGTTCAGCACCGCCAGCGCTGTGGGCGGGCTCGCCGGCGAGGACAGTGTGCTCGTCGGTGCGCGTCTTGCACTGGGGATCAGCGCCGCGTTCAGCGCGCCGACAGCGCTGGCCATCCTGCTCGACACCTACCGCGGCGACGCTGCCCGTAACCGGGCCCTTGGGGCCTTCGCCGCGACAGGGGCAGCGGGGTTCGTTCTTGGCATGGTGCTCGGGGGCATCCTCGCTGGGGTGACCTGGAGGTTGACGCTGCTGGTACCTGGAGTCGTGGCTCTCGCCATCGCCGCGATTGCTAGCCGCATGGTGCCCAGAAGCGAACGACGTGACCGACGCGACCGGCTCGACCTGCCGGGCGCGGTCACCGTCACGTTGGCTGTGCTGCTCATCGTGTATGGGGTTACCCGGGCGGCAACCGATGGTTGGAGCGAACCGATCACGATCAGCTCCCTCGCCGGAGCGCTCGTCTTGCTCGTCGGCTTCGTCCAGATCGAGCGCTCGACCGCGAGCCCCCTCGTCCCCCTCGAAACCTTCCGACGTCCCCAAGTTGCCCACGCCAACCTGTCCGCCCTGCTGTTCCAAGGTTCCTACGTCGCCTACCAGTTCGTCGCCACCCTCTACTTCCAGGACGAGCGAGGCTGGTCGCCGTTCGAGGCGGGCCTCGCCTTCCTCTGGGGCGGCGTCATCGTCGCATTCACGTCCTCCCGCTTTGCCGCCATCGTTACCCGTATCGGAAGGCCCTGGCCGGTCGCAGCGGCGGGAATGGGACTTCAGGCCGTGAGCTACCTCTGGTTCGTGCTCTGGTTCGACACAGTCCACCCAATCGCCATCATCCTCGTGCAGCAGACTCTCGGCGGCATCGGTTGGGCCGCCACCTACACAGCGCTCAACATCGCTGCTGTCAGCACTGCCGCAGAGCACGAGCAGGGGAGACTCTCGTCCATGGCGATCGCCGCCATCCAGATCGGCAGCGGCGTCGTCCTCGCCGTCGTGGCATCGGTGTTCGCCGCCAGCTCCGACGCCGGGCTCGGCCCTTACCGTGCCGGCGGCTGGACCATCGTCGCTGTCGCCACTCTCACCACGGCGCTGACCGTAGCGGGGGTCGTCCGCAACGGGCGTCGGGCCGCGAGCACCTGACCCACCATGGATGCCGCGGTTCCCGACCGGCAGCCCGGTAGCTTGCGTCGTCATGGCGCGAGTCACCGGGCTCGCCGTGTCCTGAACGTGGATGACATGGGCATCGAGCTGCGACACCTCCGGTACTTCGCGGCGGTGGCGGAAGACCTGAGCTTCTCCACCGCCGCTCGAAGGCTCTACGTGTCCCAGCAGGCCCTCAGTCGCACCATCCAACAGCTGGAACGCCAGGTCGGCGTGAAGCTCTTCGAACGCACGACCCGCTCGGTCAGGCTCACGGCAGCTGGCGCAGCCATGCTCGCCGCCGCCCGGCGATCTATTGCCGCGGCCGACGATGCCGTCGCCCTCGCGCGGCGCGCCGCCCGTGGCGAGCCGCTGAAGCGGCTCCGCATCGACATCTCGTCTGCAGGCCTGCAGACCGGGGCGCTCATCCTCCGCCGGCTGCGGCGCAACCACCCTGACCTACCCGTCGACCAGGTAGAAGAGGGTGTCCCGCGCGGCCTCGTCAGCCTTGAGGAGGGACGACTGGACGCCCTGTTGGGGCTAGCCACCCACCGCCCGGCGCACCTGCCCAGCGACGTGGTGCGACACGAACCGGTCCTCGTAGGTGCGATCAAGAGCCATCCCCTCGCCGCGCTGGACGAGGTGCCGGTCGCCAACCTCGCTGACCTCCCACTGCTCTTGCCCTCATCCAGCGCCGCACCGGAGTGGATCGAGTTTGTCGAGCGGTTCTGCAGGCAGGCCGGTGTGCAGGTCCGCCGGTGGCCGGGTACCACCTATGGTTCGGTCGCCGCCGCCGACGTCTTGCGCGAGCAAGGTTGCGTCGTGCCCACCGTGGCTTGGGCCGACCCGCCTGACGACATCGTCTTCCGACGCCTCGTCAATCCTCGCCCTGTCTTCACCTGGTCCCTGATGACCGCCCCCGGTGCCCAAGGCTGCCCTGAGCTGGAGGCTCTTGCAGCGTGCATCCGTGCCCTGCGCAACGAGCACGCCTGGCTCGAACCGCCCTCGTAGCCATAGCCGTTGCGGCCGTGCCCTGTCTGTCAGGGTGAGGTGAGACACCTGCGGTCGCCCAGCATCCCTCCAGGGCGAGACAGGAACACCTAGGCCTGATGACCATGACTTCTGCATCGTTGCTGGCGCGCGCCCATGATGACGGTGTGGTGGACGAGCCTGACCCGGCCGCTCGGCCTCGGCGGCGTTCGTTCATCGCGGAGTACAAGGCGCGGATCGTCGACGAGTACGACGGGCTGCCGGCGGGCTCCACCGAGCGGGGCGGGCTGTTGCGCCGCGAGGGCTTGTACACGTCGCACATCTCGGAGTGGCGCCGCGCCCGCGACGCCGGCGCCCGCGACGGCCTGGCCCCCAGGCCCAGGGCGCGTCGGCGGCCTGAGCAGGTTGAGCTGGAGAAGCTGCGGCGCCGTAACGAGCGGCTCGAGGCCGAGCTCAAGAAGACCAAGCTGGCGTTGGAGATCACGGGAAAAGCGCACGCGCTCTTGGAACTGCTCTCCGAGAGCGCGGACTCCGATCCGAAGTCGAAGCCGTGATCAACGAGCACCTTGGGCCGCTCGAAGCCGTCACCTCGATCAAAGCGGGCCTGTGAGCTGGTGGGCGCGTCGCGGGCGTCGCGCTACCGGCGTCGCCGGCCACCGGTGGCCGGGCCGCCGGCCCCGCGGCCCACGCCGCCCAACGCCCTGATCGAGGCCGAACGCCAGCACATCCTGGGGGTGTTGCGCTCGCCCCCTACTGCGACCTCGCCCCCGCCCAGGTGTGGGCCCGGCTGCTCGATGACGGCATCTACCAACCGCCCAGATCGGCGCGTGCCGGGCGCGCACGGCTCGCCCGTTCGGCGCGAGCCATGCGACCCCCGCCGTCCTCATGGCCGCTGAACGCCTCCGCTCGGCCCTCGACCACGAGGGAACCGACCCGGCCTGGAGGGATGACACCGTGGTGGATGCTGAGGTGACCGCAGACCTTTGCTCCTGGATCTCGTCAGCCTCGTTGGGGGTGCCGGCGGCGGGTGTAGTGACGGGCGACGCGGGCGCGGTTGCCGCAGTCCGCCGAGCACCACTGCTGGCGCCGGAGGTCGGTGAGGAAGAACAGGCTGCAGCCGGGGGCCCGGCAGAGCCGTAGGCGGTCGCGGGCAGGGGCGGCGAGGAGCGCGAGCGCGGAGCGCGCCAGCTCCGCCCGCACCACGGTGCTGGCAGCGCCGGGGCTGGTGCGCTCGACCGTGACGGCATCGTCGTCGGCCCGACGTGCGGCGAGGTTCACCGGGGACGCGGCGGCGAGGTCGTTCAGCGCCTCGACGCTGCCGGCCGGGGGTGCACCGCCGTCGACGGCGGCAGTGAACAGGTCTCGCAGCAGCTCGCGCAGGGTGACCACGTCCGACGGGTCGAGGCCGGCACCTTCGACGTGCCGGTGCACCCAGGCGATCGCGTCGGGGTCGTCGGGGAGGTCGTCGCCGGCGAGCGCGTCGCCCCGGCTGCGCAGGGTGCCGAGCAGGTCGACGGCGAGGTTGGGGTCGGCGAGCACCCAGCGGCCGTCATCGAGCATGACTAATGGTCTCAGCCTTGACCACCATTAGCAAACACTTTACCGTCTCCTAACGGGAACAACAGGTGTTCCCATTAGATCGACCGATGGGGAGAACGCTATGCGTCTGCTGTGGGTGGGTGGTCCGACGACCCGGATCGAGCTCGGCTCGTTCCGCATCCTGACCGACCCGATGTTCGGCGAGGGGCCCGAGTCCTTCGTGATGCGCCGCCACCCCTCCACCGGCGAGCTCGACGTGCCAATCCCCCGGCTGGCGCCCCTGGTGCCCGTCGACGTTGATGACTTGGACGTGGTGATCGCCAGCCACCTGCACGCCGACCACTTCGACCCGGCGGCCGTCGAGCGCCTCGACAAGGACGTCGAGCTGCTGGCACCCACCGCGAACCTGCCCCAGCTGCGCGAGTGGGGCTTCGACCGGCTCTCCGGCCTGCAGTGGGGCCAGGAGCGGGTCTGGCACAAGGACGGCGAGCGCCTGCGGGTGAAGGCGCTGCCCGCCCACCACGCCCACGACGACCGCAGCGACCACGACCTCGGTGTGGTCAACGGCTACGTCATCGAGCACGGCACCGACGAGGGCTCGGTGTTCCGCATCTACTGGACCGGTGACACCGTGTGGTTCGACGCCCTCGTCGAGACCGCCGGCGACCTCCCCCCGGTCGATCTGCTCGTGCCCCACATGGGCGGTGTGGGCCAGGACGGCGGGCCCTGGGGGACGATCTCGCTCGACGCCGTCGAAGGCGCCAGCGTGGCCGAGCTGATCGACCCCGGCACGATCATCCCGATCCACCACAGCACGTTCCCCTTCTACGTCGAGCCGATCGACGAGTTCGTTCGTCGGATCGCCGCCAGCTCCTACCGCGGCCGCCTGCTGGTCCTCCAGGAAGGCGAGAGCTGGACCAGTGGATGACCAGGCCCCTGCGCCGGTCACGGCCGCGCTCGCCACGACGCTGCTGTTGTGGTCGCTGGCGTTCGTCTGCATCCGGGTCGCCGTCGAGCACTTCAGCGTCCTCGGCCTGACCCTCGGGCGGCTGCTCATCGCGTCGGCCGCCCTCGCCATGGCCGCCCCGGTGCTCGGGGTCGTTGTCCCGGGGCGGGCCGATCTACCTCGCCTGGCCGCCTGCGCCCTCACCGGCATGGCCGGCTACCAGCTCCTCCTCAACGCCGGCGAGCGCACCATCGACGCCGGCACCGCCAACCTGCTGGTCAACACCGGCCCGGTCTTCGCCGCCGTGCTGGCCTGGGCCGTCCTCGCCGAACGCCCCACCCGGCAGACCTGGGTCGGGATGGCCCTCGGCTTCAGCGGCGCCACCCTCCTCACCCTCGCCCACGACGGCGACATCCGCCCCAGCGCTAACGCCCTGCTCGTGCTGGGCGCCGCCGCCTGCCACGCCACGTTCTTCGTCCTCCAGAAACCCCTCGTCGGCCGCTACAGCAGCTTCGAGGTCACCTGCTACGCCACCTGGGGCGCCGCGCTCATGACGCTGCCCGCCGCCGGCGATCTCGCCCACGACCTCCCCGACCTCGACAGGGGCGCCCTGGCCAGCATCCTCTTCCTCGGCATCGGCTCCAGCGCCATCGCCAACGCCACCTGGACCTACGCCTGGGCCGGATCGACGTCGCCGTCGCCTCCACCACCCTCTACCTCGCCCCGCCGCTCACAATCGTCATCGGCTGGGCCACCCTCGACGAGACACCCGCCCCCCTCACCCTGGTCGGTGGCCTGGTCGTGCTCACGGGCGTGGCCACCACCGCCCGCGCCCGCCGCCGTGCAGGGGCACACGAGCGAGTCGGGGCCAGCACGCACCTCGAGCGATCGGAGACCAACGATGGGCACCATCCGGTCGGCTGACGGCACCACCATCCTGGGAGCGGGTCGGAGCGGGCCCACCGCTGGCGCTGGTGCCAGGCGCGTTCGGCGAACGCTCGATCATCGGCGGGCTCGCCTCGGCGCAGGCACCCCGATTCACGGTGCACAGCTACGACCGGCGCGGGAGCGGCGACAACCCTCCCTACGCCGTCGACCGCGAGGTCGAGCACCTCGCCGCGGTCATCGCCGCCACCGGCGGCGCCCCCTACCTGTTCGGCCACTCGTCCGGTGCCACCCTGGCGCTCCCAGCAGCTCCCGGAACCGCGGCTTGGCCAGCAGGTCGAGACCGATGGTCGACTCCTCCAGGAACCGGATCTCGGGCTCGTGCAGCATCACCGCCGCCAGCTCACAGCGCATCCGCTCGCCCAGCGACAGGGTCCGCACCGGCTGGTCGAACAGATCGCCGGCCTCCAACAACTCACCCAGCTCGCCGATCCGGGCCTGCTCGCGGCGATGGTCGAGCCCATAGATCGCCGCCAGCATCCGAAACGACTGGCGCAGGGTCAGCTCGAACCACAACAGCGAACGCTGACCGAACAACGTTCCGATCCGCGCCGTCAGACGCCGCCGATCGACCCACGGCACCACCCCCAACACCACCGCCTCACCCCGGGTCGGGTGCAAGATCCCGGTCAGGATCTTGATCGACGTCGACTTCCCCGCACCACTACGTTGAGCTCCCTCGGCGAAGAAGATCACATGGGGACCTCGCCAGGCCTCCATCGCTGCCTCCGCGACCTGGATGCGTCCGTCGATCAGGGTGTCCATCTCGTGGCACGCCCCGCTGATGGCTCGGGCCTTCGTGCTCAGCCTGAAGATGCGGTTCGCCCGTTCGCCCTCTGTGAATGTCACCACATCGTCCACATCGGCGATGTCTGCACGGCGGCAGGCCGCCGGCAACCCTCTCTCGACTGTCGTCGAACCGTTCGCCACCCGCGCGAGGGCGCCTCCGACGATCCAGGTGTGCGCCGACGGTCAATCGCCGTGCGCTCTGGACCAACCCTGCCGGCTGGGCGCCGCCGGATACTGGGGGTGGTCCTGCATGAGCCACACGACGATCCGACGAGGGAGGCAGCGACGAGATGACGACCCGTAGTGCAGATGGGCCGGTCAGCTCGTCAGCGCCAGGAGCGCTCAAGGTCGGTGTCGTTGGCGGGGGTATCGGAGGCCTCAGCGCGGCGTTGGCGTTGTTGCACATCGGGTTCGACGTCCACGTCTACGAGCAGGCCGCCGAACTGGGAGAAGTGGGTGCCGGTGTCCAGGTCAGCCCGAACGCCTCGCGTCTGTTGCACCGCTACGGGCTCGCCGACGAACTGGCCCGGACAGGTGTGAAGCCGCTGGGGTGGCATCAGCGCCGCTGGGAGGACGGCCGTACGCTGCTGCGTTCGCCGCTGGCCGGGCCGCTCGAAGCTGCTTTCGGTTCCCCGCACTACCAGATCCACCGAGCTGACCTGTTGTCGGCTCTGGCCGGTGCTGTACCCGCCGAGCGCATCCATGCCGGTCACCATCTCGTCGGGCTGGTGGATCGCGGGAACAGCGTGGAGGCGCGCTTCGCCAATGGCGGTCGGGTCGACGTCGACGTGCTGGTGGGTGCGGACGGCATTCACTCCGCTGTACGCAACGAGCTCTTCGGGCCCGAGAAGCCTCGCTTCACCGGCTGTGCCGCGTATCGTGGGCTCATCCCGGCCGAGCGGCTTCGCCACTTGGACCTCGAGGTCACCGCGCAGATCTGGATGGGACCCGGCCGGGAGTTCGTGCACTACTTCGTCCGCAGCGGTCGTCTGCTCAATTTCGTCGCCGTTGTGGAGCAGGACACCTGGACACGTGAGTCGTGGACCGATCGCGGTGACCTCGCCGACGCCCTCGAGGCCTTCGACGGCTGGCACCCGCAGGTCCGCTCGATCCTTGCCTCCGCTGACGAGACGTTCATCTGGGCCCTGTTCGACCGCCTGCCGCTCGAACGCTGGTCCGACGGCCGAGTCACGCTGCTCGGCGATGCGTGCCATCCGATGCTGCCCTTCATGGCCCAGGGCGCTGCCCAGGCGATCGAAGACGGCGCAGCCCTGGCCGCCTGCCTGACCGAAGCAAGCTCGAACATCCCCGAGGCGCTAGGCCGCTATGAGCGGCTGCGCATCCCGCGCACCGCCCGCCTGCAGGCCATGTCGGCGAACAACAAGACCCGGTTCCACCTACCCGACGGGCCAGGGCAACGAGCCCGCGACGCCGAGATGGCCACCGGATCGACCGACTGGTCGTTCCAAGCCGTCGCCTGGATCTACGAACACGACGCCGCTGTCATCGACCAGCCGGTCTCGTCGGGCTGAGGGAGCCCCGCTATGTCGCAGCTGCCGCCCCGACCGGGCTCGTCCCCGATGCCGCGCCGCACAGGACCGCACGCCCTGCCCTGGTTCGTCCTCGCCCTGGTGGCGATGGTCGTGGTCGCCATCATCGTCAGTGCCAGAGGCGACGACGGGACGACCGCCACTCGCTCTGCCACCGACAGCGACCAGGGCGATGACAGCAACGGCGGCCTTCCGGCCTTCAGAGAAGGCACCCCGCAAGAGGCCTTCGCGGGCATGGTCGAAGCGGCCCGGAACGGGGACTGCACGGCGTTCGGCGACTACCTCAGTCAGGACTTCCTCGACCTCGCGGGAACCAGCCGACAGGAGTGGGTCGACGGTTGCGAGAGGACGGGCGCGTCCGCCGCCTTCGCCCTCGACGAGCGCCGTGAGCTCGGTGACATCACCGTGCTGTGCGAAGCCGACGACCAGGTGACCCTCAAGGTCGAGTGGATCGCCGACGGTGAGACCACGACCGAGCAGGACGTGCTCGTTCGGGAGGACGGCCGGTGGCGGCTGGGACCGGGCCCGCCTCCGTGCGGCGCCGGAGGGGGCTTCTAGGTCGAATGAGGGAGACACCATGAACCGCACTATCAGGGTGCTCGCTGCTGGGCTGTTGCTGCTCGGCGCAGCCTGCGCCGGCGACAACGATGACGCCGAGGCACTTCAGAGTCAGAACGCCGGCGAGAACGGGTCAACCATCACCACAGGCGAAGAGGAGGCCACGACCGGGCGGTCGTCCGAGACCACTGGGGCCGCGTCCGGTGACGAGTCGAGCGACGGCGAACCCCACGGGACGAGCCGCGCCACCATGGCGGGAGGGGGAGGCAACACGTCGGTGCCAGTGCGCCTCGACGTGGTCAGCCTCGAACGTGACGGCGGCCTCGTCGTGTTGGAGCTGATCCTCTCGAACGAGGCTGAAGAGGCCGATGACTCAGACGAGCAACGCTACGTCTCGCCGCTGCACGAATTCGGAGGAGGCGAGAGCCGCACCGATCTCGCTGGCGTCGGATTGATCGACCAGGCCGAGCAGAAGATGTACTTGCCGGTACTCGACAGTGCCGACGTGTGCCTCTGCTCCGACATGACGCGGCTCCCAAGGATCGACCCAGGTGGTTCTGTTGATCTCACGGCCACGTTCGGCGGTGTTCCAGAAGATGTCGACACCCTCGACGTGCATGTTCCTGGGTTCCCCCTGATCGCCGGACTGACCGTCGGGTGATGGAACGGCGACTGTCGCGCCGCCGCGTGGCCAACGCTCTGACAGTCGTGGCAACGGCGTTTTCGCTGTTGGCGACGGCTCCTGACCGAGCAGCGGCCCGGCAGGGCCAGGACGGCGAGGACGGCGAGGCGCGGGTGCATGATCTGGAACATCGCGTCCGGGACCTCGGCTATCGCAGGCGTTCGCTCGACAACTCCGAGCGCGTCGAGGAGACGGGCGCCAACGCCACTGTGACGTTCGCCGCGGATGTGCTCTTCGCGTTCGATCAGGACACCCTGACACCGGCGGCGGAGTCGTACCTCGACGACGTCGCCGCCGCGCTGTCAGATCTCGGCCCCCGCATGGTGACCATCTCCGGTCATACTGACTCTGTCGGCGAACCGACCTACAACCAGGACCTTTCCATGCGGCGAGCCGAGGCGGTCCGTACGGCATTGGCCAGGCGATTGAGCGGTGACTTCTCCTTCGAGGTGTCCGGTTACGGCGAGACTCAACCGGTCGCGCCAAACGAGAACGGGGATGGCTCCGACAACGCCGAAGGCCGCGCCCTCAACCGCCGCGTCGAGGTCCACTATCCCACCACCTGATTCGCGGAAAGGTGAGGGTAAGAGTTGCCGTTATGAGCATCGTCATTCGTGCCGAGGACGAGCCCGTGGCGACGCGGCTGGACTACGTCCGGCATGCCGTGGGAGACACCATCGTTCCGTTCGATCTGCGCGTCGACGCCGAGCCGGATTTCAGCTCCCAGGTCGTCGCCGACGCAGCGGGGACGCTTCAGATGGCCACGGTGACCGGCCCGCCGATGGAGGCTGCGAGGACTCCTCTCCTGATCCGCCGGTCGGACCCGGAGTTGTTCAAGATCGACGTGCAGACGCGCGGGCACAGCGTGTTCGAGCAGGACGGTCGAGAAGCGGTGCTCCGTCCCGGTGACGTCACCTTCGTCAACCTGTCGCGTCCGTGCCACCTGACAACCACGGGCTATCCGGAGCAGGAGATCGTGGCGGTGAAGTTCCCTCGCACCCTGCTGCCGATACCCGAAAGGGAGCTCACCCGGCTGACCGCGGTGCGCATCGGGGGGTCGAACGGCCTCGGCCCACTGGTCGCTTCGCTGGTGGTCCACATGCGTGATCACGCCGACGACTACACGTCGTCCGATCGGGCGCGGCTCGCGACTGCGCTGACCGATCTCATAGCCGTCGGGCTGGCGGGCCCACTCGACCGTCGTTCGCTGATTCCATGGGACAGCCACAGACGGGTGTTGTTGATGCGCATCCGTGCCTTCATTGACCACCGGCTGGGTGATCCAGCTCTGTCACCGGCTGTGGTCGCCGCCGGGAACCACATCTCGGTCCGTTATCTGCACAAGCTCTTCGAAACCGAGGGAACATCGGTCGCGAGGTGGATTCGGGCCCGTCGACTCGAGCTCTGCTGCCGTGACCTGCTCGACCCGACGCTGCAGACCGTGCCGGTGCGTGCCATCGGCGCGCGGTGGGGACTGGTGGATGCGCAGCACTTCAGCCGTGTGTTCCGGGCCGTCTACGGGTTGCCTCCGGCCGAGTACCGTGAGGCTCACCGCGGCCCGTCCGACGAGACGCTGGACCCTGGCGGCTGAGGGCGATGAAGTTCGTGCTCGTCCACAGCCCGTTAGTCGGTCCTTCGACCTGGCGCTGGGTCGGTGAGGCCTTGACATCGGCTGGCCACGAGGTCGCCCTTCCCGATGTTCGAGGCGGGGCAGTGACCGGCCAGCCGCAGTCAGCTGTCGAGGCGGCGCTGGAGGAGACCGCGACGGGTCCAGCGACGATCGTCGGTCACAGTGGTGCGGGATTCCTGTTGCCGTGGATCGTTGATCGCTTTGATCCTTCTGCTACCGGTGTCGTCTTCGTCGACGCGGCGATACCTCCCTGTGGAGGAGAGGCGACAGCCGGGGCCGACTTCCTCGATCGACTTCGTGCCTTGGCGGTCGGGGGCATGTTGCCGAAGTGGTCGACATGGTGGGGTGAGGACGGATGGAGCTGCTGGTGCCCGATCGCGGTCGCCGTGAGGAGGTCGAGGCCGAGGTGCCTGAGGTGCCGCTCGCCTTCTACGAGATCGCGATGAGGTTGCCGGTCGGCTGGTGTGACGTTGCCGGCGCGTTCTTGCTGCTGAGCGAGCCCTATCGTGCAGATGCAGACAGGGCGCGCTCGCTCGGGTGGCCCGTGATCGAGCGGCTCGGCAACCACCTCGACATCGTCAGCGATGCCGACAGCGTCGCTCATGAGCTCATCGAGATCGTGGGTTGATGCGCCGGGGTCACCCGGGTTCGAAGGGTTCCAGCGGATCAGGCAGGATCAGCCTCTCCGGGTACCACTCCCCGGCCTCGTTGACGCCCTCGGGTGCCGGGCCCTCGCCGATGACCGTGAAGAGCGGCTGCGCGGTGGCCAGCTCGCCCCACTCGGTCCAACCCATCTCGAACGGGTAGCCCGGCAGGTCGAAGGTCTGGCCGTGGAGGAACTCCGCGATTCCACCGGGTCGTCGCCGACCTCGCGGACCGCTTGAGCGATCATCTGCACGATGCCGTAGCCGGCGACGGCGTCGTCGTCCATGAAGGTGTTGTCGGACATCTCGAGGTAGCGCCGGGCGAGCTCCTGGTACTCCTCGCTCTCGAAATCGACGCAGTCGAAGTCGGCGTAACGGCCGATGGCAGAGTCGGCGGCGCCGGAGACCACCTCGGCCAGCGTCGAGTCGGCGCCCAGGACCTGGACGTCCTCGAAGCCGAGATCGGCCGACTGCACGGTGATGGACCCCGATCCGGACGGATGCCCGGTCGCCACCAAGAGCTCGGGGTCGAATGCCTCGAGCTCACGGAGGTAGGTCGTGAAGTCAGTCTCTGGGACCGGGGCCACTTCGACCTGCAGCTCGACCCCGTCAAGGGCTGCGCCGATGACCACCGCGTCGAGGTCTTCGAGCTTGGATGGTGCCTTGCCGACGCGGCGCTGGGCGAAGCCGAGCAGCAGCCCGAAGGCGTCCCGATAGGAGGCGACGGTGTGGGGACTGGCCCGCCGCTGGCCGAGGAGGCGCTCGGTGAAGAAGCCTTCCATGACGGGAGCGAGCGCGCTCATCGTCGTGCTCGGTCGGCGGCGTCGAGGCGAGCCGCGACGAGGGTGAGGAGCTCGGGGGCGGCCGACAGATACCAGTAGGTGTTGGCGGGATGGACATGTCCGAGGTAGGTCGACAGCAACGGCATGCGCGCCGCGACGTCGGCACCGTCTCGATACCAGCCGAGCAAGGTCCGCACCGCGAAGCTGCGCCTCAGGTCATGTGGCCTGGGCCGGCACCTCGCGGAGCGAGGCTGGAGGCCGGCTCGGCGGACGAGGTCGAGCCAGGCGAGGTGCGCGTTGCAATACAGCAGGGTGCCGGCGGTCGAGATGAGAACGGCGGGCCGGCCGGGCGCGGGCAGAGGTGGTCGTGCCGGCGGGCGTAAGCGGCGAACGTGTCGACGGTGCTGGCATGCACCGGGACCTCGCGCGACTTGGCGAACTTCGACAGACGGATCCTCGGCACACCTTCGGCGAGGTCGACGTCGTCGCGGTCGAGCCGGAGCGCCTCGCCGATGCGCAGCCCCGTCACCGCCAACAGACCGACCAAGGTCTCGAAGGTGGCGGCTCGAAGCGGCGAGCGGAACTGGCGGGTGGCGGCCATGAGCGCAGCGATGTCGGCGTCGGAATACAGGTAGGGCACCGCCCGGTGGGTCCTCGCCGGGAGCAGCCCGGTTGGGGACGCCGATCTCCTCGAGGTAGCGAACGAAGTCAGCCAGGAGCAGCTCGGCCCGGGCCAGCTTGAAGCCCAGCGCCCGGCGAATGGCGAGGTAGCGGTTGAGGTCGGCACGAAGGGCGCTCATGACGCCGTCCCCGGCCACCGCAGCGCCAGGCCACGCAACCGGTCGTGGTCGACCTTGGCGTAGATCGCGGTGGTCAACACGCTGGCGTGGCGCAAGACCTGACCGACCTCGGGCAGCGAGGCGCCGGCGCGCAGCATCTCGGTCGCCGCGGTGTGCCGGAGGCGATGGGCGTTCACCGCCGGCAGCCCGGCACGCCCGCACGCGGCGCGCACGATGGCTGACACGCCGCCGCTGGTCAGCCGGCAATGCGGCGCCCGCACCCGGGTGAAGACCGTCGTGGCTTCACACCGCGGTCGTCGTCGGCGCAGCCAACCGGCGAGCGCTTCGCCGACGTCAGCGGGCCGGGGAAGTCGCTCTGTTCGTCGGCCCTTGCCTCCAACCACGAGCTCCCCGGCGCGCCAGTCGATGTCGGCGAGCTCGAGCGCCGCCACCTCCCCGGCGCGCAGCCCGAGCCGCGACAGCAGCGTCAGCACCGCGTAGTCACGAGGTCGTAGGCCGCGTCTCGGTGGAGTCGGTGGTTGAGCAACGTGAGTTCCGCGTATTCCTCAACGCTTGCGGACGAGTCCATTCGGCGCCGTAGCGCTGTGCGGCTTCGTGAGCACCAGATGGTCCGATCAACGTCCCTGGTCCAGGACCGGTCCGTTCGTGGGGTTGCATCGGTCACATCTGATGACCGGAAGCGACCGTTGAGGTGCGTCATGGCCGAGGATCCGACTGCCGTGGAGCGTGGTTCGGCACCGCGTGCCGCGGTTGTGGTGGTCGACGTTCCGCTCTCGTTCCGCGGCATCGACCGCTTGTGTGCCGGGGCGCGGCATCTGCTGGTCACCGGCAAGGTCGATCTCATCACCTACGACGTGCGGGCGATTGCGGAACCCGATCTTCTGGCCGTCCACGCTCTGGCCCGGCTTCAGCTCACGGCGCGACAGACCGGAGGTGCGATCCGAGTGCGGCACGCCTCCACCAGTTTGCGGGGCCTGCTCGACCTGGTGGGATTACACGAGATCGTCCCGCTGTGCGACAACGACGAGTCACCCTTGGTGTCGGGCGGGCAGATCGAACAGGACGAACAAGCTGGGGTCCAGGAACGCGTGGATCGCGGTGATCCGCCCGGCTGAGGCTTCGACGACCTGCAGCTGGAACGGCTCATAGGCACCGTCCGCTCGGCGTATCCGGTAGACGCCGAGACCGATCGAGCCGTTGGCTGCCGTCGGCAGCACACGCAGGCGTTCGAGGCGCTTGTTCCGGAACCAGCGGTGGATGCTCCCCGCCCCCTGCAGCCACAGCGCGTGGGGCGGCATGGCCAGCGTGGCGTCATCGTGGAGCAATGCGACCAGGGCATCGATATCCCAACGCTCAACGGCATCGACATAACGGTCAACCAACGCCTGATGCTCGCTGTCCAGGGCCACGGTGGACCCCCACCGGTCCGAACCCGCCATCCCACTCGTGGCGAGCGTCGCCCGGGCCCGCTGGAGCGCGCTCTTGACCGAGACCACGCTGGTCTCCAGCAGCTCGGCCACATCGGCGGCCGACCAGCGCAGAACCTCCCGCAAGATGAGAACGGCCCGCTGCCGGGGCGGGAGCAGTTGGAGCGCGGCCACGAAGGCCAGCCGGATGGTCTCACGGGCGACAGCCAGCTCGGCAGGATCGCCGTCCGTGGGCCACACCCGGCGGTCGGGGATCGGGCCGACCCAGGTCCGCTCGGCCAGAGCTGGTCCGAGGGTGGCGTCGCTGGACGACGCCGGCCCCAGTTCCATGGGACGGGCCCGCCGCTGCGCACCCTTGAGCATGTTGAGGCAGACGTTGGTGGCGATGCTGTAGAGCCACGCCCGCAGCGTTGAACGGCCCTCGAAGCGGTCCATGCCTCGCCAGGCGCGGAGCAGCGTCTCCTGCACGGCGTCCTCCGCCTCGAACCCAGAACCGAGCATCCGGTAGCAGTAGCCGGTGAGCTCGGCCCGGTGGCTCTCGAAACGAGCCTCCATCGCGGGCCGGTTGGTGCGCGCTGTGGCACTCATCGCTCGTAGTGACCTGATGGGCGCAGGAAACTCATCACAGGGCCGGCTCCGGAGCTGGCTCGTCGGTGGGCTGGGCGTCCGCGGTGGCGATCACGGCCGTCGCCGCAACTGCCCGCTCGGCCCGACGGAGCAGGGTCGCAGCGACCAGCGCACTGACCAGGTTGAACCCCGCCGCGACCAGCGCGCCCCGCTGGAAGCCTTCGGTGAGCACGACCGCTGGCGGGCCGAGGATCTGGTCGGCGCGGGCGATCGCGACCGTGGCGACGACGGCGGTGCCGAGGGCGCCGCCGATCTCACGGGCGGTCTCGACCATCCCCCCGGCCAGCCCGCTGATCGATTCGTGGATGCCGGTGAACGCGGCCACCTGAACGGCCATCGCCGAGAAGCCGACGCCGATGCCCAGAGCCACGAAGCCACCGAACAGGTCCGCCCAGTACGCGGCGTCGCTTGGCGCCCGGGCCAGGAGCAGCAGGCCACCGGCGGCGAAGAGCTGACCGGTGACGAGGGTGCGTGCGGGACCGAGGCGGCCGACGAGTCGGGCAGCGATTCCCGCCGCGACCACCACCGACGTGAGTGCGATGGCGAGGTAGGCGACCCCGGTGCGAATGGCCGAGTAGCGCAGCACCTGTTGCATGAACAGCGACGCCTGGAAGACGGTGGCGAAGAACGAGGCCCACAGCAGCGCCGCGGCCACGATGCCCATCGACAGGGTCCGGCGACGGAACATCGCCAACGGCAGGATCGGCGCGCTTGCCCGGGTCTCGGCCACGACGAACAGCCCGAGCAGCACGACGCCGCCGGCCAGGAAACCGACGGTGGTTGACGACGTCCACCCGAAGTCCACGCTCTTGTTGATGCCGTACACCAGGGCCATCAGGCCGCCGGTCACCGAGAGAGCGCCGAGCAGATCGACCGACCCCCGCTCGACCGGGGGGCTATCTGGGATGGAGGCGAGCGCACTGGCGATGAGGACCACACCGATCGGGACGTTGATCAGGAAGATCCACTCCCAGCCCGGGCCACTGCTCAGCGCACCGCTGACGATGACGCCGAACGCGGCAGCGCTTCCTCCCACGGCGCCGAAGATGCCCAGGGCCTTGTTGCGTTCCTCACCCTCGGCGAACGTGCTGGCCAGGATGGACAAGGCGGCCGGTGCGGCCATCGCGGCGCCCAGGCCCTGAACGCCACGGAACGCCACCAGGGGACCTAGCGCCGATGAGAGCCCCGCACCGAGGGACGCGGCGGTGAACAGACCTAGACCCACCACCAGGACACGACGTCGGCCGAAGAGGTCGGCAGCACGACCACCGAGGAGCAGGAAACCGCCGAAGGTCAGGCCGTAGGTGATCACCACCCATTGCAGGTCGGATTGGTCCAGGCCCAGGTCTGCCTGGAGAGAGGGCAACGCGACGTTCACCACCGCGAAGTCGAGGATGACCATGAACTGGACGGCGCACACCAGCGCCAGGATCACGCCTGGCTTGACGGCACGACGGACAGGCGACATCAGCTTCCTCCGCTAGCTCGGCAGATCCGTGGGGAACGCCACGACATCACCTACGACAACCGGCGGATAGCAAAGGAATCGGTACCCCGACACCTTGGGGTTCCGGCGCAGCACCCTCCAGTCCAAGTGAAGCCATGTAGCACCCGCCACTCTTGACGGAGCTGCCGTTGTGAGGCAGAACATCGCTGTCGTGACCACTGTCATACGCGCAGAGGACGAGCCGGTTCCGACCAGGCTGGACTACCCCCGCCACGCCGTGCGCGACACGATCGTGCCGTTCGACCTGCGCATCGGCGCCGAACCCGACTTCAGCTCCCAGATCGTCACGGCCCCAGTCGGTGCGTTCAACGTCACGACGGTGACCGGTCCGCCGATGGAAGCGGCACGGACGCCCCGGCTCGTCCGCGAGTCTGATCCAGAGCTGTCCGCAACCCGTTGAGCCCGAGCAACGAGATCAGCGCGTGCTCCCGGGGCCCGGCGAGGCCAGCAGCAACAAGGAGGCCGCCGAGCTCGTTGCGATCCAGGCCGATCGTGTGCGATTCGTAGTCCAGGCGCGGGCGCCGCACATACACCGCGGGTGATCGCTGGATCAGGCCTTCCTGCTCCGAGTAGCGGTAGAACCCCGCGACCGTTGAGAGGCGGCGGGCGACTGTCGCTCGGGCCAGGCCGCGGGCTTCGAGCTGGCGGGCGTAGCACTAGATGTCCACCCGCTGAACATCGAACAGCGCCCGGCCGTGGTCGGCGCACCAGGCGCTGAACAGCCGCAGGTCCATCCGGTAGGCGTCACGGGTCGCGCCCCGATAGCCGGCCAGGAACCCCACCAGCGCCAACCGCTCGCCATCCGCGACACGAAGCGCTCCAACAGCGGGACCAACGAGGTACCCATCGTCGACGTGGTCATCACAGGTCCTCCCGATCCAGGGACCGGGACCCGAGCCGAGGCCAAAGGCCCCAGCCCAACATCACCATCACCACGACCGTACGGCCGAGCACCCCGAACCTGGACACCTACTCAACGTCGCCGTCCACCGCCCAGCGAACCGAGCCGTAGCACCCAATCCCGGATGCTTCCAGGCATCTCGCCGCGCTGGAGATCTGCCGGTTCTGTGCCTCCTGCCCGATCTATGCCGGGCCGTCTGTGGACACGTAAGGGCTTCGGTTCTCGGCGGGCGAGAGAGTGTCAGGCGGCAAGGCTCGTCAGTTGACGGACGGTGGCCGATGGCGTGGTGCTTCTTAGGCGGTCCGGGCGCCCAGGCGTCGTCCCAATGCCACTCGTGGCCCTTGGAATGCCAGTCGGTGCTGGCAAGCTGAAGGCGATCGACAAAGCCGACGTCCTGTCCATGGCCCAGGCCGAAGGCTGGCAACCAGCGAGCGACCCGGCTGGCCCCGACTCCCGCCCCCACTGATGCCAGCGAACCCCGACCCGCCAACGCGCTATGTGCCTGTAGACCGTGTGTACCAGATCGTGCCGTGATTGATGTCCCCGCTTGGGTTGCGGTTAACAGCTCGATACCGCGCTGCTGACAAATCAACGTCATGGTAAGCACAGGCAGCGCCGGAAGCGTTGTCCGAGAATTCACGAACTCCGGCGTCTCCAATGAGATCAACTCTTAAACGAGGACGCGTATCATCATTCAGATTCTCATCGCAGACCCATACATAATTAACGCTACTTGAACCAGGATAGAACGCCAGTCCAACGTCGCCCCTAGTCGAACCATTGTAGTACAGAATAATGCCGCGCTTGTCGTGAGGTGATGCGCTGGATCCCCATGTGAAGCAGGCAAAGCCCGAACCCGCCCAACCAGTGCACTCATGGCCATAGTTGTGGGCACTAGCAGATGCCGAACGAATCACGCCCAGAGCACCTACGACCAAGACTCCGGCACACAGCCGCACCGCCCGATCCTTCACCCTCATCCCGTGACCTCCCGTCCCACAACACAGGGACACGCACAGTTGTCCACTGTTCCATCGGTGCAGCGGCACCGCAATTGTGATTCGATCGTCGTCAAACCGCACAGCCGAGCAGATCTTTGCGCTCCTTCTTGACCGGTAGAGGGTGCTCGATGGGAGCGATCACGGTGACCGCTCTTGAGCACTGGGGTTGCCGCGGTTTGACGGACAGGTTGACTATGACGCCTTGGGTAGGGCGGTGTGGTGGATGGCGGCTTGGTAGGTGTTGGGGCTGAGGTAGCCGAGGGCGGAGTGGAGGCGGCGGGTGTTGTACCAGCCTTCGATGTAGTCGAAGACGGCGCGGCGGAGCCCGGCGCGGGTGGGCCACGCTCGGGTGTCGATGAGCTCGCGTTTGATGGTCGCGAAGAACGATTCGGCCACCGCGTTATCCCAGCACTCGCCCTTGCGGCCGACTGACAACACGACCCGGTGGTCGCGTGCGAGCCGGGCGTAGTCGGCGCTGGTGTACTGGGCGGAATCAACTGGTTGTCGCAACGCCTCACGAATGGAGGCAGTGCGAGATGGCCAACGAGCACCAGCGCCGGGAGGCGATCCGGGCGATGCGCGGGAAGATGCGGTCGCCGGGGCGGCCATCAA
>JBOGHK010000146.1:0-10145 GCA_050744325.1 Acidimicrobiales bacterium
ACAGTAGGTGGGGGTCGGAGGCCCGGTAGGGCCGGCCGTCAGGGGCCACGCCCGACACCCGTTCGTGGACGGCCCGGACGGCGGCGATGGCCTGCTCGGCGACGGCGGTCGACCCGAAGGTCGTGGCGGCGAGGAAGCCCGCGGTGCGGTGGAGGCGACCGAGGCCGTTGGTGCGGTAGTCGGAGTGGTCGGCGACCGCCGCCATGGCCAGTGGGTGGAGCATCTGCAGGAACAGCGCCCGGACCCCGCCGACGACCATGGCCAGGTCGCCGTGGACCTGCCAGGTGGCGCTGCCCGGGCCGAACAGGCCGACATCGCCCCCCGGAGGCCGCAGCCGCTCGACCGCCGGCCGGGCCTCACCGGTGAGGAACGACCGGACCACGGCGCCGGCCCGAAGCCGCAGTTCCTCGATCCCCTCGGCCACGTCCACGGCCTCACACCGTAGGCGGAACGGGCCCCAACAAGGGGTATGACCAAGATAAGCCCGAGACCCGCAGTCGGGTCGGTGTCGACCCCCCCCTGGACGCTCCCGAGCCTGACAAAACACTGCTCTGCGCCGGCGGGCGCGCCGGCCCGGCCGCCGCATCCTGACTGCCTAAGCCAAGTGCCTGCAGGCCCCCGCACCACTCTGACCTTCGGGCTCATGGCACCAGTGAGGACCGGGGCTACGGCAGCGGCACCCCCAGAGTTTCATGGCCACGCGCAAGAGACGCCGGGCGACCCCGTCATCCGCCGGCGTTCAGGTGATGGGCGCCATGGCGCTCGGATGTCGGGTCCTGAGCCGGAGCGGCCGCTCCGAACCAGGTCGCGAGTGCTCGAGGCAGCTCTGGGTCCGTGAGATCCCCTGCCCAGGCGACATGCCCGTCGGGTCGGATCAAAACGGCCGGGGGAGCAGCGACCTCGCCAAGGACCGGGAGCTCCCACACGCCATCGTGCCCGGCGTCGACCAACCGGACTCGACTCGCCCAAGGAGAAATGTCGAAACCGCCGGGTTCACCGAGGTTGAGGAGCACGGGCCGGGCGTCGTGCAGCAGGGTGGACACGCGCGTCGCACCGTCCGCGGTGTGCAAGTCGAGGTCGGGCATGCGCCGCCCCAGCAGCGGGTGTCCCTCTCCGAGGTCGTAGTGGATGTCGAGACCGGAGAGCATCGCGGCGATGCGCCTGCGCGGCTCGTCCATGCTCAGCAGTTCCGCCATGGTGTCGCGGAGGGCCTGGTGACGGTCGTCGGGGCTGCTGAGCGCGACTTGCGCCTTGGTGTTGTGCAACACCCGGGCACCGACCGGATGCCGTTCGGCGTGGTAGGTGTCCAGGAGGCTCTCGTGTGATGTCTTGTCGACCACCTGGGCCAGCTTCCATCCCAGATTCACGGCGTCCTGCACGCCCGTGTTGAGGCCCTGGCCGCCGTGCGGGCCATGCACGTGTGCGGCGTCGCCGGCGAGCAGTACGCGTCCCTTCCGGTAGGACGCCGCCTGTCGGGTCATGTCGGTGAACCGGGAGATCCAAGTGGGGCTGTGCAGGCCGTAGTCGGTCCCGTAGGCGGCGACGAGCGCTTCGCTGAGGTCCTGCAGGGTGGCTTCGCTGGTGTGTTCGACGTCCTTTTCGAGCAGCACGACCCGGTACGGCCCTGCGCCCTGCGCCGGGTTGACGGGACCGATGCCGCCACCCTCGGGGCGCATGCCGATCTCGGGCTCCTCGTCCATCTCGACCTCGGCGATCAGGTGGCTGGACGTCGGGTCCCACCCGGCGAAGTCGATGCCGGCCGCCTTGCGGATCAGGCTGCGTCCCCCGTCGCACCCCACGAGGTACTCCGCTCGCAGCGTCGTGTCGCCGGACAGCTCGACATCGACGCCGCTGCCATCCTGCGCGAAGGCCACCACCTCGCAGCTGCGAAGGATCGGGACCCCGAGCTCTTCGACCCAGCCGGCCAGGATGCGCTCGATGTGGCGCTGCCAGAGCGCAAGGAGGTAGTTGTGGCGGGTGGGGAAGTCGCTGATGTCCAAGAAGGTCCCGGCGTAGCCCACCAAGGGATGTTCCTGGCCCGCCGAGAGGAACCGTTCCGCGATGCCACGTTGATCGAGCACCTCGATGGTGCGGGAGTGCAGACCCCCGGCTCGCGATCCGTCGAGATCCTGACTGGCGCGTCGTGCGACGATGACGACGTCGATCCCCGCCACCGCCAGCTCGCCCGCCAACATCAACCCGGTCGGACCGCCTCCGGCGATCACCACCGCATGCTCGGTCATCGCCGCGCCCCGGCGAACCCTGCACCATCTACCGAAAGCAACACACCCATTCCACAACTCCTGACTCCATGATTTCTGGCCGTGATCGGCTCAGCAGACGGGTAATGGTCAGCACGTTTGGGTCGTTTGCAGCAAGCCCCCTCCCTCGCGCGATGCTGTTAATGGCGGGGGAGGCTCACGCTTGACCAACGGTCAGCGTTCGCACTCAGAAGAGTGTGAGGTCGACCTCTTGGCCGGCGAGCACGGCGCCCACTTTGGTGAATGTGTCGGCTTTCATGGTGAAGTGCTGGGTGAGCACGTGGGCGTCGCGCAGCCGCCGTTGCAACGGGTTGCTGGTGTAGATCGAGCTTGAGCCGCCGGCCTGATAGGCCGTGTTGACGACTGCGGCTGCGGTCCTCGTCGCCCAGGTCGTGGTGCCACGCACGTGGGCGCGGTCCTCCGGTGTGAACGGCGTCCCGGCCTGGGCCTTGGCCCAGACGATGTCGGCTCCGGCGTGCAGCGCCGTCCGGGCCGCCCGCAGCTGTGTCTCGGCCTCGCCGAACTGGTTCTGGAACAGCGGGTTCGACGCCAGCGGTTCCTCGGTGAAGGTCGGGGTCTTGTCGATGGCGAGCGCGAGGATCTCGTCCAGGGCCCCTTGGGCCACGCCGATGGTCACGCTCGCGATCTGGATGGCGGCCCTGGTCAGCTCGGGGATCCGCAGCGGTGGCACGTCGACCGACGGCTCGCTGCCGAGGACGAAGCTGAGCTCGTCGGGGACGACCGCCCGTTGACCACGACGTCATGGCTGCCGGTGCCGCACAGCCCGGACACCGACCAGGTGTCCTTGATCTCGACGTCGCTCGTGGGGAGCACCATCATGCGGACCGGCGGTTGCCGGCCGTCGTCGACCACGCAGTGGCCGACGAACCAGTGGGCGTGCTGGCAGCCGCTGGCGAACGCCCACTGCCCGGTCACCCGGTAGCCGCCCTCGACCGGGGTGGCGGTGCCGGTCGGCGGGACCGCGCCGGCCATGATCACATCGGGGCGGCGGCGTAGAGCGCGTCGAAGCTGGCGCGGGGAAGCATCCTGAACAGGACGGGACCCTCCGACCCGATCGACACGTTCCAGGCCACAGAGGCGTCGGCGCGGGCCAGCTCCTCGAGGACCTGCATCTGAACGGGCAGGTCCAGCTGGGCGCCGCCGTGGCTGCGGGGCACCAGCATCCGAAAGCAGCCCGCGGCGAGCAGTTCGTCCACCAGGTCGGGGGGTAGGCGCCGGGCTCGCTCGATCTCCTCGGCCCGGACCGTGATGGACGGGGTCAGGGCCTTCACCGTGTCGAGGATCGGCTCGGTGTTCGTTGCCGGCATCGTCACTCTCCTGGTCCTGCCTGTGTGGCGCGCCGTCGGCCGTGCGGTCCGGTAGTAGTGCGGCCAGGGGAGCTCTGACGCCGGGTTCTAGTGAACCGGCAAGGCGAGATTTCGATCGTGCCCCGATCCGGATCCGCGGCCACACGCCCCCACCATGCTCCTCCCCGCCACGTTGGTGACCCCGCTGGGCGTGTACGTGAGCTGCTCGCCACTGCGTCCCCCGGCGCTGGTCATGGGCCCGAGCGGCACCTACACCCGTGTCGAGGGAACGTGCGAACCCGGCATCCTGGTGCACCTGGCCCCTCTCGGTGCCTACAAGCTGCTCGGGCCCGCCGTGTCGGAGATCGGCGGAACGATGGTGGGTCTCGAGGACATCGTCGGCGCCGATGCCCGCCGGCTCGGTGAACGGGTCCAATCCGCCCCGGACCTGGGAAGAGCGCGGCCGGCTGCTCGACGACTTCCTCCTCGATCGCGCCACACATGGACCGCGCCGTCACCCGAGGTGAGCCACGGGTGGCACCTGCTCGCGCGCTCCCGCGGGAGGAGCACGATCCGGGAGATCGCCCGCCAGGTGAGCTGGAGCCACAAGCACCTCATCACCAAGTTCAAACAGCAGATCGGCGTGGCCCCCCACCTGGCGGCCCGGCTCCTGCGCCTGTCGGTGGTGTGGCGCCACCTCAACGACGAGCAGAGCTGGGCCCGCGTCGCCGCCGAATGCGGGTACGCCGACCAGGCCCACCTGACCCGCGAGTTCCGCCGCTTCACCGGCACCACCCCAGGCGCCCTCATCACAGCCTGATCGTGGCAAGGGGTTCTGAGCACGGGGATCGTATGCCCATACATAGGTTCGGCTCGACCAGCACCTGAACAGTTCTCAGTGACCAGGCGCTGTAGCGCGAGGCCCCGATGGCGCCGTGATCGTCTGGTCCTCATCGAGACCGCCCGGCGGGAGCGGACCCCGACGCGACGCAGGTGGGTTGAAACCGCAAGTGACACCTATCGCCGGCATGTGGCGGCGATGTCCGCTGAGGAAGCCGAGCTATCGGACGGCGCCGATGACGGCGGCCGGACCTGAACGCCAGACGAGACCAGCCTCGGCAAAGCCTGCGTCCCTGAGCGCCGTGATGTGCCAGTCCGCCGGCGGCGAGAACTCCTCGGTCGGATAAGTCGTCTCGAACACTTCGTGCCGCCGTGCCACCGCGGGCTGAAGGGTCGGCTCGCGGGATGCCTCGTCCCACCAGGCGTCCCACCGGGCCCGGCGCTCATCGCTGCCAGCCGTGGGATGCTGCTCGATCTCGGCGAGTGCGGGTCCGAGGCGGGGGAGGTCGGCCAACGGCATCCGTTCGCTGTGTGCCACCACGCCACCCCGACGGACCAAGACCGCGAGATCGCGGTACAGGCGGCGAACAGCGTCCTGCGGGAGCCAATGCAGCGCGGTCGCCGTGACTACAGCGTCGACTTGGGACTCGGGCAGGGCATCGCCCCACCCCGGGTCGCGCAGGTCCGCGCGCACGACGCGCACGCGGTCGTCATTGGCGAACCGCGCCGACGCGATGGTGAGCAGCACCGGATCGACGTCGACCGCGATCGAGTGTGCCCGGGGCAACCGATCGAGCAATCGACCAATCCCTTCCACACGAGCTACGCGCTCGACAAGCGCGATCCCGCCACCGGCGCGGTCCTGGCCAGCACACCGGTCGAGCGGGGTGCCATCGTCGTGGGTCCGACCGAGGTCTGGTACGCCGATGCGACCCTGGCCGGCGGGCGCCTGGCCCGCGTCGATCCCACCACGCTCGCGGTCGGCGAGCCGTTCGACGTCGACATCCCGCTGTTCGACGAGGACCTCGTCGCCACCGAGGATCGTGTCTGGTGGCTCGATACGCAGGGCCTGATGTCGATCGATCTGGCCAACGGACGGGCGGGCCTGGTCGATCTGCCCAGCGCCCCCCAGGCCGTGGCGGGCGATGCGACGGGCGTGTGGACCGTCCACGAGCAGGAGGCCGTCGCTCGGCGCATCGAGGGCGACCGGGTGGTCCGCACCGTCGATCTCCCCGACGGGTCGTGGGACGTGGCCGTCACCGCTGACGGCGCGGTGTGGTTGGCTGGCCGCGGCGTCGCCGGCGACGACGAGCCGAGGAACGTCCGCCTCGACCCGGCCGTCACTGCCAGCTGAGCGCCCAGGGGTGCTCTCGATCCGGCGGCGAGGCTGGTCGACGGGTAGCGATACGGCGGCCGGGGAGGTGTCGCCGACGAACGATCTCAGCCCGGCAGCGCCCAAGTCGGGACGCTGCCAGTTGTGTTGTGGGCTATCGCCGGTGGTTCGACCGTGAGGACCGCCACGCCTTGGCCAGGCTGCGGACGTTGGCCATGAGGCCGCGCGGTTGGGGTTCCTTCTGATCTTGGACACGGCCCCGCAGGGGGTGGTCGTGCGTGAGGAGGTATGCGGTGTACTGCGCTTCTGCCGCTGCTCTCGCCTCGGCGGCGGTCTCCCAGCGCCCAGGTTCGCCGTTGAGCAGGACGTATTCATGAAACACAAATGCGTGCCAGTAAGGCTTGCTCCCAACGAACGGGCCGATCTCGGCGATGTAGTCCCGATAGCGCATCACCGTCGCAACTCGGGCACCCGACTCGTCATACGCGTCATCCCCTGACCAGGCGAGCTCCACCGCCACGACCTTATGACGCGTGTCGGCCCTGGTGACGTCGCTCAGGGCCGCTCGACAGAAGCAAAGAACCTGGACGCCTGGAGTTATTCGCAGTATGCACCACGCCCCAGGATCAGAAGGCATCGCCACGAACGTGCCACGCCGCGTGTCCCGATGTGGGTTCGGAGACGAACAGAACGCTCACACCTGACGCAGGAACCAGGTCCGCCGACGCCCGCGTAAACAGCCCGGCTTCGAGCGGCGCACACGCACCGCCCGACGACGCTGTGAGAGGCGAGCAGATCGACTGATCCAGGCGTGTCGCGGCGCGGTTACCCACGCTCGGTAGCGACCTGTTGGGTCGGGGACGGGACGCCTTGCGGTCTTTCGGCTGCAGGTCTTCCTGTCCCCGCCCACCGAACCGGACGCGCGAGTTCCCCCGCTCCGGCTCTCCACGTGTGGCGTCAGGTGAGGGTGACGAGTTCCGTGTGCGTCTCAGGGCCCAGCCCGGCGAACGGCGAGGTTGCGGGTGCGTTCAAGACGTGGGTCCTCTGTTCCGCCGACCCCAGAACGTGCGGACGGAGTTGACAGCAACTCCGGGGATCCTGTGGGGGGCGGACACCCCGGCTCGACTTCGAGCTGGCGCTGGCCGCGCCCGTGACGTGCGAGCTGCCGCTCGACGACTCCCTCGAGGTGCCCGGGATCGGCCCGGGCGGCATAGTCGACGCCGCGCGACGACGAGATCTGGGCGGCGGTCCACAACACGCTGAGGGGTCCAGGTGGGGGCGGTCCGTGACGACGAGGCACGGCGTATGCGAAGAACCGGCGGTCGCTTCGTCTGCTAAGGATTGCCCCGATGTCCACAGACGGCGTCGGCCAGCTTCGCTCGTGGGTTCGACGAGTCGGCTTCGCGGTCGTCGTCCTGCTCGTGCTCGCCGCGCAGGCGGCCTGCGGTGACGACGACACGGAGCCGGCGACACGTCGTGAGACGACCACGTCGACGACCACTGCGCCGGGGCCCTGCGGCCTCGCCGACGCCACCGACATCACGCTGTCCGCGGGCAGGAGCGGCGCCATGCTCCACGCGGTCGTGACGGGAGACGGGCCGACGGCCGTCGTCCTGGCCCATGAGGCACAAGAGGATGCTTGCGATTGGGCGTTCTTCGTCCCTGAGCTGGCAGCGGACGATCGGTTGATCCTCGCTTTCGATTTCAGCGGGAACGGCTCTTCGAGCGACATCGGCGATGGCCGACTCGACCTCGATCTGCTCGCTGCGGTGACCGAGGCGCGCAACCGTGGAGCGACGCGGGTCGTCGTGATCGGAGCCTCCAAGGGCGCGACCGCCGCCCTGGCTGCGGCGGGCACGCCCGACAGCGGCATCGACGGCGTCGTGAGCCTCTCGGCGGCGATGTCCTACCTCAACGCCGACGCCGAGCCGGGCGCCGCCAGCATCTCGATTCCTGTGCTGTTCGCAGCGGCCGAGAGCGACGGGTCTACGGCCGAGACCGCGCGGACGCTCTCCGAAAGATGCGGATGCGCTTACCCGGACGTGCTCGTGCTCGGCGGCAGCCGGCACGGCAGGCGCCTGCTCGCCGAAGGACCCGACGGCTCCTCACTACGCACCGCGATAGATCAGCTCATCACCCGCGCGACGCGATGAGCGCCGCCCCGCCTTCCTCGAGCGATACGCGACTGCCGCCCGCGGGTGGCCTGAACTGCGATACGGCGGGCGCTATAGCTGCCGTTGCTGTTCCCGTTGGCGGAGAGGTGACTGGCTGTGGGCATGGGTCCAATGACCGACTGCTTCGCAGACGGCAGCTCCGCAGCACGCTCCAGCGTCCCGTCGAAGCGGCGATGCGCGCGCTCCACGTCGAGCACGCCGGAAGAGACCATGAAGCGCTCGTCGCGGAAGAGCTGCACGAACCGCTCGCGGTCGGCCTCGACCGGCAAGCGAACTTCGAGGCGCGGCGTCAACACTGTGTGGCTGGCCACGACACCGACATCAGCCATCGAGCGTTGCCTGTGCGGATCCACGACGACAAGCGAGTTCTCCTCGGCCATGCGGCCGGAGGGTTTCCGTCGACCGTGTCGAGAGGCCGGCGGCGGCTCCGACTACCCGGGCATGACACAGGTGACCGCACAGATGTCGATCTCCCTCGACGGGTACTACACCGGGCCCGTCGACAACCGGGATCCCAAGGACATGACCGGCTGGATGCAGGGGCCCGAGGCGCCCGGGTTCTTCCGGGTGACCCGCTGGGTCGTCGACGCCATGGGTTGGCGGGAGCGGCAGGGTTACGGCGGGGGCGAGCGCTCGGTCAACTCCGAGATCATCGAGGAGACCTTTGCCGCCGCCGGGGCCTACGTGATGGGCCGGCGCATGTTCGACGCCGGCGAGGTCCCGTGGGGCCCCAACCCGCCGTTCCGGGCGCCGGTCTTCGTCGTGACCCATCGACCCCGTGAGGTGCTGCAGCGGGAGGGCGGGACGTCGTTCACGTTCGTGACCGGCGGCGTCGAGCAGGCCGTGGGGTTGGCCCGGGAGGCCGCAGCGGCGGTCGGCAAGGACGTGGCCGTGGCCGGCGGCGGCACCCTGGTGCGCCAGGTGCTGCGGTTGGGGCTGCTGGAGCAGTTGGAGCTGCACATCGCCCCGGTGGTGCTCGGCGACGGCCAGCGCCTGCTCGACCCCAGCGTCGATCTGGCCGACGACCAGGGCATCGAGCTGACCCCGACGCGGGTGGTCGCTGACCCCGAGGTCACCCACATCCGCTACAGCGTGGGCGCCCGCACCCGGCTGGTGCTGGACGACGACCGCTTCACCGGCTCCGGCCAGCCAGAGAGTGACTGAGCTTAGACCGCGGCGCTGGTGACGGCCGTGCCGGCCAGGGTGCGTAGGGTGTCCCGATGAAGTACATGCTGCTGATCTACGGCAACGAGGAGAACTGGGAGGCGGTGCCGCCCGAGGAGTTCGCCGAGATCATCCGCCGGACCGATGCCCTCAACCAGGAGCTGTTCGAGTCGGGTGAGCTGGTCGGCGCCTATGGCGTGGCCGACCAGGTCAACGCCAAGATGGTCCGGGTCACCGGCGGGACGCCGGTGGTGACCGACGGCCCCTTCGCCGAGGCCAAGGAGTACCTGGGCAGCTTCACGATCCTCGACTGCGACAGCCTGGAACGGGCCCTGGAGATCGCGGCTCGCAACCCGGCGGCGCGCTACTGGGGTGTCGAGGTCCGGCCACTCATGCACGAGGCCAACGTCGAGCCGTGACCGGCTGGCGGGCCGTCCGGCGGCTGGTCGCGGAGGTGCTCGGTGCGCTGGTGCGCCGCTACGGCAACTTCGACGCCTGCGAGGACGCCGTCCAGGAGGCGCTGGTGGCGGCCACGGCCCAGTGGCCGGTGCAGGGGTGGCCGGCGAATCCCCGAGGGTGGTTGGTGACGGTGGCGTCGCGTCGCCTCGCCGACCAGCTGCGCAGCGACGCCGCCCGCCGCCGGCGGGAGGAGGCCGATGCCATCCGCACTCCGCCCCCGCCCGCCGGTGGCGAGGTGTACCCCGACCTCGAAGCCCGTGGCCCCACCGGCGACGACACCCTCACGCTGCTGTTCCTGTGCTGCCACCCGGCGCTGACGCCCCCGTCGCAGGTCGCGCTGACCCTGCGGGCCGTCGGCGGCCTGTCGACTGCCGAGATCGCCCGGGCCTTCCTCGTGCCGGAGGCGACCATGGCGCAGCGCATCAGCCGGGCGAAGCAACGCATCAAGGCGGCCGGAGCCAGCTTCGACCTGCCGCCGCCAGCTGAGCAGCCGGAGCGGCTCGGCGTCGTGCTCCATGCGGTCTACCATCGACGTAACCGTGGCCACCGGCGCCCCTTGAGGCGTCGGCGGACATTCTTCCGCTCCACTCCGAACACAGTCATCAGC
>JBOGHK010000147.1:0-16779 GCA_050744325.1 Acidimicrobiales bacterium
GACGCCGCCGACGAAGCCCGCGCCTACGGGCACCGGGTCGGCCTCGATCGGGTCGCGGCCGAGCTGCTGAGGGCCGAGGCCGTCGATCATCGGGCACCGGGTGGTCGGGCTGTCACCTGACCACTGACCCGACCCCGTTCCAGGGGGCGGATGAAGGCGAGCAGGCGGTCGGGCCGACCACCGCGGAGCGGCAGGTCACGCTCGGGCAGGCGATGGAAGCCGGCGTCCTCGTACATGGCCATCGCCGCCGCCATGATCGGGAGCGAGTGGAGGAACACGTGTATCGCCCGATCCTGTCGGGCCAGCGTGATCAGGCGCTCGACGAGTGCCCGGCCATTCCCCTCCCGTCGACGTGCGGGGTCGGTCCCGACGCAGCGGACGGCGGCCCAACCGCCAGGGAAGGTCATCACGTGACGCCACGGAGGCTCGATCCACTCCAGGCATGGTCGCTGAGCCGGTATCCGTCGCGGTACGGGGTGGTAGTCGGCGGTGGCGACGACGTGGCCGTCGCGCTCGACGACGACCACCCGCGACCTGCTCCATCGCCCGGCGACGTCGGTCAGGTCCTCGAGGTAGTCGTCCCAGAGCTCGGGCCAGGGGAAGCTGGCCCCGAGCTCGGCATAGGCCGACATCAGCAGGGCGGAGACCGCTTCGATGTCGGCGGGAACGGCGTCGCGGATCGTGAGCTGGCTCGACGGGCTCGATGGGTGCATGGCCCCAGCCTCGGCGCTGACGCCTTCAGGCCGCTTTCAGTCCCAGGTGGACCCGCTGCAGGTGGCGTGAAGCCGAGTCCACGACCGGCAGCGAGGGAGCGCTGATCGCCGCGGGGTCGTTGTTCGTGGGGGGACCCGCGCGTCGCGTGCTGACGTCCAGCTCAGATCGATGCTTGCGGCCCGCGTGAGGGGAGCGCGAAGATCGGCTGTTCCCGGGTGAACCGGGATCATCAATCCGTCAACTGGTTTGCGGGCGCACTCCCCGGCCGCTGAGACTCGGTCTCCTCCCGGCCACGCCGGCTATCGCTCCGACCGAAACAGAATCCACAGGAAAGACCCCCCATGAAGCAGTCCTGGCGCCAACAGGCGGCCTGCCGCGGGTTAGACCCCGTGATCTTCTACCCGACCTACGATGACGACGACGACATCGACGTGGCCAAGACTGTTTGTAGTCAGTGCGCCGTACGCGAGGCATGTCTCGAACATGCCCTGGCCGTGCGAGAGAAGGAAGGCATCTGGGGTGGATGCACCGAGCGAGAGCGGCGTCGCATCCTGCGACAACGCCGCCGAGCGTCCTAAGGCCCGAGGACGGGAGGGCTGAGGGGTGGACGACAGAGGCAGCGCAGTACGCGACGTCCTGGGCGTGCTGAGCCAGGGCCAGGACGTCCCCGCCGATCAAGCCCAGGCCGCCATGGCCCAGATCCTGGTGGGCGAGGCCACCGATGCCCAGATCGCGGGCTTCATCGTGGCTCTGCGGATGAAGGGCGAGACCGTCGACGAGTTGCGTGGCCTGGTCGACGCCATGCTCGCCGAGGCCGATCGGGTTCGACTCGACGTCGGGGCCCCTGTGGTCGACATCGTCGGCACCGGTGGCGACCGCGCCCACACCATCAACGTCTCCACGCTGTCGGCCCTGGTCGTGGCAGGTGCAGGTGGCTACGTGTGCAAGCACGGCAACCGGGCGGCGTCGTCGCAGACCGGTGCGGCAGACCTGCTGGAAGCCCTGGGGGTGCGCATCGACTGCGGCCCCGACGAGGTGGCCCGGTGCGTGGCCGAGGCGGGCATCGGGTTCTGCTTCGCCCCCCGGTTCCATCCGGCGATGCGGTACGCCGGGCCGACCCGGCGTGAGCTGGGCATCCCGACGGCCTTCAACCTCCTCGGTCCGTTGGCCAACCCGGCGGGCGTGCGCCGGTACATGATCGGTGTCGCCGATGCGGCCATGGCCGAGCGGATGGCCGGCGTGCTGGCGGCGCGGGGCTGCGAGCGGGTGATCGTGGTCCACGGCGACGACGGTCTCGACGAGTTGACCGTGTCGACGACGTCCCAGGTCGTCGAGCTGAACGGGGGGAGCATCCAGCGTTGGGAGGTCGACCCGGCCGCGTTGGGCATCGCCCGCTCGCCCATCGGGTCGCTGGTCGGCGGCGACCCCAGCACCAACGCCACGTTCGCGAAGAGGGTCCTTGCCGGAGAGCCCGGCCCCCACTACGACATCGTCACACTGAACGCAGCTGCCGGGTTGATGGCGGCGGGGCTGGTCGACGATCTCCCCGAGGGGCTCGCGGTGGCCCGGGCGTCCATCGACGACGGTGACGCAGCGGCGGCACTCGACCGACTGGTGGCGCTCTCGAACGCACCCGTCGACCCTGCCTGACGCGAATCGAGGTCGGCAGACCACGCTCTGTTCACGAATCGGCCTTGACCGAGCAATGATGGTCGTCCTTGGATGATCATGTGACAACTGCCACCGAAGTCTCCGCCTCGCTCGACGACCCCACGCGCGACGCCCTGTTGACCGCCGCCGGAAAGGTCTTCGCCGAGAAGGGTTACGACCGAGCCGGGGTGCAGGCCATCGCCCGCCAGGCGGGCTTCACCACCGGGGCAATCTACGGCCGGTTCCGTGGCAAGGCAGACCTGCTGCTGGCGGCGATCGCCGCGCAGACCCACGACGAGTTCAAGGAGCTCTTCGCCGAGGGCAACTTCGCGGGCGAGGCGACCGACATCATCGCCACCCTCGGGTCGCACCTGGTCACCGAGGAGTTCGACAGCGGCCAGGCGCTCCTGTTGGAGGCCTTCGTCGCTGGTCGGCGCGAGCCCGAGCTCGGGGCGATGTTGCGCGAGCTCATGGACGAACGGGTCAGCGAGCTGACCACCTTGATCGAGGAGGGCAAGCGATCGGGCAGCGTCGACCCCGACCTCGACTCGTTCTCGATCGTGATGTTCTGCCATGCCGTGGGGCTGGGGTTCCTACTGTTCGGCGCGCTCGGGTTGGAGCGTCCGAGCCCGGGGCCGTGGGACGTCCTGATCGACCGGTTGGTCGGCGCGGTTGCCCGGGACCAGGCCGCCGGTCCCGCCGACGGGTCAGGGCCGCAGCACGCCGAGCAGTTGGCGGGCGTGGACGAGGTTGGCACCTAGCCGGCGGGCGCCGTCACGCACACGGTTGTCGCTCGACGCCACGATGAGTGGCCGAGCCGGTGGCAGCCGCGCCACCAGGTCGAGCAGGACGTCGTCGGCCTCCACCCCGGCCGGCGAGAACATCACCGACACCAGGTGCCTGGCCGGCTGCGGGAGGGGCCAGGACTCGGTGGTGGCGCCGTCGAAGACGACCTTCACCGAGGCGCCGCTTCGCGCTGCGGTCTCGCAGAGGGCGATGACCAGGCGGCGGCGCTGCTCAGCGACCGAGAACTCAGGCCAGCCGACCATCGACACGTTGTAGCCGTCGACGAGGAGCCACGCCCCTGGTGCCCGTAGCAGGAAGTCGACTGCCTCGGCGGAGTCGTCGCGGATCCCGCCGGGTAGCGCCAGCGGCAGGCGCCGCTCGGCTGGTCCATCGGTCAGCGCGCCCGGCTGTTCGGCTCCGGGGACGGGGTCGCTGCCGTCCAGCTCGGCGTCGGTGGTGTCGCTCGCCGCGGCGAGGATCAGCTCGTGCAGGTCGCGCAGCGTCTGTGCCAGCTCGGTGACCTGGGCCGTGACCGTCGCAAGCGCCTCCCCCACCACCGCGGCATCCAGCTTGGTCGCCGGCGCCTCGTCGCTTCTGCCAGGGAGAGCCCGTTGGTGCTCGAGGTCGCGTAGGCGAGCGGTCGCCTCCTTGGCCTCGGTGGCGCGGCGTGCGAGCTTCGCCTCGACCTGCTTGAGCTGGCGGACGGCGGTCGTCCGCTCGTCCCTCGCCTGCTGGAGCTGGGTCTCGAGCCGAGCCAGGCGTTTCTCCAGCTGGCGGCGGTGCGCCTGCTCGTGGGTCAGGTCCGCTCGGATGCCTGCTGCCTCCTGGGCCCGGGCGGTGGCCGTTGCCGTCGCCCGCTCCGCGGCGGCTCGGGCCGCGGTGAGCCGCCGCCGGGCGTCGCGTTCCTCGCGCTCGTCCGAGGCGGTCGCCGCGCTGGCTGCCGCTTCGGCTTCGAGCTCGGCGAACTCGTCGCGCCAACCCTCGGGGCGGTTCAGCCAGAGCCAGGCGGCCCTGCCGACCGCACGCTCGTCGACGGCCGCGGCGACGTGGGCGCGGAACGTGGCGTCGCGGTCGAGGAGCCTGGCGACGGCCTGGACCGCGGCGCTCGACAGCTTGGTGAAGCCGAGGTAGCGCCGGATGCCCGGGGGCGGTACGTCGGGCGGGACGCTGGTCAGGTCGTCCTGGGCCACCGCGAGCGCGGCCTCGACCGCTGCTCGGACCAGTGTCTGGTCGGGCGGGCGACCAGCTCCCTGGGTCAGGTCGCCTCCGCGCCCGCCGGGGCGTCGACCGTCTCGGCGGCTTCGACGGGCTCGACCGACGCGCCCGAGCCACACCAGCGACAGCTCACGTCCTCGACAGCTTCCTCGAGTACCTCTTCGTCCTCGATCTGGAGCTCACCGCCGAGGGAGTAGTGGTGGAACGACCGTGTGCGCCGGTGGGCGACCACGTCGAAGCGCGTCAGGTTGCCGCAAGCCGTGCACCGGTAGCGAGTGCTCACCTCGGCAAGCCTACGCGGCTTCGGTGTCACAGGGCGTGAGGATGATGGGCCCATGGTCCGAATCGACTGTGACGAGTGCGTGATGCAAGGCACCGACACCTGCACCGACTGCGTGGTCACCTACATCTGTTCCCGCGAGCCCGACGACGCCGTGGTCATCGACGTCGCGGAGGCCCGCGCGATCCGCCTCCTGGCAGGGGCAGGCCTGGTGCCGAGACTGCGCCATCGGCGCCGAGCGGTGTGATCGGGCGTGGATCGGCTGGCGGGTGGCCCGATGCCAGGTTGCCTGGTCCTCGGCATCCGGCCACGATGGCTTGGTGCTCGTCACCCGCACGGTCCCCGATGTCGCCGAGCTGGTGGCGTTGGGACGCGAGCAGGGCCTCGACGCCGTGGGGGTCGCGTCGGCCGAGCCCTTCGAGGGCACCCGCCGGGAGTTGGAGCGTCGCAAGGCGGCAGGGCTCCACGGGCGCATGGCGTTCACCTACCGCTCGCCCGAGCGTTCCACCACCCCCGACGGCACCGTGCCCGGGGCGCGCGCACTGGTCGTCGGCGCCCGGTCGTACTGGCGCGCCCAGCCGCCGAGCCCGATCGACGACGGCGCGCCCCTGGCCGCAGTCGCGCGCTATGCCTGGAGCGACCACTACGCGCCCCTGCGCGAGGCTCTCGGAGCGGTCGCCCAGCGGCTTGTCGGCCACGGGTGGCGGGCGCGCGTCCTCGCCGACGACAACGCGCTCGTCGATCGCGCGGCGGCCCACCGCGCCGGGCTCGGCTGGTACGGCAAGAACGCCAATCTCCTTCTCCCGGGCTGCGGCAGCTGGTTCGTCCTCGGCTCGGTGGTCACCGACGCCCCGCTCGCCGACGGCGCCGCGCCCGAGGCCGTGCCCGACGGCTGTGGCACGTGCACCCGCTGCATCGAGGCCTGCCCGACCGGGGCGATCGTCGCTCCGGGGGTCGTCGACGCTCGGCGGTGCCTCGCCTGGCTGGTCCAGGCCGACGGTGCCTTCCCGCAGCAGCACCGCGTGGCGCTCGGCGACCGCATCTACGGCTGCGACGACTGTCAGGAGGTCTGCCCGCCCAACCGGCGGGTCGCACGCACCGCCAACCCTCCGGCCGTGCCGGGTGGGAGCGAGGCTCAGGTCGACGTCGTCGACCTGCTCGCGTCGTCGGACGACGAGCTGCTGGCCCGTCACGGGCGCTGGTACATCCCCAAGCGCGACCCGCGGTACGTCCGACGCAACGCGTTGGTGGTGCTGGGCAATGTCGGCGACCCCCGAGACGCGCGGGTCGTCGACGCGGTCCGGGCCGCGCTGACCTCCACCGATCCGATGCTGCGGGCCCATGCCGTGTGGGCCGCGCGCCGCATGGGGCTTGCCGCGCTGCTGACCCTGGTCGAAGGCGATCCCGCGGCTGTGGTACAAGACGAGCTCGCCGCACCCGTGGAGGTACGAGACTGAGCCACCTACTGGTCACCAACGACTTTCCGCCGAAGGTGGGTGGCATCCAGGCGCTGTTGTGGGAGTGGTGGCGTCGACTCGACCCGGCCAGCTTCTCGGTCCTCACCACGCCTTACCACGGCGCGGCCGCCTGGGATGCCCAACAGCCCTTCGCCGTCCATCGCACCCGCGAGCGCGTCCTGTTGCCCCGACCGTCGCTGGTCCGCCGGGTCGACGACCTGGCCCGTCGCACGGGCGCCGGTCTCGTCCTGCTCGACCCCGCGCTCCCGGTCGGGCTGATCGGCCCGCACCTGGCGACGCCGTACGGCGTCGTCCTCCATGGTGCCGAGGTCAGCGTGCCCGGGCGGCTTCCCTGGTCGCGGGCGGCACTGCGCCGGGTGCTGGTGGGTGCCCGAGAGGTGATCGCTGCGGGGGGCTATTCCGCCGCCGAGGCCGAGCGGGCGGCGGGGCGACCGCTGCCGACCACCGTCGTGCCGCCCGGCGTCGACGTCGAGCGGTTCCGTCCGCTGAGCGACGCCGAACGCCGCAGTGCCAGGGCTCGGCTCGGCTTGCCGGAGAAGGGGCGGCTGGTCGTGAGCCTCAGCCGACTCGTGCCGCGCAAGGGCATGGACGTCCTGATCCGGGCGGCGGCCGAGCTGCGCCCGACCCGACCGGACCTGACCGTGGCGATCGCCGGCAGCGGACGCGACCGGGCCCGTCTCGATCGCCTCGTCACCCGCACGGGCGCTCCGGTGCGGCTGCTCGGCCGGGTCCCCGAGGCGGACAAGCCGGCGCTGTACGGCGCGGCGGACGTGTTCGCGATGCTGTGCCGCAACCGGTGGGGGGGCCTGGAGCAGGAGGGGTTCGGCATCGTCTTCGTCGAGGCCGCGGCATGCGGAGTGCCTCAGGTCGCCGGCGACAGCGGGGGAGCGGCCGAGGCGGTGGCCGACGGCGACACCGGCATCGTGGTCCGGCATCCCGACCGGGTTCGCCCGGTGGTCGAGGCGTTGGCCCGCCTGCTCGACGACCACCGGTTCCGTGCCGCGGCGGGTCGCGCCGCCCGCGCCCGGGCCGAGGCCGAGTTCGCCTACGACGCCCTGGCCGGCAAGCTCGCCAAAGTGCTCGCGCCCTGGTGAAGCAGTGCTGCCGACGATCCCACGGATATCGCTATGGACGACGGCGGTCTTCACCGTGGTCGCGGTGACCGCGACCATCTGGTCGGGCTTCACGCCGGTCGCGGTCGCCTTGGACCTCGTCTTGTTCCTACTGGGCTGCGGGGTGTTCGCGTGGGCGCTGCTGCGGGCCGCGGGGCGGAGCCGTGAGCGCGCCATCTCCTTCGGAGGCCTGTTCTTCCTCGCGGAGGGAGTCGCCCCCCGTCCGGTGGTGATCGGGCTCTGGGGATCGGTTGCCGTGCAGGTCGTCGTCGCCGTGGCGACCGCAGCCGTCCGACCGTTCAGCGAGTTGGCCTTCGGCGTGCTGGTGCCACTGTTCGGATTCGCCATGCTGGCGTTGTGGAGCGCCGTTCATGGCGACTTCCCGCCGCGCGACCCTGCGCCGGTTGACTAACTTTGCTCCGTTCGGCGGCCGATACCGACAGGTAGAGGTGCGCCAGAGGGCGGGCCGGAGGTCGACGCCAACTGGACAGCTCCTGGATGTTCGTAGTGAGTGGGTTGGTCGCGCTCAAGATGTCGCTGCTCCTCATCGTCGCGGGCCGCTGGGGCTACCACCGCGACGAGCCGTACTACGTGGTGGGCGGCCGACACCTGGCGCTGGGCTACGTCGACCACCCGCCGATGACACCAGTCCTCGCTCGCTGGTCGAACGCGATCTTCGGACCGTCCCTGGCGGGGTTCCGGCTGCTGCCGGCTCTGGTGTCGTCGTCGCTGCTGTTCGTCGCCGCGGCGACAGCGAGGGAGCTGGGCGGATCGGGTCAGGCTGCAGCCACGGCGGCCCTCGCCGTGCTGGCGTGCCCGATGCTCCTGGCCACCGGCCACTGGTTCCAGACGGTTCCCTTCGACCAGCTGGTCGGCTCGGTGGCCATGCTGGTGTGGCTGCACCTCCAGTCCGGCGGCCGGTCCGTCTGGTGGCTGCCGCTCGGCCTCGTGCTCGGCGTCGGCCTGGAGAACAAGTGGACCACGCTGCTGGTGGTCGGCGCGATCGGGTTCGGCACGTTGTTCTCGACCGAGCTCCGGCCCGATCTGCTGTCGCCGTGGCCGTGGCTCGGGACGCTGGTGGCCCTGGGCCTGTGGGGCCCGAACCTGTGGTGGCAGCTCGAGCGCGATTGGCCGACGGTGCAGTTCATCCGCGACAACAGCCTGGCCAACCGTCAGGATGCGGGCTGGGCCACCTTCGTGTGGCAGCAGCTCGGCGTTCTCGGGGTTCCTCTGCTGGTCCTCGCAACGGTCGGATTCGGCTGGGCATGGGGTGAACCCGAATGGCGTCCCCCGGTGCTCGCCGTCGGCGCGGTGCTGCTGGCCCTGGCGATCATGGGGTCGAAGCCCTACTACCACGGCGCGTTCCTGCCGTTCCTGTTCGCCGCCGGTGCCGTCGCCGTCGACGGTTGGTCGGGCGGCTCGGAGGTCCCGTTGATCGCCAGCATCGGCATCTGGGGCGTCGCCGCACTCCCGTTCACGCTGCCGCTGCTCTCGCCGAAGACGGCCGCGAACCTCGGGATATTCGCCGTCAACGACGAGCTCGCCGAGGAGCTTGGCTGGTCCGAGTTCGTCGACCAGGTGGCACGGATCCTCGACGGCCTCCCGGAGGACGACCGCCGCGACGCCGTCGTGATCACCCGCAGCTATGGCGAGGCGGCGGCGATCGAGCTGCTCGGGCCCAAGCGGGGCATCCCGTCGGGCACGGCCCTGTCGGGGCACAACAGCTTCGTCGAGTGGTGGCCGGACAGCGAGCCTCGTGGAGTCGTCGTGGCCGTGCGCTTCGACCGCGCCTCGTTGGAGCCGTTCTTCGAGGAGTGCGAGCGCGTCGATCACGTCCGCAACGACCTGGGGGTCAAGAACCAGCTCTCCGGAGCGTCGATCCTGGTGTGCCGGGGCTTGAAGGACTCGCCGACGGCGTTGCGGGAGGCGCTCCGCTTCACGCGCTGACGCCCGTAGACGACGCACTAGGGTCGCGGGCCATGGTTGACCAGGCGACGCAACAGATGGTCGTCGGCGCGTCGCCCGCCCGCACGTGGGAGGTGTTGACCAACTTCCCCGACTATCCGGTCTGGGCTCATGGCCTGAAGTCGGTCACCGTGCTCGAGCACGACGACGAGGGGCGGGGGCTGCTGGTGGCGTTCCGTGCGGCCGCCATGGGCCGCAGCACCAGCTACACACTGCGCTACGACTACTCCGAGGCGCCCCATGTGCTGGCCTGGGAGCTGGTCGAGGGCGACGTCAGCCGCAAGCTCGACGGCTCCTACCAGCTCGAACCACTCGAAGGCGAGGCCGACAAGACCGAGGTGACCTACCACCTGACCGTCGATCTGGTGGTTCCCCTGCCCGGTTTCGTCAAGCGCCGGGCCGAGGGGCGCATCATGCACACGGCCCTGCGCCACCTGCGGGACTACGTGGAGACGTGAGCGACGAGCACCGTCCAGACGTGAGCGCTCGCGTCCTGTTGTTCACGGGGAAGGGCGGCGTCGGCAAGACGACGGTCGCCGCGGCGACGGCCGTCTGCTGCGCCGAGCTGGGGTTGCGCACGATCGTGCTGTCAACCGACCCCGCGCACTCGCTGGCTGACGCGCTGGACGTCGAGCTGGGGCCCCTTGCGGTGCCGGTCACCGACAACCTCCACGGTCAGCAGCTCGACGCGCAGGACCGGATGGAGGACTCGTGGGTCGAGATCCAGCGCTATCTCCACCAGGTCTTCCGCTGGGCGGGGGTCGACGCGCTGGAAGCCGAGGAGCTGGCGGTGGTGCCCGGCCTCGACGAGGTCTTCGGCCTGGCGGACATCAAGCACCATGCGTCGTCCGGGCGTTGGGACGTCGTGGTCGTCGACTGCGGCCCGACGGCCGAGACCGTGCGTCTGCTGTCGCTGCCGGACGTGCTCGGCCGCTACATGGAACGCCTGTTCCCGGTGGGTCGCCAACTGAACCGGGTGGTGTCGCCGGTGCTGGCCCGCGTCACCAGCCTGCCGGTTGCCGACGACGGCGTGTTCGCCGCCACCCAGCGGTTCTACGACCAGCTCGACGGGATCCGCGAGATCCTGTCCGATGGTGCGCGGACCAGTGTGCGGCTGGTCGTGAACCCCGAGCGCATGGTGATCGCCGAGGCTCGACGCACCCACACCTATCTCTCGTTGTTCGGCTACCACGTCGATGCGGTGGTCGCGAACCGCATCCTGCCCGACGACGTCGTCGACCCCTTCTTCGCCCGCTGGAAGGCCTTGCACACCGAGCATCTGGCCACCATCGAGCAGGAGTTCGCACCGCTTCCCACCCTCCGCGTGGAGTGGCAACCGGCCGAGCCGGTCGGGCTGGACGCCCTCCGCCTGGTCGGCAAGACCCTCTACGGCGGCGACGATCCCACAGCCCGCCTGTCCGAGGGCCAGATGCTGCGGGCCCGTGCGCAAGGTGACGACTTCATCTTGGAGCTCGACCTGCCGTTCACCGACAAGGACCAGGTCGACCTGGGCCGACGTGGTGACGAGCTGCTGGTCAGGGTGGGGCCGTACCGCAAGGCGGTGACGTTGCCCGAGTCGCTGCGCAACCGACCGGTGACCAGCGCGCAGCTCGACGCGGGGCAGCTGGCCGTGACCTTCGCAGGAGGGCGATCGTGACCGAGTCGACATCAGAAGGGTCCCCGACCGACACGGCACGCGACCGTGCCCGCGACGGGGTCGACCATCTCCAATCCGCCGCCCGTGAGCTGATCAACGCGGCCCGGGCCGCCCTCGACGTCGCCGAACACCTGATCGACGATCCCGAGGTGGTGTCGGCGATGGTCGGTGCGGCGGGAAGGCTCGGCGACGTCCTGCGCACGATGAATCCCGACCGCTCTCGGTGGCCGACGGCGACTGACGACACCGAGGACTCCGACGAGGTCGACGATTCCGGGTTTGACCAGACCGCCTCGACGGTAGAGCGCATCACGCTTCGTTGACCTGATCGCCGGCCCGACCGCACTCGGTGGCGGCAGCCCGAGACACTCAGCGGAGCGTGGCCTACCATGCGATCGTCTGCACTCGCCGCTGATCGGATCCCCAGGAGGCGCCGTGGCCGTCATAACCGAGGACGGAATCCGCGAGTTGGTATCCATCAGAGGGGAGCGGGCACCGATCACATCCTGTTACCTCGACGTCGACGGTCGTCGGGTGGCGCGCTACCAGGACCTCGAACACGAGGTCGACCTGCTGTTGCGCGATGCCAGGGCGCGGGCCAACGGCGAGCCCTCCGTCCAGGCCGACCTGGGCCGCATTCGCCAGCTCATCCGCGGCGGCATCGACCGTTCCAAGACGCGGGGCCTCGCGATCTTCGCCTGCTCCGAGCACGATCTTTGGCAGGTCTTCGAGCTGTCGGTGTCGGTCAAGACCCAGGTGGTGATCAACCAGGTCCCGGCCGTGGGCCAACTCGAGTCGGTGCTGCGCGAGCACGAGCCGATCGGCGTGCTGCTCGCCGACCGGCAGCGCGCCCGGATGTTCGTCTTCGCCCTCGGCGAGCTGGTCGAGCACTCCGAGCGCTTCGATGCCCTGCCGCGCGACGAGGGTGCCAGGGGCGAGCGCGACCGGGGCGGCGACCATCCCCACCATCTCGAGGCCCGCGTCCAGCAACACGTGCGGAACGCGGCGCAGGTGGCCTTCGACGTGTGGCAGCAGTCGTCGTTCGGCCACTTCGCGATCGGCGCGCCCGATCCTCTGGCGCGCGAGCTGGAGGCAAACCTGCACCCGTACCTGACCGCGCGGCTGGCCGGGCGCCTGAGCGTGCCGGTCGGGGCGGGTCACGACGAGGTTCTGGCGGCCGCCCAGGACATCGAGGACGACGTGGAGCGGCGCCGCGATGCCGAGGTCGTGGGCCGGCTGCGTGAGGCCGTGTCGACCCGCCGGCGGGGCGTGGCGGGGCTCGGGCCGGTTCTCGATGCCCTGGCCGACCGCCGGGTCGACCATCTGCTGGTGTCCAAGGGGTTCGGCGAGGCCGGCTGGCGCTGCGACGGGTGCAACCTCCATGCCGCGATCGGTCGGCGGTGCAAGCGGTGTGGCGGGCAGATGGTCGAGGTCGCCGACGTCGTCGAGGAAGCGGTCGAGGAAGCGCTCTCGCAGTCGTGCCAGGTCCAGATCTGCGTCGGGAACGCCGACCTCGATGTGATGGGGCGCATCGGGGCCCTGTTGCGCTATTGACCCGCACGGTGGCCGGCGTCGACGTCGGCGGGACGAAGGTCCTCGGGGTCCTCGTCGACCAGGACCACCCTGAGGTGGTCAAGGCCGAGCACCGCGTCCCGACGCCCCTCGGCGCCGATGCGGTGCTGGACGCGATCGCCGAGGTGGCCCAGGCACTCGCGACGCCGGTCGAGTCGCTGGGTGTCGGTATCGCCGGGCTGGTCGACCGCGATGGTGTGCTGAAGACCGCGCCCAACCTGCCCACCTTGCGCCGCGTCGCCGTCCGTGACGAGCTGGTGCGCCGGTTGGGCTGTCCCGTGGCGGTCGACAATGACGCCACCTGCGCCGCGTGGGGCGAGCAGCGGGCCGGGGCCGCCCGGGGTGTCCGCGACGCGACCTGCATCACGCTGGGCACCGGCATCGGCGCGGGCCTGATAGCGGGGGGCGCGGTGGTGCGCGGAGCGCACGGCTTCGGCGGCGAGGCCGGCCACATGGTGGTCGATCCGGTCGGTCCGCTGTGTCCCTGCGGACGTCGCGGGTGCTGGGAGCGGATGGCCTCGGGCAGCGGGCTCGCCCGGCTGGCCCGCGATGCTGCCGAGGCCGGTCGGCTGGCCCGGTCGCTCGCCCTGGCCGGCGGCGAGATCCCCGCCCTGCGCGGCGAGCATGTGGCGATGGCCGCACTGGAGGGTGACGAGGCTGCCCTCGAGCTGCTCCGGAGCTTCGCGTGGTGGGTGGCGATGGGCATCGCCAACCTGGTCACGCTGCTCGATCCCGGCGTCGTGGTGATCGGCGGTGGCCTGATCGAGATCGGCGAGCCGCTGCTCGGCCCGGTCCGTTCGCACTACCGCGACCTGGTGATGGACTACGACCAACGGCCCGACGTGCAGATCCTGGCCGCGGAGCTGGGCGAGCGCGCTGGTGCGATCGGTGCCGCATTACTGGGGGGTCACCGAGAGGTGTGACGCTACGGTTGCCGGATGGAGTTTCGACGCATCACCGGGTTGCCGCCGTACGTCTTCACCATCATCGATGGCCTGAAGGTGCAGGCTCGGCGAGCCGGCGTCGACGTGATCGACCTCGGGTTCGGCAATCCCGACATCCCGTCGCCCGAGCTGGCGGTCGACAAGCTCTGCGAGGCCGCCCACAACACCCGCAACCACCGCTACTCGGCGAGCCGTGGCATCCCCAAGCTGCGCCAGGCGGTCGCCGACCGCTACCGGCGTCGCTTCGACGTCCACCTCGACCCCGAGCGCGAGGTCATCACCACCATCGGATCGAAGGAGGGGTTCTCCCACCTGATGTGGGTGCTGTTGGGGCCGGGCGATGCCGCGCTGGTGCCCTCGCCGTCGTATCCGATCCACATCTGGGGGCCGTTGCTGGCCGGGGCGGCTGCGCGTGAGATCCCGATGTCCACGGACGGGAACTTCATCGAGCGGGTGCGCGAGGCCTACGAGTACTCGCTGCCCAGGCCGCGGGTGATCGTCCTGAGCTTCCCGCACAACCCGACCACCGCCTGCGTCGACCTCGACTTCTTCCAGCAGGTCGTCGACTTCGCGCGCGAGCGCGACGTGGTGGTCGTCCACGACAACGCGTACGCGGAGCTGGGCTTCGACGGTTACCAGCCGCCTTCGATCCTGCAGGCCGAAGGGGCGAAGGAGTGTGCGGTCGAGCTCTACTCGATGACCAAGGCGTTCTCGATGGCCGGCTGGCGCATCGCCTACCTGGTCGGCAACGCCGAGGTGGTGCAGGCGCTGGCCAAGCTCAAGTCCTACCTCGACTACGGCACGTTCCAGCCGATCCAGATCGCGGCGACCGTGACCCTCAACGAAGCTGCCGACTTCCCGCGCGAGGTCGGCGAGATCTACCAGGGGCGTCGGGATGCCCTGATCGACGGGCTCCATCGCATCGGCTGGGAGGTGCCCCGGCCGCGGGGCACGATGTTCGCATGGGCGCCGATTCCCGACCCGTACGCCGAGCTGGATTCGGTCGAGTTCGCGTCGATGCTGGTTCGCGAGGCCGAGGTTGCGGTCTCGCCCGGAGTCGGGTTCGGTCCCGGCGGCGAGGGTTACGTGCGCTTCGCTCTGATCGAGAACGAGCAGCGCATCCACCAGGCCATCCGGAACCTGCGCCGCACGCTGACCAAGCTGGGTTAGCCCCGGGTCCAGCCCTGAGGCAGGTGGCCGGTCAGGCCCGGGTCTCAGCGACGACGAGTTTGTCGAGCCGCTCACGCGCCTCGTCGGCACGCGAGCCCGCTCGGCCGGCCTCGGCGCGGAGCTCACCCAGCGCCGCCCCGGCCTTGGCGATGTCCTGCTCGGTGCGATTCCAGCCCGTTTGGCGGTGCTGCTGCTCGCGGTGGACCGCCGCCCGAGCCTGCACCGCGTCGAACAGGAACCACCCGCCGACCGCGGCGACGAGCCCACCGAGGGCCAGGCCGACACCGAGGACGGTGAACGCGCCGACGAGCACGATCACGGCCGCGGCCGCGATCAGCCACCAACCGATCTGGGTCCTCCCGCGGCTCGGCGGCGAAGGCGGAGCGAAGGTCGTCTGGATCGCGGCGACTGCGGCCGGGTCGGCACCGGCACGCCCGAACCGGATGCTGTGGCGGCCGACCTGCACCTTGACCTCGTCGGGCAGCGGTCGACGAGAGGCGGCGACGAGGTCGTCGGCCACCGTGACGAGGATCGGCGTCACCGCACGGACTGCGATCGCCCGCCGTCCGGGGTCGGCAGAACGTGCATCGGCCGTGAGCATCGCGAGGGGTTCGTCGAGCGTCTTGTGCCAACGGGTCGGCGCGGGAGGCGGGGCGCCGCCGTCGGCCTGGACGATGCGGTGGAGCTCGGCGACCCGGTTCAGTAGAGGCTGCTCCTCCGGAGCGCCCTCGTCGACCAGCTCCTGAAGGAGCGATTGCAGCGGGTCGGGAGGATCCTCGTCGGAGGGTGCCGCCGCCGTCTCGGGCGGCGATGCAGTCAGGGACGTCTGGTACCAGTCTGCAAGGTTGGTCAGTAGCTGGGCCGCCCGGATCGTGGCGAGCAGGCCTGCCGGCGGCGCGGTCCGTCCGGGGAACTGCGGGCTGGCCGGCTTGCTGCCCGGAAGCGTCTCGACGCTGTCGCGCCAGGCGGTGACCTGGGTCGCGCGGGTGCCGTCCGGGAGGTTCGCGACCAGGGCCTCCATCAGCTGGCCGGCGGTGGCGCGCCCATCGTCGCCGAATCGGCCGTCAGCCGCGGCCACCCACAGTGCACGCTGTGCGTGGGTGACAGGTCGGCTCAGCTGGAGGTCGAGCAGCGCCGGCAGGTGGACGGTGGCCTCGTCCACCCGGTCGGTCAGCAGCAGCGCCAGGCACACGAACAGGTCGGTGCGGGGCGCATCCCATCCGCGGGCGGCGTCCAGCGATGCTTCGGCCGCGGTGGTGTCGCCGTGCAGCGTCGCCAGCAGCCCGTCCACAGCCCCGGGCAGCCAGTAGCCCGGCATGTCGGGCGTCGCGTCGTCGGTCAGCGAGCTGGGCAGATGGTCGGTCGACCCCGCCGTCGCCATGAGCCTGTTCAGCACCCGCCGCGCTCGGTGTCGGGCGGTGACCGCGGGCTGGAAGGCCCGTAACTCCTCGCGGAGGTCGCTGAGCTCGACGAACGCGTCGAACGCGGACGCCAGTCGGCTGAGCCGTTGCTCCATGTTGCCCTGGACCTTCGACAGCTGAGCGGTCAGCCGGCGAGACTCGCTGCGCTGGTATGACAGCGCGCTCGAGATGTCCTCGAGCCGCTCGTTCTGCCTGCGGTCGTACCAGGTCCGTCCGTACCACCCGAGATCGCTCATTCCAGAACCCCTTGGCCACTCGCCGAGGAGGGCGAGGCTAACGGGCAGCGCCGTGCCCGGGATCGCGGCCCCCGTAGGTCTCACACCGTCAGCAGCGGGTGGCCACTAACGTGCCGTGAGGTTCCCATCCCGGGACGGTTCGTCGAGCTGGAGGCAGCGACGTGGCAGACGCAGCGGACTATGCGGCATCGTTCGACATGGTCGACGGCGACGGTGACGGGTACATCTCGGCGGCCGAGCTCCAGCGCCTGATGCAGGTGCTCGGCGACGACATCACGGCCGAGCGAGCCGCGGAGATGATCCGCCGCGCCGACAGCAACGGCGACGGGCTCATCTCGTTGGACGAGTTCGCGGCGTTCATGCGCCGCGGCGGCGCGTAGTCGCTCAATCCGTCCCGGGTTCGTCGTCGGCGCCGGGCTCCTCGTTGGCTTCGTCCAGGCCGCGCTGGACGCCCGCGGTGAAGCTCGACAGGAAGCTGTACACCTCGTCGGCAGCGCGGTGGTCGCCGTTGGACGAACTGGTCGCCGAGGGGGCGATCGGCTCCGGGGGTTCGGGTTCGGGTGGGGGTGGGGGCGGGGG
>JBOGHK010000148.1:0-34039 GCA_050744325.1 Acidimicrobiales bacterium
GGTGGCGACCGTCGTGGTCGCCACCACCGGCTACGGGATGGACGCGGTGCGCGCGGGCGATGATCCGCCGCAGCCGCTCGGCCCCGGCGAGGTCAACATCCGGCTGGGGATCGAGCACTCGCTGTTCGAGGCCGACGAGATCCACGTGGTCGAGGGCACCCGGGTGCGGTTCGTCGTGGAGAACACCGATCCGATCGCCCACGAGCTGATCGTCGGCGACGCCTCGGTGCACGCCCGCCACGAGGCGGGGACCCATGCCGGGCACGGTCCGGTGCCGGGCGAGGTCTCGGTGGAGGCGAACGCGCAGGGCGTGACGACGTTTCGCTTTGATGAACCCGGCACCGTCGAGTTCGCGTGTCACCTACCGCGTCACTACGGCTTCGGCATGCACGGCACGGTCGTCGTCGTTGCGGCGGACGAGGCGTGATTTACGGCCCTGACAACCTCGGCACACAGTCGGATTCATGGTTGTAGGCGGCTGCAGCATCGGACCTGGAGTCGCCTTGGGCGGTGCTGCCGTGCTCGGACGTCGTGGCCACCGGGCAGTAGTCGAGCACGTCAGGCGATGTGTCGGCGAGCGACACCGAGCACCCGGCGCTCAATACGACGATCAATGCTGTGATCAGGAAGGTGAGCCGCCCAAACCCAAAGCCATCCATGCCCAAATCCGTATGTCGCCTGCAACGAGTGGAGTAGCCGGAGCTTGACGCTCCGTGATGTAAGCAAGTTACAAGATGGTGCTCTTGCGACGCAACCGGTTGTCGAGATCACGTTACGTGGCAGAAGCGGACGCGGGTGGGCGGCACGCCGTCGCCGGCGGCGCGCCGCCCTCGGCCGGCCGGTTACCGTTGGCTTTCGTGGGGGAGCGAGGTGAGATCCTCTGGTCGCCAGGGCCTGACGTGGTCGCCAGCAGCCGCATCGGGCGGTACCTGGCATGGCTTGCGGACGGGCAGGGCCTCGTCTTCGACCGGTACGACGAGCTATGGCGATGGTCGGTCGACGACCTCGAGGCCTTCTGGGGGTCCATCTGGGACTACTTCGAGCTCCGGTCCGCGACGCCGCCCGACCGGGTGCTGAGCGGGCGCAGCCGGATGCCCGGCGCCCGCTGGTTCCCGGGCGCCACCCTCAACTACGCAGCCCACGCGCTGTCCGGGCCGGTCGACGCGGTCGCGGTCGTCGCCCGCTCGCAGACGCGAGCGCCGATCGAGCTGTCGCTGGGCGCGCTGTCCGAGCAGGTCGCCCGTTGCCAGGCGGGGCTCGAACGACTGGGCGTCGGTCCGGGCGATCGGGTGGCGGCCTACCTGCCGAACATCCCCGAGGCCCTGGTCGCCTTCCTGGCGACGGCGAGCCTGGGAGCGGTGTGGTCGTCCTGTGCCCCCGAGTTCGGCACCCGCAGCGTGCTCGACCGGTTCCGCCAGATCGAGCCGGTGGTCCTGCTGGCGGTCGACGGCTACCGCTACGGGGCGAGGACCGTGCCCCGCGACGAGGAGGTCGCCGCGATCCGGGCGGGGCTGGTGTCGCTCCAGGCGACGGTCACCGTGCCCTACCTCGACCCATCGGGTCGTGCCCCCGACTCGACGACCTGGGACGAGCTTCTCGAGTCCGGCGCTGGTTCGTCGTCGGCCCCATCCGGGCCCGTCGCGCCCGACGCGGTGCCGGTGCCGTTCGACCACCCGCTCTACATCCTGTACTCGTCGGGAACGACCGGCTTGCCCAAGCCGATCATCCACGGCCACGGCGGCATCCTCGTCGAGCACTGCAAAGCGCTGGCACTGCACGGCGACCTCGGTCCGGGCGACCGGTTCTTCTGGTTCAGCACGACCGGTTGGATGATGTGGAACTACCTGGTGTCTGGCCTGCTGGTCGGGGCCACGGTGGTGCTGTTCGACGGCGATCCCGGCCACCCCGACCTCGGCGGGCTGTGGGCGATGGCCGACGACGTCGGGGTGACCTACTTCGGCACCTCGGCGCCGTTCCTGCTGGCGTGCCGCAAGGCGGGGGTGGCCCCGCGCGAGGTGGACGGCCTCTCGGCCTTGCGGGCCGTCGGCTCGACGGGCGCGCCGTTGCCCGCGGAGGGGTTCCGGTGGGTGTACGACGAGCTGGGCCCTGACGTGGTGCTGTCGTCGATCAGCGGCGGCACCGACGTGTGCACGGCGTTCGTCGGTGGTTGCCCGCTGGTGCCCGTGCGAGCCGGCGAGATCTCGTGCCGCTACCTGGGCGCCAAGGTCGAGGCGTACGACGAGGGCGGCCGGGCGCTGATCGGCGAGCAGGGCGAGCTGGTGGTGAGCGCGCCGATGCCGTCGATGCCTCTGGGGTTCTGGAGCGACCCGGACGGCGCCCGATACCAGGCCGCGTACTTCGAGCGCCACCCCGGGGTGTGGACCCACGGCGACTGGATCACCGTCTACGACGACGGGGCCTGCGTGATCACCGGGCGATCGGACGCCACGCTGAATCGAGGCGGCGTCCGCATCGGCACGGCCGAGCTGTACTCGGTGGTCGAAGCCCGGCCCGAGGTCGCCGACAGCCTGGTGGTCCACGTCGAGGACGACGCGGGCGGCCCAGGTCGCCTCATCCTGTTCGTCGCACTGGCCGGGGACACCGAGCTCGACGACCGCCTGCGATCGGCGCTGGCGCAGGCCATCAGGGCCGAGCTGTCCCCCCGCCACGTGCCCGACGAGATCCACGCGGTGCCGACGGTCCCCCGCACGTTGTCGGGCAAGAAGCTCGAGGTGCCGGTCAAGCGCATCCTCGGCGGTGTCGCCCCCGACACTGCCGCCAGCCGGGGCAGCCTGGTCAACCCCGACGCCCTCGACGCCTTCACCCGCTTCGCCTCGAGGTCCTGAACCGAGATCTGGTGAGGAACCACCGAAAACCATGCGGATCTCGCCAGGTTTCGTGAGGGGCCGTCAGCGTGTCGTCGCCGTCGTCGCCGTCGTCGCTCACCGTCGTCCCCTCGTCGGTCGGATCAGTGCCGTGGCAAACTACGTGACGCGCTGTCAGAACTGAGGGGAGAGACAACGGACATGGACTCCAAGGACGTGCTCTACGTTGGTGGCGAATGGGTGAAGCCGTCGACCGGCAACACGATCGACGTCATCTCCCCGTGGACCGAAGAGGTGGTCGCCACGGTCCCCGAGGCCGCCGAGGCCGACGTCGACGCGGCCGTCGCCGCCGCGCAGGCTGCACTGGCGGGGCCGTTCCCGCAGCTCGGCGCCGACGAGCGGGCCGACTACCTGACCAAGCTGAGCCAGGGGATCGCGGCCCGGTCGCAGCAGCTCGCCGAGGTCATCACCGCCGAGAACGGGTCGCCGGCGAGCTGGTCGCTGATGGGCCAGGTGTTCTCGTCCACGATGATCTTCGACGGGTTCGCCAACCTCGTCCGCAGCTTCCCCTTCGAGGAGCGCCGTGCCGGCGCGCTCGGCCCGGTGCTCGTCCGCAGGGAGCCGGTCGGCGTCTCGGCCGGCATCGTCCCCTGGAACGTCCCGGTGTTCGAGATCGCCTGCAAGCTGGCCCCCGCGCTCGCGGCCGGCTCGCCGATCGTGATGAAGCCGTCGCCCGAGACCGCGGTCGACTGGTACGTGGTGGCCGAGATCCTCGACGAGATCGGCCTGCCCAAGGGGATGGTGTCGTTCCTGCCAGCAGGCCGTGAGGTCGGCGAGTACCTGGTCCGCCACCCCGGGGTCGACAAGGTCACCTTCACCGGCAGCACCGCGGCGGGCCGCAAGGTCGCCGCCAGCTGCGGCGAGCAGCTCAAACGGGTCACGCTCGAGCTCGGCGGCAAGTCGGCGGCGATCATCCTCGACGACGCCGACCTGGCAGCCCACATCCCGCTGCTCACGCCCAACGCGCTGATGAACAACGGGCAGGCCTGCGTAGCGCAGACCCGGGTCCTGGCCCCGCGCTCCCGCTACGGCGAGGTGGTCGACGCGCTCGCCGAGGCGGTGAAGGCCACGACGCTGAGCCGCGAGCCCGCCGATCCTGCCGGCCAGGTCGGCCCGCTGGTGGCCGAGCGCCAGCGCGACCGGGTGCTGGGCTACATCGACCAGGGCCGCTCGGAGGGCGCGAAGCTCGCAGTCGGCGGTGGCCGCCCCGCGGACCTGCCCAAGGGATGGTTCGTCGAGCCCACCCTGTTCGTCGACGTCGACAACAAGATGACCATCGCCCAGGAGGAGATCTTCGGGCCGGTGGTGGCCGTCATCCCCTACGAGGACGAGGCCGAAGCGGTTCGCATCGCCAACGACAGCGACTACGGGCTGTCGGGCTCGGTGTGGAGCAGCGACGTCGAGCGGGGGATCCAGGTCGCGCGCCAGGTCCGCACCGGGACCTACGGGGTCAACTCGATGGCCACCATCGATGTGCAACAGCCATTCGGTGGGTACAAAGCTTCGGGTATCGGCCGTGAGTTCGGCCCTGAGGGCCTGGCGGCCTTCCTGGAGACCAAGACCATCGTCCTCCCCGGTGACTACCTCCCTCCCGACCCCACCCTGCCACCCTTGGCGGAGGCGACTTCGTCGCCTCGGGTCGATGACGACCCGACCTCGTAGACGTCGACGAGCCAAGCCGACCATCCGGGTGCTCCTGGTGGTGCTCGCGGTGCTGGCGCTCACCGGCGCCACCACCGCGGGAGCCCAGGAGGACCCGACGACGACCACCTCCGAATCGCCGGCCGACGCCAACTCGGACATCATCCCCGAGCCCAACTCGGGCCACGAGCCAACCGAAGCCGGCGATCGCGGTGGTGCCCTCCAGATCGGTTTGTTCGTCCTGATCGTCGTCGCCGTGGGCGGCGCCGGCGCCCATGTGGTGCGCCAGAGCCGACGCGCCCGCGCCACCCAGTCGCCACCCCACTAGCCGAGAGGACCGAACTCCTCGCAGGCGGCGACGCCCTCGACGAAGCCGTCCCGCAGCGCACCGACCCGCTCGAACACGGTGCCGGTCTCTTCCTCGAGCTGGTCGCCGTAGGTCAGGAACCCCTGGATGGTCTCGTCGAGGTCGCCCGCCGAGAGAACCAGCCCTGCTTCTTCGTTACCTACCTGCTGGTTGAGGGTCGTGTTGCCCTCCTGGTCGAGGGGGAAGTTGGCCGCCGCCCACACGCCGGTGAGGCAGTCTGCCTGCAGGCTTGCCGCCGGGAGGTCGTCGATGTCCACGTCGAGCTGCAGCTGCGCCGCCCGGGTCCACAGGCGACCGATCTCGGAGCCGACCGCGAAGTCGCCGAGTTCGTTGAGCGCGTCGGTGAGCTCGTCGCCCAGCACGACGACGTTCTGGTCCTGGCAGTAGCCGCTCGCGAAGCCGAAGTCGCCACTGCTCAGGTCCTGTCCGTCGCAGGACTGGTCCTCACCCGACCTGTCGAGGATCACCAGGTCGTCGACCGGCTGCCACTCGGCGTTCAGCTCCTCCTCGAAGAGGACCCGGTAGAACGCGTTGAGGTTCTGCTCGGTGAGCGGCAGGAGATCGTCGAGAGCGAGGTTCCCGCCGGTCGCGGCCTCTTCCTCGCTGGTGAACGGGATCTCGACGATGGGCAGCTCGTCCTGGATCGACGGATACTCGGCACAGCGCGCGGCGCCCAGCTCGAACCCGTCCTGGAACGACCCGACCCGGTCGAACGCCAGGCCGTGGGCCAGCGGATCGTCGGCGCCGGTGCCGGGGATGTCGCGGATCTCGGTCATGCCGGCCACGCTGTTGTTCAGCTCCTCCTCGGTGACCGCGAAGTCGTCGCTGTTGCCGTCCGCGATCCAGCGGGTCCAGGCGCCGGCGAAGCAGTCGGCCTGCATCTCCATGATCAACGTCGGCCCGGTGTCCTGGCCAGCCCGGAACTGGATGGCATGGCCCCACTCGTGGGCGAACACGATGCCGACGGTGAAGGCGCCGAACTCCGCGGCGAGGTCGGGGATCAGCGTCGCCTCGTCGTAGGCGATCAAGTCGTCGAGCGGGCAGTAGAACGCGTTGTTGGCGATCTCCTCGTAGGTAATCGGGTCGGGACCGCACGGTGGCGTCTCGGTGTTCGGGCCGTAGGGATGGATGCCACCAGCGAGCTCTTCGTACTCGCCGCCGTAGACAGAGGGGTAGGTCTCGCGCCAGAAGTCCTGCACGTCAGCCAGGGCCGCGTCGACCGAGGCATCGAGGCTCTCGGGCGTCGTGGGCTCTTCGCCACCGTTGCTCGGACCAGCGATCACCAGGGAGTGCTCGGACGATTCCTGGGCACAGGCTGCCGTGACGGCAAGTGTGATGGCCAAGAGCGCTGTCGATAGTGACCTGGACAACCTGATTCTCCTGTCATGCCTATCCGCCGAGGCATCGGGCAGCACAACCTACCGTCCCGGGTTCCCGATGGCTGGTCGGCACCGGCCACCCAGCCTCCGGCCCGACGCGCCCCCACCCGCACGAGACGTCCGCCTACGGCGGACACCATTAGCCTTGCATGTCGTGCCGGAGAAGCTAACGACGACTGCCGGCAGCGGGATGCTTCCAGGGGCGTATCCCGTGCGGTGGGACGGCGACGCGGTGCTGGCCGACGGCCAGACCGTGCGGGTGCGGCCGATCCGACCCGACGACGGTGCCCGCATCGTCGCGTTCCACGGTCGCCAGTCGTCGGAGTCGATCTACTTCCGCTACTTCAGCCCCCATCCCACGCTGTCCGAGCGCGAGGTCGAGCACCTCACCCACGTCGACTACCAGGATCGCATGGCGTTCGTCGCGTTACGCGACGACCTCCTGGTCGGGGTGGCCCGCTACGACCGCTGGCCGACCCGGTCCGAGGCCGAGGTGGCGTTCTTCGTGGACGATGCCCACCGCGGCCGGGGCCTGGCCACGCTGCTGCTCGAGTACCTCGCGGTCGCAGCCCGCGAGGCCGGCATCAGTCGGTTCACCGCCACCGTGCTGCCGTCCAACCGGCGCATGGTGACGGTGTTCAAGCAGGCCGGGTTCGTCGCGTCGAGCAGCTTCGAGGAGGGGGTGATCGAGGTCCGCCTCGACCTCCAGCCGACACCCGATGCCCAGGCCGCGATCGACGAGCGGGCCCGCCAGGCCGAGGCGCGAGCGGTGCGCCTGTTGATGGCACCGCGCTCGGTGGCCGTCGTCGGCGCCAGCCGAGCGCGGGGGAGCGTGGGCCACGCCGTCCTGCGCAACCTGTTGCAGCACGAGTTCGCCGGTCCCGTCTACCCGGTCAACCCGGCCACCGACCACGTCGCCGGCGTCCGGGCGGTGCCCGACCTCGCGGCGATCGACGGGCCGGTCGACCTCGCTGTGATCTGCGTTCCCGCGGCGGTCGTGCCCGAGGTGGTCGAGGATTGCGGTCGCCACGACGTCCGGGCGGTGATCGTGATCGCCTCGGGGTTCGCCGAGGCCGGAGCCGACGGCGAGGCGCTGTCGGATGCCACCCTCCTCGCGGCCCGCCGCTTCGGCGTCCGGCTGCTGGGCCCGAACTGCCTCGGGGTGGTCAACACCGACCCCGAGGTGCGGCTGCACGCGACGTTCGCGACGCCGCACACCGAGCCCGGGACGATCGCCCTGCTCAGCGAGTCCGGCACGATCGGGGCCGTGCTCCTCGACCACATGGGTGCCGCGGGGCTCGGGTTGTCGTCGTTCGCGGCGATCGGCAACCGGGCCGACGTCTCGGCGAACGACCTGTTGCAGTATTGGGCCGACGATCCTCGGACCGGGTTGGTGCTGCTGTGCCTGGAGTCGTTCGGCAACCCGCGCAAGTTCAGCCGGATCGCCCGCCAGCTGTCGCGCACCAAGCCGGTGGTGGCCGTCAAGAGCGGCCGGTCGGCGCGGGCCTACCCCGACGCCGACGGTGACCTACCGTCCACCACCGTCGGTGCGCTGCTCCGCCAGACCGGGATCCTTCGGGTCGACACCCTCGGCCAACTGCTCGACGTGGCCCGCGTGCTCGCCGGCCAGCCCTTCCCGCCGGGGCCAAGGGTCGCGGTGGTGGGGAACACGGGAGGCTCTCTGGTCACCGCGGCCGACGCCTGCCTCGATGCCGGCCTGGTGCTGGCCGACCCGGCTCCCGGTGTGGCCGAGGGCGTCGCGGGCTCGGGGACCAAGCTGCGGCACAACCCCTTCGACCTGGGCTATCTCGGCAGCGCCGACGACCTGGAGCAGGTGCTGCGCCGGCTGCTCGGCGACGAGGCGGTCGACAGCGTGCTGGTCGTGTGTGCGCCGTCGCCGCGGCATCTCACGGCCGACTGGGTGCGCGCCATCGAGGCCGCCCGCGGGGTCGCCGAGGACAAGCCGGTGGTGGCGAGCATCCTGATGCCGCACCCGCCGATGATCGCCCGCGACGGCGAGCGGTCGGTGCCGGTGTTCGACTTCCCCGACGCGGCGGCCTACGCGCTCGGCCAGGTCACCAGGTATGCCGAGTGGCGGGCGGTGCCGGAGGGCCGGCTGGTCGAACCCGACGGTGTCTCGGCGGCCGCGAGCCGGGCCTCGGTCGCGTCGGCCCTCGCGGCGCACGGGGAGGGCTGGCTACCGCCCTTGGCCGTCGCCGAGATCCTCGGCGTGGCCGACCTCGATCCGATCCCGTCCCGCATCGCCGACGACGTCGACGCCACCGTCGCCGCGGCGCAGGAGCTGGGCTATCCGGTCGCGGTGAAGACCCTGGCCCGCGACCCGATGGCTAAGTCCGAGGTCGCCGGGCTGGCGCTCGACATCCACGGCGAAGCGCAGTTGCGCGAGACCTGCGACCGCATCGCTCGCTCCCGGGGTGCGGCGGCCTTTCCCGCCATCGTGCAACCGATGGTGACCCCAGGGGTCGACGTCGCGGTGACCATGGTGCAGCACCCGCTGGTCGGCCCCCTGCTGACACTCAGCGCCGGGGGTGTGGCCACGGAGCTTGCGGCCAGCTCGGCCGCCGTGCAGGTCCTCCCGCTGACCGACCTCGACGCACGACGATGCGTCGAGGAATCCCCGATCGGACCGGTCGTCGACGACGAGGCGGCCGAGCGGCTGGAGGGCTTGCTGCTACGGGTGGGTGCGCTGGTCGAGGCGGCGCCCGAGATCGTGAGCCTGGAGCTCAACCCGGTGATCGTGAGCACCGAGGCGGCCTCGGTGGCGGACGCGCGGATGCAGGTCGCGCCGGTCGAACGCGACCCGGTCCCGCCCGTCCGCCGCCTCTGACCGGCCGGGTCGGCGGCGCCCCGTCGATCGCTTACGATCGGCCTGTGACTGATCGCGTCGGACCGGAGATCGATACCAGCGTCCCGAACGCGGCGCGGGTGTACGACTACCTGCTGGGTGGGGAGACCAACTTCGCCGTCGACCGCGAGGCCGCCGAGCGGAACAACGCCGTCCTCCCCGGGGGGCTCGACGCCGCCCGCGCCGAGGTCCGTGCCAACCGGGCGTACCTGGGCCGAGCGGTGCGCTACCTGGCCGGCGAGGCGGGCATCCGCCAGTTCCTCGACGTCGGCACCGGCATCCCGAATGCCGACAACGTCCATGCCGTGGCCCAGCAGGCCGCGCCCGAGTCGCGCATCGTGTGCGTCGACTACGACCCGGTCGTGCTGGCCCACGCCCACCAGCTGCTCGGCAGCACGCCGGAGGGGGCCGCGAGCTACATCGACGGCGACCTGCGCCAACCGGACAAGATCCTGGCCCAGGCGGCCGAGACGTTGGACTTCGCCAAGCCGGTCGCGCTGGTGCTGGTCGGGATCCTGTACCTGATCCGCGACGAGGACCAGCCCTACGGCATCGTGACGCGGCTGCTCGAGCGTCTGACCCCGGGCAGCTACCTGGTGCTGTCGCACATGACCGGCGACTTCAGCCCCGAGATGGTCGAGCTTGCCGAACGGCTCAACGAGACCATGGCAGAGCCGTTCATCCTGCGCACCCACGACCAGGTCACCCGTTTCTTCGACGGCCTCGACCTGGTGCCGCCCGGCGTCGTCCAGGTCGACGGGTGGTACCCCGACCCCGGGGCGCCACCGCCGGGCGGGCCGGTCACCGCCTACTACGTGGGTGTCGGCCAGAAGCCCTGACCCCGGCGGCTGACTGGTAGGCCGCGGCCTGGATGCCGTAGAGCTCGGCATACTTGCCACCCCGGGCGATCAGCGCCTCGTGGGTGCCGGTCTCGACCACGCGGGCCCCGTCGAGCACGACGATCAGGTCGGCCATGCGCACCGTGCTGAACCGATGCGACACCAGGATCGTGATGCGACCATCCCGGTGGCTGGCCGCCGCCGCGTAGCGCTCGAACAGCGTGTGCTCGGTCTCGGCGTCGAGGGCGGCGGTGGCTCGTCGAGCACCAGCAGCAGTGGCTCGTCGCGCATGAACCCCCGGGCCAGCGCGAGCTTCTGCCACTGCCCGAACGACACCTCGACGCCGTCCGGCCAGGTCGGCCCGAGCTGCGTCTCCAACCCTGCGGCCAGCTGGTCCACGACGTCGTCGGCGCCGGCCTGCTCCACGGCCGTCACGACCGCGTCCTGGTCGTCCAGCCGCGGCACGTCGCCGACGCCGATCGACTGGCGGGCCGGCAGCTCGAAGCGGAAGAAGTCCTGGAACGCACCGGCCAACCCGGCCCGCCAGTCGTCGGCGGACACCCTCGCCAGTGGTACGTCGTCGACCAGGATGCGGCCACCGGTCGGTTCGTAGAGCTTGCCCAGCAGCTTGACCAGCGTGGTCTTGCCGGCGCCGTTCTCGCCGACGATGGCGACGACCGCGCCCGCGGGCAGCTCCAGCGAGACGTCGTCGAGTACCAGCCGGTCGGTTCCCGGATAGGCGAAGGACACGTGGTCGACCGCGATGCCCGACGTCACCCGTGACGGGGCGGGGAGATCGGCGGCCGCGACCAGCGATGCCGCGTACTCCTCGAGCCAGACCAGCCGCCGCGACCCGTCCAGCCAGATCCCGCGGAGGAACCCGATCTCGCCGACCGTCGCGCCGATGTAGGCGGAGAGCCGCGCACCGGCCGCGAGGACCAGGAGCACGTCACCGGCCGAGGCGTTCAGCCCGGCGGCGACGAACACGATCGCACCGACGTAGGCGGCGCCGAAGATCGCCCAGGCGAGGGTGTGCCAGGCGGCGCTGCGCCAGCGCGTGGTCGCCACCGGCCCGTACCACCGTTCCCAGGCGTCGCGCCGGTCGGAGATCAGCCGGTCGCCGATGCCGGTGACCCGCACCTCCTTGCCCGCCGCGGCCGTGGTCGCGGTGAGGAACAGGTGCTTGGCCAGGCGGTCGGCCTCCGCCGAGCGCTCCTGGACCTCGCGCTCGACGCCCGGCCGCCACGTGGACATGAGCACCGTCGGCACGGCGAACACGGCCAGGACCGCCAGCGCCGGGTGGATCGACATCAGCAGCCCGGTGGTGACGCCGAGGCGCAGGATCCAGCCGCAGGTGGAGAACAGCGACAGGTACATGTGGTCGAGCACGAACACCTGGTCACGCAGGACAGAGAGCCGGTCGAGGTACTCGGGGCGTTCCTGGTGGGCGATGGTCGCAACCGACGCCTGCAGCCGGGCGACGTGGGATTCGAGGGCGATCGTGACCTTGTCGCGGAAGCGCCGCTGCAGCCGGGTGCTGACCGTGCGGAGGAACCACGTCGCCGTCGCAGACCCGCCGAGGCCGAGGGCCGCGATCACCACCAGGCCGCGGTCACCCTCGATGGTCGCTTCGCCGAGCAGCATCAGCCACAGCGCCAGCAGCGCGTCGGGCAGGGCCGCGGCCAGGGCCGACGCGAAGGCCACGACCAGCAGCCAGGGTTCGTGCTGGTAGCCCAGCCGCAGGACCCGCCACATCGACGGGAGCGCCGGCGGTAGCGGGGTGTCTTCGGCAGCAGACGGCTCAGGCGAGGACGTCATAGGTCACCCCCTCCTCGTCCTCGGTCGCCGTGAACCGCAGGGCCTGCAGGTCAAACATCGTGCGGTAGCGACCCCGCTCGGCCATGAGCTCGTCGTGGCTGCCGAGCTCGACGACCCGGCCGTGCTCGAGCACGCAGATGCGGTCGGCGTGGCGGACCGTCGAGAAGCGGTGGGAGACCAGGACCGTCGTATGGTCGCGGGTGGCGGTGAGGATCCGTTGGAAGATCTCGGCCTCGCCGCGGACGTCGAGCTGGGCGGTCGGCTCGTCGAGCAGCACCAGGCCGGCGCCGAGCCGCACGCCGCACAGCGCCCGGGCGAGGGCGACGCGCTGCCATTGTCCGCCGGAGAGGTCGGTGCCGCCCTCGTAGCCACGGGCCAGCGGGGTGTCGAGGGTGGCGAGCCCCGCCCCGCCGGCCTCGTCCAGTGCCGCGAGCACGACGTCGTCCGGTGCGCCGGCCGGCGCGATGTTGTCGCGCAGCGGCAGCTCGAAGCGGACGAAGTCCTGGAACACCGCGGCGATCCGCAATCGCCACTGGTCGACGTCGATGTCGCGGAGGTCGACGCCGTCGACCTCAATCGCGCCGTCCTGGGGGTCGTAGAGACGACACAGCAGCTTCGCCAGGGTGGTCTTGCCCGCACCGTTCTGACCGACGATCGCGAGCGAGGAGCCGGCCGGGATGGTGAGGTCGAGCCCGTCCAGCACGGGCCGTTCGCCCTGCGGGTAGGTGAAGCCGACGTCGCGGAACCGCACCTCCCTGTCGGGCGCGCCACCGCCCATCTCGTTCCGGCGTTCGTCCGGCGATCGAGGTGTCGGCCGAAGATCGACGCCGGATGACGAGGCCAGCGCGCCGGCTGGCGCCATGGCCGGCCCGAGCCGCAGGACCGCGGCGACCGGGGCCGCCGCACCGTCCATCGCCCAGTTCAGGCCGCCGAACGCGATCATGCTCGTGCCTACGGCCACCTGTGCGTAGACCACGACCTGGTCGAGGCCCAGCCGTCCGTCGGCGGCACCGTCGGCCAGAGACCAGAACACCAGGACGTTGGCCGCCGTCACCAGCAGCAGGCTCCAGATCAGCGGCTTCTCCCGCAGCCGCGTGGCCCGGTACTGCAGGTCGAAGAGCTGTCGGCGCCGGGAGACGAACCGGTCGATGGTCCAGCCGACCAGGCCGAACAGCCTCAGCTCCTTGGCGGCCGGGGGGTCGACGGCCAGCCGGTAGGCGTAGTCGGAGTGGCGCTGGGCGAGGCGCACGTCCTCGTCGTTGCGGTCGCGCCACACCGCGCTCTCGCGCAGCAGGTAGTGGGTGGCAAGCCACGCGCCGGCGAGCACGACCGGCGCCCACCAGGCGTACCCGAACAGCACGCAGGCGGCGGCGAGCCCACCGACCATCTCGACCATGCTCCCGGCGATGAAGTCCATGTTGATGTGCATCGGCGGCCCGGTCATCCCGTAGTCGAACTCGCGGGCGACGACCAGGTCGCTGGCCAGCGTCGGGTCCTCGAGGTGAGCGATGCCCGGTGGCCCGACGCACGCCTCGGCCAGCCGGTCGTAGAGCCAGGCGGAGACCCGGCTACCGAGGTTGGCGCTGATCGCCTGGTGGATGGGGGTGAGCACCTGCATCAGCACGAAGACGACGCCGACGAAGCCCAGCGGCCCGGCGAGGTCGTCGCCGTCCTGCACCGCGCCGACCAGGACCCCCATCGCGACGGCGAACACCGCCGGCAGCACGCCCCGCAGCACCAGCACCGCCCACCACGCGACCGCGAGCGGCCGGTCGGCCTTCGGGAGGACCCCGAAGAACTGCCATTCCTGTCGCTTCCGAAGCCGTACGAGCACGCGATCCCCCTCGGGGACACGATGTCAGGTCCACCGCGGCGTGTCTTGTATCGATGGAACCTGTCAGCGGGGTTCGCGGGGGAGGCCCAGGGTGCGCTCGCCGAGGATGTTGCGCAGGATCTGGGTGGTGCCGCCCATGATCGTGTAGGCGGGGGCGTAGCAGATGTTGCGGCTGACGCGGTAGGCCAACCCAGGTTCGGCCAGCAGGGTCTCCGGCCCGAGCACCTGCCCGCAGAACGACGCGATGCGTTGCTCCAGTTCGGTGCAGAAGGTCTTCGTGGCCGCCGAGAACTGCCGGAGCCCCTGGCCGAGCGTCTCGCGCAGGACCATCAGCCGGCCGATGCGGTAGCCGGATTCGATCGCGGCGATCTCCTGGCGGACCAGCGGGTCGGAGGCGTCGGCCAGCGGCAGGCAGTCCTGGTAGAGGCGGCGGTTCGAGACGAGTCGGTCGATCCCGCCCCGTTCGTGCTCCATCTGCCGCATGATCTGGCGGAACGAACCGTTCAGCTCGCCGACCAGGTTGGCCACCGGCACCCGGACCTGGTCGAAGAACACCTCGCAGAAGTGCCGGCTGCCGGTGGCGTCGACGATCGGGTTGACGCTCACCCCTGGTGAGCCCATCGCCACGACGAGGTCGGACAGGCCTTCGTGGGGCTTGGCTCGTGGGTCGGTGCGACAGACGAGGTAGCACCAGTCGGCGTCGGCGGCACCGGACGTCCAGATCTTCTGCCCTGTGACCACTAGCTCGTCGCCGTCGCGCTCGGCCTGCGTGCGGATCCCGGCCACGTTCGACCCGGCGTCGGGCTCGCTCATGCCGATGCACCACATCGAGGTGCCGGCGACGATCCCTGGCAGCCACTGCTCGCGCTGGGCGTCGGTGCCGTACTGGAGGAGCGCCGGCCCCATCTGGCGGTCGGCGAACCACGAGCCTGCGATCGGCGCACCTGCACTGATCAGGGCCTCGAACACGACGAAGCGCTCCAGCACGCTGCGGCCGCCACCGCCGTGCTCGATGGGCCAGGTCATGCCCAGCCAACCCCGCTTGCCGAGCTCTTCGGCGAAGGCCCGGTCGTGCCCGACGATCCAGCTGTCCTCGAGCACCTCGCAGCGCCCGGCGGCCGCCACCCCGACCTCCCACGCTCCGGCCCGCAGGTCCTCCAGCTCGGCCGGCCACGCGAAGTCCATGTCCGACGACGGTACTGGTGGCCAGGCGCCCATCCCGAACTCGCCGCGTGGATGGGCCGCCTGGACCCAGCGACGGGGCAGGTTCGGGCCGGGGCGGCTCAGGCGCGGTATCGCCGCAGGAGGTCCTGCCAGGCGGACTCGTCGATCTCACGGAGCCCGGCGATGACGTCGTCGACGGTCGTCCGGTCGCCACCCTCGACGACCACCTCGACTCGAGCGGTGGTGGTGTGGCGCCACTGAAGCGACCAGCGCTCGGAGTCGCGGTAGTGGATCAGGACGGCAGGCCGGCCGAACACGACGAGCTGCTCCACGGCGTCAGCCGAGTCGAACCGGTCGTCCACGTACTGCTCGAACGCGCGCTCGCCACCGAGTTCGACGAAGATCTCCACCACGCTGCCGGGACCTTCGAGCTGCAGCTCCCGGTTTCGGTACGAGTCGAACACGCTGGGTTCGACCAGATCCTCCACCACCTGTTGGGGGAGCACTGTGGTGTCGAAGCCCCCTCCCTCGCGGGGCTGGAGGCCGGCGGCGAACCCCAGGAGCTCGTCGGTGCTCAGCGCCCACGATCGGATGTAGACCACGCGACCATCCGGCAGACGCCAGCCGAGCGCCGGGACGTCAGGGTTGTAGAGCGACAGCCCGGCCTCGTAGCCGCCAACGTCGACAGTCTCCACCCCTGGCGTGCCAGGCTCGGGGATGCCGATGCCGACACCTGACATCACGTACACCGTCGGTCCGGCGTAGTCGTCCGGTCGTCGGAACACCTGGTACGACGGCGCACCGATGGTCTCGCCGGTGGCATCGCCCTCGGGAACGTCGAGCGGTCCGCCGTCCTCGCTTGCTCGAGCCGGTTGGAGACCGTCCACCGTGAACGCCGGGAAGGGGTCGTCGTCCTGCGGTGGCGACGCGGTGGTGACCTCGTTGCTGCCGTCGTCACGCAGCAGGAGGCCTCCGCCGAGTCCCACGACGAGCAGGCCGACGCCGACCGCCGCGACTCGGGCCCGGCGCCGACGTTGCAGGACCCGGGTCCGCTGACGGATCTGCTCACGGACCCGTGCGGAAGGGATAGCGACCACGTCGTTGGCGGCTCGCTCCAACGACCCGGGCAACCGGTCGTCTACGTCGGGGACGCTCATCGTTCGATCTCCAGTCGTAGCTGGGCCAACGCTCGGTGCAACAGGGACTTCACGGTTCCGGGACGCACCCGCATCACCTCCGCGATCTCGCGCTCCTTGAGCCCGCCGTAGTAGCGCAGCACGATCGCGGCCCGGCGCTTCGGAGGCAGGGCCGCCAGCGCGTCGGTGAGCTCGTCGGCGCCGAGCTCGTTGGTGGCCTCGTGGCGCAAACCGCGGAAGCGCTGCTCGACGCGACGGCGCCGCAACGTGTCGTGTGATCGGTTGACGACACAGCGCCGCAGGTAGCCGCCAGGGTTGTCGAGCCGTGACCAGCGCAGATCCACCCGGGCGAACGCGTCCTGGGCGACGTCCTCGGCTTCGGCTCTCGATCCGAGCAACAGGAACGCCGTGCGGACCATCGACTCGTACTGTTGCGTGAACAGCTCCTCGAAGGTCACGGGTCGGCCCTCGGACGCCGTCTGTTCGGCTGGTGACACCGCCTCGGTGGCGCTTGCACCGAGTGCCGCTGCCGTCTCGTTCATGCTCAACTGACGGTGAATGACAGCAGAAGGTTCCGAGGCCGCGTCGCCACTTCCGAGTCCGGTGGGCTCAGCGGTCCGGTCGGCAGCCGTGACTCCGAGCCGACGGTCGCACCTGATCGTCGCGGCCCTCGCCTTCGTGGCCTTCGTCGCGCTCTTCGCACTGGTCGCACCGCGGAATCCGCCCGGCTGGGAGATCGATGTCGTCGAGGAGGCCACCCAGCTGCCTGAGGTCGTCGGCTGGCCGCTGCGGCTGGTGATGCAACTCGGTCGCCGGGCGCTCGTGCCGCTGCTCGGGCTGGCCGTCTATCTGGTCTACCGCCGAGCTCCGCCCGCCATCGCGATCGTCGTCGCCGGGTTTGCGACCGGCCAGACCGTCGACCTGCTCAAGGACTGGGCGAGCCGCGCCCGTCCGGACGGGGTCCGGGTGCACGAGGACGCGGACGGCCTCGGGTTCCCGTCCGGTCACTCGGCAGTGGCCTGGGCCTTGGCGGCGGTGGTCGCGAGCCAGCTGCCGACCCGCTGGCGCTGGCTGCCGTTCCTGGTGGCGACCATGGTCGCCGTCGCCAGGATCAACGCCGGTGTGCACTATCCCCTCGACGTTGTGGGCGGGAGCCTCTGGGGCCTCGCCGTGGGCAGCCTGGTCGTCGCAGCCGGCGGCATCGACCTCGGGCCGAGCTGCGACGAACCGGTTCGGCCGGGGTCGCCGTGACGGCGACCCCGGTGGGTGTCGACGCGGTAGGATCGCACAGCACCTCGTTAGGCTGCGGGCCATGTGCGTGAACTGCCTGTCCACCGCCGAGGTCGTTGCTGGGAACGTCGCGGTGACAGTGGCCGTGCTGAAGGCGCCTGTGCACCGGATGCTGGCCGACATGGGCCTGGTCGCCGCCCCCGATCCCGTGGCCCGTGACGCCCGCACCGTGGCCTTCCTGCGTCAGATCGAGCTCGACCCGGTCGAGGTCCTCGGCGCCGACGTGGTCGACGCCGCCGACCGGTGGGCGCGGGGCGGCGGCTACGAGCGGCGCACCCGGGCCGCCGCCTCGGCTCGGCCCATCGGCTCCCACAGCCGGCTCGCGCTCCAGTAGACGGCCACCAGCAGCACGGCGACGGCGACGGGCACCACCACCGGCTGCACGTGGTCCAGCGACCGGGCGTCGAGCCACCACGGCCCGGTCCACGAGAAGTCGAACGGGTAGCCCAGCCGTTCGACACCGTCGATCACCGGCCGCGCGATCAGGTGTGCCCAGGTCGACCAGGCGACCAGCCGGCAGATGCCGTAGAAGAACGTCGCCTGGTACAGCGCGACCAGTGCCCGTTCCGGCATGAACCTGCCGAGCCACGACCACGCGTGGGGATCGGCGGGGACAACGTTGGTGCGCCAGTACTCGCGGGTCAGCACCCGCCACGAACACAGCACGACGACCAGCCAGAACAGGTCCATGGCCAGGCCCAGGCTGCTGTAGTACGCGGCGGCGTCCAGGTACTTCCCGCCGTCGACGGTCGCGGCGTAGGCCCAGGTCTCGACCGTCCAGTTGTCGACCGAGAACGGGAACAGCAGCATCGTCCCGACGCTGTCGTTGACGTCGGTCAGGGCGTGGGCCGCGAACCCCAGCAGGTAGCCGACGGTGAGCGCCCGGTTGCGCCGCCACAGCCACAGCAGCGCGGCGATCACCACCCCCGCGAACACGGTGTGGGTGAAGCCCATGCCCGGCCAGCCGCGGTGCCACTGGTGGGGTATCGACGAGCCGTAGTGCTGGTCGCCGATCGTGATCCCGTAGACCCAGAACTTCGACAGGAAGTCCGGTGTGAAGTCGCCCAGCCAGATGCCGAAGAAGCTGACCTTTCCCCGCATCTTGCGAGGGAGGTGTGCCTGGACGGCGTAGATCTCGAACTGGTGTGCCGCCCAGCTCACCCGCGCCGACCCGTCTTCCACCCCTGTCGAAGCCGATCCGTGGCCAGGGGGCCGAGCCAGATGAAGGCGACCAGCCACAGCGGACCGACGAACCAGTTGAGCAGCCCCTTCTCGACGATCGACGCACCGATGTAGGTCGTCGCGGCGGCGCCGTACCAGAGCACGGACTCGCCTCGCGACAACCGCCGGCTGGCCGCGACCGGCTCGCCGTCCTGCACGTCTGCTGCCCGCGCCATCGCCCGGAGGTTAAGGCGTGGCGTGCCAGCGACGTAAGTCGCCACCAGCACTGGGTGTCCGGATCCGGGTGGTTAGCCTTCGCTGGTGCGGTTGGTGGTGACGACGTGGAACCTGCAGGGGTACGCAGGTGTGGACCACGAGGCTGTCGCGGGTCACCTTCGCGGCGCGGCCAGCGACGTCGTGTTCCTCCAGGAGGTCCAGCGCCAGCAGGCACGCCGGCTGGCCCGAGCCCTGTCGGCACGCACGCTGGCGTGGCGATTCAAGCATCGGACCCTCCCGCACCCGGCTGAGGGCATGGCGATCGTGGGCGTCACCCGCCCCGTCGAGTCGGCGGGGGCGATCGCCCTGACGGCCCGATGGCGGCCCTGGAGCTGGCGTCGCCGGATATTCCAGCTCGCCGAGCTGGGCGACCTCACGCTCGCGAACGTCCACCTGACCCCCCACGGCGACGCTGCGGCGCGGGCCCGCGAGGTCGCCAAGATCCTGCACCGGCTACCCAAGGGCGACGAGGGTCGCCTGGTCGCCGGCGACTTCAACGCCCTACCCGATGCCACCCTCCTGGTCGAGCTGGCCGCCGCCGACCTGCGCGATGCGTGGACCGGCGCTCCTGTCGTCGACGACGAGGTCGGGCCGACCAACTGGTCGTCGTCGCGACGGGCGGGGCCGCCGGACCAGCGTCTCGACTACGTCTGGGTGTCGCCCGAGGTCTCGGTGACCGGTGTGCGGGTGCCGCGGTTCGGCGACTCGGGGTTCGAGGGCTACCCCCTGCTGTCCGACCACCTGCCGCTCACCGTGGACCTGGAGATCTGATCGGCCGATATCGTCGCCGGCCTATGGACATCCATCTCGTCCGCTCCGACGAGCTCGCGGCACTCGGCGAGCTGATCGCCGCGTCCTATGCCGCCATCGACCCGATCGGCCTCGGCGACTACGAGGACGAGCTGCGCGACGTGGCCGGCCGGGCCGAGGGAGCAGACGTGCTGGTCGCAGGCGACGGTAACGGCGCCGTGCTCGGCGGGGTCACCTACGTGCCCGGCCCCGGCTCGCCGTCGGCCGAGTTCGTCGAGCCCGACGCCGCCGGCATCCGGATGCTCGCCGTCTCGGTCGACGCGCAGGGTCAGGGCGTCGGCGCGGCGCTGGTCGAGGCGTGCATCGACCGCGCCCGGGCGGCCGGGAAGGCCCAGGTGATCCTCCACACCACCGACTGGATGACCAGCGCCCACCGGCTCTACCAGCGGCTGGGCTTCGAACGCGACCCGTCGATCGACTGGCACGTCGTGAGCGACGCCGAGGACTTCTGGCTGCGCGGGTTCCGCCTGAAGCTGTGACCTGACCGGTCTGCGACCCGATGCCGCGGTCGTCGGCCAGGGTCCTGGCGCACAAGCCCGGAGCGCTGGCGGGCGACACCGCCCTGTCCTGCCCGCGCTCGCTGTGGGCGCCACGAGTTCAACGCGGGCAGAACCGCGTGTTACAACGGCCGCCGTGCTGGATGCAGCCCTCGTGCCCCTTCCCGCCTCGGGCCGCGTGTTCCGCACCAGGAGGCGGGTGCGTCTCGGCGACGTCACCCCCTCGCGGCGGGCCCGCCTGGACGCCTGCGCCCGCTACCTCCAGGACATCGGCAACGACGACACCGCGGACAGCGGCCTGGACGACACCGCTTCGGTGTGGGTGGTCCGCCGCGCCGTGGTCGACGTGGTCGTGCCACCACGCTGGACCGAGTGGCTCGACCTCGCGACCTGGTGTAGCGGCACCGGCGGTCGATGGGCGGGGCGCCGCCTGTCGGTGATCGGCGACCAGGGCGGCCGTATCGAGGCCGACACCCTGTGGGTCCACATCGACCCGGTGACGTTGGCGCCGGCCCGGCTGCCCGGCGCGTTCTTCGACCTCTACGGGGGTGCTGCCGGTGGCCGGCACCTCTCGGCGAGGCACTGGCTCGGGCCACCACCCGCACTCGACGGACACGTGCGGGTCGACTGGCCGCTGCGCGCCGTTGACTTCGACGTGATGGGCCACGTCAACAACGCGGCGTATTGGGTGGCGGTGGAGGAGGTCCTGGCCGGCCAGCGCGACCACCCGGCGCACCCGGCTCATGGTCGACCGGTGCGGGCGGTGATGGAGTTCGGCGCCGGGATCGCAAGGGACGCGAGCGTCGAGCTGCTGGTCCACCGATCCGACGAGCAGCTTGACATCTGGTTCCACGTGGACGGCACCACCCACGCCACGGCCCGCCTGCTTCCACTCCGGAGGACGTAGCGAACGCCGGCCGGCGGGTGAGGCGACAGGGAACCGCCGCCGGCGCGCGCCCTCGCCTCGGACTCCACTCCGCGTTCGCGACAACCCCGGATCAGACCGGGTCGACGAGGACGATCTTGCCCAGCTTGCCGCCGGCGGCGAACCGTTCGTACGCGGCCGCGACCTCGGCGAACGGGAACGTCGCCGCCAGCGGGACGGTCACCGCACCCCGGGCCAGAAGCGGCAGCACCGACTTCTCGACCCGGCGTGCCGCCTGTGCCTTGTCCTCGACGGGCCGCGCCCGCAACGTCGATCCGTGGATGCGGCCGCGGGTGGTCATCAGGGCCAGCAGGTCGATCTCAGCCCGGGCTCCGGCGCCCACCCCGATCACCGAGATCCGGCCCCAGGGTCGGAGAGCCGCCAGGTTGGCGGCCAGGTTGACAGCCCCCACCAGCTCGAGGATCACGTCGAAGCGCCCGGCCCGCTCGAAGCCCTCCGGCTCGAGCACCGAGGCGCCCAGGGCGGCGACGCCGTCGCGTGACTCCGGGTTGCGGACCGTCGCCACCACGTCGCATCCCGCGGCGACCGCGAGCTCGACGGCCGCGGTGCCCACACCGCCGGCCGCTCCGTGGATGCAGACCCGCTCGCCCATCTGCAGCTGACATTGGCTGAACAGTGCATCGTGCGCGGTCGTGTAGTTCTCGGGGAAGCCGCCGGCCTGCGCCCAGGAGATGCCGTCCGGCACGGGAAGCGCCACCATCGCGGGCACGACCGCCAGCCCGGACTGCCCGGCGCCGGTCACCACCGCCATGACCCGGTCGCCGACCGAGAAGCGGCGGCATCCGGCGCCGAGCGCCACCACCTCGCCCGCCAGCTCGAGACCTGGCCGGTCGGGCGGCACGGTGGCAGCAGGCGGCGGATAGAAGCCGTCGCGCTGCATCAAGTCGCCGCGGCAGACACCCGCGGCCCGGACGCGGACGAGGAGCTCGCCAGTGCCCGGCACCAGGTCGGGCTGCTCGCGCCACATCACGGCCCCGTCGACGATCGTCGTCGCGTGCATGGAGCGCCGGTGCTACTTGCGCTGCTCGATGGCGAGGTAGTCGCGCTTGTCGTGGCCCACGTAGAGCTGGCGGGGACGGACGATGCGCTGGTCCTGCTCGAGCAGCTCGACCCAGTGGGCCAGCCAGCCCGCCGTGCGGGGGATGGCGAACAGCACCGTGAACATCTCGATGGGGAACCCCATCGCCTGGTAGATCAGCCCGGAGTAGAAGTCGACGTTGGGGTAGAGCTTGCGCTCGCTGAAGTACTCGTCGTCGAGCGCGACCTCCTCCAGCTTGAGCGCGACGTCCAGCTTCGGGTTCCGCCCGGTGATGGCGAACACCTCGTCGGCGGCCTGCTTGATGATCTTGGCCCGTGGGTCGTAGTTCTTGTACACCCGGTGGCCGAAGCCCTGGAGCCGCACCTCGCCCTTCTTGACCCGCTCCACGTAGCGGTCGACCTCGTCGAGCGTGCCGATCTCGCGCAGCATGTGGATGACGCCCTCGTTCGCACCCCCGTGGCGCGGGCCGTAGAGGGCGGCGGTGGCCGCGGCCACGCAGTTGTAGGGGTCGGCGTGCGCCGAACCGACGGTCCGCATCGCCGTCGTGCCGCAGTTCTGCTCGTGATCGGCGTGCAGAATGAACAGCACGTCCAGCGCCCGGGCAAGCGCCGGGTTGGCGTCGTAGCGAGGCTCGGCCACCTTCCACAGCATCGACAGGAAGTTGGCCGCGAAGGGCAGCGAGTTGTCCGGGTAGACGAACGGCATCCCGACCGAGAACCGATGACAGGCTGCAGCGAGCGTGGGCATCTTCGCGATGAGCCGCACGATCTGCTTGTAGCGGACCGCCGGATCGTGGATGTCCTTGGCGTCGAGGTAGAAGGTGGACAGCGCCGCGACCGCCGACACCAGCATCCCCATCGGGTGGGCGTCGTAGTGGAACCCCTCCAGGAAGCGCTTGCGCACGTTCTCGTGTATGTACGTGTGGTAGGTGATGTCGTGGGTCCACGCATCGAGCTCGTCCTCGGTGGGCAGCTCACCGTGGATGAGCAGGTAGGCAACCTCGACGTAGGTCGACTGCTCGGCCAGCTGCTCGATCGGGTAGCCCCGGTAGCGCAGGATGCCCGCGTCGCCGTCGATCTCGGTGATACTGCTGGCGCACAGCGCCGTGGTCATGAACGCCGGGTCGTAGAACCAGACGTTGGGAAGGAACTTGCGCCACTCGGCGGAGTTCACGCCACCGTCGGCGATGGGGATATCGACGGATTCGCCGGTGCGGTTGTCGGTGATCGTGATGCTGTCGGGCACGGTGGCGCTGCTCCTTGTCCGGGTCACGTCTCGATCAGGCGAGCCGTTGCGGAGGCTACCGCCGTCCTTGTCTCACGTAGAGATCGTGGGATGGATACCCGCCACGTCGGCGGTCTCGACCAGACGGTGGATCGCCTCCCTGATCGCCCGGGCCGGGGCCGAGAGCCGTCCGCGGTGGGCCCGGGCGAGCCCCACAGACCGCGGTGCGAGGCCCTCGACGGCGATGCGGCAGCATGCGGTGTCGACCCACGGCGGCGCGGCCGTTGTCGGCACGACCGCCGGCCCGAATCCTTCGAAGGCGAGCATGGTCAGCAATCGGATGCCGTCCACCTCGGCGCGGGTGCGCAACGTGACGCCGGCGTCGGCGGCCTGGTCGTCGAGCTCGTCGCGGAACGGCGTGCCCTGCGGCTCGAGCAGCAGCTCGTGCCGCGCAAGCTCGGCGAGATCGATGCACCGGTGGGTCGCCAGCGCGTGGTGCGTCGGGGCGATCACCACCCGGTCCTCGTCGAACAGGGACTCGGTGGCCAGCTCGGGATCGTTGATGGGGAGGTTCACGATGGCCATGTCGAGGGTCTCGGCAACCAACTGCGGTAGCAACGACGTGGTCGTGGCGTCGACGATCACGACCTGCACGTCGGGGTGACGGTCGCGCACCAGCCGGAACAGCCGAGGGACCAACCACCGACCCACCGTGCCCATGCATCCCAACCGGACCCGACCCGAGATGGTGTGCAGCATCGACGCGACGTCGGCCTGCAGGGAGTCGAGCTCGTGGCGGACCCGGCGGGCCCGGGCGATGACGACCTCACCCTCGTCGGTGAGGGTTCCGGTGGCCCGATCGATCAGCACGGTGCCGAGCTCGCGCTCGAGGCGGGCGACGTGGGTCGACACGTTGGACTGCACGGTGTGCAGCGCCCGTGCTGCGGCAGAGAACGATCCCTGTTCCGCGACGGCGACCAGTGCGGCGAGCTGGCGGAGATCCATCGGTGTCAGAGATGTTACCCATCGGTCACAACTGTTTGACAAATGGGTGATGGTCCGGCATCATGGTCGTCACAAAGAGCGGTGACGGTATCCCCCCATCGAAGCCGCTCATTACAGCGTGCGAACCCCAGGTCCCCCCTCTGGACGACGCACTCTGCTGGAGCCGACCGATCCACCCGCGGTCGGCTCCTTTCTTTTGCCGGGGCCATGCCCTTCGCCTGCGGCTCGTGGCCCCGGCCGTCGCACCTAGGGTTGGGCGCATGACCGCGGCGGCGTTCTTCGACCTGGATCGGACTCTGCTGCGTGGGGCCAGTGGGCCGGTCCTGAGCCAGGCGTTGCGCGAGGCGGGGGTCATCGGAGCCCGGGCGCTCCCTGGCGAAGGGCTGGTATACCGGTTCTTCGATCTGGTCGGCGAGACCCGCCCGTCGCTCATGCTGGCCCGCCACGCAGCGCGCATGGCCAAGGGCTGGTCGCAGGCCGAGGTCCGCCAGGCCGGCCGCCACGCCGCCGAGCGGCTCGCCGAGGCCGTGCAGCCGTTCGCCCGCCCGCTGATCGGCGAGCACCACGACGCGGGCCGACCGGTGGTGCTGGCCACCACGACCCCCGACGACATGATCCGGCCGCTGGCCGAGCACCTCGGCTTCGCCGACGTGGTCGCCACGCGCTACCGCACCGACGGCGACGGGTGCTACGACGGCACCATCGACGGCGAGTTCACCTGGGGACGCGGGAAGCTGCGGGCCGTCGAGGCCTGGTGCAAGGATCACGACGTCGCCCTCGACGCCAGCTGGGCCTACAGCGACAGCTTCTACGACGCACCGCTGCTCGGCGCCGTGGGCCACCCGGTGGTGGTCAACCCCGATCCGCGACTGGCCGGGCTGGCGCTGCTGCGACGGTGGCCGACCGTGCACCTCGACGTCCCCGAAGGGGTGCCCAAGTTGCCGGTGCTCGGCATCGAGCCGCAGAAGCTGCTGCTGAACGTCGTCCGCCCCGAGTTGCTGCCGTGGGTGCGGATGGACATCGACGGGGTCGAGCACATCCCTGAGACCGGTCCGGCGATCATCGTCGCGAACCACCGCAGCTACTTCGACCCGTTGGCGTTGGGGTTCGCCTTCGCCCGGCGTGGCCGGCCCGTGCGGTTCCTGGGCAAGCGCGAGGTGTTCGACGCACCGGTGGTCGGCCAGGTCGTCCGGGCGATGGGCGGCATCCAGGTCGACCGGCAGGGCGTCGCAGCGGACTCGTTGGCCAGCGCCACCAAAGCCTTGGCGGCAGGCGAGCTGGTCGTGATCCTGCCGCAGGGGACGATCCCGCGGGGTCCGGCGTTCTTCGAGCCGGTGCTGGAGGGACGGTGGGGCGCCGCCCGCCTGGCGGCGTCCACCCAGGTGCCGGTGATCCCCTTCGGGCTGTGGGGCACCGAGCAGGTCTGGCCGCGGTCGGAGCGCCTGCCCCGCATCTGGAACGTGCTTCGGCCGCCTCGGGTGCGGGTGCGCTGCGGCTCGCCGGTGGGCTTGAAGTACAAGTCGCCCAAGGCCGACACCCGGCGGATCATGGCCGCGATCAGCGCCCTGCTGCCACCCGAGTCGCAGCAGGCCTACGAGCCGACGCCCGAGGAGCTCGCGCGCACCTACCCGCCCGGCCACGCCCGATCCTGACCGGTCCGTCGGGCGGCAGCGGGCTCAGGCGCGGATCCAGCGGCCGCGCCCTGACCTCTTGGCCCGTCGCATCGCGGCGTCGGCGCGGACGAGTACAGCATCGACGGGCTCGGTGCCGTAGACCTCGGTCACCCCGATCGACACGTCGAGCTCGACCTCGTCGCCGGTGGGAGCCGTCAGCGGCTGGCGGACCACGTCCAGCAGCCGTTCGGCGACCCGCTCGGCCACTTGAGGCGAGCCCAACCGCTCGCACAGCACCGCGAACTCGTCGCCGCCCATGCGGGCGACCAGATCGCCGGGACGCAGGCCGGCCACCAGCCGCTCGGCGACCATCGTGAGCACCCGGTCGCCGACCTGATGCCCGAGCTTGTCGTTCACCGGCTTGAAGTGGTCGAGGTCGAGGCAGAGCACGGCAGCCTGGCCTTCGCCACTCTTGGAGACGGCAGCCAGGCGCTCGTGGAACGCCTGGCGGTTGGCCAGGCCGGTGAGCGCGTCGTGGGTGGCGGCGAACTCCAGGCTGCGATGGCTGCGGTCCCACTGGAGGATCAGGCGGAGCAGCTGGCCGGCCTTGCGGAGGGTGCTCCACGTGAACCGCGTCGGCGGGCCGGGAAGGCGGTGCCACATGATGATCGCAGCCATGGGATCCTCGCCCTGGGCGAGAGCAACGGGATGCACCCAGCAGGCCTCGTAGCCCTCGGCCTTGGCCAAGGCCGACAGCGGGCCGGGCAGACCGCTGCGGTCGTCGACGAACACGTCCTCGCCGGTGGCGATGGCGCGGTACCACGGCGAGCCCGGCTGGGCGAGCAACAGGCTGCTGGCGCTGCCCGCGGTGACCGAGAAGTGGTCGCCGCTCCAGCGGTCACACACGGCGACGCCGGTGGTCGGCACCATCTGCTCGACGGCACCCACCAGCACCGCCAGCACTTCGCCCAGCGGCGCGCCGGCGGCCATGGCCTCCACGGCCTGGTCGAGGGCACGTTCGTAACCGGACTGGCGGATGAGGATCACGTACCACGGCAGGCGGGTGCGCTGGGTGGTGATCGCCGCGAGGTCGCAGCTGATCTCGTGGCCGTCGGCGTGCGCGATGTCGAGCTGCAAGCCGACGCCTCCCCACGGCGTGATCTCGAAGGCCTCGTGGATCGTCGCCCATGCCTCGATCGCCGCCGGCCGGGAGCCCGGGGCGATGATGTGGTCGAAGCGCTTGCCGATCAGGTCGGCCGGTCGGTGCCCGAAGAACCGCTCGACCGAGGCGCTGACCCACCGGATGGTGCCGTCCGGGTCGATCAAGGTCATCGGGTAGATCGACGCGTCTGCGATCACCTGGAACATCTCGGCTGTCGGCCCGCCGCTGACCTCGACCAGCTCGATGCGGTTGCCGAACGGGTCGTCGACCAGCGCTCGGCGCCCCTCGGACGGCTCGTTCAGCGACAGGAACTCGACGCCAGCGTCGAGCACCCGCTTCGCGACGGCCTCCAGGTCGTCGACGCTGACCGCGACCGCCGCGCGGCGAGCCGGCTGGAACGGGTCTTCGACGTCGAGGTGAAGGCGCACGCACGGACCTTCGAAGGAGCAGCTGACACGACCGTCGACGTCAGCCGCGAGCGGTGCAGAGCGGGGCTCGTCGGTGCGCGTCAGACCGAGTACGCCGGCGTAGAACTGCTCGGCAGCCCGTTCGGCTTCGAGCCCCGCCGGCATGGCCAGCCGGACGTGGTCGATGCCGACGAGTTGTCCCTTCGACACGGGGCGGCGGTAGGTCAGCTTGCGTGCTTCCTGCGGATGATGTTCAAGGCGCTGCCCGCCTTGAACCACTCGATCTGCTCGTCGTTCATGGTGTGGGTCGCCTGGAGCTCGATCGTCGACCCACCCGGCTTCTGGATCACGCACCGTACAGGCACATCGGGCGCAAGGTCTGCCAAACCGAGCACGCTGATCCGGTCGTCTTCGCCGATCAGCTCGTAGGTCGCCGGCTCGCCGAAGGTCAGCGCGAGAACGCCCTGCTTCTTGAGATTGGTCTCATGGATCCGGGCGAAGCTGCGGGCGAAGATCACCTTGGCCCCGCGGAAGCGCGGCTCCATCGCGGCATGCTCCCGTGAGCTGCCTTCGCCGTAGTTCTCGTCACCGACCGCGCACCAGCTCACGCCCTCGGCATGGAGGTGCCTGGCGATCTCGGGGTAGGGCTTGATCGCGCCGTCCAGTGGGTCCTTGCCGTGCCCGGCCTCGACGTCGTCGTGGAAGGCGTTGGCCACCCCGAGGAACAGGTTGCCCGAGATGTTCTCGAGGTGGCCGCGGTAGCGAAGCCACGGCCCGGCTGCCGAGATGTGGTCGGTGGTGCACTTGCCCGCCGCCTTCATCAGCACCGGCAGGTCCACGAGGTCGTGGCCGTCCCACGGACTGAACGGCTCGAGCAGCTGTAGCCGGTCGGACTTGGGAGCGACCCGCACGTCGACGGTCTCGGTCCGTGGCGGCGGCGCGAGGAACCCGGACTCACCAGGATCGAAGCCCAGCTCGGGGAGGTCTTCGCCGACCGGGGCCTCGAGCAGGATCTCGCGGCCTGCCTCGTCGACCAGCCGGTCGCTGCGCGGGTCGAAGTCGAGACTGCCGGCCAACGCCAAGGCCACGACCAGGTCGGGGCTGGTCACGAACGCGAGCGTGTTCGCGTTGCCGTCGTTCCGCTTGGGGAAGTTGCGGTTGTAGCTGTTGACGATGGTGTTCGGCTGCGTCGGGTCGAGGTCGCTGCGGGACCACTGGCCGATGCACGGGCCGCAGGCGTTGGCCAGGACCGTCGCTCCGATCGCCTCGAGGTCGGCGAGCAGCCCGTCCCGCTCGATCGTCGCCCTCACCTGTTCGGAGCCCGGCGTCACCAGCAGCTCGGTCCTGGCTCGCAGGCCGTGGGCGGCGGCCTGGCGGGCGATCGACGCCGCTCGGGTCATGTCCTCGTAGGACGAGTTCGTGCACGAACCGACCAACGCCGACGAGATCGTCCGCGGCCAGCCCTCGGCCCGGGCATGGTCGCCCAGCTCGCTGATGCGGTGGGCGCGGTCGGGGGAGTGCGGGCCGTTGACCATCGGCTCGAGGCTCGACAGGTCGATCTCGACCACCTGGTCGAAGAACCGTCCGGGGTCGGTGACGACCTCGGGATCGGGCCGCAGGTCGGCGAGCACCTCGCTGGCCGCGTCGGCTATCGCCTCGCGGCCGGTGGCCTTCAGGTAGGCCAGACCGTGATCGTCGAAGCTGAACACCGACGTCGTGGCCCCGATCTCGGCACCCATGTTGCAGATCGTGGCCTTGCCGGTGGTGGACAGGGCGTCGGCGCCGGGGCCGAAGTACTCGACGATGGCGCCGGTGCCGCCCTTGACGGTCAGCAGCTCGGCGACCCGAAGGATCACGTCCTTGGGCGCCGTCCAGCCCGAGACCTCGCCCTCCAGGTGGACGCCGATCAGCTGGGGCCAGCGGACGTTGAACGGGAAGCCGGTCATCACGTCGACGGCATCGGCGCCACCGACCCCGACGGCCACCACGCCCAGTCCACCCGCGTTGGGCGTGTGGCTGTCGGTGCCGATCATCATCCCGCCGGGGAACGCGTACTGCTCGAGGACGACCTGGTGGATGATGCCCGAGCCCGGCTTCCAGAAGCCGATGCCGTAGCGGGCCGAGACCGTCCGCAGGAAGTCGTAGACCTCGTTGTTGACGTCGAGTGCGGCGGCCAGGTCGGTCGTCGCGCCGAGGCGGGCCTGGATCAGGTGGTCGCAGTGCACGGTGGTCGGCACCGCCACCTCGGCGAGCCCGGCGGTCATGAACTGGAGCAGCGCCATCTGGGCGGTGGCGTCCTGCATCGCGACCCGGTCGGGGTCGAAGTCCGCATAGCTGCGGCCCCGGTCGAGCTCCTGGCCTGCAGGGTCGCGCAGGTGGTTCAGCAGGATCTTCTCGGCCAGCGTGAGCGGGCGACCCAGGCGTTCGCGTCCCTGGGCGACGCGGCTCGGGAGCCGGTCGTAGACCGCAGCCGCCAGTTGGGGCGGGGTGTAGGGGCTGGCTGAAGCAGAGCTGGCGTTCATCGGGACGTGCGACCTCTCGTGTCCGCTACGGAGCTTGCGTCTACTGCGAATGTAGACAAGTATATGACAAGTGCGTGAGGTGCGCTATCGGGCAATCGCCGACGAGCTACGTGAGCGGGTGGAGTCCGGCGCGTACGGTGCCGGCCGCCTGCTGCCGAGCGAGAGCGAGCTGTCGGCGGCCTACGGCGTGAGCCGCGTCACGGTCCGCAAGGCGCTCGAGCTGTTGCGCGAGGAGGGGTTGATCGACGCCCGACAGGGCTTCGGGTGGTTCGTTCCCGCCGATCCGCAGCACCTGGCCCTCGGCCGGTTGGGCACGATCGAAGAGCAGCTCGCCGAACTGGGGGTCAAGTCCGAGCGGCGGGTCGTGGGCTTCGGCTTCGTGGCTGCTCCACCGCGGGCGCGCCAGGTGCTGGGGGCGGCGACGGTGTTGGAGGTGCGGCGGGTCAACCTGGCCGACGGCGAGCCGTTCGCCCGGGTGACCGTGTGGTGCGACGAAGAGCTCGGCGCCACCCTGTCCCGCGCCGAAGTCGAGCGGGCGCCGTTCTACGAGCTGCTCGACGTCGCGATCGGGCGGGCGACCCAATCGATCGGTGCCGCGGCAGCCAACGCCGTCGACGCCAAGCTGCTCGAGGTTCCCGTCGGGTCGCCGGTGCTGCGCTGTGAGCGGGTGACCCGCGACGTCGACGACCGCCCGGTGCTGCTGTCCGAGCACGTCTTCCCCGGGCACCGCACCGAGCTGGTGGTCGAGCTGACCCAGTTCGAGCCGTCGATGGGTCCCTCCGGCCTCCGCCTGGTCGAGTGATCGACGGGACACGAGGCGAGCACGATCCTTTCAGGAGCGGTTCAGGGGTGGTGGCGCATGATCGGGTCATGCAACGGAAGACCAAGATCATCGGGGCCGCGGTGGGGGTCGTGGCCATAGCCGGACTCGCAGGAACAGGCATCGCCGTCGCCGGTGACGGCGGCGACGACGACGGAACCGAGGCACCGATCACCGGTGACGACCTCGACCGGGCATCGGCGGCCGCCCTGGAGCACACCGGTGGCGGCGAGGTGACCGAGACCGAGGTCGACGACGAGGAGAGCTACTACGAGGTCGAGGTGACGCTGGACGACGGCAGCCAGGTCGACGTGCAGCTGGACCAGGACTTCCAGGTGGTCGGCTCGGAGGACGACGGCGCCGGCGAGGACGGCGACTGATAGCCGCACTGGTCGCGCTGGCTCCGCCGACACGCACCCAGCGCGACCAGAACACGGGCCCCCACAGGTCTGCTCACGGAGGTGCGCTCCGCTCGTGCCTCCGGAGCAGGCCTGTTTCGCGGGGCAGACTGAGGCGGTGGCAGACCAGCTGACGACCACCTGGCCGCAGGTGCTGGCGTGGCGGTTGCGCCGGCACCTCCTCGACCCTGTCGGCGAGGTCGACGTCGCCGACATCGTCGAGCGGCTGTGCGGCATCCAGGCCCAGGTGCCGTCCGCCGCGGCGCTCGCGATCGGCGTCCGGCAGCAGAAGCCGGTGCCGGACGCGATGGGCCGAGCACTCCACGACGGCGACCTCGTACGCACGTGGGCCATGCGCGGAACCCTGCACCTCCTCCCGCCGGCCGAGGCCGGCGCCTACCTGGCGCTGGTCGGTGCTGCCCGTCCCTGGGAGCGGGGCAGCTGGCAGCGCACCTTCGGCATGTCGCCCGACGAGATCGTGGCTCTGACCGATGCCGTGGTCGATGTGCTCGACGGTCGGGTCCTGACCCGGGAGCAGCTGGTCGACGGGCTGGCCGACCGCCTCGGGCGCCCCGACCTGACCGAACAGCTGCGGTCCGGATGGGGCGCCGTGCTCAAACCGGTCGCGTGGCAGGGCGCGTTGTGCCACGGCGCGGCCGATGGCACTCGCGTGACGTTCGGTCGTCCCGACCAGTTGGTGCCGGGTTGGGGTGGCGTGCCCGACCTGCCTGATGCGGCGCGGATCGTGATCCCCGCCTACCTGCGGGCCTACGGCCCCGCGACCGTCGAGCGCTTCGACGCGTGGCTCACCCGGGGGATCTCGAAGAAGGCGACGCTGCGCGGCTGGTTCGCCGACCTTGAGGACCTGCTGGCGACCGTCGACGTCGACGGTGCGTCCGCGTTCCTGCTCGCCGAGGATGTAGCCGGGCTGGCAGCGACGTCGCCGACCACCGCCGTGCGGCTGCTGCCCGGCTTCGACCAGTACGTCCTCGGCCCGGGGACCGCCGCCACCGAGATCATCTCGCCGGAGCGGCGGGCCGAGGTGAGCCGGACCGCGGGCTGGATCTCGCCGGTGCTCGTCGTCGGCGGCCGGGTGGCCGGCGTATGGGAGGCCGCCGACGGCGCGCCACAGGTGATGCCGTTCGCCGAGGCCGAGCCGGTGCCGCCCGAGGCCCTCGCCACCGAGGTCGACCGGCTCACGTCGGTGATGGCTGCCCTCGCAGCCTGACCTGGGCTCAGCCGAGCTTGACGTCGACCCAGTCGGCCGTGGTCTTGCCCGGTCGGTAGACCGACGAGCGGCGCTTGCCGACCAGCCCGGTCACCTCGTGCTGGCCCGCGGCCGCGACCAGCGCCGGCCCGTCGCCACGGTGGACCGTTGCTGTCGACCACGCCGGCCCGGCGATCTCGAGGCTCTCGAGATCGGCCCGCCGTTCCTCCCACGGGAGATCCCAGCGGGGGTGGCCGTCGAGCCAGACCAGGTCGAACACCATCAGCGTCACCGGGGCCGAGGTCATCGCCCGCTGGCCGCTCATCGGCGCGTTGGTCAACCGGCGCTCCAGGTGGTGGGACTCGCCCACGATCACGCCGTCGAGCACCGCCTCGCGTGCTCCGGTGGCGCGACCGATCCTCCGGACGTCGACGAACCGCTCGCCGACGTCGACCCCCGCGGCGTCGTGCATGCGCACCGCCCCGGCGAGCAGCGTGGTCATCACCCGTAGCCCGGAGAGCCGCAGCTCCCAGACCCAATCGTCGCCGGACCGCGGTTCTCCAGGACGCGCCAGCATCGGCGGGACGACCTCGGGCGGCCAGCGACGCTCCGGATCGGCAGGCGGGTCCATCCGGTGGATCATCCAGTCGCGCTCCGCCCCGGTGCGGAACAGGGCGTAGCGGCCCTGCACCCGCTCGCCGTGGAGGTCGACGACGACTTTGCCGTCCTTGCGTTCGAGCAGGTCGTAGGTGCCGGTGTCCCACACGAACATGTGGCCGGCTCCATAGGTGCCGTCGGGGATGTCGCCCTCGAAGGTCAGGTACTCGATGGGATGGTCCTCGGTGTGTACCGCGAGGTTGTTGCGTCCGGGATCCCACGGCAGGCAGCGAGGCAGGGCCCACGACCAAAGCACACCGTCGCCTTCCAGGCGCAGGTCCCAGTGGAGGCGGGTGGCGTCGTGCTGCTGCACCACGAACCGGGCCGTGCTGCCGGCGCTGGTGGCGTCGGCGTCGGCGGCCTCGTCGCCGGCGGGCTCGGGCGTGGCCCCGAAGTCGCGCTTGTGGCGGTACTCGGCGAGCGCGTCGTCGCTCATCGTCGTTGTCTACCCGCTCGGCGCCGCAGCACGGCCCTGTTCGTGCACTCGACCCGGCAACGATGCGGAGATCCGGTGCTCAGGACCCCGGACCGGCCATCAGCCTCGCTGGACGGTGTCGGCCGAGCCGCTGCCGATGCAGCTCTCGGTGCCGAGGCTGTCGGCGGGCACCTCGGCGGCCAGCTCGGCCGCCGACGGGGCTGGGGCCGCCGCGGCGACCACCGCGAAGCAGTAGCCGGCGCTGGGGTCGAGGTCGGCGGTCGGGATCGTGAGTGCGCTGCCCGTATCCGCAGGGCGGCTCTGAGGTGGTGCGACGGTGGAGAGGACCACCACCATGACCTGCGACTCGTTCGAGCCGCCGTTCCAGTCGAGCTGCACGCCGACCGGGCTCTCGACGGCGGTGAGGCCCGACCGGGACGTGGCCAGGGGCTCGGTGGTCTGGTCGGAGCCGTTGCCGGGCTGATCGGCCTGCGCCCGCTCGCCCTCCTCCTCGCCGGTGACGATCGACCAGGTCACCCCGGCGAAGATCACGGCGACCAGGATCGCGAGGACGATGACCGGAAGCGCTCGGGCCCGGGTCGGCGCAGCGGCCGCGGCATCGCCCGCGGGCGACGGCGCGGCGCGCACCTCGAGCTCCGGC
>JBOGHK010000149.1:0-28300 GCA_050744325.1 Acidimicrobiales bacterium
AGCTACCGGCTCCGCAACCGCGACCTCGGGAGGGTGCCCACAGACGACGCAACGTGACCACCACCCCAAGCGAGGGGGTCAACATTCACCCGTCGCCAGGGGGTCAATTTTCGAGCGTCGTTGACAGATGGTCGCTCTGAAGGAGTCTCGGGTGAGGCAGAGAGCTACCGGGCGATGAAGGTTGCCCCACCGGTCACCTCGACGAGGTAGCCCATGTTGCGCTGGGGTGGCAGCGGGTAGTTCCTACCGGACCTCATGGGCCTGCCGTTCACGGTCACCCGCTGTCCGCGGCGCAGACCCGGAACTGTGATGTCCAACAGCCTCGACATGGTCTCGTAGAAGGCTGTGCCTTCAGTCGGTGCTGGCCGGAATTCGCTCCCGTCGGGCACGGAGAACTCGATCGCGTCCTCGGTGATGCCCGAGCTTGGCATGCGATGCACGTGGCGGCAGACCGCGAGGGCGGCCGGCAACACCTCCAGCGCCTCCTCCTCGGTTCCGTTCTCGCCAATCTCGAAGAACTCCGCTGTCTCGGGATCATCTGGATCGCAGAACTCGACGAGCTGGCTCTTTGCGGTCATCGGGAGCGGTTGCCACAGGTCGGGATTGTCGGGCGGGAATTGACCCGGCTCCGCCTGGTGCACGTGGAGCGCCTCGAAGAGCTGACCCTCGTGAAGCACCCGGTCCTGAACCGCGTAGATGATTTGCGGTTGCCAGCTTCCGTCGTTGTTGTTGACACGCTCCCAGAGATCGAACCTTGCCGTTGGCGGCTCGGACTCCGTAGAGGTGTGGTCCACGCGCACCCGGTAGTTGATGTTGTCGTGGGTCACGACCTTGCCGGCCGGGTAGGTCACGCCTGCCGCCCATGCGGGAACCACGGCGAGTTGCCTCATCATCTCGTGGTCTTCATGGTTGATCATGTGGCAGTGCCAGACGTAGCCGGGACCGGTGACCGGGTCGAGCTCGCTCGGGAACTCGACGTCGACCGGGAACAGGTTCTGGCCCGGTTCGACGCCACCCGTCGGGACCTCCTGGGGCGCCCAGCGCACGAGGAGTCGCGTCACGTGCTCCGGGAAGGTCCGGGCCGTGTCCTTCCAGCCCGTCTCGTTCGGCTCAGGCGGGATCGGGTCACCGGTCAGGTAGTTGTTCGTATCGAGCACGATCGGCCGGGTCATGGGTTGGTGGCCGTTGAAGAGGAACCAATCGTGAAGGTAGCGCTCGATGTCGAACGGCTGGCGGTTCATGATCTGGAACTCGAGCAGGTGAATGTGGATCTGGTGGTTCGCGAAGTCGGGATCGTCGTCCTCGGCCTCTTTGGTGTTCACGAGCTCCCATTGCTCGGTCGAGCCGACGAGCGGAAGCTCGGTCGGTGGCGACGTGAAGGCCAGCCCATCCAACGTGCGCATGCCATGCGTCTCGGTCACGTGGTCCTCGGCATCCTCGAATTGCACCAGCGCCTTGGTCCGGGTCGGGGCGTCGGGGATCAGCTCCGGCCTCGGCGGGAAGAGCCCCGGGTCCAGTGCAGGCGGAGCGACGGGCTCGCTGTCGACGACGGTGAAGCGCATCATCTGGCCCGCGCCCTCTGGATCATCACCGTCGTGTTCATCACCAGGCTGCGTGATCAGCCCGTTCCGCATGATGATCTGCGTCCCGGGCTCGAACTGGGAGAAGTCGAAGACGAGGTCCGTCCGTTCGGTGATGCCCATGGTCACCGAATCGACCTTGAGTGGTGCCGGCAGATACCCGCCGTCGGCTCCGATGACCGTGAACGGGAGGGTGGTGCCATCGAGATCGAAGAAGAACTGGAAGACCCGCATGTTCGCCGTAGCCAAGAGCCGGAAGCGGTACTGCCGACGCTGGACGTTCAGGTTTGGCCAGGCCGCGCCGTTCACGACCATCGTCTGGGAAAAGTCCTCGGCCTCCATGTACGGGAAGGACGGAAGCAGGCTCACTCTCGGAAAATCGAGCTGCCCGTCCGTGAAGAACGACCGGCTGGCGACGGCGAGCGGGATCTCGAACTCTCCGCTCGGCAGCGGAGAGTCCGGCTGGTCAAGAGGACTGTTGGGGTCACGGATGAAGTAGGCGGGTCCTATAAGCCCGGCAAACATGTTGAGCCTGGTCATGCCCATGACATGGTCGTGATAGAAGAGCTGCGTCGAGGGCTGCTCATTGGGCATCTCATAGACATTGCTCACGTAGCTCGGACCGCGGTGGCCGAGATTGGTGAACCACTCGTCGGCAGTGCCGTCGAATTGGGGCGCGACGACTAGGCCGTGAGTATGGACGACCATCGGCACCGGGGATTGTGCTTCGGGGTAGCCCGGCGGGAACGGCGTGAATGGAGCCTCGACTCGTTCAGCCGCGTTTGGGTTCGCCCAGTGGATGTTCGGATCCACCGGCAGGAAGTGTGGCTGCTCGACGCGGTTGCGCCACGTCACACGGCTCGGTATGCCGCGGGTATTGTCGAAGACCGGCCCAGGAAAGGTAAAGACCGTCTCGGTTCGGCTAGAGCCGGGGATCGCAACCCTGCCGCCGAATGTGAGCATCGTCGTCGGCGGGAAGCCAGGAGGCAGCACCTGTCGGCTGACTATCCTCTCCGTGACGGTGTAGTCGTGTCTAATGACACGTCCACTTCGGTCTCGGACGACCCTGGGTGTGAGTACCCGAGGAATGGGCAGCTCGTGCGCGAACTTCGGGACCGTCCTCGGGTCGAGAGGTTCCTGCGCTTGGGCGCTTACGTTGGACGTCAACTGCCACGCGCTGGCACCCGCGACGCCTGCCACTGCTAGGCCGCCCCCTGAGTACTTCAAGAAATCTCTTCGCGTCACATTCGTTATTCGCACGTCAGTCCCCTCCTTGTTGCCTCGACGTGGAGCGCGTCTCAACCCGTCGGTTATCGGAGCAGCACAGCAAAAGCACCCAACCCCGTACGCCAGAACAGCCGTAGCTGTTCAGAACACCTATGCGACCGCGATCCAGCTCTCACGACCCTCGCCCCCCTTCAACGTTCGGCCGCTCTGGAGCTATCGTCCCAAGGTCACATCACCAGCCGATATAACGTAACACCGATCTGGCATACATTTGGAGGCCTAGCACTCATTTCCTACTAAGTACTTACTAAGTTCTTACCTACCGAGAACCCGAGTCGGTGCCGGGTAGGTGGCCATCGCGTCGGCGATATCGACGGCGACGGCGCTTCCAGAGGCGGCGTGAGGCCCGTGCGCTGTGGCTCGTCGAGCGGACCTGCGTAGGGGGTCCTGCCGTGGGCGCACCTTGGGCGGGACCGCTCAGTCGGTGACCGAGGCGGTCCGCTTCACGACCGTTCTCGACGAGGACGATTGGCGCTGGGACTCCCTGTTCCGCAGCGTCGCCCGTCCGATGCTCGCCGAGGTCCTCACGTCGCTCGGGCACTACGAGCAGGCCGACGACCAGCTCGTCGCCGGTCTGGCCGAGGCTGCCGCGGACCGCGACACGTCCGGCGAGGCCCAGCTCCGGCGAGCGCTGGCCTGGCTGCGCTACGTCCAGGGCGACCTCGCCGCGGCAGACCACGAGCTCGACCTCGCGGCCGGGCCTCTGTCGGTGATGCACGTGCGGGAAGCGGCGCGGTGCGCCGCGCTGGGCGCACTGGTCAGCGTCGCGGCCGGCGACATCGAGCGGGCGCGCGAGCGTGCCGACCGGGCCCTCGACCACGGACTGGCGACGGACTACGTGCGCGCCCTTGCACCCGCGTACCAAGCCGCTGCCCTCGCGGACCGGGCCCGGGGGGAACCCGGCAGCGCCGAGAACGCCTTCCACGACATGCTCGTCGTCTCAGCCCGGACCGGCCATCTCCCCGGTGTATGCGACGCGCTCGAGGGGCTCGCCGGTGCCGTCGGTGCCGTCGAACGCCACGAGGAGGCCGCCCGCCCGTACGGAGCCGCCGACACCCTGCGCCGGCCCATGGGCTACGCCGCGGCCCCGGTGCTGCACGAGGCCCGCGTGCGGCATCGGCAGGCAGCCCGTGAGGCGCTCGGGACCGACGTGTTCGATGCCCGCTGGCTCGAGGGCTCGAACCTGCCCGGCGACGAGGCAGTCGCGTATGCCCAGCGTGGACGGGGTGAACGCCGACGTCCGCCCTTCGGGTGGGACAGCCTGACCCCGCCGAGCAGAATGTGGTCGGCCTGGTCGCCGAAGGGCTCACCAACCCCCAGATCGGTGAACGACTCTTCGTGTCCCCACGCACCGTGCAGTCGCACCTCCGCCACGTCTTCGACAAGGTCGGCGTCGCCACTCGAGCCGAGCTGGCAGCCAAGGCCGCCACGATCGCTGCCCACCGCGCTCCGCCGGACTGACCCACGACAAGAGCATGGGCGCCACCCTCGAGCGCCCCGACGTCGGGTCTGAGGTCGGCAGCGACGGGCTTCGGCGTCGCCACTGAACCACCCGAGCGCGCCCCTGGGTCGCCGGTTCGCCATCGGCATACGGTGCTCAGCCGGAGCAGTGGTCGCCATGGCGGGGCGGGGCAGTGCCATCATGCGGTGTGGCCGGTCGACGTGGTGGGGCATCGCGGGTGTCCGCACAGGCACTGGTGGCGGCGCAGCTGCTCGAGCCCCGCGTGGGCGATCAGCTGGCCGAATACGGCGGCGAGCTGGCCGACGACGTGCGAATCGAGGACGTGCGCCTGACCGGGTCGTGGGCAGGTGAGTCGTTCGAGGGGGTCGAGATCTCGGAGTCGCGCCTGTCGGGGGTCCGGCTGACCGGGGCGACGCTCGACGGCCTGAGGCTGAAGGACGTGGTCGCAACCGACTGCGAGCTGTCCGGCGCCACGCTGACGTCGACGATCCTCGAGCGGGTGCGGTTCGAGCGCTGCCGCATGTCGGGCCTGGTGGCCGCGGAGCTCAACGCCCACGACGTGCGCATGGTCGACTGCCAGCTCGACGAGGCATGGCTACGTACGTCCACCTTCGAGCGGTGCGAGCTGACCGGCTGCGACCTGCGCGGTGCGGACCTCTACGCCGCCCGCCTGAAGGACACTCGCCTGGTTCACTCGCAGCTCGACGGCACCGAGTGGTCGAAGGCGAGTGTCGCGAACGTGGCACTGCACGGCTCGTCGTTCGAGGGACTGCGGGGCATCGAGTCGTTGCGCAACGTCGTCATCGCGAGCGACCAGCTGCTGCCGCTCGCGTTGCCGTTGCTCGCCAGCCTCGGCGTCACCGTCGACGACGACTACCTCACCCAGCCCGGCGCCGCCGGCTGACCACCGCAACCGGCGTGCCGGGGCGGGTCGGCGGGGACGTTGTCGAGCACGAAGTAGTCACAGCTGCGCTGTCACGACGCGTGTCGGTACCGCGCACGGCCACGGTGTCCTTCGAGCTCGTGAGCCCCCAGTCGCCCAGCGCCCGGTTGTGGGCCGACCTGCAACCGCTGCGGGTGCTACGCCGGGATGCCGAGGAATCCTCCCGATTGCTTGTGCCACAGGCCGGCGTAGATGTCGGGGGCGGCGAGGAGTTGGTGGTGGGTGCCGTCTTCGATGATCTCGCCGTCGGCGAGGACGACGAGGCGGTCCATCGCCTGGACGGTGCTGAGGCGATGGGCGATCACGATGGCGGTCCGTCCCGCCATGAGGGGGAGTAGTGCCTGCTGGATGAGGGCTTCGCTCTCGGAATCGAGGGAGCTGGTGGCCTCGTCCAGGATCAGGATGGGCGCTGCTCGGAGGATGGCTCGGGCGATGGCGATCCGCTGTCGTTGCCCGCCGGACAGTTTGATGCCACGTTCACCGACCAGGGTCTCGTAGCCCTGGGGCAGCGCCTCGATGAAGTCGCTGGCGTTGGCTGCGTCGGCCGCGGCCCGGATCTGGTCGTCGGTGGCGTCCAGTCGCCCGAACGCGATGTTGTCGCGCAGGCTGCGGTGGAACATCAGCGGGTCCTGGGGGACATAGGAGATCTGGTTGCGCAGGTCGGCTTGGCGGATCCGGCTGATGTCCTGGCCGCCGATGGCGATCGTGCCGCCATCGATGTCGGCGGCGCGCAGCAACAGCCGGGTGAGGGTGGACTTGCCGCCACCCGAGGGGCCGACGAGCCCGACCTTCTGGCCCGCTTCGATCCGCAGGTCGAGGCCGCAGAACAGCGGCTCGGACCGGTTCGGGTAGGCGAAGGTCACGTCAGAGAGCGCCACGGTTGCGTCACGGAACCGGGGTGGGGCGGGCTCGGGAGGGTCGTTGACCACCGGGGCGTCCAGGAGCAGCTCGGTGAACTGCGCCGCGGCCGACAGGTGGCTTTCGATGTTCCGGTAGATGTCGTTGAACTCCCAGACGACGTTGGTGAACCGCGAGTAGTAGGTGAAGGTCACGAACACGGCCGCCAAGCTGAACCGCCCGCCGTCCGCCAAGGTGACCGCCAGCACCACGCCAACCACGTTGGTGGCGACGTAGAGGGGTGAGGTGACGAGGTCGATGCGGCGGTTCTGGTAGTCCCAGGACCGCAGGGCCAGCGACCGCCAGCGCTCGACGTTGCCGGTGTGGGTGGCGCCCTCGTGGGCCTCGCGGGAGAACAGCCGGACGGCATCGATGTTGGTGATGGTGTCGGCGACGTGACCTGCCACGCGGTTGCTGGCGGCCTCGCGCGCGTCGACGAGCTTCTGGCGCCGCAGGATGAGCGGGGTGATCGCCATGGCGGTGAGGATCACCATCACGACCAGGGCGAACACGATCCAGGGCGAGTAGCGCCACAGCACGATCGCGACGAAGCCGATCGGCAGGACACTGGATGCCACCTGGAACGCGAGGGTGCCGACGGCCGCGGCGTAGCTGTGGCCGTAGCCGACGACCTTCTTGGTGAGAGAACCCGTGAAGTTGTCCTGGAAGAAGGCCAGGTCCTTGGCGAACAGGGCCTCCATGCCCCGGATCTGCAGCTTGGCGGCCCCAGTCGCGGCGGTCCGGTTGAGGAAGTGGATGCCTGCGCGCCACACGACCTCGCCGCCGAGCCACACCGCGGTGAACGCCACCAGGTAGGGCCCCAGGCTGCCGAGCGTCGGCCGTTCCCCATCGCCGAAGCGCTCGAGCATGGCCCCGATCACCAGCGGCGGGCAGAACCACGCCAGGGTGCTTCCGAGACCGGGCAACAACAACGCCGGAACCGCCACCCGTCGGTCTTCACGCAGTTGCATGGCATAGTGCCGAACGGCCAGACGAAAGGCGCGCCGCGCGCGCCGCCGACCTACAGGCCCAACGGCCTCGGACGCCTCGGCGAGGTCTGCGGACAGCACAGAGCCGATTGTCCGGTCTCGGCGCCCTGACGTCGAACGGATAACCGCTACGGCGGACGGCTGCCAGAGCCCTTGCGGTGTACGGAGGCCCGCGGGACTCGGGCACCGATCCGCTCGGGTCGGTGGCCCGTCCCCTTCCGGATCAGGGCCGGGTGTCCCTGATCCGGTGGGCGCGAGGACGGTCGGGCCGGGTCAACCGGCCCAGCCGGGTGGGTCAGCCACACTCCTCGAGGCGGTTGAACCGCGCGGGATAGTGCATCAGGTACCGCGCGCCCGCGGCCGGGACCGTCACGCAGCTGTCGAACGCGAAGTCCAGCACGACCTTGGCCCGGACGCTGTAGCCGCAGGAGTTGCTGATCGTGAGGGTGTCGGTCCACCCTCCCTCCCTGACGCTTGCGGAGAGGCACCAGTCGACGGACGCCGGCGCGGTTGCGGCCGGTGGCGCAGCATGCGCTCCCGGTGTCGCGACCATCCCACTCGCCAGCGCAGTGCCTGCGACCAGGGCTGCCGTCCCTGCCTTGAGCCGTCGTCTCATCGAATCATCCCTTCCAGAGGTTCCACGCTGAACAGGAGAGTCGATGACAACACGCGATGTGCCGGACTGTCAGTCGTAACGTATGACCCGCGTCGGACAACCTGTCCGATGCAATCGGCGACGGCGCGAGGTCCACCGAGCCCAGGGGATGCCAATGCAGATCGAGCGCACCTTCGTGGGGTTGCCCGCGCCCGGCTTCGGACGAGCGGGCGCCGGTGGGCATCCCTGCCAGGGCATCTACCATCGGCCGGCAGGGACGCGGCCCCGCGTCGCCATGATCGCGACGCACTACAACGTCGACTTCTCGGAGCACTACCTCTCGGACTACATGGCTGCCCGAGGCTTCGGCTACCTCGGGTGGAACACCCGCTTCCGTGGCGATGAAGCCCACTTCCTCCTCGACCACGCCCTCGTGGACATCGGTGCCGGCGTCCGCTGGCTGCGCGACGAGGCCGGGGCCGAGGTGGTGGTGCTGGTCGGAAACTCCGGCGGCGGTTCCCTCATGGCCGCCTACCAGTCGCAGGCGGTGGAGCCCAACGTCGCCTCCGTCGGCGGGATGCGACCGGCCCGGGGCCTCGACGAGCTCCCGGCGGGGGATGCGTTCGTGTCGGTGGCTGCCCATCCGGGGCGGCCGGAGGTCCTCACGGCGTGGATGGACGCGTCGGTCGTCGACGAGCGCGACCCGACCAGCACCGACCCATCGCTGGACCTGTGGCATCCCGGGAACTGTCCGCCGTACAGCGCCGACTTCCTCGACCGCTACCGAGCGGCCCAGAGCGCGCGCAACCGGCGGATCACCGGATGGGTGCGGGCCGAGCTCGATCGGCTGCGGGACGCCGGGACCACCGACCGGCTGTTCAACGTGTATCGCTGCTGGGCCGATCCGCGGATGGTCGACGCGACCATCGAGCCCACGCGACGGCCCCCCAACCGCTGCTACCTGGGTGATCCGGCGCGTGCCAACCGCTCGGTCTGGGGGATCGCCTCGTCCTGCACCCTGCACACCTGGTTGTCGATGTGGAGCCTCGACGACGCCCAGACCCGCGCCACACCCCATCTGGCCCGGGTCACGGTGCCGGCGCTGGTGGTGAACGGCGACGCCGACACAGGCGTGTTCCCGAGCGACGCAGCGGTGATCCACGATGCGATCGCGGCGACCGACAAGGAACGCCACGACCTCCACGCCGATCACTACTTCCTCGATCCGGACGGCGCCCGCGACGACCTGGCCGACCTGGTCGCCGCCTGGGTGGCGCAGCGCTTCTAGCGCGTGTCCTGGCGCCGGTCAGCGCGAGGTCCAGCCGCCGTCGACCGTCAGCACGTGTCCGGTCACGTAGCTCGAGCCGGGCCCGGCCAGGAACAGCAGGGCCGCGTCGAGCTCGTGCTCTCGCCCGCCTCGACCCATCGGCGTGTTGCGCCGGACGTACTCCATGCTTTGCTCGTCGTGCCACATGTCGTGGGTCATCTCGCTGGCGAACCAGCCCGGCGCCAGCGCGTTGACACGCACCCCGCGCCGCGACCACTGGCCGCTCAGCTCGCGGGTGAGGTTCACCACCGCACCCTTGCTCGCCGCATAGCTCGCCTGCTTGATCGGCGCCGAGGCCACCAGCCCGAGGATCGACGCGAGGTTGACGATCGTGCCCGTGCCTCGCGCGAGCATCTCGCGCCCGACGAGCTGGCACAGCCGGAACATCGCGGTGACGTTCACGTCGACCACCTCCCGGAAGTGGTCGACCGGCTCGTCCTCCGCGGCCACCGTCTTCCCGATTCCGGCGTTGTTGACCAAGATGTCGATCTGCCCGAAGCGTTCCAGCGCCGTGGCCACGAGCCGCTCGCAGTCCGCGTCCTGGGCGACGTCGCAGCCCACGGCCAACGTTCGGTCGCCCAGCTCCGCAGCCAACGCCTCCAGCCGGTCGAGCCGCCGTGCCGCCAGCACGACGTCGGCGCCGGCGGCATGCAGGACCCGGGCGAACCGCGCGCCGAGCCCCGCCGACGCCCCCGTGACCACCGCGACCTGCCCGTCGAGCCGCACATAGGACGTCACCTCGATCGGCCCGGCACCATCTGCGGCGGCTGGGGCTTCCGGGGTGTCCGTGTCTCGCACGTCGCCCGTGCCTTGCGGGGGGTTCATGCCGGTCGTCACCACGCGTCGACGTGGACGACCTGTTCCATCGGCTGGCGTGCCGCGGGCTTGAAGTCGGTGCCGACAGTGTGGGCGACGGGGATCAGTGCAGCCTGGGTCACCTGCTCGTAGGGGATCCCGAGTAGCTCTGCGGCCTCCCGCTCGAAGGGGAGGTGCAGCGTCGTGTATGCCGTGCCCAGGCCCCGCGCTCGGGCGGCCAGCATGAAGCTCCACACGGCCGGCAGGAGCGAGCCCCAATACCCGGCCTGCTGCGCTGCCGGGGCGCCGTCGATCCGTCCGTCGATGCAGGGGATCACGTGGACCGGCACCCGGTCGAGGATCGATGCCAGGTACACGGCCGAGTCCATCACCCGCCGTTGGACCGACTGGCGGCCGGGGTCGGAGGCGTAGAGGTTGCCGGCCGCGTACCGCGCCTGCCTGTAGCCGTCGAAGCTCTGTCGGTAGAGTTCGGCCAGCCGGGCCCGCTTCGGAGCATCGGCGACGACGACGAAGTGCCACGGCTCGCGGTTCGACCCCGACGGCGCCTGGACCGCCACGGCCAGGGCTTCCTGGACCATCGCCACATCGAGCGGACGGTCGAGGTCGAGACGCTTGCGGACGGCGCGCGTCGTCGTGAGCAGCTCGTCGGGATCGAGCGGGAGCAGTGCCATGGCAGCGCAGGCTAGGAGGATCGGCTTGTCACCAGCCATGCCGGCCGGCCGTGGCTGACGGGACATCGGCCCCCAAGAAGAGCTAGTCCCCGAGATCCTCGACGAGATCGGCCTCCTGCGCCAGACGGACCCGCTTCGGTGCTCGCAGGAGCCGGGACTCGGTGATCAGGTCGCGTAGCTCGTCGACGTCGATCGCCGGCAGGTTGACCAGGACGGTGGGCTAGCCGTCGTAGTGCGGTGTGGTGGGTGCGAGGCGGCGCACGTCGTCCTCGGTGGCCACAGCCGCACCCTAGTTGCGGTCAGACCACCTCGACCCGGATCAGGCCTGCCCGTCGATCACCACGAGCTGGCGGTGGCGCGACGAGCTAGGGCCAGCCGACCCAGCGCTCGACGTCGACGGCGATGACCGGCCCCGCCAGGGCGACCCGGTGGTACTGCTCGTACTTGGTGGCCAGCGCCGCGAGGGCACCTGACCGCTCGGGGCCGGTGTCGACGACCCGGCCAGCGCCGTCGACCCGGACCCACCACAGCTCGGACCAGTCCTCGTCGTAGTGGTCGACGAGCAGGCTCGCCCGGCCGGTCGCCCGGAGGTTGTCGAGGCGCCGCAGGGCCAGGGTCGACTTCGGCTTGCCGTCCACCGCGGAATAGACGGTGTCGCCGTCGAGCACGAAGCAGCAGGGGACGAGATGGGGGCGGCCGTCGGGACGAACGGTCGCCAGCCGGCCGACGCGTGCCTCGGCGACCCGTCGCCGCATCGTGGGTAGGTCCACCCCAGCGACCTTACGACGACACCTCCCCGCCTCCGGTAGAACACGTTGCACGCCTTGTTACCGAGGCGTAGCGTCCGGCGAGGACGTCGGTCACGAGGGCTGGCGCAGGGGGAGGGCCCACCCAACGGATCACCGGACGGGTGACCGTCCACAACAACGACACCCTGCTCGGGGTCACCGTGAACGGCATCTCGGCGACGGTCGACGGCGACACCTGGAGCATCGACCTTCCACTCGACGGTGCCGCGATCTTCAACGCGGTGCTGGTCGAGGCCCGCTACCAGTCCGGGGACATCCACCGCTAGCGACGCACCGTCGTGTTCGGCGACGGCCAGACCGCCCAGGTGCTGCCCGCCGGCGCCGTGCTGAACGACGCCGTGGGCCTGCGCGTCAACGAGAGCTCGTTCGCCAAGCTCGGCCCGACCATTGAGTCGCTGACCACCTTCGACCCAGGGGCCATCGCTCCGGACTTCGGCGCCACGGTGGTGTTCAACGACTTCGGCTTGCCCGACGCCGTGATCGAGAGCGCGCTACGGGCGCTGACCCCGCGGGTCTTCGGGTCGGTCCAGGACGCTCTGCCAGGCTTCCCGTTGCCGCAGTTCGTCGGCATGGGTCTGGCGCCGGTCGAGATCAGGACGTCAGCCACCCACCTGTTGGCCGTCGACCAGGACCCGGACCCGGTTGTCGTAGAACGCGAGGAGGCCAGCGATCCGCTGGCTCTCCGGCAGTGGCGTCGGGTAGCTCCACGCGACATCGGCGGTCTCGTGGCCGTCGACGGTGGCGGTGTAGTGCACGGTGGTGCCCTTGTACGGGCAGTGGGTCACCGTGTCGGAGCGACGCAGCAGGTCCATGCGCACGTCCACCTGCGGGACGTACCAGCGCGGCGGGAGATAGGTCTCGAACAGCACGTGCGCCCGGGTCGTCTCCGCGAGCACGACGTTGCCCAGCAGCACCTGGACGTGCCGGGAGGTGGGCAGGATGTCGAGCCGGGTCCGAGGGTCGCGCACGTGGGTGAAGACCTCTTCGTCCTCCTCGAACCACGAAGTCATGCTGGCCCAGTCCAGGCGGACGTGGCCGCCCAGCTCGGGGATCGGCGACTCGGTGTAGACCAGCGCCGCGTCCTTCACGGTGGAGTCGCCTGCCATGACGTGGTGGACCTGGCCGTCACCGAGGCTCGGGGAGTGCTTGGTCTCGCCAGTGGGCCCGAGCTCGGCGCGGATGTCGTCGCGGGGGATGTAGTAGGCGGGGTAGTACGGCACCTCCCACACCAGGAGGGGATGAACCGTGTCGGCCACCAGGTTGCCGTGGAGGTAAGCGCGCACCCGCTTGGCGCTCACCTCGGCCCGTACTGATCCACGTTCGGTCGATGCCATGGCCAACTCAACCCCCGTGGCCGCGAGCGGATTCCTGGAGCGGGTGACGGGAATCGAACCCGCGTTGCCTGCTTGGAAGGCAGGGGCTCTACCACTGAGCTACACCCGCGCGCGCCAGAGCGGACGCTAGCCAGTCGGGGAGGGGGGAATCGAACCCCCGACCTCGTGCACCCAAAGCACGTGCGCTACCGCTGCGCCACTCCCCGGATCTACCTGGTCGATACCGGTACCGATTCAGCCCCTTCGCTACCGCTCCGGGCCAGAATCCGCATCGATCCCGATGCTACCGGTCGCCGTGTTGGAGGCCCGCCAACGTTTCGGTCCAGACCGGGCTGCCCGAAGCATGGTTCGGGTCTGCTCCGACAACCCCTAGACTCTGGCGCCTGTGAAGGCCACCGTCGAGCCCCTCGAGGGGAACAAGGTAAAGCTCACCGTCGAGGTCGACGAGGCTGAATTCGACAAGGCGATCGATGCGGCGTTCCGCAAGATCGCCCGTGAGGTGCGGATCCCCGGGTTCCGTCCGGGCAAGGCGCCACGCAAGGTGCTCGAACGGCGTCTTGGCGCCGAGGTCGGGCGCGAGCAGGCACTGCAGGACTCGCTGCCCGACTTCTACGCCCAGGCTCTCAGCGATCACGACGTCGATCCCATCGCCTCGCCCGACATCGACATCACTGCCGGCAAGGACGCCGGGCCCTTGGCGTTCGATGCCGTCGTCGAGGTCCGTCCCGAGGTCACGGTGCCGGGCTACGACGGGCTGCGGATCACGCTCGAGCGGCCCGAGGTCCCCGAGGACGACGTCGACGCCCGCATCGACCGCATGCGTCAGGTGCAGGCGACGCTGGCCGAGGTCGACCGCCCCGCGATCGACGACGACGTCGTCACCATCGACATCGCGGGCACCCTCGACGGCGAGCCGCAGGACGGCCTTAGCGCCGACGACTACAGCTACACCGTCGGCAGCGACATGGTCACGCCCGAGGTCGACGTGCAGCTCCGGGGGGCCAAGGCCGGCGACATCCTGTCGTTCGAGGCGACGCATCCCGACGAGGACGAGGAACGTCAGCTCGAGTTCCGCATCCTGGTCAAGGAGGTGAACCAGCGGGTTCTGCCCGACGCCGACGACACGTGGGCGGCCGAGAGCTCCGAGTTCGACACGATCGCCGACCTGCGCGACTCCATCCGCCGGCAGATGACGCTGCTCCGCAAGGTGCAGGGCCAGTCCGAGATTCGCCAGAAGGCGGGTGAGGCGCTTGCCGCGCTGGTCGCCGAGGATGCTCCCCCGACCCTGGTCGAGCACGAGACGCGCCATCGCCTGCAGGACATGGCGATGCGGGTCAGCGCCCAGGGCATCGACCCGCAGACCTGGCTCCAGTCGCAGATCGAGTCGCCGTCCGACGGCATCGTCGGCGAGCTGCGCACCGCCGCGGCGACGGCCGTGAAGGTCGACCTCGCACTGCGAGCCGTCGCCGACGCCGAGAACGTCGAGTGCACCGACGACGACGTCGACGCCGAGATCGCGTTGGTTGCCGAGCGGGTCGACCAGAAGCCCAAGCGGGTCCGTGAGCAGTTCGAACGCGGTGGTCAGCTGCCGGGGGTACGCTCCGAGATCAGGACACGCAAGGCGCTCGACTGGCTCGTCGAACAGGTCGAGATCGTCGACATCGACGGTCAGCCGATCGAGCGCAGCGACTTCGACGTCGATGCCGCTGAGTTCGACCGTGCCTCGCCCGGTAGCTCGATCGACGACCCAGACCAGACAGAGCACCCTGAGCATTCCCACGACGCAGCCGATACCGACGAGACCGAGATCGACGACACGGAGACCGAGGTGCCGTGAGCGAGACCCACAACCTGGATGTCCGCAATTACCTGGTCCCCACGGTGGTCGAGCAGACCAACCGGGGCGAGCGGGCCTACGACCTCTACAGCCGCCTGCTCAAGGAGAACATCATCTTCCTGGGCACCCCCATCGACGACACGGTGGCCAACCTCGTCTGCGCCCAGCTCCTCCACCTCGAGTCCGAGAATCCCGACAAGGACATCAGCGTCTACATCAACAGCCCCGGTGGCGACATCACGGCGCTGTTCGCGATCTACGACACGATGCGGTTCATCAAGCCCGACCTGGGCACGATCTGCTTCGGTCAGGCGGCATCCGCGGCCGCGGTGCTGCTCGCCGCAGGAACCCCGGGCAAGCGGCTGGCGCTGCCCCACGCCCGCATCCTGTTGCACCAGCCGTGGGGCCAGGCGGGCGGCCAGGCCACCGACGTCGAGCTGGCGGCCCGCGAGATCCTGCGCATGCGCACCCTGCTCGAGGAGATCCTGGCCCGTCACACCGGCCAGGAGATCGAGCGCATCAACAAGGACACCGACCGCGACTTCGTGATGAGCGCCCACGAGGCAAAGGAGTACGGCATCATCGATGACGTGATCTCGGCGCGAACCGCTGCCGACCTATCCGGGCCCATAGCCAGGACCGCCTAGGACGAGACGGGGGAATCGACGTGGCAAAGTTCGGAGATGGCGGAGAGCTTCTGAAGTGTTCCTTCTGCGGCAAGTCGCAGAAGCAGGTGAAGAAGCTGATCGCCGGCCCCGGGGTCTACATCTGCGACGAATGCATCGATCTCTGCAACGAGATCATCGAGGAAGAGCTGTCCGAGCCGACCGAGCTCCGGTTCGACGAGCTGCCCAAGCCGGTCGAGATCTACGACTTCCTCAACGACTACATCGTCGGGCAGGACCACGCGAAGAAGATCCTGTCGGTCGCCGTCTACAACCACTACAAGCGGGTCCAGTACGGCACCCAGGCCAGCGACGTCGAGCTGGCAAAGTCGAACATCCTGCTGATCGGCCCCACCGGCTGCGGCAAGACGCTGTTGGCCCAGACCCTGGCGCGCATGCTCAACGTGCCCTTCGCCATCGCCGACGCCACCGCGCTGACCGAGGCCGGCTACGTGGGCGAGGACGTCGAGAACATCCTGCTGAAGCTGATCCAGGCCGCCGACTACGACGTCAAGCAGGCCGAGACCGGCATCATCTACATCGACGAGATCGACAAGATCGCCCGCAAGAGCGAGAACCCGTCGATCACCCGCGACGTGTCGGGCGAGGGCGTGCAGCAGGCCCTGCTCAAGATCCTGGAGGGCACCACCGCCTCGGTGCCGCCCCAGGGGGGCCGCAAGCACCCCCACCAGGAGTTCATCCAGATCGACACCACGAACATCCTGTTCATCTGCGGTGGTGCCTTCGCTGGCCTCGAAAAGCTCATCGAGAGCCGGCTCGGCAACAACGGCGTCGGGTTCACCGCCGACGTCCGCCGGTACAACGACAAGGACCTGGGCGTCCTGCTCGAACAGGTCCAGCCCGAGGACCTGCTCAAGTTCGGCCTGATTCCCGAGTTCGTGGGCCGGATGCCGGTGATCGGCGCGGTGTCCAGCCTCGACAAGGAGGCGTTGATCCGCATCCTTGTCGACCCGAAGAACGCCCTGGTCAAGCAATATCAGAAGATCTTCGAGTTCGAAGAGGTCGAGCTCGACTTCTCCGAGGACGCGCTCGAAGCGGTGGCCGAGCAGGCCCTGCTCCGGGGCACCGGGGCCCGTGGTCTACGTGCCATCCTCGAAGAGGTTCTGCTCAACCTGATGTACGAGCTGCCGAGTCGCAGCGACGTCGGCCGGTGCGTGGTCGATCGCAAGGCCGTGCTCGACAAGGTCAACCCCACGCTGGTGCCGCGATCCGAAGCGCCGCGCCAGCAGCGGCCCCGTCGAGCCGCCTCCTAACCGTCGAGGATGTCCTGAACATCGACTCGGCGGTCGCCTTCCTCGACGACCACATCAACCTCGAGCGCTCGACAGCGATCGCGGGGCGGGTCGGGGGGTTGTCGCTCGACCGCATGGAGCGGATCGCCCACGTGCTTGGCGATCCCCAGCACGCGTGCCCGGTCGTCCATCTGACCGGAACCAACGGCAAGGGATCGACGGCCCGGATGATCACGGCGCTGCTGGTCGCCCACTCGCTGTCGGTCGGCACCTACACGAGCCCCCACCTCGAGCACATCACCGAGCGGATCACATGGGACCTCCATCCGATCGCCCCGGATGACTTCGGGGCCGTCGTCGGCGAGCTGGCCACTCTCGAGCCGCTGCTGCTGGAGGAGCTCAAAGGCGAGCGGCCCTCGTACTTCGAGCTGCTGACGGCCGCGGCCTTCTCCTACTTCGCCCAGGTGGCTGTCGACGTCGCCGTCGTCGAGGTCGGCCTGCTGGGCCGGTTCGACGCCACCAACGTCGCCCGAGCCGACGTCGCCGTGGTCACCAACGTCGGCCAAGACCACACCGACCTCGACAGCGGCTGGCGGCGCCGCATCGCCGGCGAGAAGGCGGGGATCATCACTCCCGACCGTCCGGTGGTGGTCGGCGAGACCGACCCTGACCTCCTCGCGGTGTTCGAGGCCGAGGAGGGCGACCCGGTGCTGCTGCGCGACCGGGACTTCGGCTGCGAGACCGATCGCCTCGCTCTCGGCGGCCACGTGGTCAACCTACGAACCTCGCAGGGCCACTACGACGAGGTCCTTCTGCCGGTGCACGGCGTCCACCAGGTCGACAACGCGGCGTGCGCCGTGGCGGCGGTCGAGGCACTGTTCGGGCGGGCGCTCGATATCGACGTGGTACGCGAGGCGTTCTCCGAGCTGTCGCTGCCGGGCCGGTTCGAAGTGCTCCACCGCGGTCCGCTGTTGGTGCTGGACGGCGCGCACAACCCCGACGGTGCCCGGGCGGCGGCTCGGGCCCTGGCCGAGGAGTTCGACGTCGCGGGCCGGCGCCGCTGGGTCCTCGGTGTGCTCGCCGGACGCGACCTCGACGAGATGCTCGATGGCTTCGGCATCCGCGGCGGCGATCACGTCACCGCGTGCACCCCCGACTCGCCCCGCGCGGTCCCGGCAGCCGAGGTCGCGGCCGCGGCCGTGCGCCACGGCGTCGAGGCCGAACCGGTCGCCGACGTGGCCGACGCGGTGCGCCTCGCTTGGACCGACGCCACCTCGGCTGGCGATGGCGACCTGGTCATGGTCACCGGCTCGCTGTACACGGTCGGCGCGGCCCGCACGGCGTGCCGTTCCCTCGGCCTTCTGTGACCTGTTTCGTGCCGGTCAGCGTGGCGGCTGGTCGATGCGTCTACCCGAGGCTTTGAACTGCTCGAACCGCTCACCCAACCGGTGCGGGGGGACCGAGGACGCGAACTCCCACAAAGCGCCTGTCGCACGTTCGACGGCAAGGGTGGCGGCGCCCGTCAGATCTCTCGGGATCGGTCGGACCACCCGCCATCCCTGCGGAATCTCTTCGAGCTCGAAGTCGTCCGAGCTGAGGAATGCCTGCACCAAGGCCCGAGCGTCAGCCTCGTCGGTCATCGCACCTACGTTCGGTCGTCGCGCGGCAGATGGGTTCCGTTCGCTACCCGATCCCCCGGCGACCACACGTCCATCACGAATGGGCTCTCACCGCCGAGCTCAGGATCCACAACACTCCCGCTTGGGTCTCGATCCCCCGCCATGTGCGCTCGCTGGCGCGGGCGCACTCACCACAGTTCCTCGTACGCCCAGGGGTGTCCGGGAATCCTGGGTTCCGGTCGGTCACCCACTCGCTCGGAGGGCGATGCCTCTCCACGTTGCGGGGTAGCGCGCAGTTCGTGCGGTCCCAGACTCCAGGAAAGCGGTCGTCGACCGTCTCTATCGGCGGCGGATCCACCGGTGAGCGGTCGCGATCGACTCCCGCGCGGGGCTCGGGTCCCCGTTCGGACGCCGGTTGGATCTCACGGCGGGTAGATGGCCGGTCGCGATGCTCACCGACCTGCGGTTCGGGACCGCGCTCTAGCCCCGGCCTGCTCCCGGCCACTGAGTCGCCTTCGGCGACTTCGTCGTGTGCCGTCCCTCTGTCGATCGACCGGGTCATGGTCCGCCTCGTGCCCGACGACCTCGGCTCCGCAGGATGATCCCACACAGAACGGGGGTGCCCGGCCGCTGTTCGGGGCGGGGTTGGGCAACGGCTAGCTTGCGTTGGTGACCAACCGGACCTTTGTGATGTGCAAGCCCGACGCCGTCGAGCGGGGCCTGGTCGGCGAGATCATCGCCCGGATCGAACGCAAGGGCCTGACCTTGGTGGCCGCCGAGCTGCGGACCGCTGACACGGCCCTGGCCGAGGAGCACTACGACGAGCATCGTGACAAGCCGTTCTTCGGTGACCTGGTCGCGTTCCTCACCCGCGGACGGGCGATGGTCATGATCGTCGAGGGCCCGTCCGACAACACGTGGCTGCTGGTGCGCAAGGTGGTGGGCGCGACCAAGGTCGAGGACGCCGAGCCGGGCTCGATCCGGGGCGACTTCGCGACGATCACCACCGAGAACCTGGTCCACGCCAGCGACGGGCACGACTCGGCCGAGCGCGAGATCAAGCTCTGGTTTCCCGACATCTAGCGCACCGACCACAGCGTCTGACCACGGGATGGCGGGGTAGGAACCCAGCTCAGAGAGGTCGCTCAGCTTACTGGACAGGTTCTGTAACCTACGGCGAGCCCTCCACGTGAAAGGCGGAGGACCTGCCATGTCCGACAACCTCTTCTCTTCGCTCACAGGCCGGGACATGGCGGTGGACCTCGGCACCGCCAACACGGTCATCTACGTGCGCGGCAAAGGCATCGTGCTGAACGAGCCCTCGGTCGTCGCCGTGAACATGCGCGACGGCCGGCCGGTCGCGGTCGGCATCGAAGCCAAGCGCATGATCGGCCGTACGCCGGCGCACATCGAGGCCATCCGGCCCCTCAAGGACGGCGTGATCGCCGACTTCGAGATCTGCGAGACCATGCTGCGCCACTTCATCCGCAAGGCGCACAACCGCAAGTGGTCCAAGCCCCGCATGGTGATCTGCGTGCCCTCGGGCATCACCGGCGTCGAGCAGCGTGCCGTCCAGGACGCAGCGGAGTACGCCGGCGCGCGCAAGCCTGCCCACATCATCGAGGAGCCGATGGCGGCCGCCATAGGTGCCGGGCTCCCCGTGCAGGAGCCGACCGGGAACATGATCGTCGACATCGGCGGCGGCACCAGCGAGGTCGCCGTCATCTCGTTGGGCGGCATCGTCACCAGCCAGTCGGTCCGGGTCGGCGGCGACGAGATGGACGTCGGGATCGTCAACTACATCAAGAAGGAGTACGGGCTGGCCATCGGCGACCGCACCGCCGAGGAGGTGAAGGTCACGCTGGGCTCCGCTTGGCCCCTCGAACAGGAGGTCCATGCCGAGATCCGTGGGCGCGACCTGGTGACCGGCCTGCCCAAGACGATCGTCACCACCACCGACGAGATCCGCGAGGCGCTCGACGAGCCGGTGTCGTCGATCGTCGACGCGGTGAAGGTCACCTTGGACATGACCCCGCCCGAGCTGGCGGCCGACATCATGGACCAGGGCATCATGCTCGCCGGCGGCGGGGCGCTGTTGAACGGCCTCGACAGCCGGTTGAACGACGAGACGGGGATGCCGGTCGCGATCGCACCCAATCCGCTCCACGCGGTGGCGGTCGGTTCCGGCCAGGCCCTGGAGCACTTCGAGGCACTCAACGGCGTCCTCTTCTCCTCCTCCAGGTAGTGCACTGTGGCGATCGCACGTTCCCGCGGCTCCCGCACTCGCACCGCGGTCCTGATCCTCGCCGCGGTCTCCCTTCTGGCCCTCGACGAACGCGACACCGACACCTTCCGGCCCGTGCGCGAGGCCTCGGCGACGGTGCTCGGCCCCTTCGAGGATGCGGTCGAACGGGCCTCCCGACCGTTGCGCGAGGTCTGGCACGAGGTGGCCGAGGGCGACGAGATGGACGACCTGCGCGACGAGAACGAGGCCCTCCGAGCCCAGGTCGACGACCTGGAGGCCGACGCCCAGGCGGGCGAGGACGCCCAGCGTCAACTCGCCGAGCTGGAGGACACCCTCGAGCTGGAATCCTTCCGCGACTCTCCCCAGGTAACAGCAGAGGTGACGTCGGGCCCGCGGTCGAACCTCTCGCTGACCGTCGAGATCAACAAGGGCAGCGATCACGGCATCCGGGTCGGTATGCCGGTGGTGACCAGCGGTGGGCTGGTTGGACGGGTGAGCCAGGTGTCGGGCAGCCGGTCGAACATCGAGCTCGTGACCAATCCGGCGTTCCGGGTCGGTGTCCGGCTCGCGGACACCGGCGCTCTCGGCACCGCCCGCGGTCAGGGTCGCAGCGAGCCCCTGGTGGTCGACTCCAACGTCGAGCCCGGCGCCGAGGTTGCCGAGGGGGCCGGGCTCGTGACCAGCGGCGTCGACCGCAGCACCTATCCGGACGGCATACCGGTGGCCCAGGTGACCTCGACCCGCGAAGGAGCGGGCGGGCTGTCGTTGGAGCTCGTGGCGGAACCGCTGGTCGACGTGAGCCGTCTCTCGTTCGTGAACGTCATCCTCTGGGAGCCGCCGACATGATTGCCGAACGCCTCGGATTTCTGGGTAGGTCTGCACTGGTGCTCCTGAGCGTGCTGCTGGTGCAAGTTGCCGTGGTGTCCGATCTGCGCGCCTTCGACGCGGTCGGCGACCTGGTCCTGTTGATGGCGCTCGCCGCCGGTTCGGTGGGTGGCCAGGATCGGGGCGCCGTCGTGGGCTTCGTGGCCGGCTTGTCCTACGACCTGATGCTCGACACCCCCTTCGGGTTGGCGGCGCTCACCTGCGTCCTCGCCGGTTACGCGGCGGGATGGGCCACCGGTCGGGTGGACCGCACGCAGTGGTGGTTCCACGTCGCGACGAGCGCCGTGCTGAGCATCGTCGCCGTGGTGTTCAGCGTGATCGCGGCCCGGGTGCTCGGCCTGGCGTTCGCGCTCGACGACCTGGTCCGCACCGCAGTGGTCGTCGCCGCCTGGAACGGGGCACTGATCCTGCCCGCACGGCGGCTCTGGCGATGGGTGTACGACGAGGAGGTGCCGGGCCGGTACAGGGTGGCGCTCCCATGAACGGCGGTAACGGCAGCAGCGGCAAGAACAAGAACACCGTGCCGCGCTGGCGCCTGTCGATGCTTGGCGTGGTCACGGTGGCGCTGTTCGTCGCGATGTTCGCCCGTCTCTACGACCTGCAGATCGTCGGGGGATCCGAGTTCCAGGTGCAGGCGGAAGCCAACCGGGTGCGACTGGTCCAGGTGCCTGCCCCGCGCGGTCGCATACTCGACCGCAACGGCCAGGTGCTGGTCGACAACCGGGTCGCCGTGATGGTCGCGGTGGAACGCAACGCCTTCGACAACCTTCCCGAAGCGGAAGGCGAGGACGTGCTTGCCCGCCTGACCGCCGAGCTCAACCGCGTAGGGCAGCAGGTCACCGCCGACGAGCTGCGCAGCCGCATCTTCGACGAGCGCTTCAGCCGCTACGCGCCGGTGCCCGTGGCCCAGGACGTCCCCGAGGACCTGAAGATCTACCTGGAGGAGCACGCCGGCGACTTCCCCTCAGTGAGCGTGCAACGCACCGCCGTGCGCAGCTATCCCTACGGCCCGCTGGGCGCCAACGTCGTGGGCTACGTCGGCAAGATCAACGAGACCGAGCTGGAGGCCGTCGCGGGCGAGACGGCGAAGCCTTACACCCTCAACGACGACATCGGCAAGACCGGCGTCGAGCTGGCCTACGAGGCCCATCTGCGCGGTACCCCAGGACTGCGCCGCATCGAGGTCGACGCCGAAGGCGACCCAGTCCGCGTCATCAGCGAGCAGCTCCCGGTCGCGGGCAGCGACGTGGTCCTCAGCATCGACATCGACGTGCAGGCGCTGGCCCAGCAGAAGCTCGAGCAGGGCCTCGCCGAAGCCCGGCAGCGGCCGGCGCGGGCAGGCAACCAGCCGAACAACGCGACCATCGGCGCCGTCGTGGTGGAAGACCCGAACAACGGCCAGCTCCTCGCCCTGGCGTCGTACCCGACCTACGACCCGACGCCGTTCGTGGATGGCATCACGGCTGCGGAGTGGGCGTGGCTCACCGACCCGTCCAACCACCTGCCGCTCAACAACTGGGCCGTCCAGGGCCAATGGGCACCAGGCTCGACCTTCAAGCTCTTCACCAGCTACGCCGCGCTCCAGTCAGGGCTGATGGCCCCGGACACGGTGTTCTACGACCAGGGCGGCTACCAGATCCCGGGCTGCACCGGCGACCGATTCTGCTTCCGCCGCAACGCCGGTGGCGCAGCCTACGGCAGGCTCACGATCCCGCGGGCGATCACGGTTTCCTCCGACGCGTACTTCTACAACGTCGGTGCGCAGTTCTGGCTCCAGCAGGAACGCCTCGGCGGCGACGCCGGGATGCAGCAGTACATCCAGGGATGGGGCATCGGCGCCGACACCGGCATCCCGATCCCCGAGGCCGACGGCAACCTGCCGACCCCTCAGTGGAAGCGCGACTACTGCGGCCGACTCGGATGCGACGACGTCTGGCGCACGGGTGACAACGTGAACCTGGCGATCGGGCAGGGCGACCTGGTCGTGACGCCGCTGCAGCTCGCCAACGGCTACGCCACGTTCGCCAACGGCGGGACGCGCTACGAGCCCCAGATCGCCATCCGGATCGAGCCGCCGGGCGACGCGCCCCCGGTGGAGGTGCAGCCGGTGGTGGGTGGCCAGGTCGACCTCCCTCCCCACGTCCGCGAGCCCATCCTCGAGGGCCTGGTCGGCGTCACCCAGAGCGGGACGGCGTCCCGGGCGTTCGCAGGGTTCGACCACCAGGGCTGGGCCGTCGCGGGCAAGACCGGCACCGCGCAGGTCGACGGCAAGGCCGACACCGCAGTGTTCGCGGCTTTCGGCCCGGTCGCCGCGCCGCAGTACTCGATCGCCGTGTTCATGGAGGAATCCGGCTTCGGTGGCTCGAACGCCGCTCCGGTTGCCCGGGCGCTGTTCGACGCGCTCAGCGGGGCGGCGCCGCTGGCCCCGGCACCTCTCGGCGGGGTGCCCGCCGCCCCAACGGGCGACCTCGCCGACGTCGGTGGCGCATATGACTGAGCGGGGAACCCCGGTCCCCACCCCGCGGGAAGGGTGCGTTCGTGGGGGTGCAGGAGCATGAGCACGGTCGGGGTCCGTGGCGCTCGGTGGCGCGAGATCGGTGGGTACCGGCGGGTCAACGGTTCCCGCAGCCCGGCGCCTGAGAGGCGGGTCGAGTCCGGGCCGTTCCGCCGCAAGCCGCCGCCGGTGTGGCGCCACGCCGACCTGCTGTTGATCCTCGCCGCGGCCGGCATCACCGCACTCGGTGTGCTGATGATCCTGTCGTCGACCCGGGGCACCGACCCCGATGCCTACGACCTCTCGTTCCTGCGGCGCCAGCTGGTGTTCGTCGCGATGGGCGTCGCGACGATGATCCTCGTGGCCACCGTCGACTACCGGCGGTTGCGCGACTGGGGATGGCTGCCGTACGTGGTGGTCCTCGCCATGCTCGCCCTGGTGCTGACCGGGCTGGGCACCGAGCGCCGCGGTACCCAGGCGTGGTTCCAGGTGGGGGAGTTCCAGCTGCAACCGGCCGAGCTGGCCAAGGTGGTGGTGATCATCGCCGTCGCGGCCTTGCTCGCCATCCCGGAGCCGCCGCTCGCGGCGCGCTGGGTGGGCGGTGCGCTGGTCTCGCTGGGGCTGCCGATGGGCCTGATCCTGCTGCAACCTGACATGGGGACAGCGCTGGTGTTCGTGGCCATCTCGATGGGGATGCTGCTCATTGGCGGGGCACGGCTACGCCAGCTGGTGATCGTGACCGCGGTCGGGGTCATCGGGGTCGTCGGCATCCTGAACTCCGACGTCCTCGAGGACTACCAGCGCGATCGGCTGACCGGCTTCCTCGACCCGGACACCGGCCTGAGCGACGAGACCTACAACGCCAACCAGTCCATGATCGCCATCGGCTCGGGCGGTGCGTCGGGCCGGGGTGTGTTCGAGGGGACCCAGACCCGCCTGGGCAACGTGCCCGAGCAGCACACCGACTTCATCTTCACCGCGCTCGGCGAGGAGCTGGGGTTCGCCGGCTGCGCCACCGTTCTGGTCCTCTTCTGGGTGGTGTGCTGGCGGGTCTGGCGCACGGCCCAGATCGCCCGCGACCGCTTCGGGATGCTGTTGTGCGGCGGCGTCCTGTCGATGCTGGTGTTCCAGGTGTTCCAGAACGTGGGCATGACCATGGGAATCATGCCGATCACAGGCATCCCGCTGCCGTTCATGAGCTACGGCGGATCGTCGACCATCGCGTCGTGGGCCGCACTCGGGCTGGTGCTCAACGTCCACATGCGTCGGTTCCGCTGATCAGGGTGATCATCAGGGGTTTCGGGGCGACCGACGGCCCCCCGCTACCCTGGGGCACGAGATGCGGGACGTCTGGACCCAGCTCGAAGGTCATCTGGCGAGCGTCGAGAAACCGGCTCGGTACATCGGGCTCGAGTTCGGCGCGCAGCGACCCGATCACGCTGCGCATCGGGTCGCCTGGCTGCTGACCTATCCCGACACCTACGAGATCGGCCTCCCGAACCAGGGCCTCCAGATCCTCTACGAGATCCTCAACGAGCGCGACGACGCCGTCGCCGAGCGTTCTTACGCTCCGTGGACCGATCTCGAGGCGATCATGCGGCGCGAGCGCATCCCGCTGTTCTCAGTCGACACCCACCGCGTGGCAGGCGACTTCGACGTCCTGGCATTCAACCTGTCCGCCGAGCTGACCTACACGAACCTCCTCAACTGCGTCGACCTGGCCGGTGTCCCGGTGCGCGCGGCCGATCGCCGGCCGGAGCACCCCCTGGTGGCTGCCGGCGGGCACTGCACCTACAACCCCGAGCCGTTGGCCGATTTCCTCGACTTCGTGGTGCTCGGCGACGGCGAGGAAGCGGTGGGCGACATCACCGAGGTGATCGCCGAGTGGAAGGCGACAGGCCGCACCGAGGGCAGCCGCGAGGCGGTCCTGCGGGCGCTGTCGCAGGTCGACGGGGTGTACGTGCCGTCGATGTACGAGGTCGACTACGACGGTCCACACATCCGCGAGATCCGTCCCCGCTATCCGGACGTCCCTGAACGGGTCGAGAAGCGTACGATCGCCGACCTCGCCGAGTGGCCCTATCCCCGCAACCAGCTGGTCCCGCTGACCGAGGTCGTGCACGACCGGCTCAACGTCGAGATCTTCCGGGGGTGCACCCGCGGCTGCCGGTTCTGCCAGGCCGGCATGATCACCCGGCCGGTGCGGGAACGGCCCGCCGACCAGGTTCGCACGATGGTCCAGGACGGTCTGCAGCGCACCGGCTACGACGAGGTGTCGCTGACCAGCCTGTCGTCCGCCGACTTCTCGGGGATCGAGGGCGTGGTGCGCGACATCGTCGCCGGCCCGAGCGACGATCCGACGAGCTGCGGCCAGGTCTCGGTGAGCCTGCCCAGCCTGCGGGTCGACGCCTTCACCGTCGGAATCGCCGGCGAGATCCAGCGGGCGCGGCGCACCGGTCTGACCTTCGCTCCCGAGGCCGGCAGCTGGCGCATGCGGCAGGTCATCAACAAGCTGATCCGCGAGGAGGATCTGTACGGCGCCGTCGAGAGCGCCTTCAGCCAGGGTTGGCGCCGGGTGAAGCTCTACTTCCTCACCGGCCTGCCGACCGAGACCGACGTCGACACCCTCGGCATCCTCGACCTCGCCAAGAACTGCGTCGAGATCGGTCGCCGGCACCACCGCAACCCCACGGTGAAGGCATCGGTCGGTGGCTTCGTCCCCAAGCCGTTCACGCCGTTCCAATGGTTCGGGCAGAACACCACCGACGAGCTCGGCCGCAAGATCGGGCTGCTGCGCGATGGCGCGCGGAAGGTCCGGTCGTTGCAGCTGACCTGGCACGATCCTCGAGCCACGCTGGCCGAGGGCCTGATGTCACGTGGTGACCGTCGCCTGGGGCCGGTCATCGAGCAGGTCTGGCGCCGCGGCGGCAGGTTCCAGGAGTGGAGCGAGCACTTCGACGTCGACCTGTGGATCGACGCGATGGCCGCGGCCGACCTCGACGTCGACTGGTACGTTCACCGGCACCGCCACGAGGACGAAGTCCTGCCGTGGGACCACATCTCGGCCGGGTTGCACAAGGATTTCCTCTGGCAGGACTTCCGCGATGCTCTGGCCGAAGTGGGGTTACCGGATTGCCGGTGGACTCCCTGCTACGACTGCGGGGCGTGCACGGGCTACGGCATCGAGCACGTCGTTGCGTCGGCGGTGACTCCCGCAGGCGGCAGCCAGGGCACGGGCCAGGACCTGTCCGCCGGGGCCGAGGTGCCGGTCGCGCTGCTGCCCCGCAACCTGATCGGGACGCGGCCGTGAGCCCGCGACTGCGGGCCCGGTTCACCAAGACCGGCAAGGTGCGATTCGTCAGCCATCGCGACCTCGCACGCATCTGGGAGCGGGCGCTGCGCCGTGCCGGTGTCCCCGTCGCTTACACGGAGGGTTTCTCGCCCCGGCCGAAGCTCAGCTTCGGTCTGGCGCTGTCGACGGGCTACGAGTCCCTCGGCGAGTATCTCGACATCAGCGTGCGCGACGGGGCGCAACCCGATGTCGACATCGAGCAGCTCCCGACCCTGCTCACTGGGGTTCTTCCGGTCGGGATCGAGGTGCAGGCGGTCGTCGGGCTGGAGCATCGGGTCGAGTCGCTCCAGCAGGGAGTCACCAGCTGCACCTGGCACATCGAGCTGACGGGTGCCGATGCCGCGGCGGTCTCGGCCGCGGTCGACGATGCCTTGGCGGCCGGCGAGCTGGTCATCAGCCGCACCCGCAAGGGGCATGAGGCGGTCGAGGACATCCGTTCGGGTATCGTCACTGCAAGGGTCCTTGGGCCAGCACCAAGCGGCGCCACTGTCGTGGAGGCCGAGCTGGCGACCCAACCCCGAGGCTTGCGCCCAGCTGAGCTGGTGCGCGCGCTCGACCCGGCTAATCGACCCCGATCCGGCCCAGCTCGCGAGGGCGCCCGGTCGGAATTGTGGTCGATCGAGGTACGCCGTGTCGTGCGCATTCATCAATGGACGCATGTCGGCGGCGCCCGACAGGAGGTCATCCCCCTCCCGTCGGCAGCGACGCTGGCTCGCACGCAACAGGCGCGTGCGTCATGAGAAGGGAATTGACAGATGTCCGAGATCGAGGCGCGGCGGGAGGTGCCCGAGGGGCGCCCCGCCACCCCGGAGGACGGTTCAGAGGCGCGCGCCGACGCGCCGAACGCATCTGACGACGGCTCCGGTCCGGCGACCGACAGCCCGGCGCGGAAGCGGCGGCGCCGCGGTTCGCGCGGCGGACGGAAGCGGTCGAAGGCGCGCAGCGACACAGCAGGTGGCCAGGCGACTGGTTCGCCCGGCAAACCCTCGTCAGATGGCTCGACCAGCGGCCGTTCGAGGTCCAGCGACGACGGTGCCGGCGAACGCCAGCCCGACGAGTTGCCCGACCGTCACAGCGAAGGTCGGCCGACGTCGGTCGAGGCCGCGGACAAGGCCCTGGTGCGCAAGGCCTCGCCACCGGGCGCGCCGGTGAAGCCCAAGATCGGCGACACGATGCCCGCCCCACCGCCCGCTCCGGCCGGCGGCGACGGCGCGGCCGATCGCGGCGACCCGGACAGCAC
>JBOGHK010000150.1:0-25473 GCA_050744325.1 Acidimicrobiales bacterium
CCGCCGGGCCGATCCGACGGGCGACCGCCTCGGCATGCGATCGCATTCGGCTGAGTAGCGTGCCGAGGATGCGGATCGCCACCTGGAACGTCGCTTCGCTGACCCCCGAGCGGATCGTCCGGCTGCACGACTGGCTGGACTACGGACAGCCGGACGTGCTCTGCCTCCAGGAGACCAAGCTCAGCGACGACGCGTTTCCCGCGCTCGAGCTGCTGGGCCGAGGCTACGAGAGTGCCCACTACGGCCAGGGGCGCTGGAACGGCGTGGCCATACTCAGCCGGGTCGGCATCGAGGATCCGACGCCCGGATTCGGCGACGGCGGGCCGGCCGACCCCGAGGCCCGGGTGCTCACCGCGACCTGCGCCGGCGTGCGGGTGACCTCGGTGTACGTCCCCAACGGCCGAGCGCTCGACCACGAGCAGTACCACTACAAGCTCGACTGGCTCGGGCGGCTGCGCGCCCATCTCGACGCCACCGCCAAACCGACCGACGACCTGGTGGTGTGTGGCGACATGAACATCGCGCCCACCGACATCGACCTCTGGGACGTAGCCGCCTTCGAGGGCTCGACCCACGTGTCCGACGCCGAGCGCGCCGCGCTCGGCGACCTCGAGCGATGGGGGCTGCACGACGTGTTCCGCGAGCAGTATCCCGACGTCGACGGCTTGTTCAGCTGGTGGGACTACCGGGCCGGTTCGTTCCACAAGCGGCAGGGCATGCGCATCGACCTGATCCTGGCCACCGCGTCGCTCGCCGACCAGGTGCGGTGGGCGCTCATCGACCGCAACGCACGCAAGGGATCCAAGCCCAGCGACCACGCGCCGGTGCTGGTGGATTTCGACCGCGACCTGGCGGTCAGCTAGGCACATGCCGTGGCCGACGGGGAGCGCGACACCGACAGCACCGAGTGGACGACCGGTAGCGGGGATGAGGACGATACGCGGCGGCGAGGAACCCCTGGGGGTGCCGAATGGCCCGACCTGCTCTCCTCGTACGGCACCGAGGCCCCGTCGCCCCGCCGGGCGGAGCTGCATCGCACCGGCGACGCGCTCCGGCGCATCGTCCACCGCCTGCACGGAAGCAAGGCCCAGGCGGGCGAGCTGGTCGACGTCGCCGACGACCTCGAGCGCCTGGCCCGGCGCCTGGATGCCCTGACCGCTGGCTCGATGTACGAGGGCTTTGGCGAGTCGCCGCTGGCCGGGCGCGATCCCCATGCCTTCTTCGACCACAGCCCGATGCTGGGCCGGGCCAACCCGTTGGCGCCTCCCGTCGAGCTATGGGTGGACGGCGACGTGATGCGCGGCCGGGCGACGTTCCAGGCGGCCTACGAGGGACCGCCCGGCTGCGTCCATGGCGGCTACATCGCCGCAGCGTTCGACGAGGTCCTGGGGTCGACGCAATCGCTCGGTGGCCGGCCAGGCATGACCGGGCGCCTTACCATCCACTACCGCAGCCCGACGCCTCTGGGCACGGAGCTGCGGTTCGAGGGTCGGGTGGTCGAGGTCACCGGGCGCAAGACCTTGACGCACGGCACCCTGCACGCGGGCGACCGGCTGTGCGCCGAGGCCGAGGGCCTGTTCATCGCCATCGACATCATGAAGATGGCCGAGATGCGCGCCGAACGAGACAAGCGCTTCGGCCCGAACTGATGCAGCCCCCGGTCAGGCGGTCAGCTGCGTGCGCAGTTTGGTCAGCCCCTCCAGGAGCGTGAGGCGGATCTCGCGACGCGACATCCCCAACTCGTCGTGGAGCTGGGACATTGTGCTCGGCGGCTGGCCGTTGAACCCGAATCGACGGGAGATCACCAACCGCTCGGCCGGCGTCAGCTCGGCCACGGCACGACGGGAGAGGCAGTGCAGGGCCACGAGATCGTCGTCGGCTTCGGATCGAAGATCGATCGGTTCGAGCTGCTCGGCGACGTCGTCGTCGTCAGGGTAAGGCCAGCCGTCCTCGCTCATGAACGATAGAGCAGTGAAGGCATCACCCATGGTGTCGGTTGTCGCGCTTCGGGTCGTCAGGGTCAAGCGGAACGGTCGTTCGTCCGAGGGGCCGTCGCGAGCGCACGGAGTAGGCCATCGCCGATCCGCCGAGCGAGCAGGGGACCCATTCCCGGGACCGCCGCCAGCTCGTCCTGATCGGCCGGTCGCAGCTCGGCCAGCTGCTCGAGCAGTTGGTCGTCCACCACCGCAGCGGGCGGCACGCGCGCGGCCTGCGCCTGCTCGTCGCGCCAGGCCTGCAGGGCGGCGAGGGTGGGCGACGTCCGGGTGGTCGACGCTGCAGCCAGTTGCGCCCGCTGGTCGGCCAGATGCGCCTGCCAGTCGGCGGTCGACGCGGGCCGGTTCGGGTCGCGGACGTCCTCGTCGGTCGGGAGGTCGCGCAGCCACGGGCACACCCGCCGGTCGACGACCTTGCCGTTGAAGGTCCGCTGTGCGGCCCAGGTCCCGGAGAGGCCGACCAGCGCCCGGGTCATCGCCACGTACAGCAGCCGGGCCTCCTCGGCCCGATCGGCCGCCGTCCGGGCGTGGCCGATCGGGACGAAGCCGTCCTCCAGCCCGGCGAGGTGCACGACCGGCCATTCGAGCCCCTTCGCCGCGTGGAAGGTGGCGACGGTGACGGCGTCGTGGTGGGCTGGGTCGATCCCCTCGGCCTGGAGGGTGGCGACCAGCCAGCCGTAGAAGCCGAGGCCCGTGGACTGGCGGTCGAGGCGTAGGTGGTCGCGTGCCAGCTGGACGACGGCCGAGAGGTTGTCGGCGACGGTACCGGCGGGCGCCGCGGGCCCCAGGTCGCTCTCCGCCTCGGCCGCGGGGTCGTCGGCGACCACGTCGGCGGCCGCCTCAGCGGCCAACGCCTCGAGGTCGGGGAGCATCGCTGCGAGCGGGCGGTCGTTGCCACGGACCAGTCGCAGCGCGGCTCGCACCTCGTCACGCTCGAGCAGGGCCGCGCCTCCCCGGACGTGGTGGGGGATTCCGGCGACCCGCAGGCCCTCGGTCAGCAGGGCGATCTGGCCGTGGGTGCGTACCAGCACCGCCTGGGCCGACCACGGCATCTGCGGTGCTCGCCGGTCGCGGATCGCACGCGCCACGGCCCTGGCCTCCTCCACGTCGGTCAGGTAGCGCAGCACGCGAGGTACCGGTCCGTCGGCCTGGGTCGCCCGCGCCGGCGCCACGTCGACCCGCGCCCGCCGGAGAACGTGAGCCGCGGCGGCGAGTACCTGGGGGGTCGAGCGGTAGTTGTGGTCCAGCGAGACGATCTCCGCCGACCGGTAGCGCAAGCGGAACTCCGTCAGCAGGCCGGCGTCGGCACCGTTCCACCCGTAGATCGCCTGCTGGGGATCCCCGACCACGCACAGGTCGTGGTGCCCACCGCGCCAGGCGTCGAGCAGGCCGAGCTGCAGGGGGTTGACGTCCTGGAACTCGTCGACGAACAGGTGCCGGAAGCGCCACCGCTGCGCCGCGGCGAAGGCCTCGTCGTGCTGCAGGCCGTCGCTGCACAGCTTCAGCAGGTCGTCGAAGTCGACCAGGCCCTGATGCCGCTTCGACTCCTCGTAGCTGGCGTAGAGCTCGGCGATCCTCTCGGGCGCGGCCGGTGCGCGCCGTCCGGCCGCGGCGGCGCCCGGCGCGTAGCCGTCGGGGCCGAACAGCCGAGCCTTGGCCCACTCGATCTCGGAGGCGAGCTCGCCGGGGCCGATGCCGCTGGACCGGCCAGCGGCGCGGAGCACCTCGCCGAGCACCTTGCCTTTGCGGGCCAGCAGCGTCGGCGGGCGCCGGCCCTGGCTGGCCCAATGGTTGCGCAGCTGGGCGAAGGCGATGCCGTGGAAGGTGCCGGCGGCGACCCCGTCCCGCAGGCCGAGGCGGCTGAGGCGCTCGCGCAGCTCACCGGCGGCCTTGCGGGTGAACGTGAGCGCGAGGACGTGACTGGCCTCGGCGTCGCCGGACGCCACTCGCCAGGCGATCCGCCGGGTCAGCACCCGCGTCTTGCCCGAGCCGGCCGGTGCCACGATGGCCAACGGCCGGGCCGGTGACGTCACGGCCCGACGTTGCGACTCGTCGAGGTCGTGGAGCAGATCTTCCGGGCTCATCTGCACGCGACGATAAGGGGCCGCCGCCGTACGCTGCTGGCACATGATCGACGTGCCACCCGAGCGGTTCGAGGAACTGGTTGCCGACGCCCTCGACGGCATCCCCGCGGAGCTGGCGAAGCTGGTGGACAACGTCGTGGTCGTGGTGGAGGAGGGCAGCGCCCACGGCGGCCTGCTGGGCAGGTACGAGGGCGTCCCGTTGACCGCGCGCGGCTCCTGGTACGGGACCGGTGACCTCGTGATGCCCGACCGGGTCACGATCTTCCGGCGTCCGATCTGCATGGTAGCCACCAGCGAGACCGAGGTCGTCCGCCAGGTCGGCATCACCGTGGTCCACGAGATCGCCCACCACTTCGGCATCGACGACACCCGACTCGACGAGCTGGGTTGGGGCTAGTGCCGTAGTGGCGTCGGCGCACCGGCCGACACCGTTACTCTCTGGCCCGTGGCCTTTCCTCGTGAGCTGCTGAACGAGGGCGAAGAGATCGTCCTGGACCTCCACCCGCACTGGTGGTTCTTCTTCGGTCCTCTGATTTCGTTGATCGGCGCGCTCCTCCTTGGTGTGGTGGTGCTGGGGGCCGATCTGCACTCGGCGATCCAGGCCCCCGTCGGGGTGCTGGTCCTCGGGTGCCTGATCTGGTTCGGCTCGCGCTATGCGAAGTGGGTGACCACGAACTTCGTCGTCACGACCGACCGGCTGATCTATCGGCACGGTGTGCTGGCCAAGCGGGGCATCGAGATCCCGCTCGAACGGGTCAACACGGTGTTCTTCGCCCAGTCCATCTTCGAACGGATCCTGCGCGCGGGCGACCTGGTGATCGAGTCGGCTGGCGAGCGCGGCCAGCAGGCGTTCTCGAACGTCCGCAACCCGTCGGCGATCCAGAACGAGATCTACAAGCAGATGGAGGCGAACGAGAACCGCAAGTTCGACCGCATCGGTCGCAACACCGACGACACCGGTGGCGGCGAGTCGGGCTCCATTCCCAGCCAGATCCGCGAGCTGGACGAGCTGCGGCGCCAGGGGGTGCTGTCCGAGGACGAGTTCGCGCGCAAGAAGCAAGAGTTGCTCGACCGGATGTGAGCGGCGTCCGGGTCGTCAGCCTGGTCCCCTCGGTCACCGAGACCCTGGTCGAGTGGGGCGTGCCACCGGTCGCGTGCACCCGGTTCTGCGAGCGACCCGAGCTGCCCCACGTGGGTGGCACCAAGAATCCCGACGTCGCGGCGATCATCGCGCTGGCACCCGACGGTGTGGTCATGTGCGTCGAGGAGAACCGGCGCGAGGACGCCGACGCCCTCGAGCGGGCCGGTGTGCCGGTGACGTCGCTGTCGATCGACAGCGTCGCCGATGTCGCACCGGCGATGCGGTCGCTCGGCACGGTGGCCTGTGTCGACCCGGCGGTCGTCGACCTGCTGGCGGCCGAGATCGAGGCGATCGCCGTGGGGAACGCCGCCGCCGCGGCACCGACCCACCCACCGCTGCGGGCGTTCGTCCCCATCTGGCGCCGGCCGTGGATGACCCTGTCGGGCGGGACATACGGGTCGTCGTTGCTGCGGAGGTTGGGCGTGGCCGACGTCTTCGCCGACGAGGCCGATCGCTACCCCGAGGTCACCCTGGAGGACGCCACGAGTCGACGGCCTGACGTCGTGCTGGCGCCGAGCGAGCCCTACCCCTTCTCCGAGCGCCACGTTCCCGCGCTGGAGCAGGTCGCACCGGTCGTGCTGGTCGACGGCCAGGACCTGTTCTGGTGGGGAGCCCGCACCCCGGTCGCGGCGCGTCGCCTGGCCGAGGTCATCGAGCCCGACCGACGACGTCGGAGGTCATAGCGTCCGGGCCGGACTGACGACCCGCCTATCGGGAACGGTCCTATGACCTCGGGTCAGACCTGGGCCCGCGATGCGCCTGCCGCCGGCCGACCGCGCCAGAGCACGGACCCGGGCATGTCGAAGACGGCGTACGGGTGGCACAGGGCGACCACACAGCCGCCGAACCCGGCACCGGTCATCCGCGCGCCGTAGACCCCGGCCGTCCCGCGCAGCCGGTGCACCAGCTCGTCGAGCCGCGGCGTCGAGACCTCGAAGTCGTCGCGGAGGCTCGCATGGCTGGCCAGCATCAGCTCGCCGGCCTGGCGCAGGTCGCCGTCCTTGAACGCAGCCACCATGGCGTCGACCCGCTGGTTCTCGGTGGTGACGTGGCGGGCCCGGCGCTGCAGCACCTGGTCGTCGATCGCCTCGACCTGTTCGGACGTGGCCTCACGCAGCGGCCCGACGACCACCTCGGCCCGGGCGCACTCGGCCCGGCGCTCCGCGTAGGGCGAGGCGACCAGCGCGCGCTCCTGGCCCGAGTCGACCACCACGACCTCGACATCCTCGGGCAACGGGATCGGCTCGAACGACAGCTCCTGGCAGTCGAGCCGCAGTACGGCGTTGTCGACCGCAGCGACGATCGCGAGCTGGTCCATGATCCCGCACGGGACGCCGACGGCCCGGTGCTCGGCCCGCTGGCACACCTGCGCGATGGCGAGCGGGTCGGTCGAGTCGGCACCCAGGGCGAGCGCCACAGCGACCTCCAGCGCCGCGCTGGACGCGAGGCCGCGGCCGGGCGGCAGGTCGGAGTTGATCGCGCCGAGCAGACCGTCCCGGGCCGGAAGCTCGGCGACGACGCCGGCGACGTAGCGGGCCCACGGGGGCTCGACGCGCATGGGATCGGGAACCGTCAAGGACAGCTCGCACATGCCGTCGAACTGCGTGGAGCCGACCATGATCCAGCTCCCGCCGGGGTCGCCGGTCAGCTCCATGCCGAGACCGATCGCCATCGGCAGCGCAAGCCCGCCGGTGTAGTCGGTGTGGTCGCCGATCAGGTTGACCCGCCCCGGAGCCCAAACCCGGATGCCCATCAGCCTGGCTTCCGGGGGTTGAGAAGGGGTGGTGCACTCCCGAGCGCGCCGTCCTGGGGGATGCCGGCGTTCACGCCTTGCCAGGTTAGGCCCTCTCCCTGGAAAGACGGTCACGCTCAGCGATTCGTTTTGCTCCTCCTGCTGTACCTACCGAGCTCCCTGGTGCGGGGCGATCGCCTGAGCGGCCAGCTCGAGCAGTCCGGGCTCCCACGGCGCCCGGAGCACGATGTTGACCTGGTCGGCACCGACCTCGAGGTACTCGCCGATGCGATCGACGAGCTGTTGGCCGTGGCCGATCAGGACGCCGGGACGCACGAACTCGGCGACGACCCCGTACTGGGCCGCCAACGATTCCTCGTCGGTGGAGATCCCCAGGTTGATCGCAGAGCGGATCTCGGCAGGGTCGCGGTCCTCGGCCGCACAGTGGTCGGCGAGCACCTGGCGCTTGTGGGCGAAGTCGGCCGGCGAGATGTAGGGAACGTTCCAGCCGTCGGCGTAGCGGGCGGCGATCCGGAGGGTGCGCCGTTCGCCGCCGCCGCCGATCCAGACGGGCAGCGCGGCCTGCACCGGCCGCGGCTCGAGGTGTGCGTCGCGGAGCTGAAAGTGATCGCCGTCGAAGTCGGTCGCCTCGTTGCGTAGCAGGCCACGGACGCACGCCGCAGCCTCCTCCAGCAGGTCGAGCCGAGCGCCGGCCCCCGGGAAGGGGAACCCGTAGGCGCGGTACTCCGGTTCCGCCCAACCCGCACCGAGACCGATCTCCGCGCGGCCCCCGGACAGGTGGTCGATGGTGGCGATGGCCTTGGCCAGGACGCCCGGCTGGCGGTAGCCCGCGGAGTAGACCAGGCATCCGCACCGCACCCGGGTCGTCGAGCACGCGAGCGCGGCATGCATGGCCACCGCCTCGTGGCAGTGGTAGTCCTCGGGGCCAGCGGCGTAGAAGTGGTCCCACACCGAGATCCAGTCGAAGCCGAGGTCCTCGGCCTTCCGCCACAGGTCGCGCAGTTCCTCGACCGTCGTGTGTTGCAGACCACCGTGGATGCCAAAGCGAGGTGACATTCCCGTCACCCTAGAGTCGCTGGTCGCGGGACGTGAGTTTGCCGTGACCGCCGGAGCCGAACAGCATTGCGGACCATGGCCGAGCACTTCGTGGAACTCGATCGATGTGGATCCCGGCTCGAAGCCACGGCGAACGAGCCTGGATCGACGTCGACCAGCATCACGCTCTGTTACGAGACGCTCGGCGACCCTACCGATCCCACCCTGTTCCTGATCATGGGGCTCGGGTGTCAGCTGATCGACTGGCCGGACGGGTTCTGCCGTCTGCTGGTGGACCGGGGGTTCCACGTCGTGCGCTACGACAACCGCGACGTCGGCCTGTCCACCCACCTGCCCGAGCCGGCGGACGTCCTGAGCGTCCTCCAGTCCATCGACGGCGGGCAGGCCCCACAGGTGCCGTACCTGCTGACCGACATGGCCGACGACGCGATCGGCCTGCTCGACCACCTGGACATCGACCGGGCCCACGTGGTCGGGGCGTCGTTGGGCGGGATGATCGCGCAGACCCTGGCCGTCGCCCGTCGGGATCGTCTGGCCAGCCTCACCTCGATCATGTCGACACCCGGCCCGAACGCGGCACATCCGACCCCGGAAGCGCTGAACGCCCTCCTCAGCCCCCCGGCCCAGACGGTCGAAGAGGCACAGGTCCGCAGCGTCGACAAGGCCGGCATCTGGGGCAGCCCCGGCCTCTACGACCCCGACGAGATCCACGACCGGGTGCGTCGGGCATGGGCGCGGCGCTACGACCCGCAGGGGACGGCTCGGCAGTTCGCGGCGGTCCTCGCTTCCGGCGACCGTTCGCCGGCGCTGCGTGAGCTGGACCTACCGACGCTGGTGATCCACGGCACGGCTGACACCCTGATCCCTCCGGCCGGGGGCGAGGCCACGGCAGCCGCGATCCCCGGTGCCACCCTGCTGCTGGTCGAGGGCATGGGCCACGACCTCCCCCGGCCTCTCTGGCCGCAGGTGGGCGACGCGATCGTCGAGCACGTCACCCGCTACCCGGTGAGCGCCTGAGCTCGCCGACATCCGAACGACCGACACGAGGAGCACGACCATGGGACCGCTTGGTGGGCTGAAGGTGATCGAGATCGCGGGCATCGGGCCCGCGCCCTTCTGCGGGATGATGCTGGCCGACCTCGGTGCCGACGTCGTCCGGGTCGACCGCGCGCAGAACGTCCAGGGTGGTGACCCGGCACTGCCACCCAACGACCTGCTCAACCGCGGCCGGCGCTCGATCGGTGTCGACCTCAAGAACCCGGAGGGTGCCGCGGTCGTGCTCGACCTCGCCGCGGGCGCCGACGTGCTCATCGAGGGCTTCCGCCCGGGGGTCGCCGAGCGGTTGGGGATCGGCCCCGACGCGTGTCATGCGCGCAATCCGGCGCTGGTCTACGGCCGGATGACCGGCTGGGGCCAGGACGGGCCCTATGCACCCGCGGCCGGCCACGACATCAACTACATCGCGCTGGCCGGCACCCTCGAACCGTTGGGCCGGTCCGGCGGACCGCCGACGCCGCCGATGAACCTGATCGGCGACTTCGGCGGCGGGGGGATGCTGTTGGCGTTCGGCGTGCTGGCCGGCGTGTACGAGGCCCAGCGGTCAGGCCAGGGCCAGGTCGTCGACGCGGCGATGGTCGACGGCTCGGCGGCCTTGATGACGATGGTCCACAGCTTCGTGGCGATGGGTATGTGGTCCGAGCAGCGGGGCACCAACATGCTCGACACCGGCGCCCACTTCTACGACGTCTACGAGACCTCGGACGGCAAGTACGTGTCGGTCGGCGCGATCGAGCCCCAGTTCTACGCCGCCCTGCTGGCCGGCCTGGGACTGGATGGCGACGACCTGGGATACCAGCACGATCGCACCCAGTGGCCCGCGCTGAAGGAACGGTTCGCAGCGATCTTCAAGTCCAGGACCCGCGACGAGTGGACGGCCGTCTTCGACGGCGCCGATGCCTGTGTCGCACCCGTGCTGACGATCTCCGAGGCGGTCGCCCATCCCCACAACGCCGAGCGGGGAACGTTCACCGAGGTCGCCGGGGTCACCCAGCCGGCGCCGGCCCCGCGGTTCGACCGCACGCCGGGAGCGATCTCGAGTCCACCACCGCACGCAGGACAACACACCGTCGAGGTCCTGCGCGAAGCCGGTCTGGACGACGATCGGATCGCCAAGCTCCGGACGGTCGGCGCCGTCGCGTAGCCGAACTACCGCCCGGCGCCGACCGTCGCCGGAGGCGTTAGAGCTGCGGGATCGGGACCCGGACGCCCTGTCCGGCGATCCCCAGCATCGCCAGAGCAGGGGTGCCCAGGTTCGTCGCCTGGGCGGCTGGCGCGTCGGGCTCGGGGACCGCGACTCCGGGCTTGTCGGACACCGACGACTTCGACGACGGGAAGCCCGGGAAGGGCAGCTCGGGGAATGCGAGCTCGGGGATCGCCAGTTGCGGCCCCGGCGTGGCGTGCAGGGGTAGAGGCTCGGGCGATGGCGTCGGGCTCGGCTGGGCGCTGGCGGCTGCGGGCACCAGGATGCCGAGCAGGCCTCCGCTCAGGATGACGGCGGCAGCTCGGTGCCATGGTCGCTGGATCATGTCTCGGCGTCCTCTCCACGCCGCCCGCCGGATTCGAAGCAGCAAGTATGACGCCTCCGCGAGGCCGAGATGGCCACCCGGCCCGTACCGTCCGTCAGCGACGATCCGGGCCAGGTGCCGCGGAGGCGTGCGGGACAGGCGCCGGGCCCAGCGCCGGCGGCGGGGGAGCCAGCGCCCGTGCTCCGTTGGCGGTCGCCGCGGCGAGGTTGACCGGGAGGTGGACCGTCGCGGTGATGCCCGCACCGACCGAGGGTTGGAGCCGGACAAAGATGTTGTGGCGGACGGCGAGGTTGCCGGCGACGTAGTGGCCGAGGTATTTGGATGGCGCCACCGTGAACGCCTCTGCCCCGGCGAGCCGGCGGTTTGCCCTGGCGATCTCGTCGGGCGACATCCCCCGGCCGGTGTCGATGATGGCCAGGGTGTAGCCCGCGGGCTGGGTCAGGCCGCGGATCTCCACGGTCCTGTTGGACGGGGAGAACATCAGGGCGTTCTCGATCAGCTCGGCCATCAGGTGGGCGAGGTCGGCGGCGGCAGTGCCGAGGATGGTGATCGGCTCGACGACGCCCGCCACGACGCGCTGGTAGTCCTCGACCTCGCTGACCGCGGCGCGGATGATGTCGCCGATGCGGACCGGGTTGGTCCACTTGCGGGGCGACTCGTTGCCGGCCAGCACCAGCAGGCTCTCGGCGTTGCGGCGCATGCGGGTCGCCAGGTGGTCGAGCTGGAACAGGTGGCTGAGGCTGTCGGGGTCGGCCTCGTCGGCCTCGAGCCGGGTGATGAAGTCGAGCTGGCGGCTCAACAGGTTCTGGTTGCGGCGGCCGAGGTTGACGAAGGAGTCCGCGAGGTTGCGCCGCAGCACTGCCTGCCCGACGGCGAGCTCCAGCGCCGAGTCCTGAACCGAGGTCAACACGTCGGCGACATCGGCGACCTCGTCGTCGGTCTCGACGACGACCGCCTCCATCCGCGGCACCGTCACGTCTTCGCCCAGCGGTGTGCGCAGAACCGTAGCGATTGCCCAGCCGAGTCGGTGGTGGGCCATCTCCACTGCCTGCTGGGTCAGCGACTGCATCGGCCGGGTGATCGACCACGCCATCGCCAGGGCCGCCACCAGGGCGATCGCGACCGTCAGGGCGATGAGGAAGACGTAGATCCGCTCGCGCCAGATCGCGTCGGCGGCGAGGTCGTCGGCCTCCGCGCGCAACGTCTCGGCGATCCGCTGCCGGTAACCGTTGTAGGACTCCTCGTCGGGGACAGTGACGGTCTCGAGGAACTGCTCGAGGTCGAAGCCGCCCCGCATCGCGGCGTTGACCTGAGAGGCGACGGCCAACGTGAAGTCGACGAACATGACGTCGTCGCCGGCGTCGGCGTACAGGCCGGTGCTCCGGTCGCGGAGCAGCAGGGCGTACCGCTGGAACCGCGACAGCAACTCGCTGACCTCGGCGATCTCGTACGGCTCGTCGATGCCCCCGGGGGTCAGCAGCGAGGTGACGATGGTCTTGCGGACCAGGTTGCCGATGGTCTCGACCTGGCGGGCCGACATGCCGATCAGCTCGGCGCCCTGACGGAGGTCCGCCCGGTCGAGCGCCAGTGCGATCTGGCTCGTCCCCCGGAAGAACGGCCGGATGAGCTGCGAGTAGGCGTCGAAGATCTCGTTGCCGAACCCGGCGTTCAGGATGGTCCGCTCGGCGGTGTTGTCGTCGATCCGTTGTCGCACTGCCTCGAGTCGTGCCGCCAACCCGTCCATGGCCGGGTCGTAGGCCCGACCGGTCTGCTCCCCGCTGTCTTCCAGGACCGCCTGGAACCCCTCGAGGGCAGCGTCGGTGCGACGCCGGGTCTCCGGGTAGCCCTCGACGCTCACGGTCACCTGCCCGCCTTGACCGATCAGCTCGACGGCCGCCCAGTTCCGCTCGTCCTGGAGGCTCGTGAGCAGACCGGTCGGACCGTCGGCCGCGGCGGCCAAGCTGGTCTGGTGCGTGACCTCGTCGGTCTCCCGGTCGATCTTTTGCACCTCGAGCCCGAGGACCACGATGAAGATGAGCAACGGCGGCATGATCGCCGCCATGAGTTTGTGCCGGATGGGCACCCGGCGCAGCGGCCGGGTGGGTCCTCGTGATCGCGCCGCCGAAGCGCCGCTCGAGAATGGAACCTTGTCGACTATCGGGCCACGGCTGGCCGACTCCCCGTCGCTGTCGCGACCGTCCTCCGAGGCACCGTGCTCTCCCAGCAGCAGCACAGTATTCGCCTCCTGGAACGGCACCTTAACATGCAGTGAGACACGGCCCAGATGTGCCACTTTTCGTGGCCGAACCGGTCGAATGAGCGGCGCGTGTGGCCGTCGAACGACACGTGTGGCTAGCGTCGGCGGGTCCCCCCGTTGCCGGCAACCGAGTGTGGTGAGAGATCCGTGACTGTCATCAAGATCAATGCCATCACCGTCCCCGAAGGGTCCGGCGACGAGCTCGCCCGACGCTTCGCCGCCCGGGCCGGTGCCGTCGACGACCAGGAAGGCTTCGAGGGCTTCGAGCTGCTGAAGCCCACCGACGAACGCAACACCTGGTTGGTGCTCACCCGCTGGACGGACGAGGCGTCGTTCCAGGCGTGGGTCAACAGCCCGGCGTTCGCGCACGGCCACCAGGGCGCGAGCACGCCCCACCCGCAAGGGGGGCCGGTGTCGGTCTCCAGCGAGCTCTGGTCGTTCGAGGTCAGCACCTCCTCGGTCGGGTGACCCTGCGCGACCTGCACGACGGCTTCGCGTGGCTCGTCGTGGTCGCCAATGCGCTCGCCGGCGGTTGGGCTCTGGCCGCCCACTGGCTGGATGCCCTCCGACGGCGGGAGCTGTGGTGGCTCACGGTCGCCGCGCAGGTCTCGATCTTCGTGCAGGTCGCCCTCGGCGTGGCTGTCGTGGCCCGCGAGGACATCGAGGTGCCCGACTTCCATGCCTTCTACGGCTTCGTCGCGCTCGCAACTGTCGGCATCATCTACAGCTACCGCCAGCAGCTCGCGACCCGGCGGTTCCTGCTCTACGGGCTCGGTGGGCTCTTCCTCATGGGGCTGGCGATCCGCTCGATGGTGATCGGGCCCCGTTGACCCGACCTTGTTGAGCCGCCGACATCGACGTCAGCTGAGGTGGACGACCGGGCAGGTGAGGGTGCGGGTGATGCCCTCGATCATCTGCACCCGGCTCACGACCATCTGACCGAGCTCGTCGACGCTGTTGGCCGCGGCGCGGGCGATCACGTCGTAGGGGCCCGTGACATCTTCGGCGGACACCACGCCTTCGATGTCGCCGACCTCGGTCGCTACCTGAGCGGCCTTGCCTACCTCGGTCTGGATGAGGATGTACGCAGTAACCGACATCGGCCCCTCCTCGTCGTGCAGGTTGGTCAGGCTACTCCTCGCTCGTCGGCCGCTGTGGGACCCGGGTCAGCTCTCGGTCAGACGCTTCTCCAGGGCTTCCATCTGGTCGCGCAGCTCCGCCGGGACGCGCTCGCCGACCTTGCGGTAGTGGTCCTCGAGCTGGGGCAGTTCGGCCCGCCACGTCGCCGGGTCGACCGTGACCAGCTGGCGCACGATGTCGGGCGTGAGGTCGAGGCGGCTGACGTCGAGTGCCCCGGGAGACGGCACCCGTCCGATCGGGGTGTCGACAGCCTCGGCGTCGTCGTCGAGCCGCTCGACGATCCAGCGGAGGACACGGCTGTTGTCGCCGAAGCCAGGCCACAGGAACGAGCCGTCGGTGCCCTTGCGGAACCAGTTCACCCAGAACAGCCGCGGCAGCTTGTCGGCCGGAGTGGCCTCGCCGATCTCGAGCCAGTGGGCCCAGTAGTCGCCCATGCTGTAGCCGCAGAACGGCAGCATCGCGAACGGGTCGAAGCGCAGCTTGCCGACCGCACCCGCCTGGGCCGCCGTGGTCTCGGAGCTCATGATCGACCCGAGGAACACGCCGTGCTGCCAGTCGAACGACTCGGTCACCAGGGGCACGTTCGTGGCCCGGCGCCCGCCGAACAGGATCGCCGAGATCGGCACCCCCTTGGGGTCCTCCCATTCGGGGGCGATCGACGGGCATTGCGACGCCGGGGCGGTGAACCGGGCGTTGGGGTGGGCGGCCGGCGTCGGGGACTCGGGCGTCCAATCGTCGCTGCGCCAGTCGACCAGGTGGGCCGGCGGCTGGGACAAGCCCTCCCACCAGACGTCGCCGTCGTCGGTCTCGGCGACGTTGGTGAAGATGCAGTTGCCACGCAGGGTCGCCAGGGCGTTGGGGTTCGTGTCCTCGCCGGTGCCCGGCGCGACGCCGAAGAACCCGGCCTCGGGATTGATCGCGTAGAGGCGGCCGTCCTCGCCGAACTTCATCCAGGCGATGTCGTCGCCGATGGTCTCGACCGTCCACCCGGGAAGGGTGGGGACCATCATGGCCATGTTGGTCTTGCCGCAGGCCGAAGGGAACGCTGCGGCGATGTAGCGCTTCTCGCCGCTCGGTGGGGTGATGCCGAGGATCAGCATGTGCTCGGCCATCCAGCCGTCGTCGCGAGCCATCGTCGACGCGATGCGCAGTGCGAAGCACTTCTTGCCGAGCAGGGCGTTGCCGCCGTAGCCCGAGCCGTAGGACCAGATCTCGCGGGTCTCGGGGAAGTGCACGATGTACTTCCGCTCGGCGTCGCAGGGCCAGGGGACGTCGGGTCGGGTCGTGCCGTCGCCGTTGACCAGCGGATAGCCGACCGAGTGGACACAGGGCACGAACTCGCCGTCGCTGCCGAGGACGTCGAGCGCGGGCTGACCCATGCGGGTCATGATCCGCATGTTGACCGCGACGTAGGCCGAGTCCGTGAGCTGGACGCCGATGTGGGCGATCGGCGAGCCCAGCGGCCCCATCGAGAAGGGGACGACATACATGGTGCGGCCCCGCATCGCTCCGGTGTAGAGGCCGGTCAGCTCCGCGCGCATCTCGGCCGGGTCGCGCCAGTTGTTGGTGGGACCGGCGTCGATCTCGGCCTCGGAGCAGATGAACGTGCGGTCCTCGACCCGGGCGACATCGCCGGGGTCGGACAGGGCGAGGAAGCTGTTCGGGCGCCGCTGCTCGTCGAGGCGGCGGAAGGAGCCGCCGTCGAGCAGGAGTCCGGTCAGGCGGTTCCACTCGTCGGCGGACCCGTCGCACCACTCGACGTGGTCGGGCTGCAGGATCTGCCGCCACTTCTCGACCCAGTCGTGTAGCTGCTGGTTGGTGCTGGTTGAAGCCATGGTCCTCCGACGGCGAGTCGATCTCAGCGCATGATTCAGCCCTGGGTGCCAGCTCGAGGGGAGTCGGCGGTCGTGCCGTCGACCGGAGCGGTCTCGGGATCGAAGCCCGGGGTGCCCATGTCGACCTCGGAACCCAGTTGCAAGCGCGTGGCCTGACCTTCGCCGTCGAGGTCGAAGATCACGCGCTGCCCCGGACGCAACAGGCGGAAGACGCTGCCCACGAGGGCGTCGGCCGCTAAGTCGACCTCGGTCAGGTCGGTGTCGGACACGACGATCCCTTCCCTCGTTCCAGGGTCGTACGACTTGATGACACCTTGCACCGGAGGTTGCTCCTCGTTGTTGCATCGCTGGGGGCTGATGCCACGGTAGGAAAGCCCGTCGCCAGGAGCAAAGTCACGGCGGGTGAGACGCAGGCCGGTCGCCGCCGATCCATGATGGTGCGATGGAGCGCGACGAGCCGGCCCACCGAGATCACGCGGACGTGCGCGTGGAGATCGACGGACCGGACGAGGCGCATGGACCGGACGACGCGGACGGACCGGATGGCCTTGACGACCTGGAGCAGGAGCGCGAGCCCGCCGGAACCGAGCGCGCGCACAAGCCTGGTGAGGTCGACGCCCCGGGCCTGTGGGGCCGACTGATCGCATCGGACGTGCGACGGGCACCGGTGGGCAGGCGGTACGTGCTGTCCTGGCCGATGCAGGCCGGGCTGGTCGTCGCCGCCGTCGGCGCCATGGCCCGCCTGTGGCAGCTGATGGGGCGCGACCCGCTGTGGTGGGGTGACTCCGACGACTACCTGGCGACCGCCCAGTCGTCCTGGTTCAGCCTGGGGCTGTGGGCGGGCGAGCGCCCGCCGGCGGTGCCTGTGGCGCTGAAGCTGGTGGGTGGCGAGGACGCCGGGTTCGTCTACCTGCAGGTGGCTTTGGCTGTTGGGGCCTGGGCGGCTCTGGCGGCCTCGGTGGCCACTGTCCTGCCGGCCGACCGTCGAGGGTGGCTGGCGGTCGGCGCCGTCGTCGTCGCGTCGTTGGCGACGCCGGTCACGATGTGGGAGCGCTCGGTGCTGTCGGAGTCGCTGGCGATGTCATGCCTGGTCCTCATGCTCGCAGCGTCGATCCAGCTGGCTCGGCGGGTGACGGGCTGGCGCGTCGCCATCTTCCTCGCCGCCCTGGCGGGCTGGCTGACGGTGCGCGACAGCCACGCATCGGTCGCCATGGCGGTCGCGGTGGCCTTCGCCGTCTGGTTCGCGGTCGGCCGGTCGCGCTTCGACCGTCAGCGTGCCGTGCTCGCGGCCGGAGTCGTGGTGCTCGCGGCGGTGGCCATGGCGTCGGCCACCCACGGACACCGCTACTCGTTCCCGCTGCGCAACGTCTTCGCCGCCCGCATCCTGCCCTATCCCGATCGTGTCGAGTGGTTCGCCGACCATGGCATGCCCCAGGCGGAGGCGTTCGCCGATACCGTCGTCCCCGAAGAGCCGGGCGAGCCGCCGATCCGGTGGGTGGGCGAGGACGACCCGGCCCTCCAGGACTGGGTCGCGTGGGTCGACAGTGACGGGCGGCAGGCGTTCGTCCGCTGGATGCTCACCCATCCGGACTACCTGCTGGTCGAGCCCTGGCGCGAGCCGGAGCGAACCTTCAACGACGCCGACGGCGACCGGTCCTTCTACGCGCCCCTGGACATGCGGACGATCGCCCTTGTCACCGGCCTGTCGTTCCCGCCACGAGCAGTTGCCGTCGTGCTCGCGGTGGCTGCCGGTGCGTGGGCGGTGCACCGCCGACGTTGGCGGTCGCCGCTGTTCGTCGTCGGGGTGGCGTGCGCGGCCCTGGCCGCCCCGCACGGGCTGCTGTCCTGGCACAGCGACGCGATGGAGGCAGCGCGCCACCTGGTCGTCCCCGTGGTGCAGTTCCACCTCGGCGTCCTGCTGATGGTCGCCGGGGCGTTGCTCAGCGACCCGCAGCCGCCCGACGAGGCCGAACCAACGTCCGACACGGTCACTGCAGCCAGCGGCTGAGCGCCTCGACCACGCACGCCGGTTCGTCGCGGTCCTCGACGTCGACGGTGATGCGCATCGTGGTCTGGACGCCCCCGCGGACCCCGTCGCAGCCCACGAGGTCGGCACGTCCACGGACGCGGCTGCCGACCGGCGCCGGCGGACCGAACCGGACCTCGCCGGTCCCGTAGTTCACGCCCATCGCAGCGCCGCGGACCTCGACGATCTGTGGCAGGAACAGGTTGGTGAGCGCGAGGACCAGGAGCGGAGGAGCGGAGACACCGTCGTCACCGGTGCCGGTGGCCAGCGCGAAGTCGCTGATCCGGGCTTTGGTCACCGACACCCAGTCAGACGCTCCGAGGTGACGACCGACCGCGGCCCGCAGGTCGTCGAGGGTCTCGAAGGTGGTCTCGGCCATCGGTCCTCCTCGTTCCGGCGTCTGTGAGGGCCTGATCAAGCTGTGAGAGGCGTCAGAGGCAGTGGGCTACGGATGCTGTGAGCTGACGCTCACGACCTCGCCGGTCATGTAGGTCGAGTAGTCGCTGGCGAGGAACGCGATCACGGTGGCGACCTCCCACACCTCGGCCGGTCGGCCGAACGCCTCCCGGGACGCGAGGTCGTCGAGCACCTCGTGAGTGGTGACCCTGGCCAGGAAGGGATGCATCGCGAGGCTCGGCGCGACGGCGTTGACCCGCACGCCCAGCGGTGCCGCCTCGATCGCCGCGCACCGGGTCAGGGCCATGACACCGGCCTTGGCCGCGGCGTAGTGCGCCTGGCCGGCCTGCGCCCGCCAGCCCAGCACCGACGCGTTGTTGACGATCACGCCCGAGCCCTGGTCGCCGAGCACCCGCAGCGCCGCCCGCGTGCAGCGGAACGTGCCGTTGAGGGTCACGTCGACGACCGCGAACCACTGCTCGTCGGTCATCCCGACCAGGGGAGCCGTGCCGCCGAGCCCGGCGTTGTTGACCACCACGTCGATGCGGTCGTGCCGGTCGAGCGCTGCGGCGAACAGCCGCTGGACCTGGTCCTCGTCGGTGACGTCGCACGGGACGGCGAGCGGAGGCCCGTCGTCTGCGAGCGGCGCCAGCGCGGCCGCAGCTTCGGCGAGCCGACGCTCGTGGCCATCGCTGATCACCACCGTGGCGCCCTCCAGGAGGAACCGCCGCGCCGTGGCCTGACCGATCCCCGTGCCGGCCGCGGCCGTCACCACGGCGACCTTCCCGGCCAGCAGGCTGTGGCCGAGCGGCTCCGGTGGGGGAGGGACCGGGGCGGGTCGGCCGGCTGCCGCGCCTGGCTGGGGGGCCGGTGCGCCCCGGCGTTGCGGCACCTCGGGCACGTCGGGCGGTTCGGGCTGGTCGGGCACGTCGGGCGGTTCGGGGCGGTCGGGCGATTCGGGCACCTCGGGGGGTTCGGGCTGGACGATCGGCGGGATGGGGCGGTCGGTCACCTGGGCTCCTTGGGCAGGCCGAGGGCACGCTCGCCGATGATGTTCCGCTGGATCTGGTTCGAGCCGCCATAGATCGTGTCGGCCCGGCTGAACAGGAACGTTCTGGTCGCGCTCAGCGCGCCATCGCGGCCAGAGCGCGACCAGGACGCGGTGCCCTCTGCACCGAGGATGTCGATGGCCAGCTCGCCCATGGCCCGGTGCAGGGTGGCCCAGTAGAGCTTGCCCACCAGGGCCTCCCGGCCGAGGCTGCCACGTTCGCTGCCGGCCAGCGTGCGCAGGGCGTTGAGTCGCATGATCTCCAACCCGATGTGGGCTCGGGCCAAGCGCTGGCGGACCACGGGGTCGTCGATCCGCCCGTTGCGGCGCGCCAGCGCCACGATGGCATCCAGCTCGTTGCGGAAGTTGAGTTGCTGGCCCAACGTCGACGCTCCGCGCTCGAACGCCAGCGTGCCCATAGCGACCTGCCACCCGTCGTCCACCTCGCCGACCACGTTGCCGATAGCGGTCCGCGCGCCGTCGAAGAACACCTCGTTGAACTCGCAGTCCCCGGTCAACTGCACGATCGGCCGGATCTCGATGCCGTCCTGTGCCATCGGCACCAGTAGGTAGGAGATGCCCTGATGCTTGGGCGCGTCCGCCGAGATCGGCGTGCTGCGGGCCAGGACGAAGCACCAGTCGGCCCACTGGGCCAGCGACGTCCAGACCTTCTGGCCGTCGAGCACCCACTCGTCGCCGTCGCGGGTGGCGCGGGTCTGGACGTTGGCCAGGTCGCTGCCAGCGCCCGGCTCCGAGTAGCCCTGGCACCACAGCACGTCGCCCGTGGCGATCGGCGGCAGGAACCGCTGGTGCTGCTCGGGCGATCCGAAGGCGATCAGTGTGGGGCCGACCAGGCCCTCGCCGATGTGCCCCACCCGCCCGGGTGCCCGGGCCCGGGCGTACTCCTCGAAGTAGATCACCTGGTGACGCAGGCTCAGGCCGCGGCCGCCGTGCTCCTCGGGCCAGGCCACGCAGCTCCAGCCGTGCGTACCGAGGTGCCGTTCCCAGGCGCGGCGCTCGGCGAACAGGGCGTGCTCGTCACCGGGCCCGCCGCGTCCGCGCAACTCGGCGAAGTCACCGCCGAGGCTGTCGTCGAGGAAACCCCGGATCTCGGCCCGGAACGACCGATCGGCGGCGCGCTCCCGTAGGTCCACAGGCGAACGCTATCTGACGGCCTGTCAGGTATCCGAACCCCTCGGGCCCGGGCGTGCACCTGCATCGAACGGCCGTACGATGGGCCGGCCATGCGAGGAGCCACCGCCACCGGCGGACCGTCCAGCCTGCTGGGCGCCGACCCGAGCCAGTTGGGCGACGCCCGGATCGACCGCGCCGTGGTGCGGCGCGTCGTGCGGTTCGCGGCGCCCTACCGCTGGATGCTGCTCGGCTTCATGGCCATCCTCGTGCTTCAAGCGCTGGTGGGCATCGTGCCGCCGTTGTTGTTCAAGGGGATCATCGACGACGCGATCGGCGACCAGAACCGCACGGTGCTGCACGTCCTGGCGAGCCTCGCGGTCCTGGCGGCGATCGCCGCGGCACTGCTCGCGTTCTGCGAGCGCTGGGTGTCGGCCCGCATCGGCGAAGGGGTGATCTATGACCTGCGGGTGGCCGTGTTCGACCACGTGCAGCGCATGCCGCTGGCGTTCTTCACCCGCACCCAGACCGGCGCGTTGACCAGCCGGCTCAACAACGACGTGGTCGGGGCACAGCGGGCGCTGACCGGCACGCTCGGTTCGGTGGTGTCCAACACGATCGTGCTGGTCACCACGCTCGCGGCAATGTTGGCGCTGGAATGGCGGCTGACGTTGTTCGCCCTGGTGGCATTGCCGATGTTCATCCTGCCGGCCAAGCGGGTGGGGCGCCGGTTGCAGGCCATCACCCGCGAGCAGATGGACCTCAACGCCGCGATGAGCACCACGATGACCGAGCGCTTCAACGTCTCGGGCGCACTGCTGGTCAAGCTGTTCGGACGACACGGCGAGGAACGCGACCGCTTCGCCGAGCGGGCCGACGGCGTCCGGGCGACCGGGGTGAAGGCCGCGCTCTACGGCCGCACCTTCTTCCTCGCCATGGGCTTCGTGGCCGCGGTGGCGACCGCAGCGGTCTACTGGATCGGCGGAGCGCTGGTCATCGACGGTGCCATCGAGGTCGGCACGCTGGTCGCCCTCGCGGCCTACGTCACCCGGCTCTACGGGCCGCTGACCGCGCTCACCAACGCCCGGGTCGACGTGATGAGCGCGATCGTGTCCTTCGACCGCGTGTTCGAGGTCCTCGACACACCCAACCCCCTCGACGACCGGCCGGGAGCGGTCGACCTGGGCGAAGTCGCAGGGCGCATCGAGGTCGACGAGCTCTGGTTCCGCTACCCGTCCGAGCCGCTCGTCGCCACGCTCGAGCTCGACCCCAATGTCGCGGCGCCGTCGAGCAACGGCGCCGATGTCCCCGAGGCAGTCGACGGCGGCTACGTGTTGCGCGGCGTCGACGCCACCATCGAGCCGGGCCAGACGGTGGCGTTGGTCGGCCCGTCAGGCGGGGGGAAGAGCACGCTGGCCAGCCTGGTGCCCCGGCTGTACGACGTTACGGAGGGCGCCGTGCGGGTCGACGGCGTCGACGTCCGTGACGTCACCCAGGCGTCGTTGCGGCGGGTGATCGGCGTCGTCGCTCAGGATCCGCACCTGTTCCACGACACGGTGGCCAACAACCTGCGCTACGCCCGCCCGGACGCGACGTCGGCCCACCTGGAACGGGCGTGCAGGGCGGCCCAGATCCACGAGGTGATCGCCGCGCTGCCCGAGGGCTACGACACCGTGGTCGGCGAACGCGGGTACCGGCTGTCTGGGGGCGAGAAGCAGCGCCTGGCCATCGCGCGGATGCTCGTCAAGGACCCCGCGGTGGTGATACTCGACGAGGCCACCAGCCACCTCGACAGCGAGAACGAAGCACTGGTCCAGCGCGCGTTGGCCGAGGGCATGGCAGGCCGCACCAGCCTGGTGATCGCCCATCGCCTGTCGACGATCACCGAGGCCGACCTGATCCTGGTGGTCGACCGGGGCCGGATCGTCGAGCGGGGACGGCACCACGAGCTGTTGCTCCAGGGGGGCCTCTACGCCGAGCTGTACCGCACGCTCGTCGGTGACGAGCTGGTCGGCGATGGGTCGCTGCGCCCGGCTCCGTCCGTCGTACAGTCGCCACGATGGCACGACGACGACGCCACCGGCGCGGCGGCCGGGTAGCCGCGAAGGGCGCTCGACCGCTGCACACCCACCGTCGCACGCGCGATCTGTCCGACGACCGGGCCGTAGGCCCCAGGGCCGCTCGACCGGTGTGCGCCCACGGTGGCAGGCGCGATCTGTCCGACGACCGGGCCGTAGGCCGATAGCGATCGCCGTGGACCTCCACGTCAGGATGGCCCCCCGCGACCCCGCCGAGAGCGATCGGGCGTCGACGCCGCTCGAGCTGTTCTTCGATCTGACCTTCGTGGTCGCGGTCGCCCAGGCGTCGGGGAGCCTGCACCACGGCCTGGTCGACGGTCACGCCGGTGACGTGTTGGCGGCGTACCCCCTCGCGTTCTTCGCGGTCTGGTGGGCGTGGATGAACTTCACCTGGTTCGCCTCGGCGTACGACACCGACGACGCCATCTACCGGGTCGCGGTCCTGGTCCAGATGAGCGGGGTCCTGATCCTGGCAGCCGGGGTACCACGGGCCTTCGACCATCAGAATCTGGCCGTGATGACGGCGGGCTACGTCGTCATGCGGCTCGCGGCGGTGGCCCAGTGGCTGCGTGCGGCGGCGGCGCATCCCGAGGGTCGCGCTTCTGCGCTGCGCTACGCGGGGGGCGTGACCGTCGTGCAGATCGGCTGGGCGCTGCGGCTCCTGGCGAGCGACGACCAGTTGCTGCCGAGCGCGGTGGCGTTGGTCGTGGCCGAGCTGGCGGTCCCGGTCTGGGCCGAGGCGGCTGGTCGTACCGCCTGGCATCCAAGCCACATCGTCGAGCGGTATGGGCTGTTCACGATCATCGTGCTCGGCGAGTCCGTGCTCGCTGCGACGCTGGGCGTCCAGGCCGCCCTCGACGCCGATGCGAGTTTCGGCGACCTGGCCACCGTCGTCGTCGGCGCCGCTTTGACCATGTTCTCGATGTGGTGGCTGTACTTCGACATGCCGGCTGGACGGGTCACCGAGCGTGCGAGACGAACCTTCGAGGACCGGCTCAGCGGTGCGTTCGTCTGGGGCTACGGGCACTACGTGGTGTTCGCCAGCGCAGCCGCGGTGGGCGCGGGGCTTGCGGTCACCGTCGACCAGGTGACCGGCCATTCCGTGCTGACCGATCTCGAGACTGCCTGGACGTTCACCGTCCCGGTGGCGCTCTACCTCGTGGCCATGTGGGTGTTGCATGCGGCGTCGAAGCCGCCAGGGTTCATGCGCACCTACGCCGCTCCGGTTGGAGCGGTCCTGATCCTGGCGTCGAGCTTCACCGGCGAACCGGTCATCGTCACCGGCGCCGTGCTCGCCGGTCTCGTCGCGCTCAGTGTCGTCGGTGGCCCGACGGTGGCGGGATCGCCGACGCCACGTCGGAGAGGCTGACGCGTGGCGGCGTGGCGTTGCCCCGAGTGCGGTCGCCAGTTCGGGCGGGCCGGCCAGCCCCACGAGTGCGCGCCGGCCATGACGCTGGACGAGTACTTCGCCACCGGCCCGCCGCACGAGCGGCCGATCTTCGAGGCCGTCATGGCGCACCTCGACGAGGTCGGCCCGGTGCACGTCGAGCCGGTATCGGTCGGGATCTTCCTGAAGCGAGCCCGCACCTTTGCCGAGCTCCGGCCGATGCAGCGGTGGGTGGCGCTGTGGTTCTCGCTGCCACGACGCGTCCGGCACCCGACGATCACGCGGAAGGTGGCCCCCTACGGTCGCGGGTACGTCCACGTCGCCAACCTGCGCCAGCCCGCCGACGTCGACGAGGACATCCGCGGTACCTGACCGAGGCCTACCTCAACTCGCCGCCGTGAGCGGTATCGCCACCAGCTAACGCAGCAACGTCACCAGGGCCAGCAACTCGTCGACCCGGGGTTCGGACTCGCTGACCCGGGGCTTCGGGTAGAGGCCGATGCTGTCGACGCCGGCCGCCTCGAGCGCCTCGATGTGGGCGGCGGCGTCGTCGGGAGTGCCGATCGGGCCCAGCTCGGTCCACCAATCGGAGGGCATGGTCACCAGGCCGTCGTTGCCCTGCTCCTTGTGCCGTGCCACGAGGTCGTCGAAGAACGGCAGCACCTGGAAGCCAGCGCTCGGCGGATCGAGGCGCTCGGCGATCCAGGGCGCCATGCGCTGGTAGGCGGTGGCGCGGTCGGCATCGATGCAGAGTGCGCCGAACACCGCGACGTGGAAGCCCGGTGGGTTGCCGGCCTGGTCGCGCGCCCAGCGCACGTACGACGGACTGGCCGGCTCGGCGAGGACGACACCGTCGGCGGCGCGCCCCGCCATCGCCAGCGACTTCGGCCCACGAACCCCAGCCAGCAGCCGGGGCGGCGAGGGCGGCGGCTGGTCGAGCTGCACGTCGTCGAGATGGACGTAGCGGCCGTGCATCGTGACCCGCTCACCGGCGAGTAGTCGCCGGACCGCGACCAGCACCTCCTCGAGGGTCGTCACCGGCGACGGTGTGCGGGCGCCCATCTGGGCCATCCAGTCCTGCACACCGTGACCGATGCCCGCGTCGAGGCGGTCAGGCGCGAGACCGGCCAAGGTCGCGATCTCCATCGCCGTGACCGCCGGGTTGCGGGCGACCGCTGGCAGGATCCCCAAGCCGACCCCCAGCCGCTCGGTGGTCACCAGCGCGGCCGAGGCCAGGCTCACCCCGGCGGTGTAGAAGCAGTCCTCGATCACCCACATACGGTCGGCACCGCCGGCCTCGAGTCGTCGGGCGACGTCGACGACCAGCGTCGGCGGCAGGATGCGGTCGAAGCAGAACCCGATCTCGGCCCGTGACGCAGGCATGGCGGGACCGTAGCAACCACCGATGGGCCGATCAGGCGGGACTCGTCCTCGAGGAGCCGACCGAGTTCGCCGACCTGTTCCCGCAGATGGTGCACCTTCGCCGTGCGTCCGGGCCACAGTCGCCGCGGCGTTGACGGGCACGCGCCGAGGGTTCGTGCCGGCGCCGGTTGCGTCCCCCC